>NZ_BAABAQ010000004.1:0-582003 GCF_039537505.1 Streptosporangium oxazolinicum
CGACCACGGTGAGGCTGGTGGACAGCGTGGTGCCGCTCACCGTCTTCATCTGCTGGCCGTCGTGGTAGACGTCATAGAAGGCCACCCCCACGTTGTCCGTCGAGGCGTTCCACGAAAACGTCACCGAATCACACGTCAGGTCGCTCACCCGAGGGCCACCCGGCACCGACGGGGGCTGGGTGTCGGCGCTCCCGGTGGACGTCGTCCACTTCTGGTTGCCGCGCCCGGTGCAGGTCCACAGCCCCACCAGGGTGCTGTTGGCCGTGCCCTCGCCGGTCACGTCCAGGCACAGGCCCGACTGCACGCCGGTGATGGTGCCGTCGGAGTTGATCCTCCAGCGCTGGTTGGCGCCGTTGTTGCAGGTGTAGATCTGCAGCGCCGCCGGGGCGGTGGTGTCCTGGCCGACCACGTCCAGGCACCTGGTGTCGCCGTACACCCGCAGCTCACCGGCCGCGGTGAGGTTCCAGGACTGGTTGGCCTGCCCGTTGCAGTCGTAGATGTTGACACCGGTTCCGGAGGCCGTGTTGTTGCCGATCACGTCGAGGCAGCGGCCGGAGGCCACGCCTACCACGGTCGCCGGCGCCGCCGTGGCGGGCGCCGCACCAGCCACCGTCATGGTGAGCGCGGCGGCCACCGCGGCCATCGCGGCCACCAGCACACGTGGCCATGACCTTCGGCGGTCGATCGAGGGGGGTGTTCGCACCGGTCCTCCAGGTTGAGATCATCGATGGGGCTTACAAGGCGAGGCGGGACGATCGTGGGCATCGCCGACCGCTGATGGCGACGCCGCCGTGTTGGGAGCGTCGTCCTGACCCACTCTCGCCGGGAAGATCAGTGGAAACCGTCCGCGGTTTCCGTTGTCGCGCGCTCTCGCACCTGCGGGGGCGTTTCGCGGTGGTGCGGAGTTCGTCGTGGCGCCGGCCGGTGAACCGGTCATGGCGTGGCACGCGGCCGATCAGGCCGAAGGGGTTCCCGGATGCTCAGCGCTGTGGAGGCGCCCGCGCGGGCGCCTCCACAGCGGGAGTCATCGTACGGACCAGCGTTGTGCCCCGGTGCCGTTGCACTCCCACAGCTGTACCAGCGTCCCGTTCACGGTCCCGCTCGCCGCCACGTCGAGGCACTTGCCCGACCCGGCGCCCACGATGGTGCCGTTCGTGTTGAAGGTGAACCTCTGCGCGGTCCCGCCGTTGCACGTCCAGATCTGCACCTTCGTGCCGTTGGCCGTGCCGTTGGCGTTCACGTCGAGGCAGCGGTCGCCGTAGACGCGCAGCTCACCGGCCGCGGTGCGGGTCCAGCGCTGGTTGGTCCCGCCGTTGCAGTCCCAGATGTGGATCTGCGCGCCGGGGGTGGTGCTGATCCCGGCGACGTCCAGGCAGCGGTTCGACTGCGGGTTGGACAGCGAGACGGCGGTGCCGACCGGTGGCACGGCCACCGGGTTGAGGCTGCCGGGCACCGCCCGCAGCGCGGCGAACCAGCGCTCGGCCATCTTGGCGTAGCCGCCCGCGTTCGGGTGCAGGCCGTCGGCGAGGTCGGCGGTGGTGAATCCGGTGTGCATGTCGACCAGGTGGGTCATCGGTCCCTTCTGCGCGACGATGCCGGGGACGGCGGCGTTGAAGGTCTGGATCCGCGCCTCCAGCGCGGGGTCGCCCGCCGGAACGATCTGCGCGACGAAGAGTTCGGCCACCGGCGCGTTGGCGCGGATCTTGTCGATGAGCGCCGACAGCCGGGCGGGAGCGCCCGCGACGTCGTAGTTCTGGTTCATGTCGTTGGTGCCTATGTGCAGCAGGATGGTACGGGGGGCGGAGTTACGCAGCCAGCCGACGATGTTCGCGTCGAGGTCGTTGATCCGCCACCCCGAGTGGCCCTCGTGGTCGTGGTCGCCGAGGGTGGACGGCCCGTTGAACCCGGACCCGACGAAGTCGACCGTGTACTGCCCGGCGACCAGCCGCTGCCACAGGTTGACGCGGTAGCCGCCGGGCACGTTGAACCCGTCGGTGATGGAGTCGCCGAGCGGCATGACCCGCACGCCGCCGTTCGACTCGGCCTGGGCCGGTGCGGCCGTCACCAGCGTCAATCCGGCCGCGGCGAGGGCGAACCCGAGCACGGCGGCCCAGAACCGCCTGAAGTTCCATCGCATGTCTGATCCTTTCGTCCGCACCGTCCCAGGGCAGGACCTCGACAGGCCGCCATGGCCGGAAGGGGTCCGCTGCGGCGAGGAGGGGTGCGTGTCGTTCGGGGGGTGGAAAGGAAAGGTCCGCTGCCGGACGGTGCCGCTGGAGCGGCCCACGATCAGAGCCGGATACCGCCGACCACGAGGTGTCCCGGACGGCCGGAACACTTCCAGGACGGCGGATCGACGAGCATGCCGCTCACTGGTGCGCGCCGCCGACCGATACCGCCGGTGCGCACCCGAATCCGGACCCCGCCTCCGCCGACGCTGCCCAGAATCTTCGGCATCGAGAGTGAGTCGCCGTCGGAGGTCGTCAGCCAGTTGGAGGACGTCGATGTCCTGATCCGGTTGCCTCCCGGCGCGGCGGACGTGACGGTCACCACTGACGCCGCAGTCGCGAGCCGGATGGCGAGCCCTGGAGAATGAGGCACAGCATGGGCGGAAGATGCCATCGTTTTCATCGTTACGGCTCCAGGATTCGGACAGACGTACTGTCACCGGACCGACGGGACATCGAATGCCGTAAGCAAAGAGTAAATTACTAACGTTTGTCAACGTTGTCTTCAAGATTGTTAGAAACGGCGACCACCCGCACGACAACGGCCACAGGCTTGACCGAAAGCGCGAGTCAGGCCGTGTGACCAGGCGTTTTACAGCCGCTCCCGCTCAGGTGACCGCACGTCCGGGCGGAGGCACTCCGGTCGCGGGACTGTTCTCGCAGAGCGCGGCCCACGTCATTCAGACGATAACCCGATAAAAACCGACATAAGTTACATTTATTAATATATGTCTCAATTATCCCTAAAGCGGACAAAGCTAGCATATAATCCTAATACGGCTGAGCCGTTACCGTGATAACGGTCGCTGGCTACTCACAGAGAGCGCTCTCTCGACCCTTGTCACCGGCCTCCTGGGAATCCGCCACTTCCAGGGGCCCTCCGCAAGAACATCGCGATCTATTTCCATCCTTCGATGTCCCATTCGGGACAACGATGTCCGTGCCCGCGGCAGAGGCACGTCAGGACACAGCCCCCCGACAGCCGGCCGCGCCGGGGACCGCGGCCGCGTGAGATCCGGCGCGAGCGCTCAGGACGGAGGGGTCCCGCCTGACGCTCTCCTCCGATTCCACCGCGCCGCACCTGAACGGTGCCAACGTGATGGGCAGGGCGATCAACCGCGATCGTTCGCGATCCGCGGGCGCCCGCCGAAGTGCTGACCGCCCGGCGTCCCGGCCGGAACCGGCGACCTCCGGTCGGCGTCGAGCCGAGCGGTTTCATCCTCGCCCTCGCCCCGGAACCGGACGGCGCCGATCGTCCCGGCTTCGGGTGGCCCCGTCGGCCCGTTCTCCTCGCCCCTGTTCACCGGCAGTGGACGGACCTGCGCCTGCCTTCACCGCGAAGCATTACATTTGACCTGGATACCATTGTCACCCTCGTCGTGGCGGATGAGCCGGATTGTGGGTGAGAGCGCGACCTCGGCGGGAGGACTTCGGTGGGCGGACAGGACAGGCCGCGAAGACCGACCGTCTCCGACGTGGCGGCCACGGCCGGTGTCAGCGTGAAAACGGTCTCCCGGGTCATCAACAACGTGCCGACGGTGCGGCCCGAGCTGGTCGAGCAGGTGCTCGTCGCGATCGGCGAGCTCGGGTTCCGGCGCAACGACATGGCCAGCTCGCTGCGCTCGGGCCGGCGGACCGCGACGATCGGGCTGATCATCGAGGATCTGGCCAACCCGTTCTACTCGGTGATCGCGGCGACGGTGGCCAAGGTCGCGCGCTCCTACGACACCCACCTGATCACGGTCAGCTCGGAGGAGGATCCCCGGCTGGAACAGCGGCAGTTCCTGGAGCTGTGCCAGCGCCGGGTGGACGGGCTGATCATCGTGCCCGCCGGATCGGACCACTCCTACGCCCGGCCCGAGATGGAGATGGGCATGCGGGTGGTCTTCCTGGACCGGCCACCGTCCGGCATCCTGGCCGACAGCGTGGTGATCGACAACGCGCGAGGGGCCCGGACCGGCGTCGAGGACCTGCTGGCGGCCGGGCACAGCCGGATCGGCGTCATCACCGACTCGCCGTCCATCTACACCGCGCGCGAACGCCTGTCCGGAGTGCGTACGGCGCTCACCGAAGCGGGTATCCCCTACGACGACTCCCTGATCCGGGTCGGGGTGACGCGTCCCGAGGAGGCCGTCCGCGTGGTCGCGGACATGCTCGACGGCGCCGACCCGCCCACCGCGTTCTTCACCGGCAACAACCGGATCACGGTCGGCGCCGTCCGCGAGCTCTGCCGCCGGGGCCACGACGCCGCGCTGACGGGCTTCGACGACTTCGAACTGTCCGCCCTCATGCCACGCTCGCTGAGCCTGATCGCCTACGACGTCCAGGAGCTCGGCCGGACCGCCGCGCTCCGGCTCTTCGACCGGATCGGCGGGGACGGCTCCTGGCCCTCGGAGACCGTGATCGGTACCAGGCTCGTCCGCCGCGGCGTGGAGCTGTTGAAGACCTGAACGGGGTCAGATGATGGGCGGGCGGCCGGTGCGGTTCGTTCACCAGGCCGTTCGTCGGGAGATGGGGCGGCGAACACCCTCGGCCCCGCGCCCCACCCCGTGAAACTCCTGGGCCGGAGCCAGAGGACGGCGGGTCTCTCTCGCGCGGAGAGGTCACGGCGGTCCAGGGCATCGGACGAGACCTGTCGGCACGGCGCCTCGGCCGCCCCAAGACAGGCCGTTTCCAGACATCGTTGTCAAGAACGACGTGAGGGACGTGACACGTCCATGATCTCCCCCGAATCGTTCACGCACTCTTAGCATCACCGTAATAGGCATGTGAACTGCACGGAAGAAGAAACCTTGACGAAAGCCGTTGACAGCGGCAAACCTCCATCCGATTATCCGATCAACTTCTTATTCATGACAACGATGTCCCCCCTCGGTGAACGGTCATCGCCGCATCGTTGTCGCTCCCCGCAGGAGGCACACCGTGCGTGCCCTACTCGTGCTCGCCCTCATCCTGACCGCCCTCGGAGTACCGGCGCCCGCCACCGCCGCGCACACCGCGGCTCGGCTCGCGATCAGCGACCCCGCCCAGTACGTCAACGCGTTCGTCGGCACCAAACCCGGCGGCCCGGACTTCGGGCACGGCGGCGGCGCCGGCAACACCTTCCCCGGCGCCGACGCGCCCTTCGGCATGCTGCAGTGGAGCCCGGACACGGTGACCTACCAGCACGGCGGATACCACTACGACGACAACCGGATCAGGGGATTCAGCCTGACCCACCTGTCCGGCCCGGGATGCGGCGACTTCGGCAACATCCCGTTCATGCCGGTCCTCGGCTCCTCCCCGGTGGGCAACTCGACCTTCAGCCACGCCAACGAGTCCGCGTCGCCCGGTTACTACTCGGTGACGTTCAACAATGGCCTGCGAACCGAGCTCACCACCACCGCCCGGTCCGGGATGGGCAGGTTCACCTATCCGGCGGGACAGCGGGCCTCGCTCTCGGTGGACGTCGCGAAGGCGTTCAACGCGGCCAGCGGCTCGCTCACCATCGGCACCGACACGATCTCCGGATACACCGACAGCGGCGGCTTCTGCGGCGCCGGAAACCGCTACCGCCTGTACTTCCACGCCGCGTTCGACCGCCCCTTCGCCACCTCGGGAGTGGCCGCGGCGGACGGCAAGGTCGACGAGACCAAGAAGACGATCGCCGGCGAGAGCGCCGGGGTGGCCCCTCCCGCGCCGAAGACCGCGAAACAGCAGGGAAAGGTGCGCGCCGCCGCCCCCACCACCGAGAGCGCGGATGCCCAGGCGCTCGCCGCGTCGGCGTTCGTCTCCTTCGACACCGCCACCCAGCGGACGGTCACGGTCCGGGTCGGCATCTCCTTCGTCAGCCTCGACGGCGCCAGGGCCAACCTCACCGCCGAGCAGGGATCGCGAGGATTCGACGAGATCAGGGCCGGTACCAGGGCGGCGTGGAACGACCTGCTCGGCCGCGTCTCGGTGACCGGCGGAACCGACACCCAGCGGCGCACCCTGTACACCTCGCTCTACCACTCGCTGCTGCACCCCAACGTGTTCAGCGACGCCGACGGCCGCTACATCGGCTTCGACAAGCAGATCCGCACCGTGCCGGCGGGCCGCGCGCAGTACGCCAACTACTCCGGCTGGGACGTCTACCGCTCCCAGATCGCGCTGATCGCGCTGATCGCGCCGAAGGAGGCGGCCGACATCGCGCAGTCGGCGATCAACCAGGGAGCCCACGCCGGCTACTTCGACCGCTGGACCGTCGCCAACGGCGGCACCGGGGTGATGAACGGCGACCCGCTGGCGATCATCATCTCGACCGCGCACGCCTTCGGGGCGACCGGCTTCGACAGCGCCGACGGGCTGCGCCGGATCGTGGCCGGCACCAAGGAGGTACGCCAGCGGCCGGGCTGGTTGCAGTACGACACCTACGGCTACGTGCCGACCGGGCTCGGTGACGTGTGGGGCTCGGCGTCGACCACACTGGAGTACACCAGCGCGGACTTCGCCATCTCCCAGCTCGCCAGGCGGATCGGCGACAACGCGACCGCCGAGACGTTCCTGCGGCGGGCGCAGAACTGGCGCAACCTCTTCAACTCCGGCAGCAAGTACCTGCAGCCCCGCAACACCGACACCACCTTCCCGTCGTTCAACCCGCTCCAGCACAACGAGTACGTCGAGGGCAACGCCGCGCAGTACACCTGGATGGTGCCCCACAACCACCGGGGCCTGTTCGACGCGATGGGCGGCAACGCCGCCGTCCTGTCCAGGCTGGACACCTTCTTCACCGAGCTGAACGGCGGGCCGGACAAGCCGTACGCCTACCTGGGCAACGAGCCGACCCTGAACACCCCGTGGGCGTACGCCTACGCCGGCGCTCCGCACAAGACCCAGGACGTGGTGCGCCGCGCATTGACGACGATCTTCAAGCCGACGCCGGACGGCCTGGTCGGCAACGACGACCTCGGCCAGATGTCGTCGTGGGCGGTCTGGGCCGCGCTGGGCATGTACCCGCAGGCCCCCGGTAAGGCCGACCTGGTGCTGGCCAGCCCGCAGTTCCCCGAGACCGTCATCACCAGGGGCAACGGCAAGGTCATCACCATCACCGCGCCGAACGCCTCCGACAGCGCCAAGTACGTGCAGAGCCTGCGGGTCAACGGGCAGACCTCGACCCGGCCGTGGCTGCCGGAGTCGTTCGTCGCCGCCGGCGGCACCCTCGACTTCACCCTCGGCACGACGGCGAACACCGGCTGGGGCGCTGCCGCGGGTGACGCGCCACCGTCCTACGACGTCGGCCCGACACCGCCGCGGTCCGGGGCGATCTCGGGGCTGTCGGCGAAGTGCCTGGACGCCGATCCGGCCACCGGCGCCAACGGCGCCCAGGTCCGGCTGTGGGACTGCAACGGAACGCCCGCCCAGCAGTGGACCCTCGCCTCCGACGGGACGGTCCGCGCGCTGGGCCGCTGCCTCGACGTCTCGCAAAGCGCCCGGACGAACGGGTCGAAGGTCCAGCTGTGGGACTGCAACGGCACCGGTGCCCAGCAGTGGTGGCCCAAGCCCGGCGGAACACTGGTGAACTCGCCGTCCGGACGCTGCCTCGACGTACCCGGCGCCAACCCCGCCAACGGAATCCAGCTGCAGATCTACGACTGCAACGCCTCGGCCGCCCAGGCGTGGCGTCTGCCATGAAACACCGGGGTGGTCCGGCTCGCCGTACCGGCGGGCCGGACCACCCCGTCATGGGGTGCCCACAGACAGCGCCGCCCGCGTCGGCTGGGTCACGCGCTCAGGTGCGGCGGTCACGAGACCGTGAATCTCCGCTGATCACCGGTCGCGCCGTGCCCCAGTCGCCCCAGTCGCCCCAGTCGCGCCGTGCCGACCTGCCGGTGGGGCGTGACGTCCACCCCCGTCCGATCCCCCCGGACACCGACACGCGTCAAGGCAAACCGCTCTTTCCCTTGTTCCTCCGATGTGTGTCAGCCCTGGTACTCCCGGCGGCGATCATCGTCGCCAGCCCCGCGCCGACCGCCGCGGCCACCACCTGGACGGTCTGTCGAAGGTGGCCGACACCTCCTGGATCAGGCCCGGCGCGGTCGCCTGGTCCTGGCTGACCGAACACTCCAGCCCGTCGGACCAGAACCGGCAGCGGCAGTACATCGACTTCGCCCAGCGCAACGGCTGGGGTTACGTCCTGATCGACGAGGGCTGGTCCTCCGGCTGGGCCCCCGACGTCATCGCCTACGCCAGGGCTCGGAACGTCCAGGTCGAGGCAGTCCGGCGACCGTTCGCGCCGTACGCGCCACGGAGGTTCGCGGACGTCAGCCCGTGGCGGCGCGGCGCAGGTCGAACAGGTCCGACGGGGAGATGGGCATCCTGTCGATCCTGATCCCCTCGGCGTCCTCGATCGCCGAGGCGAGCACCGCGGAGACCGGGATGACGCCCGCCTCGCCCGCGCCCTTGATGCCGAGGGGGTTGAGCGGGGACGGGGTCTCCAGGTGGGCGGTCTCGATGAGGGGCACCTCGGTGGCGTACGGCATCAGGAAGTCCATGAAGGAGGCGTTCAGCAGCTGGCCGTGGCCGTCGTAGACCATCTTCTCGTACAGGGCGCCGCCGACGCCCTGGGCGACCCCGCCGTGGATCTGGCCCTCGACGATCATCGGGTTGATCAGCTTGCCGCAGTCGTGCACGACGGCGTAGCGCAGGACGCGGATCTCGGCGGTGAGCGGGTCGGTCTCGACGATGGCCGCGTGCATGCCGGAGGCGAAGGTCGAGCGGATCGGCGAGTAGTAGTCGCGGCCCTCCAGCCCCGGCTCCTCCCCCTCGGCCACCGGAGGCCGGTCGTAGGAGGCGGCGCCCGCGAACTGGGTGGCCCTCGCCGCCTCCTCGTCGAAGGCGTAGCGCAGCGGGTTGGACAGCACCGCCACGGTCGCCAGCGGGATCGAGGCGCCCGGGGTGCCCGCCACCCGTACCTCCCCGTCGACGATCTCCAGGTCGCGGGGGTCGGCCTCCAGCGCGTCGGCGGCGATCCGCAGGGCCTTCTCCCGCACCTTCCTGCAGGCCAGGGCGATCGCGTTGCCGCTCATCACCGCGGCGCGCGAGGCGAACGTGCCGACCGCGTAGCCGAACCTGCGGGTGTCGCCGGTGACGACCGAGACCCGTTCCATCGGCACGCCGAGCTCGGACGCCGCGATCTGCGCGAACACCGTCTCGTGGCCCTGCCCCTGCGAGGTGAGCCCGGTGGAGACGTGCACCCGGCCGTCGGAGGTGATCTGGACGTGCCCGCCCTCGTACGGGCCGACGCCGGTGCCCTCGACGTAGCAGCCGACGCCGATCCCGACCGTGCGGCCCTCCTCGGCGGCGCGGGCCTTCAGCGCGGGGAAGTCGTCCCAGCCGATCAGCTCCTTGAGCATCCGCAGCGACTCGGGGTAGTCGCCGCTGTCGTAGATCAGCGGGCGGCCGTCCTGGAAGATCAGGCCCTGGTCGTAGGGGAACTCGTCGGGCTGGATGAAGTTGGCCGCGCGCACCGCCGTGCGGTCGGCCCCGAGGTACTCGGCGATGTGGTCCATGGTGCGCTCCATGCAGAAGACCCCCTGGGGGCGGCCCGCGCCCCGGTACGGGGTGACCTGCACGGTGTTGGTGTAGATCGAGGAGAACTCGACCCGGTAGGCGCCGATCCGGTAGGGACCGAGCAGCTGGGTGGAGGTGATGATCGGCACGATGATCCCGTACGGCGTGTAGGCGCCGTGGTCGTGCAGGATCTCGACGTCCAGGCCGAGCACCCGGCCCTCGTCGTCGAAGCCGACCCGGACCGACTGCACCTGGGCCCGCTCGTGCGCGGAGGAGACGAAGTGCTCGCGCCGGTCCTCGGTCCACTTGACCTCGTGGCCGAGCGTGATCGCCGCCCACGGGACGAGGATCTCCTCGGGCCACGGGTGCACGATCTTCACGCCGAACCCGCCGCCCACGTCGGGGGCGATCACCTCGACCTTCGGCAGCGGCAGGCCGAGCTTGGCCGCGATCGCCATGCGGACGCTGGTGGAGGTCTGGGTGCTGGAGTGGACGCGCAGGGAGTGGTCGTCGGCGTCCCAGCGGGCGTGCACGCCGCGTCCCTCCAGCGGCATGGACGCGCTGCGCTCGATGTCGAGCCGGAAGGACAGCGTGTGCGGCGCGGCGTCGATGGCCTCGCGCGCGCCGAGCCCGGCGGCCGAGGGCACCTCCTGGACCAGGTGCGCGCCGACGTTGCCCGGCACGCCCTCGTGGACGAGCTGGGCCGACTGCGCGGCCTCCTCCACGCCGACCACCGGCTTGAGGATCTCGTAGTCGACCTGGATGAGCGCGCAGGCGTCCTCGGCGAGGTAGCGGTCACGGGCGACGACCATCACGACGGGCTCGCCGACGTGCCTGACGATCTCGCGGGCCAGCGGGTACGCGGTGCGGCCGTGGGTGAGCGCCGGGTGCGGGATGAGCAGCGGCAACGGCTGGGCGAGCGCGCCGGGGAGGTCCTCCCAGGTGTAGATCGCCACCAGTCCCTCGACCTCGACGGCGGCCGAGACGTCGATGTCGCGGATCCTGGCGTGGGCGTGCGGGGAGCGGACGAACGCCGCCTCCAGCGCCCCGGCTCCCAGGTCGTCGACGTAGCGGCCCCCACCGGTCAGCAGCCGGGGGTCCTCGCGGCGCCGGACCGGTTCGCCGAACAGTTTCGTGGTCATGATCGCCTCACCTGACGGCTCGCCGGGGCGTGTCTCCGGCCTCGCTCACCCGAAAACCCCCTGAACTCACCGGGGAACCCTTTGAGCCCACCCGGGGATTCGCCGTACGCGCTCATGGACACTCCGTACCCACTGTGCCCGCTGTACCCACTGTGCCCGCTCACGGCTCCTCCGCCATGATCTCGGCCGCGCGGTGGACGGACTTGACGATGTTCTGGTAGCCCGTGCACCGGCACAGGTTGCCGGAGATGCCCTCCAGCACCTCCTCGTCGGTCGGCGCCGGGTTGTCGCGCAGCAGCGCGGTCACCGTACACAGGAAGCCGGGGGTGCAGAAGCCGCACTGCAGGCCGTGGCACTCGGCGAAGGCCCGCTGCACCGGCGAGAGCGTGCCGTCGGCGTCGGCGAGTCCCTCGACGGTGGTGATGTCGCGCCCGTCCACGGTGACCGCGAACGTGAGGCAGGAGCGGACGGGCTCGCCGTCCAGCAGCACCGTGCAGCACCCGCAGACCCCGTGCTCGCACCCGACGTGCGTACCGGTCAGGCCGAGGTCGTGCCGCAGGCAGTCGGACAGCAGCCGCCGGGCCGGGACCTCTGCCTGCCGGAGCACCCCGTTGACGGTCAGCGTGATCTCATGCATCCGCGGCCTCCCTGGCGGCGTCACGGAGTGCCTGCTCGGTGAGGACTCCGGCGAGGTGCCGCCGGTAGGCGGCGGTCGCGTGGATGTCGGCGTCGGGGTCGGCCCGTTCCCGTACGGCGCGGGCCGCCGAGGCCCAGTCGGCCGAGGCGGACGGGCGGTGGCCGACCGCCTCGGAGACGTCGACGAGCAGCGGGACGGGCCCGAGGCTCACGCACGCCACCGTGGCCGAGGTGATCCTCAGGTCGTCGTCCAGGACGACCTGCGCCGCGATCCCGGCGAGGGCGTAGTCGCCGTGCCGCCGGGCGACCTCGCGGAACGCGGTGCCCGAGCGCGGGGGCCGCGCGGGGAAGAACGCGGAGACGGCCAGCTCCCCCGGGTCGATCGCCGACTCCAGCGGGCCGGTGAAGAAGTCCTCCGCGGGGACGTCCCTGACGGCGCCGGGCCGCGCCAGCCGTACCGAACCCCGCAGCAGGGTGAGGACGGCGGGCAGCTCGGCGGCGGGGTCGGCGTGGGCCAGACTGCCGACGACGGTTCCCCGGTTGCGGATCACCGGGTGGGCCACCAGCCGGAGCGCCCTGCCCAGCAGCGGCTGGGCGGCGGCGGCCGGTTCGTGCCGTTCCACCTGGGCGTGCCTGGCGAGGGCGCCGACCCGGACGCCCTCCGGCCCGACGTCGACGAACGCCAGCTCGGACAGCCGGTTGATGTCGATCAGGTGGGCGGGGGCGGCCAGCCGCATGTTCAGCATCGGGATCAGGCTCTGCCCCCCGGCGAGCACCTTGCCGTGCTCCCCGGTCCCGGCGAGGGCGTCGAGCGCCTCGCCGAGGGAGCGGGGAGCGTGGTATTCGAACGGGGGTGGCTTCACCCGGTGACCTCTCGTCGCAGCTCGGACACCTCCTTCGGACCGGCGCCGCCACCGGCGCCGCCCCGCCCGGCGATGACCCGGAGCAGGTGGTAACCGGCCACCACCACGATGGTGCCGAGGGCGATGCCCTCCAGCGTGAAGTCCGAGCTGATCATATGCTTGACCGGGCCGATGGCGAGGATGATCCCGGCCCCGATCGGGACGAGGTTGACGGGGTCGGAGAAGTCGACCCGGTTCTCGATCCAGATCTTCGCGCCGAGCAGGCCGATCATGCCGTACAGGATGACGGTGATGCCGCCGAGCACGCCGCCCGGCGTGGCGGCGACCAGCGCGCCGAACTTGGGGCAGAGGCCGAACAGGATCGCGATGACGGCGGCGATGTAGTAGGCGGCCGTGGAGTAGACGCGGGTGGCGGCCATCACGCCGATGTTCTCGGCGTAGGTGGTGGTCGGGGAGCCGCCGAAGGCGCTGGCGACGACGGTGGCGGCGCCGTCGGCGGCGACCGCGCGGCCCATGTACGGGTCGACGTCTGTCCTGGTCATCTCGCCGACGGCCTTGACGTGGCCGACGTTCTCGGCGACCAGCGCGATCACCGCGGGAAGGACCAGCAGTACGGCGGAGAACCTGAAGTCGGGGAAGTGCATGCTCGGCAGGCCGATCCAGTCGGCCGCCGCCACGCCCTCGAAGCTCACCCTGGGGTGCGTGTCGATCGCGCCGGTGCCCGCGTTGAAGGCGGTGATGTTCCCGAAGACCCTGTCGGCGCCCCAGGAGAGGACGAAGCCGATGATCAGGCCGAGCAGGATGCCGATCCTGCCGATGAACCCCTTGAAGAGCACGATGATGACGAAGGTGACGGTCATCGTGATCAGGGCGATCCACTGGTCCTGCGGCCAGTAGATGTCGGCGACGACGTACGCCAGGCCGAAGCCGATCAGCATGACGACGGCGCCGGTGACGACCGGCGGGAAGACGCGGTTGATGATCTGTACGCCGAGGAAGTGGATGGCCACGCCCACGAGCGCGAGGACGAATCCGGCGACGAGGATGGCGCCGGTGACGAGCGCGTCGGTGGCGGGCGTGTCACCGCCCATCAGCGCCCGGATCGCGAGCACGCCGCCCACGAACGACGCGCTGGTCCCGAGGTAGCTGGGGACCTTCCCCTTCACGATGAGCAGGAACATGATCGTTCCGACGCCCGAGAACATGATGGCGACGTTGGGGTCGAGTCCCATCACCAGGGGGAAGACGAAGGTCGCGCCGAACATCGCGACGACGTGCTGCGCCCCGAAGCCGACCATCCGCGGCCATGACAGCCGCTCGTCGGGTCTGACCACCTCTCCGGGAGCGAGTGTCTTCCCGTCGCCGTGTTTCGTCCAGCCTGCAACCATCGAGCCCCTACCTTTCACCGGGCCGTCGGTCGGTGACCACCCCGCGGGCTCCCTCCGGCGAATCCCCTTCTACAACCGTTGCGGGCACGTTAGGACCGAAGCCATGCCCTTACACCGTCATGATCTGCCAAATCTGGGCGGCCGACCAGGGGACACCTCGCGCACGGCGTACCCGCCGCCCCGGTGAGGAGCGCGCGCGGCCCCGGGCCACGGGAGCGCGCGCGCTATTTCCCGACCACGTGGATCTCGAAGCCGTCGCCGGTCACCACCTGGCCGTCGCGGATCTTGCAGGTCTTGCGGAGCTCGACCTCGCCGTCCACCAGCACGTTGCCGTCGGCGATGAAGTGCTTGGCCTGGCCGCCCGTCTCGGCGACGCCGCAGTATTTGAGCAGGTCGCACAGCGGGATGTACTCGGTTTCCAGCTCGAAGGTCTCGTTCACGCCGAACAGCTTAGATCCCGCGTGCGCGCGGGACGCGGACGCTCCTCGCCGCCACCGGTCCCGGCCGTGGGGTCTCGCCGCCGGACGCCGCCGTCTTCCGGCTGTGAGACCTCGCCGCCGGACGCCGCCGTCTTCCGGCTGTGAGACCTCATCCCCGGACGCCGCCGTCAGATCCCGCGCATCCGCAGGACGTGCAGGGCGAGGGTGAGGTTCAGCCGCAGGTGGGCGTCCTCGGTGAAGCCGCCGAGCATGCGCTCCAGCTTGCCGATCCGATAGCGCAGCGTGTTGTAGTGGAAGTGCAGCCTGCGCGCCGTCTCGGCCACGTTGAGGTTGGTCTCCAGCAGCACCTGCAGCGTACGGCGCAGGTCGGCGTTCTCCGCGTCGTCGTCGGAGGCGAGCGGGCCGAGGGTCTCGCGGACGAAGGCGTGCAGCTCGGAGGTGTCGTTGACCAGGGACAGCAGCCGGTAGACGCCGAGCTGGTCGAAGTGCGCGACCGCGCCGTTGCCGTGGAGCTGGCGGCCCACCCGCGCGGCCTTCAGCGCCTGGCCGTACGCCTCGGGCAGCGCCTCGGCCCCGATGGCGGTGCGGCTGGCGCCGGTGGAGAAGGTGGCGGGCAGGGACTCGGCGAAGGCCGCGGCGGCGTCCTTGGCGAGGCGGCCCGCGTCGACGGACGCGTCCACGATGGTGACGACCTCGTGGGAGAACCCGGCCACCGCGCCGCGCGCGTCGTGGCGGCGCATCGCACCGGTCCAGCAGGTGACGAGGCGGTCCTGGGCGGCGCGCTCGTCGCCCTCGGGGTCGAGCTCGGCCACCAGCACGGTGACCGGACGCTGCAGGTCCCAGCCGAAGGCCCTGGCCCGGGAGGCGACCCGCTCGGAGCCCCCGGCCCTGCCGGTGAGCACGTCGCGCAGGAAGTCGGCGCGGTACTTGCTCTCGACGGCGTTGACCGCCTCCTGCCGGGTCACCACCAGCGCGGCGACCGTGGCGGCACGTTCCAGGATGCCGACGTCGCCGTCGCCGATCGACCCGGCCGGGCCGTGGGCGACGATCCTGCCGTGGTGGTGGCCGCCCGCCACGACCGGCACCGAGGCGTGGTGCCCGGGGGCCTCGGAGGTCTCGGCGGCCTCGCGCAGCGCGGCCATGTGCTCGACGGGCCCGGCAGCGGCCAGCACGTGGCCCATCCCGTCCAGCACGGCCACCCCCACGCCCAGCAGCCCGGCGACCTCGGCCGTCACCTCGCGCAGCCCGCCCCCGGCGAGCACGACCTGGACCAGCGCCCGGTGCGCCTCCTCCGCCCTGGCCAGCACGGCGGCCTGGCGATTGAGGATGTCGGTCAGCACCTGGTTGAGGATGTCGTCGAAGCCGACGTCGTCGGGAAGCTGGATCAGCGGGAAGCCCAGCCGGTCGGCCTGCTCCACCATCTCCTCGGGCAGCTCGTCGAGATAGCGGCCGAGCTTGATGGCGAGCGCGGCCAGGCCGCGCTCGTCGAGGTCGGCCACCAGCCTGCCGAGCGACTGGGGGGTGTTGCGCAGCGGGTATCCGGTGGTGAGCAGCAGTTCGTGCGGCTTGACCCAGGCCAGGACGTCGGGCACCTCCATCACGTTGAGGCGCTGCACGACGCGGTCCAGGCCCCGCTCCCCCGCGATCAGCCGGGCTCCCGCCAATGTCGAGACGCCGAGGACCTCGCCGACGGCGACGCCGTGAATGATCGTTCCGGTGCTCGCCGGGCGTACGGGGGGTTCCATGAGGTGATTGTGACTGATGGACCCGTCTGTCAGGAAGAGCCAACCTTTGAGCAGACTGTTGGCATCTTTCTCCGTACGGCCTGCGTCCACGCCCGTTCTACCGTCGGCTCAATGGATGGGGGAGTCCGTGAGCGAGCGAACCGCTGGAGAGAGCACCTTCACACCCACGGGGCCTGCCGAGGAGCGCTCATGACCGTTGGAACACGCCCGAGGGCGCAGCGCGTGGACGTACGGACGCACCGGACCGGTGCGGCCAGCACGGCCCTGCGCCAGATGCTGGAGGCGCCCCGCCGCCCGGCGCGGGTGCTGGCGGCCTTCCCCTCCGGCGTCTACCTTGAGGTACGCACCGAGCTGGAACCGCAGGTCATCGCGGTGGTGACCGGGGAGGCCACCCGCCTGCCCAACGCCATGGTGGTGACCGACCCGATGCCGCGCGTCGCGGTGGGCGACGAGGCGTCCGTCGGAGACGGCTCGATCGACGTCGGGCGGCTCAGCCTGCGGGCCCACCGCTGGTGGAACCCGGCTCCACCGCTCGGTGCCGTGGACGTGGCGCGCTTGGCCCGCTCGCTGCCCGCGATGGCGGAGCTGTGCGAGCGGTCGCCGAGGCGTCCGGGGCTGGAGGGCAACGGCGCGGCCGGTCTGCTGGCCCAGGGCTGCGCCGAGGGCTCGCTGCTCAAAAGCGTGGTGGCCGCCGAGCAGCTGGTCGGGCTGGGCCCGGGGCTCACGCCGAGCGGTGACGACGTGCTCGCGGGGCTGCTGGTCGCGCTGCACCACCTGGGCGGCGCGACGGGCGCGGGCCGCGCCGTGTGGCTGGCCGGTTGGCTGGCCGCCGCGGTGACCTTCGACGTGCGCGGCAGGACCACCCCCATCTCGGCGGCGCTGCTGCACTGCGCCGCCCGGGGCGAGGCCAGCGGCGAGGTGCTGGCCGTGCTGCGGGGCCTGGCGGGACGGCAGTCCCTGGAGGCGGCGCTGCACCGCCTCCTGCAGCTGGGCCACACCTCCGGGGCGGACCTGGCGTGGGGACTGCGGATCGGGCTCGCGGCGGTGATCGATCTGGAAGGCGGGGGCGATGGCGAGTACTGATGTGGTCCGGACGCGCACGGGGGTCTACCACGACTCCGTGAGCCTGATGCGGGTCAGCCGCGCGGCGACCGCGCTGTCCGGCGTGGAGGTCGCGGTGGTGGCGATGGCCACGGAGCTCAACCTCGGGATCGCCGCCGAGCTGGGTTTCGACCTGCCCCCGGCCGGTCCCGCCGACCTGCTGATCGCGCTGCGCGGCGAGGTGGACGCCCTGGAGGCCGCGTCGGCGGAACTGGACGGGCTGCTCGCCGCGCTGTCGGCCCCGTCCCCGGGTGGCGGCGGTGACGGCGGTGGCGCGGGGCGCCCCCCGCGTACCGTCCGCGCCGCGGCCCGCGAGCACGCCGCCACCCTGGCCCTGGTCTCGGTGCCCGGCCCGCACGCGTTCGCCGAGGCGCTGGACGCGGTCGAGGCGGGCCTGTCCGTGATGATCTTCAGTGACAACGTGCCGGTCGGGCAGGAGGTGCTGCTCAAGAGGCGTGCCGCCGAGCGCGGCGTGCTGGTCATGGGTCCCGACTGCGGCACCGCGGTGATCGGCGGGGCGGGTCTCGGCTTCGCGAACGTCCTGCGGCCGGGCCCGGTCGGGCTGGTGGCCGCCTCGGGGACGGGGGCGCAGCAGGTGAGCTGCCTGCTCGATCTGGCGGGGGTGGGGGTGTCCCACGTGCTGGGCGTGGGCGGTCGCGACCTGTCCTCGGACGTGGGCGGGCTGTCCACCCTGCGCGCCCTGGAGGCCCTCGACGCCGACCCCGCCACCGAGCTGATCGTCCTGATCTCCAAGCCCCCGGCCCCCGAGGTCGCGCGGGCCGTCGAGGAGGCCGTCGCGAAACTCGGCACGCCGGTCGTGACCGCGCTGCTCGGTCCCGGCCAGGACGATCTGACCTCGGTGACCGAGGCCGCCCTGCGCGTCCTCGGCGTCCCGGTCCCCACCTGGCCCTCCTGGCCCGCCTCGGCCGCGGCGCCGGAACACCCCGGGACGACCGGCGCCGGGACCGGGACCGGGACCGGAGGAAACGTGCGGGGGATCTACTCGGGCGGGACGCTGTGCGTGGAGGCGCGGCTGATCGCCGGGACCGGCGAGTTCACCGACTTCGGCGACGACGCCTACACGGTGGGCAGGGCCCACCCGATGATCGACCCGGCACTCCGCCTGGAGGCCCTGGCCGAGGTGCCGCCCGGCGACGTCGTCCTGCTCGACGTGGTACTCGGCCACGGCGCCGACCCCGACCCCGCCGCCAGGCTCGCGCCCGCGATCGCCGAGGCCGTCGCGAGAGGCGTCACGGCGGTGGTCGCGCTGGTCGGCTCCGAGGGCGACCCGCAGGGGCTGACCACGCAGGCCGAGGCCCTGAACGCGGCGGGGGCCACGGTGTTCACGTCCAACGCCGGGGCCGCCGGGTACGCCGCGCGCGCGGCCACCAGGGTCGACGCGAACGCTCGTTGACCGGCCGTTCGCCCGAGGCCGGAGGTTTCCGGGCTCGTTCCAGGCTCGGGTTCCGGGCTCGGGTTCCGGGCTCGGGTTCGGGCTCGGCTTCCAGGTTCGGGTTTCAGGTTCAGGGAGAATCGATGACGTTGTCCATGCTTTCCGGTGAGCCGGAAGTGATCACCGTGGGGGCCGGCGTACTCGGCGAGGCGCTGGACGCGCAGGCCGTCCCGCGGGTCCGGGTGGACTGGCGCCCGCCGATGCCCGGCACCGAGGCGGACCTGGCCAGGGTGCTCGCCGACCCGCGCCGGGTCCGTGCCAACGAGACGGCCGTGGGCCGCCTGGTCTCGGCGCGCCCGCAGCTCGTCGGGGTACGGCCCGCGCACGAGGTGCTCGACCTGCCGAAGGGCACGTTCCTGCACGCGGGCCCGCCGATCGAGTGGGAGCGGGCGTCGGGGCCGATGCGGGGCGCGCTCATCGGGGCGATGCTGCTGGAGGGACTGGCCGCCGACGCCGAGGAGGCCGAAAAGCGGCTGGCCGCCGGGCAGGCCCGGTTCGACTCCTGCCACCACCACCGGACCGTCGGGCCGATGGCGGGCGTGGTCACCCCGTCGATGTGGATGTTCGAGGTACGCGACGCCGAGCACGGCGGCACCGCCTACTGCTCGCTCAACGAGGGCCTGGGCAAGGTGCTGCGGTACGGCGCGTACGGCCCCGAGGTGCTGGAGCGGCTGCGCTGGATGGCAGAGGTGCTCGGCCCGGTGCTCCAGGCCACCCTGGAGCGGAGCGGGCCGCTCGACCTCGGGTCGCTCGCCGCGCAGGCCCTGCAGATGGGCGACGAACTGCACAACCGCAACCGCGCCGCCACCTCGCTGATGGTGCGCGAACTCGCCCCCCACGTGGTGGAGGCCGCCCCCGGCCACGCCGCCGAGGTCCTGCGCTTCGTCAACGGCAACGACCACTTCTTCCTCAACGCGGGCATGGCCGCGTGCAAGGTCAGCGCGGACGCCGCGCGGGACGTCCCCGGCTCCACGATGGTCGTCGCGATGGCCCGCAACGGCACGGATTTCGGGATCCAGGTCTCCGGGCTGGGCGACCGCTGGTTCACCGGCCCCGCGGGCGTGCCGGACGGCCTCTATCTGGGCGCGTACGGCCCCGACGACGCCAATCCCGACATCGGCGACTCGACGATCACCGAGACGGCGGGGCTGGGCGGCTTCGCGATGGCCGCGGCCCCGGCGATCGTGCGGTTCGTCGGCGGGAACGTGTCGGACGCGATGGCGGCCACCCGGTCCATGTACGAGATCACCCTGGCCGAGCACCCCGCGTACCAGATCCCGGGGCTGGACTTCCGGGGCACGCCGGTCGGCGTCGACGTCACCCTGGTCGCCAGGACGGGCCTGCTGCCCACCGTGAACACCGGTATCGCCGGACGGGTCGCGGGAACCGGACAGGTCGGCGCGGGCCTGGTCAGCCCGCCCGCCTCGGCCTTCACCTCGGCCCTGGCCGCGCTGGCCGAGGCAGCCGATCATGAACATGCGTCTACATAGCGATCTTTCGTCTATTAAGATTGGGTAAAGCTGACAATTTCTCCATCCGCCGGTAGCATTCGGCGACGTCAGAGCGCGGACGCAGGCTCAGTGATCTGAAGGACACCGATCCTGACAAATACCGTCACGCGCCTTCTCAGCATGCAAACTTCCATAACCAAATGCCATCCCGATATCGTGTCCGCACTCACAGGGGTTGGTTATGGGGAACGGGGAACGATGACCGATCGCTTGCTCGGGAGAAACCCCCAGGGGCCTGAGGGCGGCGATTCCGCTGGAGGAACACCGGAGGGCCAGGGCAGGCTGGTGGGCAGGCGCTACCGCCTGGTGTCGCCGGTCGGCCGTGGCGGGATGGGCATGGTGTGGCACGCGCACGACGTCCTGCTCGACCGGGACGTCGCGGTCAAGGAGCTGATCCTCCCCTACGGCCTCGACCACGCGGGCACGCAGGGAGCCCACCGGCGGATGCTCCGCGAGGCCCGCTCGGCGGCCCGGCTCAGCCACCCCGGCATCGTCACCGTCCACGACGTCGTCGAGGAGGACGGCCGCCCCTGGATCGTGATGGAGCTGGTCCGCGCCTGGTCGCTGGAGCAGGCCGTGCGGCAGAGCGGGCCGCTGCCGGTGGTCCAGGCCGCCGAGATCGGCGTCCGGGTGCTCGACGCGCTCCGCCACGCCCACGCCGCCGGGATCATGCACCGCGACGTCAAGCCGGGCAACGTGCTGCTCACCTCCGACCGGGTGGTGCTCACCGACTTCGGCATCGCCGCGATCGAAGGAGACGTGGCGATCACCCAGACCGGCCTGATGATGGGCTCCCCCGCCTACATCCCGCCGGAGCGGCTGTCGGGCCAGCCGGTCACGCAGTCCTCCGACCTGTGGTCCTTCGGCGCCACGCTGTACGCGGCGGTCGAGGGACGGCCCCCCTACGAGGGGCCGGACGCGGTGGCCGTGCTCGGCGCGATCCTCACCCAGGAGCCCAGCCGGCCGCAGCGGGCCGGTGCCCTGATCACCGTCATCGAGGGCCTGCTCCGCAAGAACCCCGCCGACCGGATGAGCGCCTCACAGGTGTCGGACCTGCTCGACCGGGTGCTGCGCAGCCACGGCTCCAGCACCCCGAACCGCGCGCCCGCCCCCTCGCCCTCGTCGATGCCGGTCCCGGGCGACTCCATACCGATCCACCTGATGCCCCCGCTGAACGTACCGTCGGGGCCGATGCCCTCCCGGATCATCGAGACGCCCTCGGGCCCGATCCGGGTGCCGTACACCAACGACTCCTCAGGCTCCCACGACGCGCTCTCCGGCCCCTCGGGATCCCACCGCGCGGACCTGCTCTCCTTCCCCGCCACCGGCTCCGGCGGGTTCCCGCAGGCGGGCGGGCCGCGGTTCGACGCGATCACCGGCCTGACCGGCGAGCACCAGCGCGGCTACGACGCGCTGCGCAGCACGGCGACCGGCCCCGACGGCAACCCGTTCGACCCGCTGACCAGCTTCTCCGGCGACCTGCCCGCCGCGCCGCCGTCAGCACCGCCGTCAGCGCCCCCCTCATCGCCACCGGCCGCGCCGCGTCGCGGGCGGAGCGAGGCGTCCAAGGCCCGCGAGGCGGCGCTCTGGCCTGCCCCCACCTCGCGGGAGGCGTCCTCCCGCGCCGTACGGGACTCGCAGTCCATGACCTCGCCCAGCCGGAACGGGGCACGCGGGAACGCGCGCCGCGCCCAGGGAGACGGCGGGGGCGGCCCCGACGTCCGCCTGCTGATGCTCGGCGGGGGCGGCGTGCTGGCCATCGTGGTCGCCGGGCTGCTCGTCTTCCTGCCCGGCGGAAACTCCGACACCCCGGTCTCCACGATCCCGTCCACGGCGACCTCCACGGCGGCCGACCCGGTGACCTCCGCCGCGCCGAGCGAGGAGATCCCCGAGGGGTTCAAGCTGGCGAACGTCGCCGGCGTCTCCGGCGCGGTGCCCGGCGACTGGACGGTGAAGGAGAGCCCCGGCGGAACGGTCACCTTCACCGGGCCGAAGAGCGGCGGGCAGAGCATCGTCGTCGTCGAGGTGCCGGTCACGGATCCGGTGACGGCACTCAACAAGGCGAGCAGGAAGGGCCTCGACGAGTACACCGAGGTCGGCGTGACGGCGGTGAACTACCGCACGTGGAGGGCCGCGGACTGGGAGTACACCTACGTCCAGCCCAACGGCGTCCCGATGCACGGGCTGACGCGCTACGTCGCCCTCAACGGCCGGACCGCCTACCAGATCACGTTCAAGGTCCAGGACCTGGACTGGGAGAAGAACTCGGACATCCTGGAGACGTTCTTCGCCACCTTCACCTCGATCGGCTGACCTCGTCCACCGTCCCGTCACCCCCCATCCCCGCCCGCCGTCCCGTCACGCCGCCCGCGAAATGGCCTCGTGGCGCGGTCATGAGTGATGGCAGACTTCGCCCGTGACCGCGAACCCCCAGAACACCACGGCCCCCGGCGTCTCCCCCGGCGGCGGAGAACGGATCGCCGCCGTGCGGCGGCGGACGCTCACCGTCCTGTCCGCCGCCCAGATCAGCGGCGGGATCGGGATCGCCGTGGGGCTCACCTTCAGCTCGGTGACCGTGGAGGACCTCTCCGGCTCCACTGCGCTCAGCGGGCTGGCCGGGACCGCGACCGTGCTGGGCGCCGCGCTGCTGGCGTTGCCCACCGCGAAATCGTCCGGCAGGGGCGGCCGGCGGGCCGGGCTCGCCCTGGCCTACGGCTGCGCCCTGCTCGGCTGCCTGGTCTCGCTGCTCGCTGTCGGCCTGCGCTCGTGGCCGCTGCTGCTGGCCGGGCTGGTGCTGTTCGGCGCGGCCAGCGCGGGCGGCCTGGCCTCACGCTACGCCGCGACCGACCTGTCCCCGCCGGGGCACTCGGCCCGGCACCTGTCGCTGGTGGTGTGGGCCACCACCATCGGGTCGGTCACCGGACCGAACCTGGCGGCACCGGCCGAGCGGTTCAGCTCCGGGCTCGGGCTGCCGCCGGGCGGCGGCCCGTTCGCCCTCGCCCTGGTGAGCTTCGCGATCGCCCTCGGCATCATCATGATCGCCCTGCGCCCCGATCCCCTGCTCCTGGCCCGCTCCGCCCACCCGGCCCCGGACGCGTCCCCCGCCCCCGGCACGTCCCCGGCCCCGGCGAAGGGCGGGGGCACGTTCCGCACCGCCTGGCGGGTGCTGCGCGGCACCCCCGTGGCGGTCCGCGCCCTGGTCGCGATCTCGGTGAGCCACACCGCGATGGTCTCGGTCATGTCCATGACCCCGGTCCACCTCGACCACGGCGGCTCGACGTACACGGTCATCGGCATCGTGATCAGCCTGCACATCGCCGGGATGTACGCCCTGTCGCCCGTGGTCGGCTGGCTGGCCGACCGGGCCGGGAGAACGCCGGTGCTGGTGCTGGGCATGGGCCTGCTACTGGCCGCCGCCGTCCTCGCGGGCGGGGCCGGGGCGCACGACGTCACGCGGGTGACCGTCGGGCTGGTCCTGCTCGGCCTCGGCTGGTCGTGCGGGCTGATCTCCGGCTCGGCGATGCTCAGCGAGGCCGTGCCGCTGGAGCACCGCACCCCCGTGCAGGGCCTCTCGGACCTGCTGACGAACGTCTGCGGCGCGACCGGCACCGTGATCGCCGGGGTGATCGTCGGCAGCCTGTCGTACGGCGTGCTCGGCGCGGTCGTCGCGGTCATGGTGACGGTCACCGGCGCCTGGCTGGCCCTGGCCCGCGGCCGAATCCGAGCCTGAGTCGCGACCGCCCCACGCCCCGGCCCCCTTCCCCTCGGCCGCACCCGGTTCGCGGCCGACCCGTGGCCAGTCCGTAGCTAATCTGCGGCCGGTCTGCGGTCAACCCATGGCCGGTCCGTGGCCGGTTCTCACCGGGACGTCCGAGGACGCCGGCCCCCGCCGGACCGTCATTTGGCGTCGGCGTAGCACCTGACCGGGACGGCCATCATGGGGAAGCGCACCGGGGTCGACCCGAACAGCAGCCTGGTCGCCTCCTCGGCGGCCTTTCCGACCGCCGCGACGACCTCCCCGGCCAGCTCCGCCGGGCAGTGCACCATCACCTCGTCGTGCTGGAAGAACACCAGCCTGGCCGGGTCGGGCAGCAGGCCGCGCAGCACGGCCATCAGCACGAGCGCCCACTCGGCCGCGGTCGCCTGGACGACGAAGTTGCGGGTGAACCGGCCCCTGTCGCGGGCCGCGCGGCCCCCCTCGGGGCCGGAGACCAGCTCCCGCCAACCGGCGGAGGGCGGGGGCGAGGTGCGGCCCAGCCAGGAGCGGACCACCTTGCCCTCCTCACCCGCCCTGGCGGCGTCCTCCACGAACTGGTAGGCGCGGGGGAAGCGCTGGCGCATCACGGCCAGCAGCTTGGGCGCGTCTCCGCTGGTGCCCCCGTACATCGCCGACAGCATGGCGATCTTGGCGTTGTCACGCTCGCCGCCGAACGCCTGCGCGAGCGCCTGGTAGAGGTCGATCTGCCCGGCGGCCCTGGCCAGGCCGCCGTCCCCCGCCATGGCGGCCAGCACGCGCGGCTCCAGCTGGGCCGCGTCGGCGACGACGAGCGTCCAGCCGTCGTCGGCGACGATGACCTTGCGCATCAGCCGGTGGATCTGCAGGGCCCCGCCGCCGTTGGTCGCCCACCGGCCCGTCACCACGCCGCCCACCACGTATTCGGGCCGGAAGCGGTGGTCGCGCACCCACTGGTCGGCCCAGGCCCAGCCGTGGAAGCTGTAGAACCTGGCCATCTCCTTGTAGGCGAGCAGGGGCGCGACGCCCGGGTGCTCGACCCGCTTGATGTCGTGGGCCCGGGTGGAGGCGACGGGCACGCCCGCCGCCTTGAACGCCCGGACGATCTGCTGCGGGGAGTCGGGGTTGAACGACGTGCCGAAGGCCGCCGCCACCTGGTCGGCCAGTGCCTGGAGCTTGGCGGGCCGCATGCCGTGCACCGGTCGCGGGCCGAGCAGGCCGGTCAGCAGCTCGTCGTGCACGTCCTCCCGCCAGGGCATGCCCTCCCGGGCCATCTCCGCGGCGACCAGCGCCCCGGCCGACTCGGCGGCGACCAGCAGCCGGAACCGCCCCGGGTCCGCAGTGGCCTCGACGCGCCGCAGCTGGTCGGCGTAGACCTCGGCGACCAGGTCCGCGTCCGGCGGGGGCGTCTCCTCCTCGAAGAGGGTCGCCTGCCGCGCCTGGGATCCATGGTGGTCGTCGGGCACGGGGAGACCGTGCAGCCGGGCGTGAGCCGCGAGGGCGGACCTCGGCTCGCCGAAGCGCCCCTCGTGGGCCAGGAGCAGGCCCTCGGTCAGCGCCAGGTCGTGGCAGCGCGCCAGCCGCACCCCGGCGGCGAGCAGCGCGGGGTAGACCTCCCGCGTGTCGGCCCAGACCCAGCGCGGGCTCCGGGCCTCCAGCTCGCGGACGGCCGAGGGCAGATCGGCGACGGCCCCGGCGGGCCCGTCGTCCACACGCAGAACGCCCCCGCCCCCGGGAGCCGCCGCGACCGACACGTGCATACGCCAACACTGCCACGCCGCTACGACATTCTCGATCAGACGAGCGGTATGGCGATCTCGTCCTCGATCGGGGGTTCGATCTCCTGTCGCAGGCAGCCGGTGGCGGCGAAGCAGCGGATCGTCAGGACCTCGGGGGTCACCGAGACGTGCAGGAAGCTCTTGAAGAACGGCGGGGTGTCCCAGTCGGACAGCTCCGACAGGTAGCGGTGGAAGGTCCTGCCCACGGGCAGCCGCAGCGGCATCGGCCAGCCGCCGAGGATCCGGGCCGCCCACCTCATCCGCCGGGTGATCGGCACGACCGGGGTGTCCCGTACCGGGGTGTTGCCGATCTGGCGGGACATCAGCGCCGCGCTCTCGTCGGGCGTGAGGTAGAGCCAGCGCATGCGCAGCCGGTCGCTGTAGAGCCTGCTGTAGAACGACAGCGAGTCGCCGCGCAGCGGGTAGCAGCGGTAGTCGTCCTCGTCCACGCCGCCCACGGTGACCCTCGGGATGGTATGGGTGGCGTGCATGAAGGCCCCGGAGCCGCCCGCGACGAGATACTGGATGGTCCGGTCTCCGACCTTGACCGGGAAGCGCTGGTAGTTGTGCACGTCGCCGCCGATCGCCGCGACGTAGTTGTGCGCGGGGTCGGTGACGATGTCGTCGATGGTGCCGCCGCCGGCCAGCTTCGACGGCTTGTATTCGTTGCGGGTGTAGATGGGCTTCCCGGTGATCAGCACCTTGGGCCGGGGGTCGCGGGAGACCGTGCGCAGCCAGTCGGCCTGCTCCCTGTCGATCTCGCCGCGGATGCCGGTGTCCACGCCGACGATGAGCAGCCCCGGGGTCTCCATCGCCCAGTAGGGGGCGGGCTGCACGACCCGCTGCTCCGGCCTCGCCCGCCGCTCGCGCGCCCTCGCCAGCCGGGCCTCGTCGATCTTCTCCGGCTTGCGCCAGAGCAGGCCGCGCAGCCCCGAGGGCGACAGCTTGAACCCCTCGCTCTCGGCCGCCAGCGCCGGGGCGTCGCAGAAGACGCGCATGAAGCCGCCGAGCCCGTCGTACCAGTCGTGGTTGCCGGGGATCGCGTAGATCGGCGCCCGGTAGTCCTGGTACGGGCGGAAGAACTTGTCCTCGTACTCGTTGCCCGAGCCGGTGGGGTAGATCACGTCACTGGCGACGACGGCGAACGCGGTGTCCTCGCCGACCTTGAGCATGCCCGGCACCACGGCGTACTGCGAGGCGTCCCCCTCCCCGGTGTCGCCGAGGACCAGGAAGGAGAACTGGGGGCCGACGTCCATCGGGATGCGGAAGGAGGGGTCGACGCCCCGGTCCCGCTGGGAGCCCACCCAGCGCGCCCGCACCTGCCCCGAGGGGTCTCCGAACAGGATCGCGAGGACCTCGTTGCGCGACCGCCATATGGTGCGCGGGTTCAGCCAGGAGAAGGTCTCCTTGCTGGGCAGCAGGTCCGTGAAGGTGCCGGTCTGGGCGCAGGACCAGCCCGCGCCCTCCTTCGACACCCGGGAGGAGACCTCACGCCCGCGCTCCGCCGCCTGTCCGATGTCAGCCATGACCATATCTTGGCAATGATCTTAATGAGGCGCACCCGGATCCCCGGGACGCTCCGCGCGGCCACGGACGGGCTCGTGGTCGCCGGTCGACCTCCCCCACCGGCTTCCCGATCGAGTGCCCCACCGGCGCTCCCCCGTAAAGCCTCGGTCGAGTCCCCGTGCCCGTCACCTCCCCGGCGGGACGAGGACGCCGGGGTTGAGGATGCCCTCGGGGTCGAGCCGGTCCTTGATCCCGCGCAGGATCTCCACGCCCAGGTCGCCGATCTCGGTCGCGTACGCCTCCCGGTGGTCGCGGCCGACGCCGTGGTGGTGCGAGACCGTACCCCCGGCCGCGACGATCGCCTCGTTGACCGATCGCTTGGCCGCCTCCCACTCCCCTACCGGATCGTCGCCCTGCGCCGTGACGACCGTGAAGTACAGGGAGGCGCCGGTGCCGTACACGTGGGAGATGTGGCACATGACCAGCGGCGAGCCGAGTGAGGCGTGCAGCGAGAGCCGTACGGCGTCGTGGAGGCGGGGCAGGGTGGACCAGAACCCGGCCGTCTCCAGCGTCTCGACGGTCGCCCCGGCGGCGAGCAGCGCGTCGCGCAGGTAGGGCGCGGAGTAGCGCCCTCGGGCCCACGACTCTCCCGGATCCGTACCGAGGGGGACGCCACCGAGCCCGGACAGCAGGGCGGCGACCCGCTCGCGCAGGGCGGGCACCTCGGAGAAGCCCTCGTACCCGGCGATCGCCAGGCAGCCCGCGCCGGTCGGCGCGGCGCCGATCTCGCCGGGGCGGGCCAGGCCGACCATCGTCTCGGTCTCGTCGGACAGGCGCAGCACGGTGGGCACGACGCCCTCCTGGACGAGGTGTCGCAGCGCGGCCGACCCTTCCGCGAACGACGCGAACCGCCACCCCTCGTAGACCCGTTCGGCGGGTGCGCGCCGGACGCGGAGCCTCAGGGAGGTGATCACACCGAAGGCCCCCTCGGAGCCGAGGATCACCTGGCGCAGGTCGGGCCCGGCCGCCGACTTGGGCGCCCGGCCCAGTTCGAGGGTGCCGCGCGGGGTGGCCACGGTCATGCCGACCACCATGTCGTCGAAGCGCCCGTACCCGGCCGAGGCCTGCCCGCTGGAGCGGGCGGCGGCGAAACCCCCCAGCGTGGCGTACTCGAACGACTGCGGGAAGTGCCCCAGGGTGAACCCGTGCCCGGCCAGCAGCCGCTCGGCCTCCGGCGCCCGGAGTCCCGGTCCCATCTCCGCGACCATCGACTCCGCGTCGACGGCGATCAGCCGGTCCAGGCGGGCCAGGTCCAGCGCGACGACACCGGCGAACCCGTCCCGGGTCGCGACCAGGCCGCCGACCACGGAGGTTCCGCCACCGAACGGGACCACCGCGACCCGGTGGGCGGCACAGATCGCCAGCACGTCCAGCACCTCGCGGTGCGAGCCGGGCAGCACCACGGCGTCGGGCGCGTCGGAGCCGTCCCCGGCGCGCATGCGCATCAGGTCGGGGGTGGACTTGCCCCGGGTGTGCCGGACGCGGGCCTCGTCGTCGGAGCGCACGTGATCGGCGCCGACGACGCCGCGCAGCTCCGCCGACACGAGCGGGGAGAGGGTCACGGCGGGCAGCCGCACCTCGTCGAGCTCGGCGGCCCGGACCCGCCCCTGGCGCACGCCCAGCACGTCGTGGAGCAGCTTTCTGACCGGTTCCGGCAGGTCGGCGGCCTTGCCGGGGTCACCCCAGCCGGACCAGAGCATGGGGTCGGCGGCACTCGTCGGATTTTCCACCTTTACACTGTGACACATGACGCCTATTCGTCACAATGTGGATATGGAAGGCGGCGGTCAGGTGCTGGACGCCGCCCGCGAGGTGGTCCTCGCGGTGGGGGTGCGGCGCGCGACGCTCACCGACGTGGCGCGCAGGGCCGGGCTCTCCCGGATGACGATCTACCGTCGCTGGCCCGACATGCGCACCCTCGTCGCCGACCTGATGACCCGCGAGTGGGTGCGCGTCGCGGACCGGTTCGCGACCGGGGACCCGGTCACCTCGACGGTGGCGGTGGTACGGGCGCTGCGCGGCCACCCGCTCTGGCGGAAGATCGTCGAGGTGGACCCGGAGCTACTCCTGCCCTACCTGCTGGACCGCAGGGGGGCGAGCCACGAGGCCATGCTCACGATCGTCGAGGCGGCGATCATCCGAGGTCAGGAGGGGGGCACCGTGCGGCCCGGCGACCCGGTGAGGATGGCCGGGACCGTGCTGCTCACCGCCCAGTCGTTCCTGCTCTCCGGCCCGACCATGCTCGACCCGGCCGGGCTGGCCGGTATGGCCGGTCTGGAGGACCTGGACGCCGAGCTCGCCACGCTCCTGGAAAGGTACCTGCGACCGTGAACTCCTCCCTCAACGCCGCCCGCCGGGCACGCGAGCTGGCCGAGGTGCGCGACCTCGTGGTGGACGTGCTGGTGGTGGGGCTGGGCGCCACCGGCGCCGGGGCGGCACTCGACGCGGCCTCCCGGGGCCTGTCCGTCGCCGCGATCGACGCCCACGACCTCGCCTTCGGGACCTCCAGGTGGAGCTCCAAGATGATCCACGGCGGGCTCCGCTACCTGGCCAAAGGGCAGGTCGGGGTGGCGTACGAGAGCGTGGTGGAGCGCGGTCACCTGCTCGGGCGCACCGCGCCGCATCTGGTCAGGGCCCACCCCTACCTGCTGCCGCTGGTCCCGGAGGTCTCCCGCCGCCACGCGGCGCTGCTCATGACCGGATACCGCCTCGGCGAGGGGCTGCGGGTCGCGGCGCGCACGCCTCGCCATCTCCTGCCGGGCCCCTCGCGGATCTCCGCCGGGCGGGCCCTCGCCCTCGCCGCGCCGCTGGGCTCGCGCGGGCTGCGCGGCGCCCTGCTGTCGTGGGACGGGCGCCTGACCGACGACGCCCGCCTGGTGGTCGCCGTGGCCAGGACGGCCGCGGCCCACGGGGCGAGGATCCTGACGCGCTGCCGGGCGCTGGAGCTGTCCGGCGACGGCGCGCTGGTCCGCGACGAGCTCGGCGGGGACACCTTCACGATCCGGGCCAGGACGGTGGTCAACGCCACCGGCGTCTGGGCCGCCGGGCTGCACCCGGGCATCCGGCTGCGCCCCTCGCTCGGCACCCACCTGGTACTGCGGCCCGAGACGCTGCCCGGCCTGGCCGCGGGACTGCACGTGCCGATTCCCGGGGAGGGCAATCGCTTCGCCCTGGTCCTCCCCCAGCCCGACGGCCGGGTCTACGTCGGCCTCACCGACGAACCGGTGGACGGCCCCGTCCCGGACGTCCCGGCGGTCCCGGAGAAGGACGTGACCTTCCTGCTGGCCGTCCTGAACTCCGTACTGGAGGAGCCGATCCGGCGCGAGGACGTCGCCGGGACCTACGCGGGGCTGCGGCCACTGCTCGCCGCCGACGGCCGCACGGCCGACCTGTCCAGGAGGCACACCCTGCTGAGCAGGCCGGACGGGCTGGTGACGATCGTGGGCGGCAAGCTGACCACGTACCGGCGGATGGCCGAGGACGCGGTCGACCGGGCCGTGTCCCTGGGGCGGCTCCGCGCGGGACGGAGCCGCACGGCGGAGCTTCCCCTCGTCGGGGCCGTCCCCACGGGCGCCCCCGGCGGCGCGAACGGCGCGGACCGGCTGCTGGAGCGGTACGGGAACGAGGCGGGCGCCGTACGGGCCCTGATGGCGGAGGCCCCCTGGCTGGCCGAGGCCGGGCCGACCGGGGTCACCGGGGCCGAGTTCGTCTGGGCGGTCAGGCACGAGGGCGCCCTGGACGTGGACGACCTTCTCGACCGCCGGACCAGGGTCGGTCTCGTCCCCCGGGACCGCGAGGCGGCCCTGCCCCTGGCCCGCGCCGCGCTGGCCTCCTGACGCCCGCACCCGCACCGGCCTCCTGGCGCCCACACCCACGCCGGTTTCTGACGGCCATATCCGTCCGCCGGTGTGCCGGGGGGAGGGAAGGCCACCGGCCGCCCGCGCATCGCCCTCACACGCCTATGATCGTTTTACCCACCGCCACCTCGATCCCCCTGTTAGGTTAGTCTTACCTAAGTTCGAGCGAGGAGAGAGTGTGAGCACGGGGGGCGTCGTGGGCGGGGCGGATATGCCGGGTAAAGGGTGCACCCACCCGCCGGGCTGTCACACCGGCGCGCTGCCGGTCCACGCCAGCGCGACCGTCGGAGCCCGCTTCTGGCTGCTCATCGAGCACCCCGGCCCCTGGGCCTCCCACCTGGAGGACTGCAACCTTCCCGCGGACGTGCACACCCTTATCAAGCGGGCCACGCGGCTCGGCATCCGCCCCCAGCTGATCCGCCGTCCGGGACGCAGAAACCTCGTGGAAACCGGCATTCACGTCATGGTCGCCGACTCCGCGTCGGCCGAACCATGGATCGCCGAAGGCGTCATCGCAGGTCCGGACGATCTTAACCTTGACAGCGTGGTGGCCGGAGTGGTCCCGGAGTCCTGCATACTTGTGAGTGAGCCGGTTTTTCTGGTCTGCACGCATGCCAAGCGCAACGCGTGCTGCGCCCGCATTGGACTACCCCTAGCTCGGTCCTTGGCAAAAACATTGCCGGACACAGTATGGGAAACATCACATGTTGGCGGCGATCGATACGCCGCCAACCTCGTGTGCTTGCCACACGGGCTTTACTACGGCAGCATGTCTCAGGCTGCTGCGATCGCGGCAGCCAACGCGTACCGGTCCGGCGAGGTCATCCTCGACCGTTTCCGGGGACGCGCAGGCATCCCTGAGCCACTGCAGGCCGCTGAGCATTTCATCCGCATTCATACGGGTGATCTCTCGGTTGGCGGAGTGGCCGTGGAGTCCTCCAGGTTGGACGGCGCCGTCACCGAGGCATTTGTGCGCGGTAGTGGCGCTCGTTTTCGGGTAGTGGTTGAACCCATGACGCTGACAACGCCATGCGGTACGGCTTGCGCCGATACGATCACTACCTACCGGCTGGTCACGCTGGACAGGGTAACCCCTGTGCGGTATGCCACGTCCGCGCTGACTTGACCTGAGGGAACATCACGGCCAATCCAGGCGTTGGACCCAGGGACGTCATAAGCGTCTAATGCGGCATCAACCAGAAATACCTCTCACTATAAGGTGGTTTTCTCATGTCTCAGGTACGTCGGCAGACCGCCCGGCCTCGGCCCAGCTGGGGCTGGCAGGATGACGCCGCGTGCCGGGGCGAGGACCTCGTGCTCTTCTTCGGTCCCGACGGTGAGCGTCAGCCCGAGCGTGACATCCGTGAGCGTAAGGCCAAGGCGATCTGCGCCCAGTGCCCCGTTCGCGCCGAGTGCCTGGACTACGCGCTTTCCCGTCCGGAGAAGTACGGCACCTGGGGCGGTCTGAACGAGGACGAGCGCGCCTCCGAGCGTCGCCGTCGTATGCGCCGCGCCGCCAGCGCCGGCATCAGTGCCGTCGCCTGAGCAGTACCTCCACCCGGCTTCCCCCGCACGTGTGATCTCGCGAACCCCCTGCGAGATCACACGTTGTCGTGTCGGGCCCCGCTCGTGCGGCCCCCGGGACGGGCGACCGCACGGCGGGCTTCCCCCGCGGGTCAGGGCCTGCTACGGCCCGGCTTCCGCATCTCCTTGTGGATGATCTTCCACTTGTTCTGCATCTCCTTGCGGAGCCGCGCGTCACTCCTGGACGCCATCCACGCGGCCTCCCTCTGGAGCTTGTTCCAGCTTTCCAGCCGCCGTTCCGGAATGGTGCCGTCCTCGATCGCGGCGATCACGGCGCAGCCCGGCTCGCTGTCGTGCCGGCAGTCACCGAACCGGCACCGCGCGGCGAGCTCCTCCAGGTCCGAGAAGACCATGTCCACGCCCTCGCCCATGTCGTACAGGCCGACGCGGCGGATACCGGGTGTGTCGATGATGAGCCCGCCCCCCGGGAGCGGGATGAGCTCGCGGTGCACGGTGGTGTGACGGCCCCGGCCGTCACCGGCCCTGACCTGCTGGGTCTCCATCACCCCTTCCCCCGCCAGGGCGTTGACGAGCGTCGACTTGCCCGCGCCCGAGGCGCCGAGCACCACCGCGGTGCGCGTGCCCTCGAGGTAGCCGCGGACGAGGTCGACGCCCTCGCCCGTGACGGAGCAGACCGGGTGCACGTCCACCCCCGGCGCCGCCGAGGCGACCTCGTCCATCAGGAAACCGAGGCCATCGCCGATCAGGTCGGACTTGGTGACGAGCACCACGGGACGGCCCCCGCTCTCCCAGGCGAGCGCGAGCAGCCGCTCGATCCTGCCCAGGTCGGCGGTGTCGGTGGCGTGCAGGGCGGGTTCGGCGACGAAGACGACGTCGACGTTGGCGGCGAGCACCTGGCCCTGGGAGTCGCCGGAGAGCCCGCCCCTGGAGTCCCTGGCGACGCCGCCGCGCACGAACGCGGTGCGCCGGGGCAGGAGCGCCTCCAGCTCGAAGCGGCCCTCGGCCAGGTGGCGGAGCCCGGCCCAGTCACCGACGCAGGGCAGGGCCACGGGGTCGGCGGCGGCGGCGCGCCGCACCCTGGCGGCGTAGTCGGCCCGGAGATGACCAGAGGCCGCCAGCACCTCTGCGGCACCCCGGTCGACGCGGGACACGCGGGCGGGGATCAGGCCCGCGGGGAGCTCGGCGGCGAGGGAGTCGTTCCAGCCGAGAGCGGTGAGAACGGAGGAAGACGAAGAAGAGGACAACGTAAGCACCCTTGTGGAAGGCCGGGTGCCCTGTCGCGAATCGGCTAGGCGGGCACCCGGAGGTTGACGGACGGCAGGCTCACCAGAACAACCCGCATATCCCCCACCTCCTGTCACCTCGTGGCCGTACATCTCTCGGACGACGTCTGAGGAGAACCTTAGCGCACCGCCTCCCGTCCGGCGCAAACACATTCGCGGGGTTTCCCGGGGCCGAAGCCGGGGAGTCCAGCCGGCCCCGGGCGCCACTGCCGCCCGGCGTCCCCGGCCCTCGTTCCGCCCGGCGTCCTCGCTCCTCGTGCCGCGGGAAGGTCCCGCTCCTCGTACCGCGCGGAAAATCCCGGTCCCCGTGCCGCCCGGCGTCCCCGATCCTCGCGGGAGGTCCCGGTTCCGGGGTGAGTCTCCCGCAAAGCACGAGGACGCCCGGCCGGGATGTCCCGGCCGGGCGTCCTCGTGTTGCCTCGCGCGTGGTCGATCGGTCGCCGATCAGCCGGTCGCGGCGCCCCGGAGACCCCGTGGGCCGACGCGCCGCGAACCCGAGGAGATCACCGCCGGACGGCGGCCGGGCCCGGAGAGGACCCGAGGGGCACGGTCACAGGCCGGGGGCGGGGAAGTGGGAGGTGAGCTCCCTGACCTCGCCGTGGACGCGGGTGATGACGTGCTTGGCCTCGTCCTCGTCCTTGGCCAGGGCGGTGACGACCTGGTCGATCCACGCGCCGATCTGCCGCATCTCGGCGACGCCCATGCCCCTGCTGGTCACGCCCGCGGTGCCGATGCGGATGCCCGAGGGGTCGAACGGCTTGCGCGTGTCGAAGGGCACGCTGTTGTAGTTGGTCTCCAGCCCGGCCTTGTCGAGGGCCTGGGCCGCGGGCTTGCCGCCGATGCCCTTGGGGGTGAGGTCGAACAGGATGAGGTGGTTGTCGGTGCCGCCGGAGACCAGGTCGAAGCCCCGGCCCAGCAGCTCCTCGGCCAGCGCTCGCGCGTTCAGGACGACCTGCCGGGCGTAGTCCTTGAACTCGTCGGTCGACGCCTCCTTGAGCGCCACCGCGATGGCCGCGGTGGTGTGGTTGTGCGGCCCGCCCTGCAGGCCGGGGAAGACGGCCTTGTTGAGGGCGGTGGCGTGCTCGTCGGAGGTGGCCATGAGCATTGCGCCCCGGGGACCGCGCAGGGTCTTGTGGGTGGTGGTGGAGATGACGTCCGCGTGGCCGACCGGCGACGGGTGGGCGCCACCGGCCACCAGGCCCGCGATGTGCGCGATGTCGGCGGCGAGCACCGCCCCGACCTCACGGGCGATCTCGGCGAAGGCCGGGAAGTCGATCGTGCGCGGGACGGCGGTGCCACCGCAGAAGATCAGCTTGGGGCGCTCGCGGAGGGCGATCTCGCGCACCTCGTCCATGTCGACGCGGCCGGTGTCCTGCCGCACGCCGTAACGGACCGGGTTGAACCACTTGCCGGTGGCCGAGACCGACCAGCCGTGGGTCAGGTGGCCGCCGAACGGCAGGCCCATGCCCATCACGGTCTCGCCCGGCTTCAGGAACGCCAGGTAGACGGCGAGGTTGGCGGGTGAGCCCGAGTAGGGCTGAACGTTGGCGTGGTTCACGCCGAACAGGGCCTTGGCCCGGTCGATGGCGAGGGTCTCGACCTGGTCGATGACCTGCTGGCCCTCGTAGTAACGCTTGCCGGCGTAGCCCTCGGAGTACTTGTTGGTGAGGACGGTGCCGGTGGCCTCGAGGACGGCCTTGGAGACGTAGTTCTCCGAGGCGATCAGCTTGACGGTGTCGGACTGCCGCCGCTCCTCGGCTTTGATGAGCTCGGCGATCTGCGGATCCACGCTGGAAAGAGCGCTCATGCGCCTTCACTCCCCTGTCATCGTCGACATCGCGCGAAGACCCAGGCGCTCGGCCTTCTCGCCCTTTCGCTCCCCGGTGGTCTCTCCCACCTTATGCGCCAGTCACGGCTTAGACGATAGCGGACTAAGCCCCGCGCCCGGCGCGACCTGCGCCCTCGACAGGCCAGAGCCTGTCGACCTCGGCGTTGAGCGTGGCGCCGATGAGCACGGCCAGCGCGGTGATGTAGAGCCACAGCAGCACGGCGATGGGGGCGGCGAGCGAGCCGTAGATGGAGACCGGCGAGAACCACGCGGCGAGGACCGCGCGCAGCACGGCGGCGCAGACGATCCAGATGACGAGCGCGAGCATCGCCCCCGGCAGCTCGCGCCACCAGCGCGTGCGTACGGGCACGCTCACGTGGTAGAGCAGGGTGAGGAAGATCACCGAACCGATGATCACCACCGGCCAGTAGAGGATGTCGACCAGCACGGTGTAGTCGGCCGGCAGGGCCCCGCGCAGCGCGGCCGGGCCGAGGACGAGCACCGGCATCACCACCAGCCCGATCAGCAGGCCCGCGAGATAGAACCCGAAGGACATCAGGCGGGTGCGGATGATGCCGCGCTCCTCACCGAGGCCGTAGGCGACCGAGATCAGGTCGACGTAGACGAACAGCGCCCGCGAGCCCGACCAGAGCGCGAGCAGGAAGCCCAGGGAGATCAGCGAGACCTGGTTCTCGGGTTTCAGCACGTCCTGGATGAGGGGGGTGACCACGGTGTCCACGGCGTTGTCGGTGAACAGCAGGTGGGCCTGCTGGTCGATCCAGTCGCTGACGTTCTTGACCGTCTCGGGGCCGAACACCCGGGTCAGCTGGCCGAGCACGCCGATCAGGCCGAGCATGAACGGCGGCAGCGAGAGCAGCGCGAAGAAGGCCGCCTCGCCCGCCAGGCCGGTGACGCGGTAGGTGACGCCCGCGTTCGTGGTGGCGACGACCAGGGTCCACGTGTCGGTGCCGCGGATCCACGAGAGCAGCGCCCGCGACCTGGTCCAGACGTCCGTACCGCGGACCCACGCGAGACCGGCGCGCAACCGCGTCCCGGGCCCGCGCGGAGGGCGCCGCTCGGGCCCGGACCGATGGGCCGGGGCATCAGTGGACGTCATGCCACACAACGGTATTCCTAGCCGCGCTTGATCACGAGTCGGGCGGGCAACGATCGAATCTCACCGGGCTACCCGGACCACCTGCGGCGAAACCTACCCTCGGTAACCGGACCGTCCGCGGTGAAACCTACCTGCGGTAGAACGCCTCGGCGTCGTCGGCGTCGACGATGCGGGCGCCCAGCGGCAGCAGGGAGACCGGGATCAGCTTGAGGTTGGCCAGGCCCAGCGGGATGCCGATGATCGACAGGAAGAGCGGGATCGAGGTCAGCAGGTGCCCGATCGCCAGCCAGATCCCGGCCACGACGAACCAGATCACGTTGCCGATGGCCGACAGCGCGCCCGCCTCGGGGTCGCGCACCACGGTCCGGCCGAAGGGCCACAGCGCGTAGGCGGCGATCCGGAACGACGCGATGCCGAACGGGATCGTGATGATCAGAACGCAGCACACGATTCCCGCGAGGACATAGCCGATCGCCAGCCAGATTCCCGCGAAGACCAGCCAGATGACGTTCAACAGCGTCCGCATATTTACGAGCATGTCAGGCGGGCTGAGGCCGGTTCCATCCGGTGTCCCCCTGGAACACCCCTGATCCGGCCCCCGGCCCGAGCGGGGCCCATCCCTTACCCCCGGCCCGAGCGGGACCCGCCCTCCACTCCGGTGGAGCGGGATTCGCCCCCCTGCCCGGCCACTCCGGTCCCTTACTCCGGCCCGATCGCGTTCGCCACGTCCTGCCCGTGGGCCCGGGTCGGCGGCTCGTCCATCAAACCCATGGGCAGGACAAGGGTGCCCGAGGAATACGCGAGAAGGAACCGCGCAGAATGGACCCATGATCTGTGAGGACTGCAGGGAGCGGCGGCACGAGAAGTGCCGGGGAGGCTCGTGGTGCGACTGTCAGCACCAGGCGAAGACCAACCAAGAAAATGATCACCGTGGTTCCGGGCAGTCTTCGCGAAAGCCCTCCGAACCACGGGTGAACTGGCTGGGGGAAGGGTGATCGGCCTCTAGACCGTCCCGGCCTCTATGGCCTCTCCGGCCTCTCCGGCGCGGGCCCGGCACCACGTCCGCGTCCAGATGATGGACCCGACATTGGACATCCACGAGGTCCGAGGTATCGTCGTAGACATGCCAGCGGACCCATTGCTCGTCGTGCGACGCCACGTCGACCTCCTGCGTGTCCGCAGTGCCATCTGTTGTGACGTCCGTTAACCGTCGCCCCCTGCTGATTTCACCCAGCTCGGCCGCGTAACAGGCGTCCTCTTTTCGAGTAATCGACCCCCGCACTCGACGATGAGGCGGGAGGTGCCGCCCGTGCGCGTCCGGAAATCATTCCATCGAGCCACAATAAGGACGCGCGCATGACGACCCCTGCCCGGTCGGCGAACCGACATCACAAGCGCCCGCGCGGCGAAGGTCAGTGGGCTCTCGGTTACCGTGAGCCGCTGAACAAGAACGAGGAGAACAAGAAGAACGACGACGGGCTCAACGTCCGTCAGCGGATCATCGACGTCTACTCCAAGCGCGGCTTCGACTCCATCGACCCCGCCGACCTGCGCGGCCGGATGCGCTGGTTCGGGCTCTACACCCAGCGCAAGCCCGGGATCGACGGCGGCAAGACCGCGATCCTGGAGCCGGAGGAGCTCGACGACCGCTACTTCATGCTCCGCGTCAGGATCGACGGAGGCCGGCTCAACCTGGCCCAGCTGCGCGTCATCGCCGACATCTCCAACCTCTACGGCCGGGGCACCGCCGACGTCACCGACCGGCAGAACATCCAGCTGCACTGGATCGAGATCGAGGCCGTTCCCGACATCTGGGAGCGCCTGGAGTCGGTGGGCCTGTCCACCACCGAGGCCTGTGGCGACACCCCGCGCGTCATCCTGGGCTGCCCGCTGGCCGGGATCGACACCGACGAGGTCCTCGACGGCTCCGCGCAGATCCAGGAGATCTACGACACCTACATCGGCGACCCGGCCTTCTCCAACCTGCCGCGCAAGTTCAAGTCCGCGGTGAGCGGGTGCCCGGCGCACTGCACCGTGCACGAGATCAACGACGTGGCGTTCGTCGGCGTCGTGAACGAGAACGGCGAGCGCGGCTTCGACCTGTGGGTGGGCGGCGGCCTGTCCACCAACCCGATGCTGGGCAAGCGGCTGGGCGTCTTCCTCACCCCCGACCAGGTCGCCCCCGCCTACGGCGGCGTGATCGGCATCTTCCGCGACTACGGCTACCGCCGCCTGCGCCACCGGGCCAGGATCAAGTTCCTGATCAACGACTGGGGTCCCGAGAAGTTCCGCGACGTCCTGGAGAAGGAATACCTGGGGTACGCCCTGCCCGACGGCCCCGCGCCCGAGCAGCCGCGTGGCGGCCGCAGGGACCACGTGGGCGTCTTCCCGCAGAAGGACGGCAACTTCTACGTCGGCTTCGCCCCGAAGGTCGGCCGCCTCGACGGCGACAAGCTGCACCTGATCGCCGACATCGCCGAGCGGCACGGCTCCGACCGGGTGCACACCACGGTCGAGCAGAAGATGGTCATCCTCGACGTGGCGCCCGACAGGGTCGACAGTCTCGTCGCCGAGCTGGAGGCGGGTGACCTGCGGGTCAAGCCCTCCACCTTCCGCCGCCAGACCATGGCGTGCACCGGGATCGAGTTCTGCAAGCTGGCCATCGTCGAGACCAAGGCCACCGCGGCCAACCTGATCGACGAGCTGGAGCAGCGGCTGCCCGACTTCAAGAGCCCGCTCACCATCAACGTCAACGGCTGCCCCAACTCCTGCGCCCGCATCCAGGTCGCCGACATCGGCCTCAAGGGCCAGCTCGTCGTCAACGACGAGGGCGAGCAGGTCGAGGGCTTCCAGATCCACCTGGGCGGCTCGCTGGGCGTCAACCCCGGCTTCGGCCGCAAGGTCCGCGGCCTGAAGGCCACCTCCGAGGAGCTTCCCGACTACGTGGAGCGCGTGCTCCGCAACTTCGAGAAGCTGAAGAACGAGGACGAGACCTTCTCCGACTGGGTGCAGCGCGCCGACGACGCGGACCTGAAGTGAACGGCCGGTACGCCGGTCCGTCGCGCACGGGCCGGACGAGCGGGACGAACGGGACGAGGAGGAGCGGATGAGCGAGCGAGCCGTTCCCTTCCACTGCCCGTACTGCGGTGAGGAAGACCTGGAGCCCTACGAGGGCGACGGCGGCTGGTACTGCCGGTCGTGCGTGCGCGCCTTCAAGCTGAAGTTTCTCGGAATCGGGGTGCGCTCGTGACGCGCGGCGAATCCGGCGCGGCGAACGTGACGGCCACGGTGACCGGCGAGGTCACCGCGGTTCGTACGGCCCGCACGGTGGGTTCCGGCACGACGACGAGCGCGGATGTCCGCGAGGCACGACCTGCCCGCGCGGCGAATCAGGATTGGGTGAGCGAGCGATGACACTGGTGGACATCGAAGTCGGATTACGTCAGCAGCGGGGGACGCTCGACCTGCAGGAGATCGTCGAGTCGGCCGCGCGGTTCCTTGAGGACGCCTCGGCCCTCGAGATCATCCGCTGGGCGGCGGCGACCTTCGGCGACCGGCTCTGCCTGACCGCCTCCATGAGCGACGCCCTGCTGATCGACCTGGTCAGCCGGGTCAAGCCCGGCGTGGACGTGCTCTTCATCGACACCGGGTACCACTTCGCCGAGACGATCGGCACCCGTGACGCCGTCCAGCAGGTCTACGACGTGAACGTGATCGACGTGAAGCCGTCGCGCACGGTGGCCGAGCAGGAGCGCGACCTCGGCCCGCGCCTGTTCGGCCGCAACCCCGACCTGTGCTGCTACCTGCGCAAGGTCGAGCCGCTCAACCGCGCCCTGGAGCCGTACCTCGCCTGGGTCTCCGGCATTCGCCGCGACGAGGCCGTCACCCGCGCCGGAGTCAAGGTCGTCGAGTGGGACGCCAAGCGCCAGATGGTGAAGATCAACCCGATCGCCCGGTGGACGCAGGAGGACGTCGACAACTACATGGCCGACAACGGGGTGCTGATCAACCCGCTGCACTACGACAACTACCCCTCGATCGGCTGCGCCCCCTGCACCCGCCAGGTCGCCCCGGGAGAGGACCCGCGCAGCGGTCGCTGGGCGGGTATGGGCAAGACCGAGTGCGGGCTCCACATATGACGTGGCGGGCCACCGGCACGGCTCCCGGGACACCGCTGGTCGCCGTGGCGCACGGGTCCCGTGACCCGCGCGCCGCCGCGACGGTGGAGGCCCTGCTCGACCTGGTACGTGAGGCGCGGCCCGAGCTCCTCGTCCGCACCGCCTACCTCGACCACGCCTCCCCGACGCTTCCCACGGCGCTGTCGGGGCTGGCCGAGGCGGCGGTGCTGCCGCTGCTGCTCACCGAGGCCTACCACAGCCGGGTCGACATCCCCGGCGCGCTGGCCGAGGCGACGGCCCGCAGGCCCCTGCTGCGCGTGCGCGCGGGCGCCACGCTGGGCCCGCACCCGCTGCTGGTCACCGCGCTGGAGCGGCGCCTGGCCGAGGCCGGGGTGCGGCCCGGCGAGCCCGGCACCGCCGTGGTGCTGGTCTCGGCCGGTTCCAGCGACCCTCGGGCCAACGCGACGGTCGCCGGGATCGCCGGAGACTGGGCGAGGCTGCGCGGCTGGCGGTCGGTGACCGCCGCCTACGCCTCGGCCGCCGGACCCACCCCCGAGGAGGCCGTGCTGCGCCTGCGGCGCTCGGGGGTCTCCCGGATCGTGGTCGCCCCCTACCTGCTCGCCCCCGGCCACTTCGCCGACAGGATCCGCCGCGAGACCCTGGCAGCGGGCGCCGACGCCGTCGCCGACGTGCTGGGCGCCGCCCCCGAGGTCGCGGCGGTGCTGCTCGAACGCTACGAGCGGGCCGTGCACCGGCACCCGGTGCTCGCCACGGCCTGAGCCCGGCGGGGGCGGAGCCGCACGGATCTCAGGAACCACTCGGCGGTGTGGTTCCCCCCTCGCAGCTCAGGCGGACCATCTCCCCGGTGCGCGGATCCACCTGGCGCACGTTGTCCCGGCATACCGGGGAGACCATCTCCCACACCGTGAGCGACCACTGCAGGGCGAAGGGCCGCGCCTCGGCGAGTTGCTCCTCCCAGCCCTCGAAGACGGCCTCCTCCTCGACCACGCCGGGCAGTATGACCGCGGACACGACCTGCTTCCCGGCCGGGCGATCCTCGCCCGGGATCGCGTTGACGCCCACGGTCTCCCTGAAGATCGCCGTGGTGTGTCCTTCGGGACCGGTTCCGCAGAGGTGCAGCTGGGGAGGGCCGTCGCCGATCCAGACGAGCGCCCGCCGCATCGGCCCGGAGCAGCGGATGGCCACCTGCAAGGGCTTGTTCCCGGATCCGATCCGGAGTTCCTCGCGCTTCCCGCCGGTCCTGTAGGTGCTGCTCGCGACCTCGTCACCGGGGTAGGGTCCCCCCAGTGGCTGTGACGTCGTCGGGACGCTGGGGGAGGGCCTGGCCATGACGCCGGTCCAGACGTCCAGGCCGTCCGTGACGCCGCCCGCGGGCGGGTTGAGGGCCACCGCGACGGTGAGGGCCACCGCGACCGCGCCACCCGCCGTCCAACGGCGGCGTCGCCTGATCGCGCGGACGCGCCGGTGGACACCGGCGATGGTCACGCCCCTGTTGTGACCCTCGCCCTCGTCCCCGTTCAGGATCTCGCGCAGCTCGGATTCGGTGATCGTCATCTCAGCTCCCCGTGGTGATGGCGGTAACGACCGCGGAATCGACGCGCAGCTTGCGCAGTGCCCGGCTGGCCTGGCTGCGTACGGTCGCCACCGAGCAGTCGAGGATCTCGGCGATCCGCTGGTCGGGCAGGTCGGCGAAGTAGCGCAGGACGATCACGGCCCGCTGCCTGCCGGGAAGCCCGGCCAGGGCCTGCCGGACCGCCTCCCGCGTGACCACCGCGTCCATCGCGTCGCCGTCCGGTGCCTCCGGGAGGATCTCGCTCGGCACCTCTCCCCGCCACCTGCGCCGCCACCAGGTGGCGTGGGTGTTGACCAGGATGCGGTAGACGTACGGGTCCGGATCGTCGCCCACCCTCCGCCAGGCGAGCCACGCCTTGGCCAGGGCCGTCTGCAACAGGTCCTCCGCCGTGCCCCAGTCGCGGCACAGCAGGTAGGCGGTCCGTAACAGGCGGGCCGAGCGCTGCTCCACGTAGTGCTCGAAGTCAGCCCGATCTCGCATCGGGGGATCCTCACTGTTCGGTGTTTGTCACCGAGCACTACGTCTGAGAGATCCCGAGACGTTGCACGTGTCCGGAAGCTCACCGAGCCGGAAAGGGGACGAGGCCGGGGTGAGCGCGCGGGCGGCTCAGAGCGGAGGAACGGGCCTCGGTGGCGGGGCGGGAGCCGGGAGGGGGACGAGGCCGGGGTGAGCGCGTGGGTGACCCGGGTGGCTCGGGGGGTGGGTGACGGCGGGCGCGGGTGCGGTGGTGGGAGAAGCGGTCGGCCGTCAGTAGCCGGGTGACTGAGGAGGGCGAGGTGGCTGAGGAGGGTAAGGAGGCTGGGGCGGCGCCGGGGGCCACGAGTGCGGATGCTCCTGGTGGGAGGGGTGAACCTGGTGGGGACCCGGTCCGGCCTGGTAGTGGCCGTACTCGCCGGTGAGCTCGACGCGCAGCTCGTCCCACTGCTTCCGCCAGGCGGCGATGGCCTTCTTGAGGGGCTTGGTCCTGGAGTCCCCGACCACCTTGACGTCCCCCATGAGGACGTACGCGGTGACCCGGACGAGCGGCGCGTTCGTGCCCGGCGGCGCCTCGACGACCTGGACCTTCTTGTCCCCCATGACGGCGATGCCGTCGAGCTGGACGTCCACCCCGTCCGGGACGATGATCTTCACGTTCCCCATGACCGCGGTGGCCATGATGTCGACCACTCCCCCGGTGCGGACCTCGGCCTGGCGCAGGTCCAGCAGGACGTCGCCCATCACGGCGACGGCGCCGAGCGGCTTGTCGATCCGCCAGCTGCCGCGCCGCTTGGAACTGCTCATCACCGCCACGAACCAGCGCCGCACCTGGCCGCCCGGCGACGCCGGGGGCGGGGAGTAGGCGGGTGCGGGCGCCGGGCGTCCGCCGGGCAGGTCGGCGGTGAGCACCGCCAGCTGGGCCTGGGTGACGGCGGTGTAGGCCGCCTCGGTGCGCTCGGTCAGCTCCCCGAGGGTCAGGCGGCCCTCGACGGAGGCGACCCGCAACCACTCGACGGCGGCTTCCCGCTCCGCGTCCGAGACCCGCATTTCCCCGGGATTATTCATAACTCACAACATATCGCGAGTTGTTCGAATAGAGGATCCCTCAGGGGGAGGAAGCCCGATAAACACATCGGATGACGCCTCCTCGCCGGGGCGCGGGGCCGGTGTACGGCCGAGCCGGGGAGGCACGCCATATGATCCGGAGGCATGTACCGAGAACTCCTGGACGCGGTGGCGGCCAACGACGCCGAGCGGGCCGAGCGGCTGCTGCGGAGCGGCACGAGCGCCGACCCCGACGGCGCGGAAGAGCCCACCGCCCTTTACCTGGCGTCGACCCGGGGCCGCGTGGCCGTCGTACGCGCGCTGCTGGCCCACGGAGCCGACCCCAACCGGATCAGCGGCGGCGAGGACGAGGGCCTGCCCCTGTCCGCGGCCGCCGCCTGGGACCGTGTCGAGGTCCTGGAGGCGCTGCTGGCCGCCGGAGCCGACGTGTCCGGGCGGGAGGCCGGAGGGTGGACCGCGCTGCTCTGGGCCGCCGCCAACGGGCGGGCGGGCGCGGTCCACGCGCTGCTCGCCGCAGGGGCGAGCCCCGAGGACGCCAACGAGAGCGGCGACACCGCGCTCACCCTGGCCACCCGGCGCGGCGCCCTGGGCGTCGTACAGGAACTGCTGCGGAAGGGCGTCGAGGCCGACCGGCCCGACGGTGACGGCGACACGCCGCTGTCCATCGCCTACGACTGGCTGGGCACCCAGCTGGAGAGCGCGCTCCTGGAGCAGCTCACCGGGCAGGTCCCCGAGGACTCGCAGTTCGTCGTGGGCCGCAGCAGGGCGAAGGACGGCACCGACCTGGTGACCGTCGCGGCGGTGGGCCCCGACGGGACCCGCGTCGCCGAGCTCACCTGCCAGCGCGGGCACGCGGCCGTCGCCACCCTGCTGGAGGACGCCACGGGCGAGCGGTTGCCGTTCGACGACCTGGTCGAGCGGGCGATGCCGTACCGGGACATCGACGAGGAGGCCGAGACCTGGTGGACCGTGGCGAGCTCGCTGAGCAGGCGCGGCGACGGTGAGACCTTCGACGCGGCGACGCGGCTGTGCGCGAACGAGGATCCGCGCAAGCGCGAGTTCGCCGTCGACGTGATCGCCCAGTTCGGCTTCACCGAGGCCGAGAAGCCGTACCTGGAGGAGGCGCTGCCGATCCTGCGCCGGATGGCGGCCACCGAGGGCGACGAGCGGGTGCTGCGCTCGGTGCTCGGCGCACTCGGCCACCACGCCGACCCGCGCGCCCTGCCCGAGGTGCTGGAGATCATCACCGCCGACGGCTGGACCCGCACCCAGGCCGACCCGGCCGCGCTCGCCGCCGTCCTGCCACCGGGCCACGCCGAGGGGCTCGCGCTGCTCGTCTCCATGACCGAGGACCCCGACGCGGAGGTACGCGACTGGGCCACCATGGGCCTGGCGGGTCTGTCGGAGAGCCCGGAGGACAGCGAGCGGATCCGCGACGCGCTGGCCGCCAGGCTCGACGACGAGGACCTGAACACGGTCGCCGAGGCCACCCGCGGCCTGGCCACCCGGGGCGACGCGCGGGCCCAGCGGGGCGCCGACCGCGTGCTCGCCGAGAGCGACGAGGACGACGACTACATCCGCGACCTGGTCAAGAACCCGTAGCCCGAGGGCCGGGCACCCCGCCCGGCCGCCCGCCCCTCGTCCCGGCCCCGCCCCACCTCGCCTCGCCCTGCCCCGCGCGCTTCGGCGTCGCCGGGGCGAGCGCGGACCCGTTCGGCGCCATCGAGGCCGACGCGGGTCGTTCGGCATGGCCGAGAGCGCGGATCTTTCGGTGTGGGCCGGTGCCGGGCGCGTACGGCGGGGTGAACTTCCGGCGGCCGGTGTCCTTCTGCGGACGAAAATCGGATATAGCGCCCCATAAAGGGCAACCTTCCTCCGGAAGGATGTTGAGATAGGCGCAGAAGCCGGCGACGAGCCGGATGAGTTACCGGAGGCCGCACGTGACCCATGACGTCTTCAACCAGGCTCACCCGCTCACCGGGCACGACGTGTCCGCCGACGCCGCCCTGATGGACGGGGTGGAGCGCGAGGGCGCGGGGTGGGCCACCGGGGAGCTTCACCGGCTGGGCCTCCTCGCCGGGTCCGAGCAGGCCCAGGAGTGGGGACGGCTGGCGAACGATCACCCGCCCGTCCTGCGGACCCATGACCGGTACGGGCGGCGGATCGACGAGGTGGAGTTCCACCCCGCCTGGCACGAGCTGATGGCCGTCGCCGTCGACAACGGCATGCACGCCACCCCGTGGTCGAGCGCCAGGCCGGGCGCGCACGTGGCCCGCGCCGCCAAGTTCTACGTCTGGAGCCAGGTGGAGGCCGGGCACGGCTGCCCGATCTCGATGACCTACGCCTCGATCGCCGCACTGCGCCACAGCCCGGCGCTCGCCGCCGACTGGGAGCCCCTGCTGGCCTCCCGGAGCTACGACTTCGGGCTGCGCCCGCCGCTCGGCAAGCGCGGCGTGCTCGCCGGGATGGCGATGACCGAGAAGCAGGGCGGCTCCGACGTGCGCGCCGGCACCACCCGCGCCGAACCGCTGGGCGACGGGAGCTACGCCCTGACCGGCCACAAGTGGTTCAACTCCGCCCCGATGTGCGACGTGTTCCTGGTCCTCGCCCAGGCCCCCGGCGGGCTGTCGTGCTTCCTGCTCCCCCGCGTCCTTCCCGACGGCACCCGCAACGCCGTCCACCTGATGCGGCTGAAGGACAAGCTGGGCAACAGGTCCAACGCCAGCGCCGAGGTGGAGTACCACGGCGCGACGGCCTGGCTGGTGGGCGAGGAGGGCCGGGGAGTGCGGACCATCCTGGAGATGGTCAACATGACCCGGCTGGACTGCGTGATCGGCTCCGCGGCCGGCATGCGGTACGGCGTCACGCAGGCCGTCCACCACACCCGGTACCGCGGCGCGTTCGGCAGGAAGCTGGCCGACCAGCCGCTGATGCGCAACGTCCTGGCCGACCTCGCCCTGGAGTCGGAGGCCGCGACCGTCCTGATGACGCGGCTGGCCGGGGCCACCGACCGGGCCATCGCCGGTGACCAGGCCGAGGCCGCGCTGCGCCGTACCGCGCTGGCCGTGAGCAAGTACTGGATCTGCAAGCGCGCTCCGGTCCACGCGGCGGAGGCGCTGGAGTGCCTGGGCGGAAACGGCTACGTCGAGGAGTCGCAGATGCCCCGCCTGTTCCGCGAATCACCGCTGAACGGCATCTGGGAGGGGTCGGGGAACGTCGCGGCGCTGGACGTGCTGCGCGCCCTGGGCCGCGAGCCCGAGGCGCGGGAGGCGTTCTTCGCCGAGGTCTCGCTCGCCGCCGGGACCGACCGGCACCTGGACGCCGCCGCCGACCGCCTGCGCAAGTCCCTGGACGACACCACCGACTTCGAGGTCCGTGCCCGGCGCGTCGCCGAGGACATGGCGCTGGTGCTGCAGGGTTCCCTGCTCGTGCGGCTGGCTCCCCCGGCCGTGGCCGACGCCTTCTGCGTCTCCCGCCTGGCGGGCGACGCGGGCCGCGCCTTCGGCACCCTGCCCGCCGGTCTGCATCTGGACGCCCTCGTCGACCGCGCCTCCTTCTGACGTACTGACGTACGGCGTCCGACATCCGGCTCCCGACGTGCGGCGTCCGACTTCCGGCGTGCGGTTTCCGTGGCGCGCCCGGGGTAACGGGTGCTCCGGGACACGGTTGGGCGACGGCGCCGAGTAGGGTCGGTCATGGCCAACGGTTCATGATCGAAAGGACAATCGCCATGGCGACGACACGTACCGCGACGACTCAGTGGAAGGGCGCGCTGCTCGACGGTTCGGGCAGCGTCTCCCTCGACTCCTCCGGGGTGGGCACGTTCGACGTGTCCTGGCCCTCGCGCGCCGAGCAGGCCAACGGCAAGACCTCCCCGGAGGAGCTCATCGCGGCCGCCCACTCCTCCTGCTTCTCGATGGCCCTCTCCCACGGGCTGGCCCAGGCCGGCACCCCGCCCCAGACCGTGGAGACGAAGGCCGACGTGACCTTCCAGCCGGGTGAGGGCATCACCGGGATCGTCATCTCGGTCCGCGCCCAGGTTCCCGGCCTGACGGCCGAGCAGTTCCAGGAGGCGGCCGAGACCGCCAAGGCCAACTGCCCGGTGAGCAAGGCCCTCTCGGGCACGACGATCAGCCTCAACGCCGAGCTGCTGAGCTGATCACGGCCGTACGCGCCCGATCGGGCTGACCGAGACGAACCGCTCCGCCGAACACCCACCCGGGAGGGCGGTCGCCTCGAACCGGTCACCCTGGGTGGTCGGCGGCGGGCCGGTCACGGCGGCCTCGCGGCCACGCGTGTCCCGCCGGACACGCGTGGTCACGTGGCGCGTACGGAAACGGTAGGTACGGAAAGCACGCCATACCCCGGATACGAAACTCCTCAATACCACCTTAAAGTGACAGGGGCGAGAACACCCTGCACAAAGGGAGCCTTGACCAGAGGAGAATGGGGTTACATGCGCGCGGTCTGGCCGGGAGAGTCTTATCCACTCGGCGCCACCTGGGATGGCGTGGGTACCAACTTCTCATTGTTCTCCGAAGTAGCGGAGCGTGTCGAACTCTGCCTTTTCGGAGACGACGGCCGCGAGGAGCGCGTCGAGCTGACCGAGGTCGACGGGTTCGTGTGGCACGGCTACCTCCCGGGGATCATGCCGGGACAGCGGTACGGCTACCGGGTCCACGGCCCCTACAACCCCTCCCAGGGGCAGCGGTGCAACCCTTCCAAGCTGCTCCTCGATCCCTACGCGAAGGCCGTCGAGGGTGACGTGAAGTGGAACGAGGCGATGTTCTCGTACCGGTTCACCGACCCGGGCAACCGCAACGACGAGGACACCGCCCCCTTCATGCCGAAGAACGTGGTGATCAACCCGTTCTTCGAGTGGGGCAACGACAGGTCGCCGCGGACCCCGTACCACCAGACCGTGATCTACGAGGCGCACGTGCGCGGGCTCACGATGCGCCACCCCGCGGTGCCCGAGGAGCAGCGCGGCACCTACGCGGGGCTGGGCCACCCGGCGGTCATCGACCACCTGCTGAGCCTGGGCGTCACCGCGGTGGAGCTGATGCCGGTGCACCAGTACGTGCCCGAGCACGCGATGGTCGCCCGGGGGCTGACCAACTACTGGGGCTACAACACGATCGCCTACCTGGCCCCGCACGCCGCCTACTCCGGCTCGGGCCAGCGCGGCGAGCAGGTGCCGGAGTTCAAGGCGATGGTGCGGGCACTGCACGAGGCGGGGATCGAGGTCATCCTCGACGTGGTCTACAACCACACCGCCGAGGGTGATCACATGGGGCCCACGCTGGGCTTCCGGGGCATCGACAACCAGGCGTACTACCGCCTGCACGACGGCGACCGGCGCTACTACCTCGACTACACCGGCTGCGGGAACTCCCTCAACGTCCGCTCACCGCACGCCCTCCAGCTGATCATGGACTCGCTGCGCTACTGGGTGCTGGAGATGCACGTGGACGGCTTCAGGTTCGACCTGGCCTCCGCCCTCGCCCGCGAGCTGCACGACGTCGACCGGCTGAGCGCCTTCTTCGACCTGATCCAGCAGGACCCGGTGATCTCCCAGGTGAAGCTGATCGCCGAACCGTGGGACGTCGGCCCCGGCGGCTACCAGGTCGGCAACTTCCCGCCGCTGTGGATGGAGTGGAACGGCAAGTACCGCGACAGCGTGCGCGACTTCTGGCGCGGGAGCGGGTCCGCGCTGCCCGAGTTCGCCTCCCGGCTGACGGGGTCCGCCGACCTCTACGCCATCTCGGGGCGCCGCCCGGTGGCTTCCATCAACTTCGTCACCTGCCACGACGGGTTCACCCTGACCGACCTGGTCTCCTACGACCGCAAGCACAACGAGGCCAACAAGGAGAACAACCGCGACGGCACCGACGACAACCGGTCGTGGAACTGCGGGGCCGAGGGTCCGGTGGAGGACCCGGAGATCGTGAACCTGCGCCGCCGCCAGCGCCGCAACCTCCTGGTCACCCTGTTCATCTCCCAGGGCGTGCCGATGCTGCTGGCCGGTGACGAGATCGGCCGGACCCAGCACGGCAACAACAACGCCTACTGCCAGGACAACGAGACCTCCTGGGTCGACTGGTCGATGGTCAGGAGCGAGGCGGACCTCCTCGGCTTCGTCAGGAGCCTGTCCAAGCTGCGGCGCGAGCACCCCGTGTTCCAGCGGCGCCGCTTCTTCCACGGCCACAAGGCCGACGACGGGACCCGCGACATCGTCTGGCTCACCCCGGCCGGGGAGGAGATGTCGGCCGGTGACTGGCACACCGGCTACGCCAAGTCGCTGACCGTCTTCCTGAACGGCGACGCCATCACCGAACCGGGCACGCGCGGCGAGCGGATCGCGGACGACTCGTTCCTGCTCCTGATCAACGCCCACCACGAGGACATGTCCTTCAACCTCCCCGAGGCGAGGTACGGCAAGCGGTGGCAGCGCGTGCTGGACACCGCCGACGAGGGGCCGGGCGAGTCCCCGTTCTCCGAGGAGTCCTGGCCCGCCGAGGTCTCGGTGGAGGTGACCGCGCGCTCGGTGCGGATCCTGCGCTGCGCGCGCCTGTAGGGACCTTCCGCGCCCCTCAGACGTCCCTCAGACGCCGGACGCGATCGCGGCGGTGAGCAGGACGAGCACGAACGTCACCACCCCCACCGCGCCGTGCAGCAGGACGGCGACCATGGGAAAGCGCTGCTCGGCGCCCCGGGCGTGACGGCCCCCGCCCAGCCAGCGGGTGAACATCGTGAAGCCCAGCAGCGCGGAGGCCGAGAGCACTCCGAACGACAGCCAGGCGAAGAGCGGCTCCAGGGTGAGCACGTAGACGACCCAGCAGATCAGGGCGGAGACCGCCAGGACCGGATGAGCGAAGATCAGCAAGGTCGGAAAGCGAGTGACCTTGGTCGACTGCTGGCGCAGCCCTCCCCCGGAAAGCCAGATGTACAACAGGTAGATCCCGACCATCGCGGTGATCAACCATGTCACGATCGCGACAAGCCCCACACAGCCCTCCCGTGTCTCCAGGGATGAATCATGTATCGGGAGTTATCCGAAGTCACTACAAGCCATCACAACCGTTATCGACCAGGCCGGGAAAGTTCACAAGTCACCTTCGTGCGAAGGTAGGACAACCTACGCGCGCGCGAAGGTAGGGCGGCCTCCATGCGAAGGTAGGACAATGCGCCTCATCCATCCCGAAACCTCCGCCGAGGTCGACCTCGCGCGGGCCTACGCCTACCCCGACGGCCCGTGCCTCAGGGTCAACATGGTCGCCAGCGCCGACGGCGGGACCTGGCTGAAGGGACTGTCGGGCGACCTGTCGGGCAGGGGCGACCGCCAGGTCTTCTGGGTGCTGCGCGGGCTGGCCGACGTCGTCGTGGCCGGGGCGGCGACCGTACGGGCCGAGGGGTACGGCCCGGCACGGCCCAGGCCGTCGTGGCGAGGGCTGCGCGAGGGCCGCCCGGCCGCCCCGCCGGTGGCGGTGATCACCCGTGGGCTCGACCTCGACCTGTCGGGCCCGCTGTTCGCCGAGGCGGAGCCGCACGCGCGGACGATCGTCATCACCTGCGAGGCCGCGCCCAGGGAACGCCGCGAGGAGGCCGCCAGGCACGCCGACGTGATCGTGGCCGGGGGCGAGCGGGTGGATCCGGCGCTGGCGGTGCGGGAGCTCACCGAACGCGGCCTGGGCCGGATGCTGTGCGAGGGCGGCCCGAAGGTCAACGCCCTGCTGGCCGCCGCGGACCTGGTCGACGAGCTCTGCCTCACGGTGAGCCCGATACTGATCGGCGGGGACGCCGCCAGGGTCCTCGACGGCCCGCCCTCGCTCGCGCCCCTGCGCCTGGCCCACGTCCTGGAGGACGAGGGGTTCCTCTTCACCCGGTACGTCCGGCACCGCGAACAGACCGGGACCGCCTGACACCGAAACTCCGGCAACTCCAGCGTTCCCGTCCGCGCTCCCGCGCCAGGCGGACGCCCCCTGGAGGTTCCCCGGTACGGCCGAGCCCCGCTCGTCCGTACCGGGCTTTTTCGGATCTTTGTTAGAAAGATCGAAAGATACCGGTGGTGCTGCTGATTCTCCTGGTTTACTCCTCGTTCATGGACAGGAAAGCCGGAGTCGCGCCACGGGGGTGCGGCACGCGTGACATCCAGGAGGCCGACGCGCAGTGGTCGACGTCAACACCGATGCCCTCAAGGCCGCGACCCAGGATCTGATCAACACCCTCCGCCCGATCGCCGAGCAGGTCGACACCCTGGCCGGGGGCACCCATCTCAACCCCCTCCAGTGGGGCGTCATCGGCTCGGTCACGGTGGCCAACAACTACACACCGGCCCGCGAGTACCAGGCCAAGCAGGCCGCCGACTTCGTCAAATGCCTCGACGGCATCAACGCGGGACTGCTCAGCGTGGTGCTCCACTACCGGGAGGCCGAGCTGGCGACCGCCACCCGCGTACAGGACGCGCAGAAGATGGCCGACCTCCCGGGCAAGATCGCGCTGGACAGGTCCGACCTCGAAGGGGCGACGAAGGGCAAGGACCTGGGGCCCACCGACTAGACAGCTGGACAGACCAGACAGGAAGGAGGCCCCATGGCGGGCGAAGAGGCTCTCACCGGCGCCGCGGCCGAGGGTGCCGTCATCGGCGGGATGAAGCTCCTGGGCAAGTACGGCCCCTCGTGGGCCGCCAGCCTGGCGAAGATCCAGCTGGCCGGGACACTGGCGAAGCCCGCGGCGGGCGCGGCGGCCGTATGGCTGCTCGCCCAGCCGTGGGGCGACGAGGCGATCAGCGAGGTCTTCAACGACTGGCGCACGATCAACCTGAAGCTCTCGCACCTGCGGACCAGGGAGTGGGACAACGAACTCAAGGCGATCCAGACCGCCTGGCCGGAGGGTGAGGACCGCAAGGCCTTCGACACGTTCATGGGGGTGGTCCACCAGGAGGTCCAGCAGCTGGAGACGGCCGCGTTGCAGATGGCCAACGCGGTGCAGAGCGCCCAGTCGGACATCCAGAAGATCGTCAACAACGCCGGGGTGATCGTCGACAGCCTCCTGGGCATCATCATCGCCTCGGAGATCGCCGAGCTGATCGGCAAGCAGATGATGGCCTCGGCCCTGCCGCCGGTCGCCGCGCAGGGCGCCGTGGTGGCGGCGGTGGCCAAGGCCACCCAGGAGTCGTCCGGACTCCTGCTGATGGGCACGGCGGTCAACGCGATCGTCGGCGCGACGGCGGCCGTCATCTTCAGCATGGGCAACCTGACCGCGCTGATGAGCGCGGACAATCAGTTCCCCATGCCGCAGGCCAACCTCGACAGCGACGGCACGGACGGCAAGACGGACTTCGACGACATCACGCGCAGGAGCGCGGTCAGGTCGCCGGGAGAGGGCTGGTCCTACACCTGATCGTGAACACGGGGCGGGGGCGGCGTGCTCCCGCCCCGCCTCGTGTACGGCCGCGTCAGACCTCGTACTTGTCGCGCATCTCCCGCAGGCTCCGCAGCGCCTCGGCGACCCTCGGATCCGCGGAGACACCGGCGCCCGGGTCAAGGCTGGGCATCCGCCCCTGCAACGCCTCGCTGAACCCCGTCATGCCGCCGAGCAGGGGTGCCAGCACCTCGTCCATCCGGGCGGCCGCGACCTTCGTGGCCTCCCCGACGGCCTCCATGATCGCCTCTCCCAGCGCCTCGGAGCCCAGCCTCATGGCCCTGGGGTTGATGTCGACGCCCAGCAGGGCCCCGCCGGGAGCGACCTCCACCTTCACCAGCCCGTCGGCCGCCTCGCCGTGGGCCCGCAGGTCGGCCAGCTCCGCGCGCATCCCCTCGTACCGCGCCGAGAGCTTGTCGAACCCCTCCGCCAGCCGGTCCACCTCAGGGTTGCCCGTCCGCCCGAAGCGTCCGTCAGCCGTGGTCATCCGATCCTCCAGGAAACGACTCAAGATCAAAGAGTGCCAGATGCACTCTATTACCCCATCGGGCCCCGACGCGGGCGTACCGCTCCTATCAGACCGCGGGAGGACATACGGCGACGGGGCCCGGGAGAGCCACGCGTTCAGGCGTGCGCGGCCGACCAGCCGATGTGGGGTGCCGCGCGGGTGAGCAGGCCCGGCAGCGCGGGGTGCAGGGCGGACGGCAGCTCGCCCTCGCCGAACCAGGTCAGGCTCCCGATGCGGTCCGGCTCCGACGGCGTGACCTCCCGAGGGTCGACCAGCACCGCGAACTGGACGGACACCCAGTGCGTCAGCAGGTCTCCCGAGGTCCGCCTCACGTTGGCCACCCCCACCTGGACCAGGTCCAGAACGGTGGCGCCGAACTCCTCCCCCACCTCGCGCCGGACGCACTCCTCGAAGTCCTCCCCGAACCCGAGTTCGCCCGCGCCGGAGTCCCACACCTCACGGCTGTCCCTCGCCCCGGGACCGCGCAGGTGGAGAAGGACGCGGCCACCGCCGTCGTGGCAGACGAAGCTGCAGCTGACCCCGATGTGGGAGCGGCCCGCCGGGCGGGGGTCGACGGGGGCCGGATCGTCGTCGCGGTCGCTCAAGGGAGTCCGTCCTGGGTGCGGGGAGGCGCGGGCGCGTGCCCGCCGGTCGGTCGGGGACAACCGTAGGCCAACGGGGAACCGGGCCGCACGGCGGGATCGAGGCGCGCCGCGCCCGTCGATCGGGAACGACGGGCGGAACGGGTGGGTCCGCCCCGGAGCCGCCACGGCGGCGGGACCGGGCACTCGACGGGACGGACCGCATGATCACCTGTCGTCCCCACCGATGTCCAGGTGCTGGCGCGCCACCCGGACGGTGGCCTCGTGGCCGGCCCGCGGAGCGCGGGACGGCCGACAGGTGATTTCACCCCTCAGCGGGAAGGTGCAACACCCCCCATACCCCTAAAGACGCCAAAACGGTCATCATAGGATGCTTCGCCCTTCAAGATTTTTCCAGTCGCGAGTCGGACGTACGGCCGCCTCCCGGATCGGCCCTCCGCCCGCTCCTCCGCCCGCCCCTGCGCCCGCTCCGGCGACCGCATAGGCTGGCGGGATGGACAAGGTGGTAAAGAGCGACGCCGAATGGCGCGTCCAGCTCTCTCCCGAGGAGTTCCGTGTGCTCCGCCAGGCGGGGACCGAGCGTCCCTTCACCGGAGAGTACGTCGACACCAAGACCGTGGGCGTCTACAGTTGCCGGGCCTGCGGCGCCGAACTGTTCCGGTCCGACACCAAATTCGACAGCCACTGCGGCTGGCCCAGCTTCTACGAGCCGTCGAAGTCCGAGGCGGTGACGCTGATCGAGGACCGCTCGATGGGCATGACCCGCGTCGAGGTCAGGTGCGCGACCTGCGACTCCCATCTCGGCCACGTGTTCCACGGCGAGGGCTACGGCACGCCCACCGACGACCGCTACTGCATCAACTCCGTCTCGCTGAGACTGGAGCCCGTCGAGTAAGCCACCGGCCCGACATGAAGGCCCCGCCGGATCACACCTCCGGCGGGGCCTTCACGCGCTCGGACAGTCAGGCCACCCCGTCCGGAGGGTTAGTGAACCACCGGAAGGGGCAGGGCGTGACGACGCATAGTGTCCGGATATATCCGTAGCGTGTTCGTCCAAGGAGCCCCCGTGCATCTCCGCCATAAATGGGAGATCATCGAGACCATCGGCCGGGTGGTCACCCAGCGCTGCTCCGTCTGCGGCAAGACCAGGGTCCGGGTGATCCCGGCGATACGCCGTGCCGGCTATCGCGGCCGCGGATAGGTGAGGCGGCAGTCGGAGTCGTCGGGGCCGAGCACGTTGGCCAGGACCGGGTTGCCGTTCTCCCCGAACTCGGCCTGGACGAAGACCACGGGGCTGGGCACGCCGAGCTCTCCGACGAGATAGTCGACGCCCGCCTCACAGAGCTTGATCGCCTGTTTCGAGTTGTCCGCCGTCTCCGGCAGGTCCGTATATATCCGGAGATAGCCGCCGATCATGCGGATGTCCTTGACCCGCTTGGTCGCCTTGCGGCTCTCGAAGTAGGCCACCGCCTTCTTGTCGGTGTGCTTGGACGGTCCCGACGCCTCGGTCTCCCTGTCCTTCTGGCGTTTCTTCTCGGTCTTGGACCGTTTCGCGGCCGCCTCCTCGCTCTCCGCGTCCTTGGCGTCCTTCCCGTCCACCTCCGCGGCCACCACCGCGCCGCCCGCCGGAGCCCTGGGCGGCGCCATCGCCGCCACACCGCCGGGAACCGGCGCCCGGACCGGACCACCCTCGGGGGCCGACCCACCGGAGAACCACCCGCTCACCGCGAAAGCCCCCACCGCGAAGGCGGTGACGGCCACCGAGACCTCCAGCACGTGTGCGCGAGACTTCTTCCTCCGGCGCCCCCGAGCACGCCGCCTGGACCGTGCCAGACCTTCGCCCCTTTTCACCCTTGGCCTCACATAGACAGGGGATTTTCCCCGAGTATGGCAAAACCACGGGACGGTAAAGAGACCTTCACCGGATTATTTTTCGCCGGGCCGTCACAGGAGACACGTCCTTCCCCCCGCGAAACTCCCGGACCCCACGGGTTCGCGGGGTCCATGGTCTTCCGGAGCGGCGCCTCCACCCCCGGAGCCCCCATCGCGACGGAGGCTCACGACGGCTCACGGCTACGGCAGCGCGGCGATCAGCTCGCTCGGGGGCTTGCGGACCCCGGTGTAGAAGGGGATCTCCACCCGGGTGTGCCGCCGGGCCTCGGCGCCGCGCAGGACACGCATCAGGTCGACGATGCGGTGCAGCTCGTCGGCCTCGAACGCCAGCATCCACTCGTAGTCGTTCAGCGAGAAGCAGGCGACGGTGTTGGCCCGCACGTCGGGGTACTCGCGGGCCATCCTGCCGTGCTCGGCGAGCATCCGGCGGCGGTCGGCGTCGTCCAGCAGGTACCACTCCAGGGAGCGCACGAACGGGTAGACGCTCACGTACCCCCGAGGCTCCTCCTCGGCCAGGAAGGCCGGGATGTGTGACTTGTTAAACTCGGCCGGGCGGTGCAGCGCCATCGCCGACCAGACCGGCTCGGTCAGCTGTCCCAGGCCGGTGCGGCGGAAGCGCGAGTAGGTCTCCTGCAGGTCCTCGGCCGTCGGGGCGTGCCACCAGAACATGAAGTCGGCGTCGGCGCGGAAGCCCGCCACGTCGTACAGGCCGCGGGTGACCACGTCCTTGCGCCCCATCTGGGCCATGAGCTCCTCGACCTCGGCGGCCATGCCCTCGCGGTGCCCCGGGCAGCGCTCCCTCATCCTGAAGACCGACCACATCGTGTAGCGGATCACCTGGTTCAGGTCGCGCGCCTTGGGCCGCGGGTTCGCGTCCGTCATCGTCACCCCTTTGTCAACGAATCGGTGCTGTTCTGCCATTCTCTCGCGGGATCCAGGTGGTCGAGAATCCGGGCCGCCGCGGTACGGGCGGTGGCGACGCAGGCGGGAATGCCGAGGCCGTCGTAGGCGGCGCCGCACAGGGCCAGGCCCGGCTGGTCGGCGGCGGACGCCCGGATGCGGGCCACCCGGTCGAGGTGGCCCACCTCGTACTGCGGCAGGGACCCTCCCCAGCGGGTCACCCGCGAGTCGCGGGGCAGTCCGCGCACGCCCATGACCTCGGCCATCTCGGCCATCGCCAGCGCGACCAGCTCCGCGTCGTCGCGCTGGAGCAGGGCCTCCTCGCCGATCCTGCCGATCGAGCAGCGCAGCAGGACCAGGCCGGGGTCGCTCTCGGTCAGGTGCGGCCACTTGACCGAGCTGAACGTGGCGGCCTTGATCGGCCGCCCGTCGACGGCCGGGACCAGGTAGCCGCTGCCGCTCGGCGGCCTGGGGAACGCCGCGCGCGGGTAGGCGAGGGTGACGATCGCCATGCTGGCGTACTCGATCCTGCCCAGCTCCGCGGCGGCCCGGGGCACCTCCCGGGCGAGCAGACGGCTCGCCGCGGGGGCGGGAACGGCGATGATCACCGCGTCGGCCTCGACGATCTCCGGCGCGGGGACGGGACCGGTGACCAGCAGCCAGCCGTCCTCGGTCCGCCGCAGCTCCCGCACCGTGACGCCGGTCCTGATCTCGGCCCCCGAGGCGGCGGCGACGGCCCCGGGCAGGCTGCCCATCCCCCGGCGCAGCGTGGTGAAGACGGGCCCGGCGTCCCTGGGGGCGTCGGCGGCGATCTCCCTGGCCGCGGCGAGCAGCGACCGCTCGGACCTGGCCGCGATGGCGATCTTCGGCATGGTCGCGTCCAGCGAGAGCCACTCGGCCCTGCCCGCGTAGACGCCGCCGAGCAGCGGCTCGACGAGCCGATCGACCACCTCCCCGCCCATCCTGGCCCGGATGTACGCCGCCACCGACACGTCGGTGCTGATGCGCGTGGCCGGGAGGAGGTGGTCCAGCGGCACCCGGGCGAGGCCCCCCGGGCTCAGGATGCCCGATCTGGCCAGCGCGAGGACGTCGGAGGGGACGCCCATGACGTGCCCCTGCGGCATGGGCCGCAGCGCGCCCCTGGTCAGGATGCCCGCCCGGATGGTGCCGGGCAGCCTCAGCTCGTCGCCCAGCCCGGCCAGCTCGGCCAGCTCCCTGCCCTCGGGCCGCCGGGCGAGCATCGCCTCGGCCCCCGCGTCCATCGTGACCCCCGCCACCTCGGTGGCGTGGAGCTTGCCGCCGACCCGCGAGGCGCCGTCGAGGACGGTCACCCTGAGGTGCTCGCCGCGCTGCCGCAGGTGCCACGCGGCGGCCAGTCCGGCGATCCCGCCGCCGACGACCACCACGTGCCTCCGCTTGCCTTCCATGACTACCGACCGTATCGCCCCCTCCTCCCGCCCGCGTATCCCGCCTTGCGCCCTCGGCGCCCCGTGACCCGGCGGCGCGGAGAACGTGACGCCATCGTGACTGCCTCTCGCCGAACCGCTCCGCCGAACCCGGCGTCATGAGGTTCATGAGCAGATTCCGGTACGGTCCGCGCCTGGCGGCTCCCCTGGTGGGCCTGGCGCTGTTGGTGTCCGCCTGCGGGGGCGGCGCCGACGTGGAGAGCGCGTCCTCCGGCGGCGCCCCCGCCTCCAGCGCACGGGCGGCCCTGCCCGAGACGGCCCCGCAGGACGCCTCGGCCAGGGACTCCGCCCCCCAGGGCGACGCCCAGAAGACCGCCCAGGTGAAGGTGGCCCCCCAGGACCGGGCGATCGTCTACACGGCGGAGATGACGGTCAGGGCCAAGGACGTCACCTCCGCGGCCGACAGGGCCCGGCAGATCGTCACCACCGCGGGCGGCTACCTGGCCATGGAGAGGTCGGACGCCCACTCCGGCGGCGAGGGCTCCGCGACACTGGTCTTCAAGATCCCGCCGGGGAACTATCCCGGCACGCTCGACCGCCTGGGCAAGGACCTGGGCACCCGCGAGTCGCTGCGGCAGAACACCGAGGACGTCACCGAGCAGGTCGCCGACGTGGAGAGCCGGCTGAAGTCGGCCAGGGCCGCCCTCGACTCGCTGCGCACGCTGCTGAAGCGGGCCAACACCATCGGCGAGGTGCTCGAGGTCGAGCGGGAGGTCTCCAACCGCGAGAGCGAGCTGGAGTCTTTGCAGGCCAGGCAGAAGACCCTCGCCTCACAGACGAGCGTGGCGACGCTGACGCTGAACCTGGTCGGCCCGGCGACGGTGATCCCGGAGGAGGACGACGAACCGTCCGGCTTCCTCGGCGGCCTGGAGACGGGATGGAGCGCCTTCGTCGCCGCCGTCAAGATCGGCCTGACGCTCCTGGGCGTGCTGCTCCCCTGGCTGGTCCTGATCGGCCTGATCTGGCTCGCGGCGACCTTCGTGCTCCGCCTGCGCCGTGGCGGGCGGGGCGACAAGCCGCTCGCCTCCGCTCCCAGGGACCCCGGGCCGGACGACGACACGGATGACGAGGACGAGGGGCCCGTCCCCATGAACCCGGGAAGGAGCGGCGCCCCCGGGTGAACGCCCCGGGCGCGCGGGCCGATCAGCGAGCCGAGGCCTCGTGGACGAAGTCGGTGAGGCGGGCCAGCTGGTCGGGATCGGTGCCGGGCAGCACGCCGTGCCCCAGGTTGAACACGTGGCCCTCGGTCCCGGCCGCGCGGGCGAGGATCTCGCCCGCCCGGCGCTCGACGACCTCCCACGGGGCGAGCAGGATCGCCGGGTCCAGGTTGCCCTGCAGCGCCTTGCCCGGACCGACCCGCGAGGCGGCCTCGTCGAGCGGGACCCGCCAGTCGACGCCCACGACGTCGGCCCCCGCCTGGCCGAGCAGGCCGAGCAGCTCGCCGGTGCCGACGCCGAAGTGGATGCGCGGGGCGTCCAGATCCGCCAGGCCCTCGAAGATCCGGCTGGTGTAGGGGAGGACGAACTCGCGGTAGTCGTCGCGGGACACCGCGCCGACCCAGGAGTCGAAGAGCTGGACGGCGGAGGCCCCGGAGGCGAGCTGCACGCGCAGGAAGCCCAGGGTGATCTCGGTCAGCCGGTCCATGAGGGCGTGCCACAGCTCGGGCTCGCCGTACATCATGGCCTTGGTGTGGTCGTGGTTCTTGGAGGGGCCGCCCTCGATCAGATAGGACGCCAATGTGAACGGCGCCCCCGCGAACCCGATGAGGGGAGTCGCGCCCAGCTCCTTCGTCAGTCCCTGGACGGCCTCGGTGACGTAGGAGACGTCGTCCGGCTCGATCGGGCGCAGTGTCCTGACCGCCTCGGCGTCCCTGATCGGCGCGGCCACCACCGGCCCGACGCCGGGCTTGATGTCGAGGTCGACGCCGATCGCCTTGAGCGGGACGACGATGTCGCTGAAGAGGATGGCCGCGTCCACGCCGTAGCGGCGGACCGGCTGCATCGTGACCTCCACGACCAGCTCGGGGGTGGCGCAGGCCGTGAGCATCGGCACCCCCTCGCGGAGCGCCCGGTATTCGGGCAGCGAGCGACCGGCCTGGCGCATGAACCACACCGGCGTGTGGGAGACGGACCGGCGGCGGCAGGCGCGCAGGAAAACGGAGTCGGCGAGCTCGGAAGTCACCCCACCAGGGTGCCATGCCGGGAGACCGGTCGGCTCACCACGGCCGACGACGGAGGAGATCGATCCGAAATCACCGGCTATTCAATGAGATGGCACGTCACACCACCCGGACACTGCCAAGTGATGACAATGATCGTGTCTTACCGGTTTTGAGAGCTTCGTCCACTGAAATCCGATGTTGGCACGCGGCAGGTGACATCACGCGGAGCGAAGCGATCATGTTTCCGGGTACAGTTCCTCCCATCGGCGATCCTGGCCCGGCCCCCGGCTGGTCCAAATGTTCGCCAAGTCACCGCGCGGCATCGATTCCCGCACCACTTTGGGGACACGCCGAGCACGCTGCGCGGAAATGTCGGCGCGACGTGCCAACGTCGGACCACGACCCGACGAAAGGCCCGTGCGATGTCCACCATGTGGAGTTCACCCGAACGTCGCGGTGAGCACCGTGCCTCCTACGCCCGCGGGCGGGTTCCCGAACGACGCCCCCACCCCGGCGCTCACGGCCGGGACGAACGCCCGGAACGGGCCGGTGCCGGACGGGTCCGCGCCGGGTACGGTCACGCGCCCCTCCTGGGAGTGCCCACCGGCGGGGTCGCCCCCGCCCTCCGCAGGTCGCCGGCAGCGGCTTGATCGGTTCCAATGGCTCCTACACACACCCCAGTGGTCCCCATGCGATCAGTTTCGACCTACGCTTCCGATATGACCGTCGGTGACGCGCCGCCCGCTCCCGCCGCCTTCAGGCGCGCGGTGGCGAGCATGCGCCCCGCGGAGGTCAGGCCCGAGATCGAGCTGGAGGACATCCCGGCCCCACAGCGCCTGGCCCCCTACTCGGCCGCGATCGGCGCGTCGGTGTACCGCGACGACGACGAGCTCGCGGTCGGCCGCCTCATCGTGCTCTTCGATCCCGACGGCCAGCGCGGCTGGGACGGCCAGTTCCGGCTCGTCGCCTACGTGCGGGCCGACATGGAGCCGGAGATCACCGAAGACCCGCTGCTCGGCCCCGTCGCGTGGAGCTGGCTCACCGAGTCGCTCGACGCGCACGACGCCGGCTACGCCGCCGCCGGAGGCACCGTCACCCGGGCGGTCTCCGAGGGGTTCGGCAACAAGGCCGACGACCCGGTGACCACCGAGCTGGAGCTGCGCGCGTCCTGGTCGCCGCTGCAGGAGGACCTCTCCGGCCATGTCGCCGCCTGGTGCGACCTGATGTGCCTCGCCGCGGGCATACCACCCCTGCCACCCGACGTGGCGGCGCTGCCGCCGCGCCGTCGCGAAGATCCGGAGCCCTTCAGAACGTGACCGATGAGACGACCGTAGTCCCGCTGCTGGAACCTCGCGAGGGAATCCCACCCGTCGTCGAGGACCCGGCCGCCTTCGCGCGCGTGGTGCGCGCCTTCGCCGAGGGCACCGGCCCCGTCGCCGTCGACGCCGAGCGCGCCTCCGGCTACCGCTACAGCGGCCGCGCCTATCTGGTCCAGCTGCGCCGCGCCGGCGCGGGCAGCGCCCTGATCGACCCCATACGCTGCCCCGACCTGTCGGAGCTCGACGCGGCGCTGGCCGACGCGGAGGTGGTGCTGCACGCGGCCTCCCAGGACCTGCCGTGCCTGGCCGAGGTGGGCTTCCACCCCCGCGAGCTGTTCGACACCGAGCTGGCGGGCCGGCTTCTCGGCTACGAGCGGGTCGGGCTCGGCCTGATGGTGGAGAACGTCCTCGGATTCAGGCTGGAGAAGGGTCACTCGGCCGCCGACTGGTCCACCCGCCCCCTGCCGGAAGACTGGCTGCGCTACGCCGCGCTCGACGTCGAGGTCCTGATCGAGCTCCGCGACGTCCTGTACGAGGAGCTGGCCTCCAGCGGCAAGCTGGCGTGGGCGCGGGAGGAGTTCGCCGCCGTGCTCGCGCACAAGGCCCCCGCCCCGCGCTCCGACCCGTGGCGGCGCACCTCCGGAATCCACAAGGTCCGCTCGCTGCGCGGGCTGGCGGTGGTACGGGAGCTGTGGACGCTCCGCGACGGGCTCGCCCGCGAGTCCGACGTCGCCCCCGGCCGGGTCCTGCCCGACTCGGCGATCGTCACGGCCGCCCTGGAGCTGCCCCGCACCACCAAGGCGCTCACCGACATCCCCCCGTTCACCGGCCGCAGCGCCCGGCGGCACCTGCGCGACTGGCTGGCCGCGATCGGCGCCGCCCGCTCGCTGCCCGACTCGGAGCTGCCGCAGCCCAGCACCCCCGGCGACGGGCCGCCGCCGGCCAACCGGTGGATGGACCGCGACCCGGTGGCCGCCCGCAGGCTCGCCGCCGCCAGGGCCGTGGTGGCCGCGCTCGCCGACGAGCACCACATGCCCGCGGAGAACGTGATCCAGCCCGACGCGGTACGCCGCCTGACCTGGGAGCCACCCCCGGTCATCGACGACGAGGCCGTGATCGCCCGGCTGCGCGAGCTGGGTGCCAGGGAGTGGCAGATCGGGCTGACCGCCCACCCGATCGCCAAGGCCCTGCTCCGCCTGGAGATCAAGGGCCAGGTGTGAGGCGCATGAGACCCCCGCCCTTTACAAAGTAGATCATTTCTCGCTCCGCCCCGAGGCCAGGCCGGGCACGTCCGCCCCGGCCCGGGTCTCCGGGATGCGGAACGTTCCAGATCTCCTCAGGGGCGGCAGGTCGCGGAGAGCGCCCGGAGCGGGGATCGCTCCGCCTCGTCGTTCTCGTCCCCGGCATGCTCCGGCCGCACGTAGGGGATGGCGCACCACACCGTCCGGCCCAGTCCACGGCCGTGCTCGCGGGTCCCCCAGCGCCCGCCGGAGAGCCGGTCGACGATGAGCAGGCCGCGACCGCGCCTGGCCCCGGGAGGCTGGTCCAGCGGGATGTGCGGCGCGCGGGAGGCGGAGCCGGGATCGGAGACCTCGACGCGGACGGAGTCGAGGGTGGCGGTCAGGGTGAGGCCGATCAGGTCGTCCACCAGGCCCCGGTCGGCGTGCTCCACGGCGTTCGCCAGCAACTCCGAGACCACCTGGACGACATCCGGCAGGAGGACGTGGTCCCGGCCGAGGGCCTCGCGCGTCTCGCGGCGCGCCCGCCCGACCGATTCGTAGGCACTGTCCAGAAATACCTCCGTGAGCTTTCCCGTCTCCATATCCGAAGCCCTCCACCTGGATTTCACGAATCGCCGTCTTCACGTCCGTCCCCGCGGGGAATCCCTCGAAGAACGACTACCCTTCGTGTCCGGCTCGACACGCGCCGGGCGCGCACTTCCGGGGCTTTCCGCGCGACCGCGAAAGGACCCGCGACATTCGTCCGTACCGTCTCGGTACCGGCCCTTTCGCGGGGAACACAATTCGGTGCGGAGTTCGGTGGGCACGCGATACCGCCGAATGTCATGAAAGCGATGCGGTAGCTCTCCCGACGGCGTCGCGCCCCCGAGAGCGGGCAGCGGGGGTGACGGTAGGGCGAGGGTCACGCCCCGGGGGGCGACTCCCCGGACCCCCGGGCGATGAGCTCCACCGGCACCGTCACGCGGCGGACCGGACGGCCCGGGTCGGCGATGCGGGCCAGGAGCATGTCGATCGCGGTGCCGCCGATCGTCGCGGCGTCCTGGGCGACCACGGTCAGGTCGGGACGCAGGCTGGTGGCGAGCTCGGAGTCGTCGAACCCGACGACGGCGACGCGCTCGGAGCCGCCCCGCAGGCAGCGCAGCACCTCGACGCTGGTGGTGGCGTTCCCCGTGACGACGGCGGTCGCCGGGGACGGTCCCGACAGGACCGTGTGCACCGCCGCGGCGATCCGGCCCGGCTCGATCCTGCCGGGGTGGACCATCCCCTCGGCGGGGGCGCCGTGCGCCGCGAGGCAGCCTCGGAAGGCGGCGGCCCGCTCGTGGCCGGTGAAGATGCGCTCGTCGTCGCCGATGTAGGCGACGCGCTCGTGGCCGTGCCGGACGAGGTGCTCGAAGGCGAGCTCGATGCCCGCGACGTTGTCGGAGATCACGCAGTCGACGTCGAGGCCGTGGACGGGCCGGTCGACGGCGACGAGCGACAGGCCCGCGTCCAGCTCGGGGACCAGGTAGTCGTGCCCGCTCCCTATGGGTTCGAGGATGATCCCGTCGAAGCGGCGCCGGCACATCGACATCACGACGTCGCGTTCCAGCTGCTCGTCGTCCTCGGTCGAGGCGGCGAGCACCATGAGCTTGGCAGCGCGCGCCGAGCGTTCCAGGGCCTGGAGCACGGGGTTGACGTGCGAGAGCTGCCGGACGGCCGCCCCGAGGGTGCCGGTGACCCCCAGGCGCAGCTGGCGGGCCCGCTCGTCCGGCTGGTACTCCAGGCTCGCGATGGCGGCGTGGACCCTGGTGGCCAGGTCGGAGCCCACCGTGGGGTCCTGGTTGACGACGCGGGAGACGGTGCGCAGCGCCACCCCCGCCTCTCGCGCCACATCGACCATCGTCGGCCGGCGACCGCGGCGCTTGCCGTTCACAGTGACCCCATCCCCTCCGTGCCAATGGCGCCCTCAGCGCCGTCGGCGCCCCCGGCAGGCCCCCACGAGCCTGTCACGAGTCTCCACCGGCTCCCATCATCGGGAGGATCGGCCCGATCGGCCACCCTCGTGTTCATCCACCCGACGTGACTAACTCGTTGCGAAGTCACCTCTTGAAACCTGGCGGTAACACCCTACCCTTCGAGATAACGTTATCTCGCCTCCGGCTCATACACTCGACGCCGGAGCAAGGAGGGCTGCGCTTTGCGTAGATCAATAGCAGTTGGCCTGGTCACACTACTCGCCGTGAGCGGGTGTGGCATGGGTGCCGAGGCGGAGAAGCCCGCCGCCGGTGGCGGAAACGTCACGCTGAGTTTCCTGGTGTTCGAGACGCCGAACCTCGACGCGGCGTTCTGGGACGCGGCGATCGCGCGGGCGTCCGCGAAGGTCCCCGGCGTGACCATCAAGAAGCTCGTGACGCCGAACGTGGACCGGACCGGCTACGCCAAGCAGCTGGACGCCTCGGGGAACCTCCCGGACATCCTCCAGTCGGTCAACCCGGCCGGCTTCGCCGAGGCGGGCAAGTTCGCGGCCTTCACCGCCGACGAGCTCAAGAACTTCGTCGCGCCGACCGCGGGCGCCGTCGCGGGCAAGATCTACCAGTTGCCGTACAACACGCAGGTCATCCCGGTGGTCTACTACAACAAGACCCAGTTCGCCGAAGCGGGCATCACCGAGACGCCGACGACATACCAGCAGATGCTGGACATCTCCGCCAAGCTGAAGGCCAAGAAGATCACCCCGTTCGTGGTCGGCGGCGGTGGCGCGGACACCTGGGCGGACATGTATCCGCTGACCGGCACCGTCGCCACGGACGTCTACAAGAAGACCCCCGACTGGCTGACGCAGCGGGCCACGGGCTCGGTGAAGTTCACCGACCCCGCCTTCACCTCGGCCGCCCAGAAGATCGCCGACCTGGCGAAGCAGGGCTACATCGACCCGGCGGGCCTGAGCCGCTCGTACGCCGACACCGAGCAGGCCTTCCGCGACGGCAAGGGCGCCATGTACCCCATGGGCTCCTGGTTCGCGACCTCGGCCGACAACAAGAAGCCCGACTTCGAGATCGGCGCCTTCCCCTGGCCCTCCGACGACGGCTCCCTCGTCGTGCCGACCTTCACCGGCGGCGGCACCTCCGTCAGTGCCACCGCGGCCAACGTCGACCTGGCCAAGAAGTGGGCGCTCGCCTTCGACGAGGACCAGCAGAACAACGACGCCTTCGTCAAGGCCGACGGCTCGATCCCGGCGATCAAGGGCTACAAGCCCCCGGCGGACATGGGCCCGGTCTACAAGGCGACCGTCGAGATCTACGAGCGGGGCATGGCGGAGAACGCCATCGTCAACGCCTTCTCCCAGGAGACCGGGGACGGCTCGCTGCCCCCCGGCCTGGCCGACAAGACCGCCGTCGCGGTCCAGGACCTGATCACCGGCGAGAAGCCGACCTCCGAGTTCACGGCCTACCTGGACGACCAGTGGGCGAAGGCGACGCAGTAGCGCCATGACAGACACGCGACACGGGGTGCGCGGCGGGGACCCTCCCGCGGCGCACCGCCCGCCCTCCCCGGACGGCCTCACCCTCGCCCCCGCCCCCACCCGCCGCCGGCCACCGCGCGGCCGGCGGCTGGTGAGCGGCAGGATCACCACCTTCGCCCTGTTCGCCCTTCCCGGCCTGCTGGCGTACCTGCTGTTCGTCCTGGTGCCGATCGGCATGACGGCGTACTACAGCCTGACCAACCGCAACCCGTTCAACCCGCCGACCACGTGGGTGGGGCTGCGCAACTACATGGAGCTGCTGGACGACGCCGAGTTCCTCAGGGCGCTGGCGAACACCATCGTGGTGACCGTCATCGTGATGGTGCTGGCCAACGTGGGCGGCCTGCTGATCGCGCAGCTGCTCGACCGGCCCACCCGGCTCTACGTCGCGCTGCGCGGGGTGTTCTTCACCCCCGTGGTGCTGAGCTCGGTGGTGGTGAGCGTCATCTGGCAGGTCGTCCTCACCGACGACGGCCTGCTCAACTCCGCGCTGCGCGGCCTGGGTGTCGAGGACCCGCCCGGCTGGCTGTCCGACCCGGGCATCGCGCTCTACACGATCGCGTGGGTCATCACCTGGCAGATGCTCGGCTTCTGCGTGGTGGTCTACCTCGCCGGGCTGCAGGGCGTGCCGCGCGAGCTGCAGGAGGCGGCGGCCATCGACGGGTGCGGCCCGCTGGCCCGGTTCCGCAACGTCACCTGGCCGATGCTCGCCCCGGCGCTCACCATCAACACGGTGATGCTGCTGATCACCGGGTTCAAGGCGTACGACCAGATCCAGGTCATCACCAACGGCGGGCCGGGAACGGGGACCACGACCACCATGGCCTTCCAGGTGGTGCAGACCTCCTTCAACGGCAACCGCGTCGGCTACGGCTCGGCGATGGCCGCGGTGATGCTCGTGCTGGTCGCGTGCGTCTCGGTGTTCGTGCTCCGCGTGCTGCAACGACGGGAGGTGACCCGGTGAACGACACCCGTGTCCCCTGGCTGCGCCCGGTGGTCGCCCTGTTCGTCAGCGCGGTGTTCTTCATGCCGCTCTACCTGGTGCTGGTCAACGTCTTCAAGCACGGCGCGGACATCGTGCCCGACCCGGCGGGCCTGCCGTCGCCGCCGACCATGGACAACATCGCCGCCGTCCTGTCGCGCCCGGACAACCTGTTCGTGTACGGCCTGGTCAACAGCATCGCGGTGACGGCGATCTCGATCACCATCCTGACGGTGCTGTCGGCGATGCTCGGCCACTACATCGCCCGCTCCAGGCACCTGCTGGCCAAGGTGGTGATGGTGACGCTGCTGTGCGGCCTGCTCATCCCCTCGCCGGTCATCCTCGCCCCGATCACCATGGTGCTGCGGACGCTGGGCCTGATGAGCACGGCGCCGGGGCTGATCCTGGTCAACCTCGGCTACTACGTGCCGTTCGGGGTGCTGCTCTTCATGGGGTTCGTCAAGTCGGTCCCGCTGGAGCTGGAGGAGGCCGCCAGGCTCGACGGCGCGAGCACCTTCCGCACCTTCTGGCAGGTGGTCTTCCCGCTGCTGCGCCCGGCCTCGGCGAGCGTCCTGATCTTCCTCGGCGTGTGGATCTGGAACGACTTCCTCACCCCGCTGATCGTCCTGGGGCCGGACAGCGGCACCACCGTCACGGTCGGCGTCTACCGGGCGATCGGCGAGCACCAGTCGGACTTCGGCTCGGTCTTCGCCTTCATGTTCCTCGCCACGCTGCCGATCCTCGTCTTCTACCTGGCCCTGCAGAGCAGCTTCGTCAAGGGGCTCACCGGCGGGGCGATCAAGGGCTGAGGAGCCCCCGGACACCCGCCTCCGTACGCGCACGCCCTCCCCCGTCCCGACCATGCAAAGGCGCTGAATGTTGACGATTGGCTCCGTGGAGTCCACCGAGCTCTTCACCGGCCCGGAAGGCGATCCGTGCCAGATCCTGCGTGTCCGCACGGCCGGGGCCGCCCCGTCCGGGCGGCTGGAGGTGACGGTCACCGGAGGGGCGCGCGGCACGCTGACGACGCTGTCGGCGCCGCCCTCGGCGGCGGGTTCCGGGGGCGCGGAGGTCCTGGAGGTGCCGGTGCGTACGGACGCGCCGGTCGGCACGCGGGTCGAGGTCGCCGTCGAGGTGACGGCGGGCGGTGAGCGGGCCGTGGCGTCCGGCACGCTCACCGTGGCGGAGCCCGGCTGGACCGTGTACATGGTGTCGCACTTCCACTACGACCCGGTGTGGTGGAACACCCAGGCCGGATACACCAGCGAGTGGGACGCCCTGCCCGGCGCCCAGCCCGACCGGATGAGCTTCCAGTTCACCGGCTTCCACCTGATCGACGCGCACCTCGAACTGGCCCGGCGCGACCCGGACTACCGTTTCGTGCTCGCCGAGGTCGACTACCTCAAGCCGTACTGGGACACCTTCCCGGAGAACCGCCAGGTCGTCCGGAACCTGATCGCCGAGGGCCGCCTGGAGATCATGGGCGGCACCTACAACGAGCCGAACACCAACCTCACCGGCGCGGAGACCACGATCCGCAACGCCGTCTACGGCATGGGCTTCCAGCGCGACATCCTCGGCGGCGACCCCGCCACCGCCTGGCAGCTCGACGCGTTCGGGCACGACCCGCAGTTCCCCGGCCTGATGGCCGACGCCGGGCTGACGTCGAGCTCCTGGGCGCGCGGCCCCTTCCACCAGTGGGGGCCCAGCCTGACCATGGGCACGTACGACACCCCGCAGGCGGAGCCCGCGGGCATGCAGTTCCGCAGCGAGTTCGAGTGGATCTCGCCGAGCGGCCGGGGCCTGCTGACCAGCTACATGGCCGCCCACTACAGCGCCGGGTGGTCGATGGACTCCGCGGAGACCCTCCCGGCCGCCGAGGAGTCGGTCTACCGGCTGTTCCTGCGGATGAAGACGGTGGCCGCCACCCGCAACGTGCTGCTGCCCGTCGGCACCGACTACAGCCCGCCGAACAAGTGGGTCACCGCGATCCACCGCGACTGGAACGCCCGCTACACCTGGCCCCGGTTCGTGAGCGCGCTGCCCCGCGACTTCTTCTCCGCGGTCACCGCGGAGCTGGCGGCCACCGGCAGGCGGCTGTCGCCGCAGACGCGCGACATGAACCCGATCTATACCGGCAAGGACGTCTCCTACATCGACACCAAGCTCGCGCAGCGGGCCGCGGAGAACCTGCTGCTCGACGCGGAGAAGTTCGCGACGCTGGCCTGCCTGGCCGGGGACGCCGCCTACCCCGAGGCCGCGCTGGACAAGGCCTGGCGCCAGCTCGTCTACGGCGCGCACCACGACGCGATCACCGGGACCGAGTCCGACCAGGTCTACCTCGACCTGCTGGCCGGCTGGCGCGAGGCGTTCGACCTGTCGCTGACCGTCCACGACGCCGCGCTGCGGCACCTGTCGGCCCGCGTCGACACCCGGGGCGAGGGCCGCGCCGTCACGGTGTTCAACGCCCTGGCCTGGACGCGCACCGACGTGGTCCGCGTCACCGTGCCCGCCCCGTTCCACGGCGTCGTCGACGACGCGGGCGAGGCCGTGCCCTCGGTCGTCGAGCACCTCGGGGACGGCACCGCCGAGGTGGTGTTCGTCGCCGCCGGGGTGCCCTCGGTCGGCTACCGCACCTACCGGCTGGTCACCGGGCCCGCCGGGATCACCGTCGCGGACGAGCCCCGGGGGTGGCGGCCGGTCGACACGCTCACCATCGCCAACGAGTACCACCGGCTCACCGTCGACCCCGAGCGCGGCGGCGCCGTACGGAGCCTGGTCGACCTGGCCACCGGGCGCGAGCTGCTCACCCCGGGCGGGCTGGGCAACGAGATCGTGGTGTACGACGAGTACTCCGAGCACCCGGCCTTCCGCGAGGGCCCCTGGCACCTGATCCCCAACGGCACGTCCGTCGGCTCCGCCTCGGCCCCCGCGCACACGGTCGTCGCCGAGGAGTCACCGGCCGGGCGGCGGGTCACGGTCACCGGGGCGGTCGGGCCGCTCACCTACACCCAGGTCGTCACGCTGTGGCACGGGATCGACCGGGTGGACTGCGTGACCCACGTCGACACCTTCGACGGCGACGACAAGCTGGTGCGGCTGCGCTGGCCGTGCGCCGTCCCCGGGGCGCTCCCCGTCTCCGAGGTGGGGCACGCCGTCGTCGGCCGCCCGTTCGCCCACCCCGACGTCGACGCCGCCCGGCACCCGTGGACCCTCGACAACCCGGCCTACCAGTGGTTCGGGCTGAGCTCGGCGGCCAGGGTCGCGCTGCGCGACGCCGACGGGGTCTCCACGGGGTCGCGCGCCATCGGGATCGCCGAGATCGTGGTCCCCGAGGAGGACGACACCGCCGGGCTCGGGCGGGCCCTGGCCGTCGGTCTCGCGCGGTCGGGGGTGACCTCGACCTGCTCGTACGCGGGCGGGAACCGCTACGGCCTGCTGGCGTTCGACTCGAACCTGCCGGACGTGCGGATCGCCGTCGGCGGCCCTGGGGAGAACGCGTTCACCGCGGCCGTCCTGGAGGCCGCCGGTGACCGCTACCGCGAGGAGTTCGACCGGCAGCTCGCGACCGGCGGGCGGGCGCTGCTGTGGATCCCTGCGGGCCGCGGCCCGGCCGAGCTGTTCCGGCCCGACGCCGACCTGCGTGCCCCCGCGGACCTGCCGGTGCTCGTCATCGCGGCGCACGACGTCGAGGAGGCGCTGGCCGGGGTCGTCGCGGACCTGGCCGACTCCCAGATCGAGGTGACGCAGCCGCGCGAGCTGTCGGGAGAGGGCTTCCTCGACAACCACACCGTGGCCGTGCTGAACCGGGGGGTGCCCGGCTTCGCCGTCGACACCGAGGGGCGGATGCACCTGTCGCTCATGCGCTCGTGCACCGGCTGGCCCTCCGGGGTCTGGATCGACCCGCCGAGGCGCACGACGCCCGACGGCAGCGGGTTCCAGCTCCAGCACTGGAGCCACTCCTTCGACTACGCGCTGGCCGGTGGCCGGGGCGACTGGCGTGACACGGGCCTGGTGGCCAGGGCGCACGACTTCAACCACCCGCTCCGGGCCGTCGTCGAGGACGCGCACCCCGGCGCCCTGCCCGCCTCCGCGTCGCTGCTCTCGGTCGAACCCCAGGGCGCGGCCGTCCTCGCCGCGTTCAAGGCGGGCGGCAACCCGACGGCGCACGGCAGCGGGCGCGCCGCCGACCCCCGCCGGGGCGTCAGCGCGCGGCTGTACGAGCCGCACGGCCGCCACACCACCCTGCGCCTGAGGTCGCACGTCCCGTTCGTCCAGGCGGCCGTCGCCGACGTGCTGGAGGTGGAGGGCAGCGCGGCCAAGACGCTGGACGGCGTCCTGCACGGGGAACTCGGTCCCAGCGGCGTCACGACGTACGCCCTGCAGCCGCAGGTCCCCGATCCGGTCTCCGCGGCGCACCTGGTCTCTCCTGAGGCTTCCACTGAGACCGTCACGGAGGCTTCCGCGGACCTGGGCGCGCCCGGCGGGGCGCTGGGCCCCTCGGCCGAGGCCGCGCAGCCGGTCTTCTCCCGATACTGGCTGCACAACCGGGGATCGGCGCCGCTGGGCTACCAGCCGATGAGCGTCAGCCTGCGGCCGTCCGGCGACCCGGGGGCCGGTTCCCGGCTGAGCGTGACCCTCGCCTCCGACCTCGTCGACGCCGACGCCGAGGGCCACCTCAGGATCGTGACCCCGCCCGGCTGGGACGCCGACCCCGGCGACCGGCCGGTGCTGCTGGGCCCCGGCGGCTGGACCTCCTTCGAGGTGGACGTCACCCCCGCCCCGGACGCCGGTGAGGGGCCGCACGTGATCGCCGCGCAGCTCACCCACGGCGGCCAGGTGCACGAGGACGTCGTCTTCGTGGACGGCCACGGCCGGCCGGCGCCGGGCGGGCGGGCCGGGCTGCTGGAGGTCGAGCTGCCCGGGGAGGGACTCACCCTCGCGCCGGGACGGAGCGGGCGGCTCACCGCCGTACTGCGCAACCACGCCGGTTTCGACATCAGGGGCGAGGCCCAGGTGATCAGCCCGTGGGGGACGTGGGACGCGGTACGGACGTCGTCCCACCCCCTCGCGGTCGCGGCGGGCGGCGGCACGGAACTCCACATCGACGTCGCCGTACCACCGGGCGCCAGGCCGGGGTCGTGGTGGGTGCTGCTCAAGTGCATGTGGTTCGGCGGGCTCTCGTACTCCCCGGCGGTGCCACTGCTCGTACGGGAGGACGGATGACCGCCGCGTACCTCCACGAGACGCCCGCGACCGCCCGCACCGGGGAGACGCCCGTGACCGCCGCGCACGCCCACCACACGCACGCGACGCCCGTGACCGGCGCGCACGCCCACCAGACGCACGCGACCACCGCGCACGTCCACGAGACGTCCCCGGTCGCCGCCTGGGTCGGGGAGACGCCCGTGACGGTGGCCCGGGTCGAGGAGCGTGTCCGGCTGCTGCGGGCGGGGCCGCGCGGCCCCCTGCTGCCCGCCGACGGCACGACCGAGGGCCGCCAGCTGCGCCGCTGGGCCGTCCAGTTGCTCGTCACCGAGCAGGTCGTCGCCGACGAGGCGGCGCGGCGCGGCCTGAGCGCGGCCTGCGATCCCTCGAAGCCCCCGGAGCCCCCGGAGCCCCCGCTGGAGCTGGACGCCACCGCGCGCCTGGAGCTCGGGAGCGTGCTGGCCGCCGTCCTGGCGGCCAGTCCGCTCGCGCAGGCCCTCTACCGGGAGATGACCTCCGGCGTCACCGTCGGCGACCGCGAGGTGGCGGCCTACTACGCCGCCAACCAGGACAGGTACCGGGGCCGTCCCGCCCGCATGGTGACCCACCACCACGACGACCGGCCGGTCAACGGCGGGCGCCGCTACCTGGTGCGCCAGGGTGAGTTCGCCGAGGCGATCGACAGGGCGCTGTTCGCGGCGCCCGAGGGCGCCGTCGTGGGCCCGATCGAGCGCCACACCTTCGTCACGGGCCCGCTCCAGGCGGGGACCGTCACGCTCCAGCGGGCCGCCCCGCGCATCAGGGCCGACCTGCTGGAGGCCGGGCGCCGCCGGAGCTTCGCGCTGTGGGTGGACGCGCGGTGCGCAAGGGCCGTCCTCCTGCCGGGCTTCGAGCATCCCGGCGACATCCGGCAACCCGACCACACCCACCGGCACTGACCCGGGCAGAACAGGAGCCGCCACAGACCCGTACACACCGCCACCGGCCCGGCGGCGACGACCCCGGGACCAGCAGAAGCATCAAGAAAGCCACCGCACTCCCACGAAAGGGACACCCCCCGTGAGCGGAACAAGGCAACCCCGTCTCAGACACCTCCTCGCCGCCGCGCTGGCCGCCGCGCTCGCGGCCACGCTCGTGACGGCCACCCCGGCCCAGGCCGCGCCCCCCTCCCCCGCCCAGCAGTGGACCGAGGTCCAGCAGCTGCTCTCCGGCATCAAGGGCAGATGGACCAACCAGGCGTACACCGGCGCCGTGTCGAACACCGTGCCGAGCACCGCCCTGCTCGGCAACGGCGACGTCGGCGTCACCTCCGCAGGAGGTGACGGTTTCAAGACCTTCCACATCACCAAGGGCAACTTCTGGGCGGGCAACCCCAACCCCTCCCTGGTCTCCCTCGGCTCGGTCTCCATCTCCCCCAACGGCGGCACGGGCTCCTCGGGCAACCTCGCGCTGGGCGCCTCGGCGACGGCGTCGAGCTCCCACCCGAGCTTCCCGCCGAGCCGGGCCGTCAACGGCGGCTGGGGCTCCGGGTACGAGGGCTGGGTCTCCGAGGTCGGCAAGCCCCAGACGATCACCCTCGACCTGGGATCCGCCAAGACCTTCACCCGCTACGTCGTCAGGCACGACTCCGCCGCCCGGCCCGCCGAGACGGCCAACAACACCAGGAACTTCACCGTCTCGGTGAGCTCCAACAACAGCACCTGGTCCACCGTGGACACGGTGACCGGCAACACCGGCGCGGTGAGCGACCGGACGATCGCCTCGGTCAGCGCCCGCTACGTGCGGCTGAACATCACCGAGCCGACCCAGGGCACGACCCCGGACTCCACCGCCAACCCCCGCGCCCGCATCGGCCAGATCGAGCTGTACGGGGCCGGAGGGCCCACCCAGCCGTCCGGGCCGTTCCTCGAGGAGCAGAACATCCTCAAGGGCGAGGTCGACACCTCGATGACCATCGGCGGCGTGCCGGTGGCCATGAAGACCTGGACCGGCGCCAACGACAACCTCGTGGTCACCCAGATCCAGTCGCTCGGCTCCTCCACCGTGCGGCTGAAGGCGCAGACCTCCGCCGGATCGCCCGCCCCCAGGACGGGCTTCACCAACACGGCGGGCGTCTCGGGCACCACGACGTGGGCGACGCGCCAGACCCCCTCGGGGTCGAGGTGGGTCTCCCGGGCCTCCCTCGCCACCCGGCTGATCGGCGCGAACCCGGTGGGGACCCCCACCGCCTCGGGCGCGGCGGCGACGACGGTCTTCGACCTGGCGCCCGGCCAGACCGTCCGCGTCGTGACGGCCGTCGCCGGTGGCGGCCAGAACCCGGCGGACCCGGCACCGGCCGCCCGCGCGCTGGCCGACGGCCAGAGCGCCGGGTCGCTCGACACGCAGTACAACGCGCACGTCGAGTGGTGGAAGCAGTACTGGCTCAAGTCGTACGTCGACCTCAACGACGACGTGCTGGAGAGGTACTACTACGGATCGCTGTACCTGATCGGCTCCTCCAGCCGCGCGGGCAAGACGGCCCCCGGCCTCTACGGCGTCTGGGCCACCACCGACTCGCCCCAGTTCAGCGGTGACATGCACCTGAACTACAACTGGATGGCCAACTTCTACGGCGTCTACTCCAGCAACAGGACCGACCTCGCCCTGCCGTACTACGACCTGGTGCAGGCCTACCTGCCCGAGGCCAGGCGGCGGGCGCAGCAGGACCTGAGGCGGGTCAAGCCGGACTACATCGGCGCCCGCTTCCCCAGCGGCGGCGTGCCCAGCGGCGTGCTCTTCCCCGTCGGCATCGCGCCCTTCGGCGCCACCGCCGACGACAACTACCACCAGCAGGTGGTCAACTCGCTGTTCACCGTCTCGCAGTACATCTCCTACTACGACTACACCAGGGACCGGACCTTCCTGACGTCGAAGGCGTACCCCTTCATGAAGGAGGTCGCCGCCTTCTTCCAGCACTACCTGGACTACGACGCCGGGGCGCAGCGCTACAACCTCTACGGCGGGCCGCACGAGGGCACCTGGGGACGCAACTCCAGCGCCGACCTCGGGCTGCTGCGGAACCTGCTGTCGACGCTGATCGAGGCGAGCACGGAGCTCGGCGTCGACGCGGGCGACCGGGCCACCTGGACGAACATCCTGCAGCGCCTGGCGCCGATCCCGACCACGACCCACAACGGCAAGAGGGTCTACGCGCTGGCCGACCCGGGCACGCTCAGCGACGGCCGGGCCATCCGGCCGGGCGACAACACCGTCAACCTGGAGTTCGTCCACCCCGGCGAGGCCCTCGGGATCAACTCCCCGGCGGCCGACCGGCAGACCGCGATCGACACGCTCGACGCGATGAACTCCTGGGGCCAGGACAACAGCTTCCCCAAGGTGTTCACCCAGGCCGCGCGGGTGGGCTACCCGGCCCAGAGCCTGATCGACAGGCTCAAGAACCAGATCAGCACCAAGATGGACGCCAACCTGCTCATCCGGGACCCCAACCACGGGACCGAGAAGGCCGGGGCGATCGAGGCGGTCAACAACCTGATGCTGCAGAGTGACGGCGGCGTCATGCGGGTGTTCCCCGTCTGGCCGTCGAACAGGAACGCGAGCTTCGTCAAGCTGCGGGAGAAGGACGCCCTGGTCGTCTCCGGCGCGTTCTCCGGCGGGCGCGTGACCTACGTCGACATCACCAGCGAGGCGGGCCGCCAGGTGCGCCTGCAGCACCCCTGGCCCGGCCAGACGATCGTGGTCAACCGGGTCGGCGGCGGCACGGTGGCCCACACCGTGACCAACAACGTGATCACCTTCCCGACCCAGGCGGGCGCGACGTACACCATCGCGGCCCCGTGACCTCTTCCCTCCCTGGCCGTACGGCCTGACCGGCGCGTGACGGGAGGTCCCCGGTCCCGCCCCCACCCCTGAGCCGGGGCGCGGGATCCGGGGATCTCCCGTCACGTGAAACGGCGAGTGTCCCGTCCTCTCACCCGGAGGAGACGGGACACTCGCCGTTCTCGCGCGGGGCCCGGGGCGCCCGCCGCCCGCGGAGGACGGCGGGACGCTCACCGTGCCGCGACGGGAGGACCGGGATCGACACGGCCGCCGGACGAGGCGCTCAGCAGCTCGCGAGCATGCCCTGAAGGGCGCTCTTCTCCGAGCTCTGCAGGGTCAGCTTCCAGTAGTACTTCACCTGGATCCACGCCCTGGCGTACGTGCAGTCGAAGCTCGCCAGCGGCGGCTGCCACGTCGAGGGGTCCTGGTCGCCCTTGGTCTGGTTGACGTTGTCGGTCACCGCCCACAGCTCGGGGCCGCCCAGGTCGTTGGCGTACGACTGGCGCTGCGCGCTGGTCCACGCGTAGGCGCCCGAACGCCACGCCTCGGCCAGCGGCACCATGTGGTCGATGTCGACGTCGCTCGCGGCGGTCCAGGTGGCGCCGTCGAACGGGGAGTACCAGCGGCCGGAGGTGGCCGCGCAGCTGGAGTCGACGACCACTCCCGTACCGTCCCTCTTGAGCACCGTCTCCCTGGTGTTGCAGGCGCCGCTGATGGTGATCCAGTGGTTGAACAGCGACCGGTTGTAGGAGGACTGGTTCGTCTCGGCGGCGACGGTGAGGGTCGCGAGCCTGCTCGCGGCGGTGGCCGCGGAGGGGATGTTGGGCGGGGTCGCCGACGCCGTCCCGGTTGTCAGGGAGGCGGTGAGGAGGATTGCCGTGAGGGTGGCGGAGATCCCGGTGACGACTCGTTTCACGAGTGGCCCCTTCTGTCGCTCCACCTCGGCCAGTCGGGGGGTCTGGGCACGGCGAGAGGAGGACAGACGGAACGTCTCAACTCATGACAAATGCGGAAATGTCATGCTTTGACGACGAGTCAGGACACGCTTGGTCGGATACTGCCCTGATCCAACGTCGGACGTGCTTGATCTGCGACGACACGACGCGGGGACACTCGGGGGCCGTCCTTCTCCCCGCGAACGCGTCGTGAAGATCCCGTAAACACCGGAGTTTCCTCGAAAAACGCCGGGGTCGCTCCGGGCTCGACCGGCCACGGGAGAACCCTTCCGGAGCTCCTCCGGCCGACAGGAGAGCCTTCCGCGGGCCCCGGCCCGGCAGGTCTTCGGGACCCGGCGGGCCGGTCCCGGAGGGGCTCAGCCGGACGACAGGATCGCCTCGAGGTCGTCGGCACCGGCCAGCGCCTCGGCCAGCCGCTCCCGCTCCGCGGCCTCCAGGGGGATCGCCCGCGCGCGGGCCAGCAGCTCGCCCGCCCGCTCGCGGTCGGAGAGCGTCAGGGCTATCTCGGCGCGGTAGAGGAGCGCTTCGACGAGCTCCGCGTCCGGCGCGTCCCCCGCTCGCGCCAGCGCGCCGTCGAGGATCTTGGCGGCCTGCCGGTGATCGCCTTTGGAGTCGCCGACGACGACGGCGTTCCGCAGCGCCGTGGCGAGCTTGCCGGCCGGAGGTTCCTCCTGGCTCGCGTCCTTGGACGACGCGTCCTTGGACGAGGGGAAGACGCGGATCCAGTTCCCTCCCGGGTCGACGATCGTGAACCCGGCGAGGTCGTCGGCGTTCTTCCGCTTCCTCGGCCTGGTTATCCGGGGGATCCCGGAGACGGGGAGCTTGCCGTACGCCGATCGCAGGCCCTCGGCGAAGGCGTGGAAGAGAACCCCGGTGTCGGGGACGCTGACGATGCAGCTGCCGTAGGAGTCCTCCGCGACGAAACCCGGGATGCCGCAGAATTGCAGGTGGATGTCCTCCCGCCGCAGGCCGAGGGACGGGTTGGGGCGGACCTGGCGGTAGGTCCTGGTGAAACCCAGCGCGACGTAGAACTCCTCGACCTCGTCGATCGATCGGCAGGGCAGGATCGGCACGGTTATCTCGTCGGCCATCTGGCTCCTCCGGCTGAGCGGTAGTCAAATTTTACTAGCTGGGTTCGAGTGTAGCGGCGACGGCGGGGCCGCGCCTCCCGGATTACCGCGCACCGCACGAAAACACCCGCACGAAAACGCCCGCACGCGAACGCCCCGCACGGAAATGACCACGCGCGGAACCGCGCAAGCACGTGAACACCCACACGCGAACGCCCGCACGGAAGCACCCGCGCACGGAGACACCCCCGGCGGGAACGCCCCGCCGTCATCATCGGCGCGACCCCGCTCAGGACGTGCGCGCGTCCTTTTCCAGGCGTTCGATCAGCCCGCGGGTCCACTCGGCGCCGCTGCCGGAGAAGTGCGTCCAGAGCCGCATGATCTCGGCGATCGGCTCCCACTCCTGGGAGTCGGCCTCCTCGGACGACCACTGGCGGGCGACCTCCGAACGCCAGCCGTCGAGGGCCGCCAGCCGCTCCCTCAGCAGCGCGATCACCTCTTCCCTGGGCAGGCAGGTGAGAAAACCCACCCCGGCCGTCAGCTCGTCGATCTTCTGGTCGTGCCTGGCCAGGGCCGTGCGCAACATGCCCAGGAACTCCGCGTCACCCTCGTCGGTGAGCTCGTACTCCACGCGCGGCGGCCCGCCCGCGGCGCTCGGCGCCATCTCGTGGGCGCGCAGCAGCCCCTGCTTGGCCATCTGCCTGAGCGCGTGGTAGATCGAGCCGGGCTTGGCCGTGGACCACTCGTGCGCGCCCCAGCTCTCCAGATCGCCACGCACCTGGTAACCGTGCGCCCGGCCACGTTCGCGGACGGCCCCGAGCACCAGCAGCCGGATGGCCGACACCTGCCTCCACCTCCGGACGATCGGTGATCGGAGCTTACCGGTCCCGCACCACGGGAGGGGCGCGCGCCACTCCCGGACCGGCCGCCGCCGGGGCTCGCGCGCCCCACCGCGAACCTCCTTCCCTCCGACACTTGCCGCAGGTGGGACGGCTGTCGTACGGTGAAAAGGAAAGCGCTTTCCTTGGAGGTGGGAGAAAGATGTCCCCGCGAAGCATCGGCGTCGTGATGAACGGTGTCACGGGCCGCATGGGCTACCGCCAGCACCTGGTCCGCTCCGTCCTGGCGATCAACAAGCAGGGCGGCGTGACACTGTCGGACGGTGGGAGGGTCCTGCTCAGGCCGGTGCTGGTGGGCCGGAACGCCGAGAAGCTGCGGAGGCTCGCGGAGGAGCACGGCGTCGAGTCCTGGACCACCGACCTCGACACCGCCCTCGCCGACGACACCAACCTGATCTACTTCGACGCCCAGATCACCCAGGCCCGCGTGAAGGCCGTGCTCGCGGCGATCGAGGCGGGCAAGCACGTCTACGCGGAGAAGCCGACCGCCGAGACATACGAGGACGCGCTGGCGCTGGCCGAGGCCGCGACCGCGAGGGGCGTGAAGAACGGCGTCGTGCAGGACAAGCTCTTCCTGCCCGGCCTGCTCAAGCTCAGGCGGCTGATCGACGGCGGCTTCTTCGGCCGGATCCTGTCGGTGCGCGGCGAGTTCGGCTACTGGGTGTTCGAGGGCGACTGGCAGGACGCGCAGCGCCCGTCGTGGAACTACCGCGCCGAGGACGGCGGCGGCATCGTCCTCGACATGTTCCCGCACTGGGCCTACGTGCTGGAGAACCTGTTCGGCCGGATCACCTCGGTCTACGCCCAGGCCGTCACCCACATCCCCGAGCGGGTGGACGAGCGGGGCGATCGCTACCGGGCCACCGCCGACGACGCCGCCTACGGGGTGTTCGAGCTGGAGGGCGGGATCATCGCGCAGATCAACTCCTCCTGGAACGTCAGGGTGAACCGCGACGAGCTGGTGGAGTTCCAGGTGGACGGCACACACGGCAGCGCCGTCGCGGGCCTGCGCGACTGCCGGATCCAGCACCGCGCCACCACTCCCAAGCCGGTCTGGAACCCCGACCTGCCCGCCACCGCCCGCTTCAGGGACGGCTGGCAGGAGGTGCCCGACAACACGGAGTTCGACAACGGCTTCAAGATCCAGTGGGAGCGGTTCGTCCGCCACGTGGCCGAGGACGCGCCCTTCCCCTACGACTTCGCCTCGGGCGCGCGCGGCGTCCGCCTCGCCGAGCTGGGCCTGCGCTCCTCCGCCGAGGGCCGCCGCCTGCCGGTGGAGCCGTGATGGCCGCGCCGAGAATCGCGCTGCCCGGCGGGGAGCACACCCTGCGCGAGCCGGTCACCTGGACCAGGCCCGCGGGCCCCGCCGCGAGCCGCGTCGTCTACGCCGCCGCCCACGTGGTCGCCGACCCGCTCGGCGACAACACCCCGGGCTCCCCCGCCGCCGTCGACTGGGACGCCACCCTGCGCTTCCGGCACCACCTGTGGTCGTACGGGCTGCGGGTCGCCGACGCGATGGACACCGCCCAGCGCAACATGGGGCTCGACTGGGCGGCCACCCGCGAGCTGATCCGGCGCAGCGCCACCGAGGCGAAGACCTTCGGCGACCCGGCGGCGCTGGTGGCCTGCGGCGCGGGCACCGACCAGGCCCCGCACGCCCGGACCCTGGACGAGGTCGTGGCGGCCTACACCGAGCAGATCGAGACCGTGCGGGACGCGGGCGCCGGGGTCATCGTGATGGCGAGCCGCCGGCTGGCCGCGATCGCGCGGGGCCCGGAGGACTACCACCGGGTCTACGGCGAGTTGCTCTCCCAGGTCGACCGCCCGGTGATCCTGCACTGGCTGGGCGAGATGTTCGATCCGAACCTGGCGGGCTACTGGGGCTCGCGGGACGTGCCCGAGGCCACCGCGTCGTTCCTGTCCCTGATCCGCGACCACGCGGCGAAGGTGGACGGGGTGAAGGTCTCACTGCTGGACGCCGAGCACGAGATCGGGCTGCGCGCGGCGCTGCCCGAGGGCGTGCGGCTCTACACCGGCGACGACTTCAACTATCCCTCGCTCATCAAATCGGGCAGCCACGCCCTCCTGGGAATCTTCGACGCGATCGCTCCCGCCGCCGCCTCGGCCCTGGAGGCGCTCGACGCGGGCGACCTCGGCCGCTACGACGAGATCATGGAGCCCACGGTCCCGCTCTCACGGAAGATCTTCGAGGCCCCGACGTACAACTACAAGACGGGCATCGTCTTCCTGGCGTGGCTCAACGGCCACCAGGACGCCTTCACCATGGTCAACGGTGCCCAGGCGGCCCGTTCCCTGCCCCACCTGGCCGAGGTGTTCCGGCTCGCCGACGGGGCCGGGCTGCTGGCCGACCCCGAGCTGGCGGTCTCCCGGATGCGCTCCCTGCTGGCGGTGAACGGCCTGTGAGCGCGCGTACGAGCCGTCTCTCGCTGAACCAGTGGACCACGAGGCGGTGGTCGGTCGCCGAGGCCGTCGACGGATGTGTGCGGCACGGCGTCGAGGCCATCGGCCTGTGGCGGCAGGACGTCGCCGCGCAGGGCCTGGAGGAGACCGTCAAGCTCGTCGCGGACGCCGGGCTGCGGGTGTCGTCGCTGTGCCGGGGCGGGTTCCTCACCTCCGGCGGCCCCGAGGCCCTGGACGACAACCGCAGGGCGATCGACGAGGCCGCGACGCTGGGCGCCGCCTGCCTGGTCATGGTGGTCGGCGGGCTGCCCGGCGTGGTGCCCGGCGAGCCGCCGGGCACGATCTCCCGCGACCTGCCCGCCGCGCGGGAGCGGGTCGCCGAGGCGCTGGCCGTGCTGGCCCCGTACGCGGGTGAGCGCGGGGTGCGGCTCGCCCTCGAACCGCTGCACCCGATGTACTGCGCCGACCGGGCCGTGCTGTCCACTCTCGGCCAGGCACTCGACCTGGCCGAGGCGCACCCCTCCGAGCGGGTGGGCGTCGTCGTCGACACCTTCCACGTGTGGTGGGACCCTCGGGTGCTGGAGCAGATCGCGAGGGCCTCGGGCCGGATCGCGAGCTACCAGGTGTGCGACTTCCTGTCGCCGCTCCCCGCCGACGTCCTGCTCGGCCGGGGGATCATGGGTGACGGTGTGATCGACTTCGGCCCGATGACCCGCGCGGTGGCCGAGGCGGGCTACACGGGGGACGTCGAAGTGGAGATCTTCAACGCCGACGTGTGGGCCGCCGACCCCGACGAGATCCTGGCCAGGGTGAAGGCCGCCTTCGCCGAGTTCGTCGGAGATTGACCCGCGGATCCCCGCCACGGCGTTTCGAGGCGGGGGACCGTTCCAGCGGGGAGGAAAACGCGTTCGCCGGGCCCGGATTACCGCTTCACGGTGAAGCGGCACGGCGGGTACTCGTACGGTAGGGGTATGACGACCGCAGAGAGCGAAGCCAGCCCCGCCATACAGCGGCCGCCGGAACATGTGATGGCCGTACTGGAGGCGATCAGGGAGTGGGAGGCCGCCAACCCCGACTCGGCCCCCTCCGGCCAGGGAGAGGCGATCCTCTGGGCCCTGGGCAAGCGGGAGCAGGCACCGATCAGCGGTCGCCCCTCCTCGGGATCCCCGCCCACCCTCGCCGAGGCGCGCGCCGAGATCGACGCCGCCGAGCGGGTTCCGCGCGAGGGCCGGATCGTGCCGGCCGACGGGGTCATCAGCACCCTGAACTGGTTGATCGGCGCCAAGGACGGGCTGCCCATCCCCGGCCGCCGCTCCTCGGACGGCTGGGGACACCTGGTCGGCGGGCGCGGTGTGATCCTGCGCACCGAGGCCGAGATCGGCAGGATCGCCGAGCTGGCCCACCAGGGCAGGCCCAACGCCGCGGGCGAGTGGGAGAAGGAATGGTGCGCGGGCACCATCGCCGTGTGTGAATGGGTGCTCGGCACCCGCAGGAAATCCCCGGTCCGCAACACGCCCCGCCCCATCCACGGGCCGACCGGCCTCAACCTCGGCATGGAGGAGAGCGCGGCCGAGGACGTCTCCCGGCAGCTCGGCCGGGGCCGCCAGCACTCCCCCGGCTACGGCGACGGGGTCATCAGGACGATCCGCTGGCTGCGCGGGCAGATCATGGTCCCGCCGGTCAACGAGCAGGGAAACCCCGTTCCCGGCATGCGCTGACCCCCGCCCCGCCCCACCCTGCTCGCCCCGCGTATCCCCACGACGCGATCGGCCCGGACCCCCACCGGGGTCCGGGCCGCCTGTCGCGCCGCGTCGCCCTGACGCGTTCGCCGTGACGGGCTCGCCACGCCCCCGCCACCGGCCCGCCGCGACGAAGCCGTGTCGCCCCGGACCGCGGACGCCCCCGGAGTGTCACCCCGGGCCGCGGGTGCTCTCCCGGAGGATCACCTCGCCGGTCATGGTCACGGCCTCGGCCCTGCCCCCCTCGGACGGGCCGAGGGCCATCTCCAGCGCGCGGGCGCCCATGTCGGCGAGCGGCAGCCGTACGGTGGACAGCGGGGGAACCAGGTCGCGCAGGGTGAGGATGTCGTCGAAACCGGCCACGGAGACGTCGCCGGGCACCCGGACGCCCCGGTCCCTGAAGGAGGCCAGGGCGCCCACCGCCATCACGTCGTTGACGGCGAAGACGCACGTGACCCCGGACACCCGGGTGGCCGCCGCGTAGCCGCCCTCCCTGTCGAAGGAACCGTGCAGGACGCGCGGCGCGGGCAGCCCGAGCTCCTCGATCGCGCCGGTGAACCCCTCCACCCTGTCCCTGGGCGCGATCAGCCAGTCGGGCCCGGCGAGGATCGCGAAGTCGCGGTGCCCCAGCCCGGCGAGGGCGCGGGCCAGCTCGGCGGCGCCCCGGCGGTTGTCCGGCACCACCGTGTCGACGCCGAGCAGGTCCTGGCCCACGCAGGCGACCCGGCCCCCGGACGCCCGGTAGTGGTCGAGTTCGGTCCGCAGCCGCCGGGTCGTCTCCGGGTCGGTGACCCGGGAGCCGACGAGCAGCACGGCGCGGACCCGCTGGGCGTTGAGCGTCGAGACGTAGGCGATCTCCCGCTCGGGGTCGCGGTGGGTGGTGCCGATCATGACCATGAGCCCCTGGCTCTCGGCGACCCGCATGGCCCCGTCGGCGATCGCGGCGAAGTAGGGGTCGGTGAGGTCGTGGACGACCAGGCCGATCACGTTGCTGGCACCCCTGGCGAGGGTCTGCGCGGCCACGTTGGTGCGGTATCCCAGCTCGGCGGCGGCCAGCTCCACCTTGGCCCGCAGCGGGGCGCCCACCTGCCGGGTGCTGCCGTTGAGCACCCGCGACGCCGTGGCGAGCGAGACGCCCGCGTGCCGGGCGACATCCTCGAGCGTGACCACCGGCAACCTCCCGGAAACCGTTTTCCAACGTCTATCGGAGTTCCCCCCGCGTTCCCCCTCGCCCCGCACCCCGGGCACGGCCCGCGAGGTGGGGCGTAAGCCCGCACACTCCTGGGGACAACTTACCCACCTCCCGCACGCCCGGCCGCGCCAAGCGTTGTTACTGACGAGTAGCATGGTGGGGAAGCCATCCAGCAACGAGGAGCGAACCCGTGCCTTCCTCTCGTGACGTCGTATTCGTCGACGGTGTGCGCACACCGTTCGGCAGGTCGGGCCCCAAGGGCCTGTACGCCGAGACGCGCGCCGACGACCTGGTGATCCGCGTCATCCGCGAGCTGATCCGGCGTAACCCGAATCTGCCTCCCGAGCGCGTCGACGAGGTGGCCATCGCGGCCACCACGCAGATCGGCGACCAGGGCCTGACCCTCGGCCGCTCCGCCGCGATCCTGGCCGGGCTGCCCAAGACCGTGCCCGGCTACTCGATCGACCGCATGTGCGCGGGCGCGATGACCGCGGTGACCTCGGTCGCCGGCGGCATCGCCTTCGGCGCCTACGACGTCGCCATCGCCGGCGGCGTCGAGCACATGGGCCGCCACCCCATGGGCGAGGGCGTCGACCCCAACCCCCGCTTCCTCGCCGAGCAGCTCGTGGACGGCTCCGCCCTCGTCATGGGCATGACCGCCGAGAACCTCCACGACCGCTACCCCTCCATCACGAAGGACCGCGCGGACGCCTTCGCCCTCGCCTCCCAGGAGAAGGTCGCCAAGGCGTACGCCGACGGCAGGATCCAGGAGGACCTGGTCCCGATGGCGACCAGGTCCGCGGAGAAGGGCTGGGGGCTGGCCACGGCCGACGAGGCTCCGCGTCCCGGCACCACGCTGGAGGCCCTCGCCGGGCTGAAGACCCCGTTCCGCCCGCACGGCCGGGTCACCGCGGGCAACGCCTCCGGCATCAACGACGGCGCCACCGGCTGCGTCGTGGCCGCCGCCGACGTCGCGGAGGAGCTCGGCCTCGCGCCGAAGATGCGCCTGGTCTCGTACGCCTTCGCGGGCGTGGACCCCGAGGTGATGGGCGTCGGGCCGATCCCGTCCACCGAGCGGGCCCTGCGCCTGGCCGGGCTCTCCATCTCCGACCTGGGACTGTTCGAGATCAACGAGGCGTTCGCCGTGCAGGTGCTGGCGTTCCTGGAGCACTTCGGCATCGCCGACGACGACCCCCGGGTGAACCCCTACGGCGGCGCCATCGCCTTCGGCCACCCGCTGGCCTCCTCCGGGGTGCGCCTGATGACGCAGCTCGCCCGCGAGTTCGGCGAGCGCCCCGACGTCCGCTACGGCGTGACCACGATGTGCGTGGGCCTGGGCATGGGCGGAACGGTCATCTGGGAGAACCTCGGCTGGGAGGGCGAGAAGTGACGGACATCAAGACGGGTACCGGCGGCAGCGGCACCGACATCGCGGAGATCTTCGCCGACGAGGTCGTCACCCGGGCGGCCGTCCGCGACGTGGAGCTGCCGTACGGGGCGGGCGTCATGGCCCTGATCACGCTGGACAACGGCTTCGACCACACCAAGCCGTCGACGTTCGGCCCCGGCGGGCTCACCTCGCTGGGCGAGGCCCTGGACGCGGTCGCCGGGCGCGGCGACCTGGCGGCCGTGGGCGTCGTCGGCAAGCCGTTCGTCTTCGCCGTCGGCGCCGACCTCAAGGGCGCCGCGCTGGTCTCCGAGCGGGACCAGGCGCTGCGGATCGGCAAACTGGGGCACGACGTGTTCCGCCGCCTCGGCGAGCTGGACGTGCCGTCGTTCGCGTTCGTCAACGGCGCGGCGATGGGCGGCGGCCTGGAGGTCGCGCTGCACTGCACGTACCGGACCATCTCCTCCGGCGTGCCCGCCGTGGCGCTGCCCGAGTGCTTCCTCGGCCTGGTCCCCGGCTGGGGCGGCACCCAGCTGCTGCCCCGGCTGATCGGCCCGGCCGCGGCCGTCAAGCTGATCGTCGAGAACCCGCTCGCGCAGAACCGCATGATCAAGGGCAGGGAGGCGTTCGCGCTCGGGGTCGCCGACGCGATGTTCGAGCCCGCCGACTTCCTGGAGGAGTCGCTGCGCTGGGCCGCGCAGGTGCTGCGCGGCGAGGTGACGGTCTCCCGCACCGACCACACCGGGGACGACTGGGCCAAGACGGTCGCCGACGCGCGCTTCCTGCTCGACATGCGGCTGCACGGCGCCTCCCCGGCCCCGTACCGGGCGCTGGAGCTGGTGGAGCTGGCCCGCACCGCCTCACGCGACGAGGGGTTCGACGCCGAGGACCAGGCCCTGGCCGACCTCCTCATGGGCGACGAGCTCCGCGCCGGCCTGTACTCCTTCGACCTGGTCCAGCGCCGGGCCAAGAAGCCCGCGGGCGCCCCGGACAAGGCGCTGGCCCGCAAGGTCACCAAGGTCGGCGTCGTCGGCGCGGGCCTGATGGCCTCGCAGATGGCGTTGCTGTTCGCCCGCCGCCTGGAGGTCCCGGTGGTGCTCACCGACCTGGACCAGGACCGGCTGGACAAGGGCGTCGGCTACGTCCACGCCGAGGTGGACAAGCTGCTCGGCAAGGGACGCGTCTCCGCCGACCAGGCCACCCGGCTCAAGTCCCTGGTGACCGGCTCGCTGACCAAGGACGCGTTCGCCGACGCCGACTTCGTCATCGAGGCCGTGTTCGAGGACATGAAGGTCAAGCGGAAGGTGTTCGCCGAGGTGGAGGAGGTCGTCTCCGCCGAGTGCGTGCTGGCCACGAACACCTCCTCGCTGTCGCTGACCGAGATGGCCTCGGGGCTGCGCCACCCGGAGCGCGTCGTGGGCTTCCACTTCTTCAACCCGGTCGCGGTGATGCCGCTGCTGGAGATCGTGCGGGGTTCGGAGACCGACGACGCGACGCTCGCCACGGCCTTCTCCGTCGGCCGGTCGCTGAAGAAGTCGTCCGTGCTGGTCAAGGACGCGCCCGCGTTCGTGGTCAACCGGCTGCTGACGCGCTTCATGGGCGAGGTCATCGGCGCCGTCGACGAGGGCACCCCGCTGGAGGTCGCCGACCACGCGCTGGACGGGCTGGGCCTGCCGATGACCCCGTTCGCGCTGATGCAGCTCGTCGGCCCCGCCGTGGCGCTGCACGTCGCCGAGACGATGCACGAGGCCTTCCCGGCCCGCTACGGGGTGTCGGAGAACCTCGCCCGGCTGGTCTCGGCGGGCAAGCCGGGCGTCTACGCGCCGGACTTCTCCCTCGACCCCGAGGCGGTGGCCCTCTTCACCGGCGGCACCTCCCCGTCGACGGCCGAGGAGGTGCGGCTGCGGGCGTTGCGGGCGCTCGCCGAGGAGATCCGCCTCATGCTGGAGGAGGGCGTGGTCTCGGCTCCCCAGGACATCGACCTGTGCATGATCCTCGGCGCGGGCTGGCCGTTCCACCTGGGCGGCGTCACCCCGTACCTCGACCGGACCGGCATCGCCGAGCCGCGCTTCCTGCCGCCGGGCGTGGCCTCGGTCCCCGCCTGACGTCCTCTCGTACGGCTCCCCCGTCCTCCCGTGGCGGGGGAGCCGTCAGCGCTCCGACAGCCTGCTGTGCCGGTAGCCGTACCCGAAGTAGATCAGGATCCCGAGCAGCATCCACGCCACGAACCTGAGCCAGGTCTCCACCGGCAGGTTGAGCATCAGGTAGAGGCAGGCGAGCACCGACAGGATCGGCACCAGCGGCACCAGCGGGGTGCGGAAGGACCTCGGCAGCTCGGGACGGGTGCGGCGCAGGACGACCACCGCGATCGAGACCACCACGAACGCGAAGAGCGTGCCGATGTTGACCAGCTCGGCGATGGTGGCGAGCGGCACCAGCCCGGCCAGGGCCGCGACGACGAGACCCATCATGATCGTGATGATGTACGGGGTCCGGTATTTGGGGTGCACCCTGGCCAGCCCGCGCGGCAGCAGGTTGTCGCGGCACATCGCGAACATCACCCGCGACATGCCCAGCATGAGGATCATCACGACCGTCGTCAGACCGGCCAGGGCGCCGACGCTGATCAGCGACGCGGCCCAGATCTGGCCGACCGCCTTGAACGCGTCGGCCAGCGGCGCGGCCTCGCTGAGCCTGCTGTAGGGCTGCATGCCGACGACGACCAGGGAGACCGCGACGTAGAGCACCGTGCAGACGCCGAGCGAGGTCAGGATGCCGATGGGCAGGTCCCGCTGCGGGTTGCGCGTCTCCTCGGCGGCGGTGGCGACCACGTCGAAGCCGATGTAGGCGAAGAACACGATCGCCGCGGCGCTGAAGATGCCCAGCACCCCGTACGCGACCGGGCTGATCCCGAACAGCACCTGGATCAGCGGCGCGGCCAGCCCCTCCACGGCGGGGGTCGGCTTCGACGGCGGGACGAACGGGGAGTAGTTGGCGGCCCTGACGAAGAACAGCCCGGCCACGACGACCAGCAGGATCACCGCGAGCTTGATCGTGACGATGACGAGGTTGAACCGGGACGACAGTTTGATCCCGATGACCAGGATCGCGGTGAGGATCAGCACGATCAGCGCGGCGGGCAGGTTGAACACCGCCCCCTCCCCCGCGATCGCGCCGGGCAGTGTCACCCCCAGGGACGACAGCAGCGAGGTCAGGTATCCCGACCAGCCGACCGCGACGACCGCGGCGCCGAGCATCATCTCCAGCATCAGGTCCCAGCCGATGATCCAGGCGGGAAACTCACCGAGGGTGGCGAAGGCGAAGGTGTAGGCGGACCCGGCCACCGGGACGGTCGAGGCGAACTCGGCGTAGCAGAGCGCCGCCAGCGCGCAGACGACACCGGCGACCACGAAGGACAGGGCCACCGAGGGACCGGCCATCTCCCTGGCGACCCGGCCGGTGAGCACGAAGATGCCGGTGCCGATGACGACGCCGATACCGAAGATGGTGAGGTCCAGCGCGCTGAGGTCCTTGCGCAGCCGGTGTTCCGGCGCCTCGGTGTCCGAGATCGACTGTTCCACCGACTTGACGCGTAAGACGCTCATGGCCCCTCCTCGACCGCCGGTTCTGTGTTCCAGGTCACATTCCCCGCAGATCGAGGACCGAACGGCGAACTCGGGGTTGTTTGGGGGGAGGTCCCCGATGCCGGCCGCCGTTCACGGCCGCGATCCTGGGGTCATGCTCCTGGACATGCTGCAGTCGTCGTCTCCGTACCTGGTCGGTTCGGTACTTCTCGCGGTGCTGGCGTTCGCCGGCTCGCTGATACCCGGTGTCGCGGCGATCCTCGTGGCGGGGGCGGCGCTGGCGGGTCCGTGGGAGATCGCGGCGGTGGCACTCGCCGGGTGCGCCGGGTGCGTCCTGTACGCCACCGGCGGCTGGCTCGTCGGCCGCCGGTACGGGTCGCGGCTGCGCCGCAGCGGGGCCGGGCGCCGGATCGGCGAGCGGCGCTGGTCGCGGGCCGAGCAACTGGCCACGGGCGCGGGGTACGGCCCGGCACTGGCGGCCGCCCGTTTCCTGCCGATGGTCGGCTCGCTCATCCCGATCGTCGCCGGGACCCTGAGGATGCCGTACCCGCGTTTCATCCGCTGGGTCCTGGCGGGCAGCGCGGTGTGGGTGACCGTCTACCTGACGCTGGGCACCCTCGCGGGTGAGGTCCTGCGGCAGAACCGGCACCTGCTGGTACCGATCCTCACCTGCGTGGCGGTCGTGGTCGCGGGCCTCGTCGTGATCAACTACCGCGCCCGCCCGCCACGGGAGGCGGCGGGCGGGGACGACGTCGGCGACATCGGTGACACCGGCGACGCCGACAACACTGGCGCCGCCGCCGACTCCGTTCGCACGACCGACTCCGGTCACACGACCGGCTCCGACGACGCGAGCGGGAGGGTCCTCGGATAGGCGGAGGCTCGCACGGTCGGGCGGACGCCGGGCGGCGCTGTCAGCGGGTCGGGTGGTTCTCCAGGACCGGGGAGCGCTTCGCGATCGCCTCGGTGATCTGGCGGGCGATGTCCTGCGAGGTCAGGCCGATCTCGCCGAGGATCTTCGGGCGCTTGGCGTGGTCGAGGAAGCGCTGCGGGATGCCGTACGTGCGGACCGGGACGTCCACGTCGGCGTCGCGCAGCATGCGGGCGACCGCGTCGCCGACCGCGCCCACCCGGCCGTTGTCCTCGACCACCACGACGAGCTTGTGGACGCGGGCGGCCGCGGTCAGGGCCTCGTCCAGGGGCTTGACCCAGCGCGGGTCGACCACCGTGGCGGAGATGCCCTGGGCGTCGAGCAGGTCGGCGGCCTCCATGCACAGTTCGGCCATCGGTCCCACGGAGACGAGCAGCACGTCGGGGTCGCCCGCGCGCAGCACGTCCATCTCGCCGAGGCGGCCGACCGCCTCGATCTCGGTGGCCACCGCCCCCTTGGGGTAGCGCACGACGCTCGGGCCGTCGTCGATCTCCACGGCCTCGGCGAGCAGCTCGCGCAGACGGGGCTCGTCGCGGGGGACGGCGATCGACAGGCCGGGGACGACCTGCAGGATCGACAGGTCCCACATGCCGTTGTGGCTGGCGCCGTCGTCGCCGGTGACGCCCGCCCGGTCGAGCACGACCGTGACGGGGAGCCGGTGCAGGGCGACGTCCATCAGGAGCTGGTCGAAGGCCCGGTTGAGGAAGGTGGCGTAGACGGCCACCACCGGGTGCAGGCCGCCGAGTGCCAGTCCGGCGGCGCTGGTCAGCGCGTGCTGCTCGGCGATGCCGACGTCGTAGAGGCGGTCGGGGTAGGCCTCGGAGAACGGGATCAGGCCGGTGGGGCCGAGCATCGCGGCGGTGATCGCCACGATGTCGCGCCGCTCCGCGCCCAGCCGCACCATCTCCTGGCCGAAGACGTTGGTCCAGCCGTGCGGCTTCGGCTTCTCCTCACCCGTGAGCGGGTCGAAGACGCCCGGCGAGTGGAAACAGTCCTCGTCGTGGTTCTCCGCCGGGGAGTAGCCGAAGCCCTTCTTGGTGAGCACGTGCACGATGACCGGGCGGCGGAAGTCGCGGGCCCTGCGCAGCGCGGCCTCCACGGCCTGCTCGTCGTGGCCGTCGACCAGCCCGATGTACTTCAGGCCGAGGTCCTCGAACATGACCTGCGGGGCCAGGACGTCCTTGAGGCCCTTCTTGACGCCGTGCAGGGCGTCGTAGACGGGGGCGCCGACCACCGGGACCCTGGTCAGGTTGCCCTTGACGAAGTCGAGCACGTCCTCGTAGCGCTGGTTCGTGCGCAGGGAGGCCAGGTGGGAGGCGAGGCCGCCGATGGTCGGCGAGTAGGAGCGGCCGTTGTCGTTGACCACGATGATCAGCGGCAGGTCTTTGCTCGCCGCGATGTTGTTGAGCGCCTCCCAGGCCATGCCGCCGGTGAGCGCCCCGTCCCCGATCACCGCGACGACCGTGCGGTCCGCCTCGCCGCGCAGCCGGTACGCCTTCGCCAGGCCGTCGGCGTACGACAGCGCGGTCGAGGCGTGGGAGTTCTCGATGATGTCGTGCTCGGACTCGGCCTGGCTCGGGTAGCCCGACAGGCCGCCCTCCTGACGGAGCGTGTCGAACCGCCCGGCCCGGCCGGTGAGCATCTTGTGGACGTACGCCTGGTGGCCGGTGTCCCACAGGATGCGGTCGTGAGGGGAGTCGAAGACCCGGTGCATCGCGATCGTCAGCTCGACGACGCCGAGGTTGGGACCCAGGTGGCCGCCGCTGCGGGCGGTGGAGGCGATCAGGAGATCCCTGATCTCGGCGGCGAGGACCGGTAGCTCGTCCGCCGCCAGGCGCTTGAGGTCCCCTGGGCCCTTGACCGATTCCAGAAGATTTCCAGGCTGCCCGGTCCGCTCGCTCACGGAATCATCCCCTCTGTCCAGTCAACGTCACGTCGAGTCTAGTTGCGATGGGGGACGCAACCCTCGGGGGCGGCGATTCTGCACGTTTTATCCACACTTGCAATAACCTTTGCCCCACCATGAAAACTCTCCCCTTTGGGCAACTATCATCGCTTGTTGCCGTCTCGTTGACGTTTGCCCTGGTGACGGGCCTGGGCACAGCCAGCGCGTCCGCCTCGCGGACCGCCGCGACCTCAGCCTCGCAGCAGGTCGCGCCGGTCACCGGGACGACGTCGGGCACGACCACCTCCGCCACCTCCGCCGGCTCCGCCGCTTCCGCCAGGGAGCAGGCGCCGCCGCGTGGCCGGGCCGCCGCGACGGCCAGCCCCCTCTACCGCACCGGCACCCTGCCCACCATGCGCTGCCAGGCCGGACAGATCCGCGCGGGGAGCGCGGCCTCCTACCGGACCTTCGTGACCAAGATCATCCGCTGCCTGAACCTGGCCTGGAAGACCCAGTTCAGGAAGACCAACCTGGCGTTCTCCCAGCCCAGGCTGCGTTTCTCCACCACCAAGGTGAACACCCCCTGCGGCCGGTGGCCCAGCAGCGCCGGGGGGCTGTACTGCTCCAGCAACCGCACCATCTACATCGGCGTCACGCGTGAGGTCCTGAAGAACGCCTTCCCGGCCAACCACGCCCAGTTCATCGCCCACGAGTACGGCCACCACGTGCAGCGCCTCGCGGGCATCATGGACTACTACGGCAGCAGCATCTGGCGCGCCTCCTCGTCCACCAAACTGGCCTTCTCCCGCCGCCTCGAACTGCAGGCCGACTGCCTTGGCTCCGCCTTCCTGCGCAAGATCTCCGAGGACCTGCCGGTCGAGCCCGCGCACTGGGACGCGATGGTCAGCTGGGTCAATGCCAACGGGCACAAGAACTGGCCCAAGAACGACCACGGCAAGGGCCGCAGCCAGGCCTACTGGATGGAGCGCGGTTACAACGCGGGCTCCCCGTCCGGATGCAACACCTGGACGGCCCCCTCCGGCCGCGTCGCCTGATCTTCGACACCGCCCACGCGCGCCCTCTCGCGTCCCCTGACCCCCTGACCCCCTGATTTCCTGATTTCCTGATTTCCGGCACGAACCCCGATATGCGGCCATGCTTCCCGAGCATGGCCGCATATCGGCTTTACCCCCCCTTCAACCTCCCCTGGGGTTGAGAATCATACGTATCCCCCTTATCGCACTGCTCTCCGGCGTGCTCGTGAGCACGCTGCTCACCGGGACGGCGGGCGCGGCGGTCACCACCGAGCGGCTCGCGCCGGTGCCCACGGGCAAGGCCGCCCTGACCGCCAACCCGATATACAAGACGGGCAAGCTCGAACCGGACGCCTGCCCGGAGCAGCCGGTCTACAACGACGACCTGGAGACCGCCGAGACCTATCTCAGCTTCGCCCCGGACTGCCTCAACGGGGGCTGGGAGTACCAGTTCTCCAAGACGAAGCCGCCGTTCTCCAAGCCCAGGTTCGCGGTCACCGCGCGCATCGGCGTCCCGACCGGCTGCGGCAGGTTCCCCAAGGGCGCCCAGGCGGTCCACTGCCCGGCGAACAAGAAGATCACCTTCTATCCCAGCAAGGGGATCCTCTCCCAGGCGATTGAGCTGCTCCTGTTCCAGACCCTGGCGCACGAGTGCGGCCACCACGTCCAGTAGCTCTCCGGGATCATGACGGCCTTCAACTCCCGGAAATACAGGAACGACAAGGAGGTGCTCGCCGAGCTGCGCAAGATCGAGCTCCAGGCCGAGTGCCTGAGCGTTGCCTTCATCGGCAGCATCTGGCCCTCCCTCAACCGTCGCGAGTCGGACTTCAGGTACGTCCTGAACGCCGCCTACAGCACGGCCACCCACGGCACGGCCAAGAACATCGCCTACCGAGTGACCCGCGGCTTCCAGCAGGAGACCCCCGGCTCCTGCAACACCTTCACCGCCCCCGAGTCCCGGGTCAGCTGACCCCCGACTCCCGCGACCACCCGCCGCCGCCCCACGGACGCGCGACGGGTGGTCGTTCTTTTCCACCCGGGGTGAGCCACGTCCTCCGGAAGGGGCAGGATCCATCCCCAACCGGCACGAGCGATCTCCCCCAAAACGCGACCACGAGTAGCGACGAGCTCATGACATTCAGTAACCTGGCGACGCCACCTGAACGACCCTCCCCGTGAGCGCCCTCCACGCCACGGAACCAGGCTCGGTCCCCCCGCTGGTACAAAGGCAAGGAGAAAGACGATTGGACACGACTGACATCCGCCTGCGCGTCCTGGAAACGGACGTCGCCGCGCTCCGCGTGCAGAGCCAGGAGAGCAAGGTGATCAACGCAGGCATCTTCGAGGTCCTGAACGACCTGCGAACGGTGACGACGAACCTCTGGACGGAGATGACCGAACTCCGCACGGAGATGACCGGATTCCGCGCGGAGATGACCGAACTCCGAACCGGGCAGGACGAACTCCGAACCGGGCAGAACAGCCTCCACGCGGAGATGACCGAACTCAGGGCCGGGCAGGACGAACTCCGAACCGGGCAGAACAGCCTCCGCGCGGAGATGACCGAACTCAGGGCCGGACAGGACGAACTCCGCGCTGAGATGCGCACCGGTCACGCCGAGCTCCGCGAGGAGATCTCGGTGGTCAAGCGCTCCGTCGGCAACCTCGAGCTCTCCATGAAGCGTGTCGAGGGCGACGTCGCCGAGCTCAAGGCCGGTCACGTCGAGCTGCGCCACGTGGTCGCCGGTCTCGTCAAGTAACAGTCCGCACCACCGTCGGCACCCACGACCTCGGGTGCCGACAGCGCGACGTCCCGCGAATCACCACGGAACGCCGGTCGTCCGAGAACACGGATCACCACGGAATGCGGGTCCCCCAGAACCCAGATCATCGCGGACCACGAATCATCGCGGAGCAGGGCATCCCCGCTCACACCCGCGAGGTGAGCCCCTCATCGTCGCCGGATGGCGCGGGAGGGTCAGGAGCCCGCGCGGGCGAGGACTTCCAGGGGGTCGGCGAGGACCTGGGAGAAGGCCAGTTCGGCGGCGCCGACGAGGGTGGCGTCGTCGCCGAGGGCCGAGGTGCGCAGGCGCAGCTGCTCGCGGCACGGGGGCAGGGCGTCGAGGGTGAGGCGGCTGCGGACCTGCGCGGCGGAGCCGAGGTAGATCTCCCTGAGCGTGCCCCCGAAGACGACCATTTCGGGGTTGAACAGGTTGACGAGGTTGGAGACGCCCAGGCCGAGCCAGTCGCCGACGCGGCTCAGGGCCGCCTGCGCGACGACGTCTCCCCGGTCGGCGGCGTCGACCACGGCGCGGACGGCGTCCCTGCCGACCCGGGAGCCGAAACGGCCCGCGGCCTCCAGGAGGGCGCGTTCCCCGACCTCCGCCTCCAGGCAGCCGTGCGAGCCGCACCCGCAGAGGCGGCCCTTGTCAGGGTTGACGATCATGTGCCCGACCTCGCCGCCGAAACCCAGGTGGCCGCCGAGCAGCTGGCCGTTGACGATCACTCCCCCGCCGATGCCGACGTCGCCGTGGAGATAGACGAGGTCGCGGCAGCCGACGCCGACGCCCCGGGTCTGCTCGGCGAGGGCGGCGAGGTTGGCGTCGTTGCCGACGGTGACCGGCAGGCCGAAGGCGAGCCGGCGGGTCATCTCGTCGGCGAACGGCACGTCGTCCACGGTGACCATGTTGGGCCCGAACCTGATCACCCCGTCGCCTCGGCCCACTCCCCCGGAGAAGGCCGCCGCCACCCCGACGCACACCGTGTCGGGCCGTGTCCTGCGGTGCATCTGCCGGGCGAAGGCGGCGAGCGGGCCGACGATCTCCTCCAGCGAGAAGTCCCCGCGCCGCCGTACCGTCTCGCGGCGGTCGAGGATGGTGCCGCCCAGGCCGACGCGGGCGGCGACCAGCCGGTCGACGCCCACGTCGAGGGCGAACACGTAGACCCGCGCCGACTCGGGGCGGACCACCAGGGACGGACGCCCGGCTCTGCCCGTCTCCCTGGGGAGTTCCTCCCTGACCAGCCCGGCGGCGGTCAGGTCGGCGGTGAGGGCCATGATGGTGCTGCGGTTGAGGCCCATCCGGTTGGTGAGCTCCGCACGCGAGGTGGGCCCGCTCAGATGGACGTGCCGGAGCAGGGCCCCAAGGTTGTGACGCCTGATCTCCTCTTGGGAGGGGCCTGCCCGCATGGCGTGGTGTTCCTTCGGTGAATCGGAGTCGCTGATCACCTTAGACCAGTGGCGGCCGCCCGCTTGCGGGACAGCGCGTCCACCATGGCGGCCAGCAACAGCACCGAACCGGTCACCATGAACTTCACACCGGAGCTGTAGCCCATCAGGCCCATGCCGTTCTCGATGACCGCGACCACGGCACCGCCGAGGATGGCGTCCAGCACCCGGCCCTTGCCGCCGAACAGGCTGGTGCCGCCGATGACGGCGGCGCCGACCGCGTAGAGCAGCACGTTGCTGCCGCCGGTGTTGGGGTCGACGGAGCTGGCCCGCGAGGCGGCGATGACGCCGCCGACGGCGGCCATGGAGGAGCAGATCACGAAGGCGCTGATCTTCATCCGGTCGACGTTGATGCCCGCCCGGCGCGCGGCCTCGGCGTTGCCGCCGACCGCGTACAGGTGGCGCCCGTACGCCGTGCGGCGGAGCACGAACGTCAGGATCAGCAGCAGGACCACGATGATGGGCACCACGAGCGGCACGCCCGCCAGGGAGACGACGGCGGCGTTGCGGCTGCGCTCGATGTTGAGGAAGTAGACGGCGAGGCCGCCGAGCAGCGCGAGGGCGCCGACCCTGACCGCGATGAGCGAGATCGGGTCGGCGGTCAGGCCCCGGGCGGCACGCTTCTGGGAGCGCAGCAGCTGGAGCCCGGCGTAGGCGGCGACGCCCACGGCCAGCAGGATCCAGCCCAGCGTGGGCGGGAGGTTCTTGTTCGCGATCGAGAGGATGGTCTCGTCACGGATGGCGACGATGGTGCCGCCCTTGACGAGCAGCAGGACCAGTCCCTGGAAGGCCAGGAAGGCCGCGAGCGTCACCACGAACGACGGGATGCCGAGTTTCGCGACGATGGAGCCGATCGCGGTGCCGATCACCACCCCGGTGAGGATCGCCGTGCCCACCGCCACGTACCAGGGCAGCCCCTGGTCGCTGAGCATGATCGCGAGCACCGCGGCGCAGACGCCGCTGGCGTAACCCGCCGACAGGTCGATCTCACCGAGGAGCAGCACGAAGACCAGGCCCATCGCGATCACGGTGACCGCGGCGCCCTGGGTGAAGAGGTTGGCGAAGTTTCCCGAGGTCAGGAAGGCGGGCCTCAGGATGGCGAAGATCGTGCAGAGCACCACGAGGCCGAACACCGCGGGCAGCGCGCCCATGTCGCCGCCGCGTACCCTCTCGGCGTAACCTCGGACGTTCGTCCTGATCGAGGGTGCCTCGTGCACGGTCTTCGGTGAAATCGTGGCGGTCATACGGTGACTCCGTTGGTGAGGCCGAGGTCCCCGCTGCGGCCAGAGGTGATCAGTTCGACGACCTGCGCGTGGGTGACGTCCGAGGTTTTGACCTGGGCGGCCATCCGGCCCAGGTAGAGGGTGGCGATCCGGTCGGACACCGCGAAAACATCGTTCATGTTGTGCGAGATGAGGACGACGGCCAGGCCCTGGTCGGCCAGGCGCCGGACGAGTTCCAGCACCTGCGCCGTCTGGGCGACGCCGAGGGCGGCGGTCGGCTCGTCGAGGATGACGACCTTGCTGTTCCACAGCACGGCCTTGGCGATGGCCACCGTCTGGCGCTGGCCGCCGGACAGGCTGGCGACGAGCTGGCGGATGGACTTGACGGTCCTGACCGACAGGCTCTCCAGGGTCCTGGCCGCCATCTCCTCCATCGTGTCCTCGTCGAGGACGATGCCGCGCCTGTGCTCGCGGCCGAGGAACATGTTCTGGACGATGTCGAGGTTGTCGCAGAGCGCGAGGTCCTGGTAGACGATCTCGATGCCCAGGTCGGCCGCGTCGCGCGGGCTGCCGATCTGGACGGGCTTGCCGTCGAAGAAGTACTCGCCGGAGTCGATCGGGTGGATGCCGCCGACACACTTGACGAGGGTGGACTTGCCTGCGCCGTTGTCGCCGACCAGCGCGGTCACCTCTCCGGCGTACGCGGAGAGGGAGACGTCGTGCAGGACCTGTACGGGACCGAAACTCTTGTCGATCCCGCGGAGTTCCAGTGCGGGGGTCATGGGGTTGTGCTCCCTGTGTTCATTTCGCGCGGCGAAGCTCGCGCGGGTCGGGCGCCTGCGGGCGGCGTCCTGCCCTGTCGCCGTCGCCGGGAGACGCTCACCTGCCGCGTCTCCCGGCGTCACAGGGTGGGGTGTGCCGCGATCGAGCGCGAGGGCGCGGCCGGCCGGGGGACGACCGGCCGCGCCCTCCACGCCCTACTGGATTCCGGCCTCGGTGCACTTGGCGGCGAACTCGCCGGTGCACAGCTCGTCCTTGGTCACGAAGCCGTCGGCGACGACGTCCTTGACGCTGTCGAAGAAGATCGGCTGCGGGTCGAGGAGGACGGCGGGCACGTCGGCGCCGCTCTCGGTGTCCTTGACCGTCCCGGTCGCCGCGGGCTTCTCGCCCTTGGCCAGGCCGATGGCGAGCGCGGACGCCGCGTCGGCCTCCTTCTTGATCGCCTTGTAGACCGTCATGCACTGGTCGCCGGCGAGGATGTTCTGCAGGCCCTGCACGGTGGCGTCCTGGCCGGTGACCGGGACCTTACCGTTCAGGCTGTTCTTCTTGAGGACCGAGATGGCGGCGTTGCCGAGACCGTCGTTGGCGGCCAGGACGCCGGCGATCTTCGGCTGCTCGGTGAGCATCTGCTCGAAGATCGTGCCCGCCTGGGCGTTGTCCCAGTCGGGGACCGACTGGTCGGGACCCTTGACGTAGTCGCCGGAGTCGTACTTGGCCTTGAGCACACCGTCGTAGCCGTTCTTGAACAGCGTGGCGTTGTTGTCGGTCGGCGAGCCGTTGAGCTCGGCGACGATCGGCTTCTCGGCCTTCTTGTCGGTCAGGCACTTCACCAGGCCCTCACCCTGCAGGGTGCCGACCTTGGTGTTGTCGAAGCTGACGTAGTACTGGGCGCCGCCGTTGAGGGTGAGGCGGTCGTAGTCGATGGTGGCCACGCCCTGCGCCTTGGCCTTGTCGAGCACGGCCTTGCCGGTGCCGCTGTCAAGGTTGACGATCATCAGGACCGTGGCCCCGTTGGTGATCATCTGGTCGGCGATGGTCTGGAACTGGGTCTTGTCGCCCTGGGCGTTCTGGATGTCGTAGGCGACACCCGCGGCCTTGAAGGCCTCTTCCAGGTACTTGCGGTCCGCGGTCTCCCAGCGGGCGGAGGACTTGCTGTCGGGAAGGATGACGCCCACCTTGCCCGCGGCGGCCGCCGTGCTCTCGGCGGGGGCCGCACTGGTCTGGGCACCGGTGTCAGGGTTGTCGCTCCCGCAAGCGGTGAGGCCGAGGGTCATCGCCGCGGCGGCGGCGGTAAGGCTGAGGATCCCCTTGCGCATGGTGCACGGGTCCTTTCTTCGAAAGTGGGGGGTACGGACGTGCGGCATGCCGAATTCGCGGGTACGGCTGTGCCGGGTCTCGGCTCACCGTTCCGTTGAATGTTGTTTGCGGCAACGTATTCCGCCGTTGGCCTGGAGCGCCAGACCCCTCAGAGGTAAAGTTTGTTGTGGCCGGTAACAATCCAGAAACGCGCTCTTAACCACCTCGGGGCCATCCGGCCCTTTACCCTCCCGATACCCCCGCCGCTCCGGGGATCGCGGCTCTGACCTGCCCGTTTCCGGCGCGGTACGGCGCTCTTTCACCCGGCCGCGGCCCCTTTCCCCCGCGACGCCCCCCGGAAACCCCGGCGGCTCCGCGATCTCGGTGCCCCCGGGTCCCGGCCCTCTCGAAAGCTCCTGGAAACCCCGCCGCTCGGTGTCCTCGAAAAGCCTGGAAAACACGGAACCGCCCGGCGGGATGGTGTCCCACCGGGCGGTTCTCGTCTGGGGTGTGCCCCCATGCGGGCGAGGCTTACGTGCGGCCCCGCCCCCCTGCTCAGCTCTTGGCGAGCAGGGAGCGCAGGACGTACTGCATGATGCCCCCGTGCCGGTAGTAGTCGGCCTCTCCGGGGGTGTCGATGCGCACGACCGCCTGGAACTCCTTGCCGTCGGCCCTGACCGTCACGGTCCGCGGGACGCCGCCCTCGTTGAGGGCCTCGACGCCGACGACGTCGAAGGTCTCCTCGCCGGTCAGGCCCAGCGACCGCGCCGTCTCCCCCTCGGGGAACTGCAGCGGCAGCACGCCCATGCCGATCAGGTTGGAGCGGTGGATGCGCTCGTAGGACTCGGCGATGACGGCGCGGACGCCGAGCAGCGCGGTGCCCTTGGCCGCCCAGTCGCGCGAGGAGCCCGAGCCGTACTCCTTGCCGGCCAGGACCACGAGCGGGATGCCGGCGGCCTGGTAGTTGGCCGAGGCGTCGTAGATGAAGGACTGCGGGCCGCCCTCGACGGTGAAGTCGCGGGTGTAGCCGCCCTCCACGCCGTCGAGCAGCAGGTTCTTCAGCCGGATGTTGGCGAAGGTGCCGCGGATCATGACCTCGTGGTTGCCCCGGCGCGAGCCGTAGGAGTTGAAGTCCTTGACCCCGACGCCGTGCTCCTTCAGGTAGTCAGCGGCGGGGGTGCCGACCTTGATGGCGCCCGCCGGGGAGATGTGGTCGGTGGTGACCGAGTCGCCCAGCTTCGCGAGCACCCGGGCCCCGGAGATGTCGGTCACCGGCTCCGGCTCGGACGGCATGCCCTCGAAGTAGGGGGCCTTGCGGACGTACGTCGAGTCCGGGTCCCACTCGAAGGTGTTGCCGGTCGGGATCGGCAGCGAACGCCAGGTCTCGTCACCCTTGAACACGTCGGCGTAGTCGTGCAGGAACATCTCCTGGTCGATCGAGGAGGCGACGACCGCCGCGATCTCCTCGGGCGCCGGCCAGATGTCGGCGAGGAACACCGGCTCGCCGTCCGAGCCCGTCCCCAGCGGCTCGGTGTTCAGGTCGAGGTCCATGGTGCCCGCGAGGGCGTAGGCGACGACCAGCGGCGGCGAGGCCAGGTAGTTCATCTTGACGTCGGGGTTGATCCGGCCCTCGAAGTTGCGGTTGCCCGACAGCACGGCGGTGACCGCGAGGTCGTTCTCCTGGATGGCGGCGGAGATCTCCTCCTGCAGCGGGCCCGAGTTGCCGATGCAGGTGGTGCAGCCGTAGCCGACCAGGTTGAAACCGATCTTGTCGAGGTACGGCTGCAGGCCGGAGCGCTCGAAGTAGCCGGTGACGACCTGCGAGCCGGGGGCGAGGGAGGTCTTGACCCACGGCTTGCGGGTCAGGCCCTTCTCGACCGCGTTCCTGGCGAGCAGCGCGGCGCCCATCATGACGTACGGGTTGGAGGTGTTGGTGCAGCTGGTGATCGCGGCGATGGTCACCACGCCGTGGTCGATCTCGAAGTCGGTGCCGTCGGCGAGGGTGACCCGCACGACCTTGTGCGGGCGCTCGCCGTTGAGACCGGCCGGGTGCGGCTTGTCGCCGTTGCCCTGACGGGAGACCGCCGGGGGGTCGGAGGCGGGGAACGACTCACCGGACGCCTCGTCGAGCGGGCCCTGCTCGCTCGACACGTAGTCCTTGACGGCCGCGCGCCAGGCGCTCTTGGCGTCCGACAGCGCGATGCGGTCCTGGGGCCGCTTGGGACCGGCGATCGACGGGACGACCGTGGACAGGTCCAGCTCGATGTACTCGGAGAAGACCGGCTCCTCGGCCTCGGGGTCGAGCCACATGCCCTGGGCCTTGGCGTAGGCCTCGACCAGGGCGACCTGCTCGGCGGGGCGGCCGGTCAGCGTGAGGTAGTCGGTCGTCTGGCCGTCGATCGGGAAGATCGCGCAGGTCGAGCCGAACTCGGGGCTCATGTTGCCGATCGTGGCCCGGTTGGCCAGCGGCACGCTGGAGACGCCGTCGCCGTAGAACTCCACGAACTTGCCGACGACGCCGTGCTTGCGGAGCATCTCGGTGATCGTGAGGACCAGGTCGGTGGCGGTGGCCCCGGCGGGGAGCCTGCCGGTCAGCTTGAAGCCGACCACGCGCGGGATGAGCATGGAGATCGGCTGGCCGAGCATCGCGGCCTCGGCCTCGATGCCGCCGACGCCCCAGCCCAGGACGCCGATGCCGTTCTCCATGGTGGTGTGGGAGTCGGTGCCGACGCAGGTGTCGGGGTACGCCTTCCCGTCGCGGACCATCACGACGCGGGCGAGGTGCTCGATGTTGACCTGGTGCACGATGCCGGTGCCCGGCGGGACGACCTTGAACTCGTCGAAGGCGGTCTGGCCCCAGCGCAGGAACTGGTAGCGCTCGCGGTTGCGCTCGTACTCCCTGTCGACGTTGCGCTGGAAGGAGTCGTTCCCACCGAAGAAGTCGACGATGACCGAGTGGTCGATGACCATCTCGGCCGGGGCGAGCGGGTTGATCCTGGCGGGGTCGCCGCCGAGGTCGCGGACGGCCTCGCGCATGGTCGCCAGGTCGACGACGCACGGGACGCCGGTGAAGTCCTGCATGATCACGCGGGCCGGCGTGAACTGGATCTCCACGTTCGGGGCGGCCTCCGGGTCCCACTGGCCGATCGCGCGGATGTGGTCGGCGGTGATGTTCGCGCCGTCCTCCGTACGGAGCAGGTTCTCCAGAAGGATCTTCAGGCTGTACGGGAGACGCCCCGAGCCCTCCACGGCGTCCAGCCGGTAGATCTCGTATCCCGCGTCACCGACGCGGAGCGTGTCACGGCTGCCAAAGCTGTTCGCGGACACGGGTCGCCTCCCTCATCACCTGATGTCTGGCGCGCCGGCACAAAGGGCGCGATTGAATCCTGCCGCACCGCCCGAGCGCCCTGACCTGTTAGGTCTGCCTAACTTCCAGGTCACTCAGCACATGTTGCAGCGGATGTCTCGACATCAAGATATCCCTCCGGGTATCTCGACATCAAATTACTCACCAGTATGATCACTGTGGAGCGAGACGGAGGTACAGCAGCCCGAGAACGACGACGGAAAGCACCGGGGCGAGGAACTTCTGCTCGAAGGCGCGGCCCGTCTTGATGCCGATCTTCCACGGCAGCAGCCACTTCTGCCGCATCGGCCAGAGCACCGGGCAGCCCTTCTCGGTGCAGCAGTCACCCAGGACATGGGTGACACAACCGATCGCGACCGCCAGCCCCAGCCAGGCGTATTCCACATTGTCGCTGCGGAACACCACGAACAGCCCGGCCGTCATGCCGATGTTGAGCATCGCCGAGGCGAACTTCTTGCCCGGGATGCCGATGCCGATCGACCGCAGCGCCAGGCCGATGAGCAGGATCACCAGGATGTCGCGGCCGATCGGATAGGTGTTGGCCAGGTAGTGCGCGCCGAAGCCCATGCCGATCGCGAACGCCAGCGAGTGGGTGGCGTTGCGGTGTCCCCCGGCGAGCCACGAGACCGCCTTGCTCAGAGCCCAGGTGACCGGCCCGAACGTCTGCGCGATCGTCGCACTCGGATGGTCGAGGTCCGGCAGCATCGCGGCACCGGCGCAGATGATGGCCCCGGCGACGAACTCGGCCGGATTGAGCGCGTTGACCATGACACCGGTCTCGATGAACCTGGACGTCTCGGTCAGCAGGGGCAGCGCGGCCAGCGCGGGAGCCACCCCCAGCCAGACAATCGCACCCGTTAGCGCGTGCGTATGCCCCATCATCGGTCAAACACCCCCATCAAGATCACCCCGGGAGACTGTACGTCAAAGCCTCCCCCTGATGGAGGACCGTGCCATTTCACCCCATCGGCGTGTCGCGGGGGCGGGATGGCCCCGGCGCGCGAGCGCTGATCGTTTCCAGCCGGTTCCAGGGTCGCCCGAGGGCGACGACGGTCCGCTTCGATCTCCCCGTCCCTTCACGAAAAGGTGACTGCCATCCGCATCTTCCTATGAATGCGGAACGGATGGAACGGGCGAATGGTGCCTGGGACGTCGACCGGGAGGCGTCGCCTCGGGAAGCCCTCCGGGCGTCTTCACCGGCGGGCCGGGACGCGCATCCGGGAGGGTCGCGATCAAGCGGGGACGTGCGGAAACGACAGACGGGACCGTTCCGCACCGAAAGCACCCCCCAGCCCTTCCGGTGCGGAACGAATCCCGTCCACGTCCTTTGTAACGTGCAGGTCTCAGCACTTGTTCCAGAATCCGGCAAGAATTACGTGATCTGCCTCACTTCTACGTAGGGTAACGAATTTTCACTCTCGGTGACGGGCCGCGAAAGGGGCCCGGAGGGCGGCGAGACGAGCCCCTCGACCCTCCGTCGCAGGCCCGGCCGCCCCGGCCACTCCGGCCCGCTCGCGGAAAAGTCCCAGCTCAACGGCGTACGGACTCGACGGAGAGGGGGGAGGCGTACTCCCAAAAACCTCTAACGATCATATACACCCCAGAACCCCTATTTCGTGACATGAGGTTGCCATCAGAATGTTCTCGATATATCTTTGAAGCATCGAGAGCGATCAAAAGACGATCGCGGCATGGAGGTAACGAAATGACATCGTCCAACGCGATGGGCGGCCCCTGGGCCGGATTCGGGTCCCCGGAGGTCAGGCGCGAGATGAAGCGCGCGGCCAGGGAGGCCTGGCGGCAGATGGCCGCCGGATGGCACGAGGGCGGCCCGGAGCACGGCCCCCGCGCGCCGCACCACACGCACCACGAGCACCACGAGGGTGGGCCGCACGGGCACCGGCACCGCGGTCACCGCGGCCCCTTCCCCTTCGGCGGCGGGTTCCCCTGGGACTTCAGCCGGGGCGGCAGGGGGGGCAGAGGCCCGTTCGGCGGGGGCCCCTTCGGCGGGCCGCCGTTCGGGCGCGGGCGCAAGGCGAAGCGCGGCGACGTCCGCGCCGCGATCCTCGCCCTGCTCACCGAGTCCTCGCACAACGGCTACCAGATCATCCAGGAGATCGAGCGGCGCAGCGAGGGCGGCTGGAAGCCCAGCCCGGGAGCGGTCTACCCGGCCCTGCAGCAGCTCACCGACGAGGGCCTGGTCCTGTCCGAGGAGAACGAGGGACGCAAGACCTTCAGCCTCACCGACGCCGGGCGCGCCTACGTGGCCGAGCACCCCGAGGAGGTGCGCGCCCCGTGGGAGGAGATGACGCCCGAGGTCGACGACAGCACCTGGGAGCTGATGGACATCACCCGCCAGTCGGGGTTCGCCATGCTCCAGATCCTGCAGACCGGCAGCGATACGCAGATCCGGCAGGCGAAGCAGACCCTGGTCGAGACGCGCCGCAGGCTCTACCAGATCTTGGCCGACGGCGACACCGGCGACACCGGCGAGGAGTGACCCGACCATGACCCCCCGAGACGACCTCCGCATCGGAGACGCCGAGCGTGACGCGGCGATGGAGTCCCTGCGCGAGCACTACGTGCAGGGCCGCCTGACCCGTGAGGAGCTCGACGAGCGCCTCGAACTGACCCTGTCCGCGCGGACGGGCGGCGAGCTGGCCCGGGTGAGCGCGGACCTTCCCGGCCCGCGCGACCCCCGGCCGGAGGAGTCCGAGAACACCTGGGGTCCCTGGGGCGCGGGAGCCCCCTGGGGTCCCGGTGGGGGACCGTGGGGTCCGGACGCGCCGTGGGGTCCGGGCCGGGGGCACCGCGCGCACACCCACCCCTGGGGCCACCACCGGCCCGGAGGCCGCCGTCACCACCCGGGCTGGAGCCACCACCGCATGGGCCACCGCGGCGGGCCGCCGTTCTTCCCCCTGGTGATCCTGGTGATGGTGGCCGGGGTGCTGATCGGCGGGTTCGGGGTGCTCAAGTTCATCTTCTTCGCCTGGCTGGTGATGGCGGTGCTGGCCATGCTCCGCCGGGGGCGGGGACGCTCCAGGATGCGCTCCGGCCGGGTCGGCCCCCCGGCCGCGTTCTGATCCGCTTCCGTTCCGTCTCCGATCGGCTCCGGGCGAGCGCGACCCGCCGCGCGCTCGCACCGGACGGTCAGGCGAGCGACTCCCGCAGCCGCCGCATCTCCCCGGCGATCCCGTCCAGCGTCCAGTGCGCGTTCAGGCCGCTCGGGTTGGGCAGCACCCACACCGCCGCGCCGCCGATCCGGGACCCCTGCGGCCCGATCACGGCCTTGGGCACGCCGAACGCCTGCCGGTAGGCGGTCACCCCCGCCACCGCCAGCGCCTTCGGCCGGACCTCCGCGACCAGCCTCACCAACCGCTCTCCGCCCGCGCGGAACTCCTCGGCGGACAGTTCCGCCGCCCGCGCGGAGGGCCGTCGCACCACGTTGGTGATACCCAGCCCGTACGAGGGAAGCAGGTCCTGCTCGGCCGGGGACAGCAGCCGGGGGGTGAAGCCCGAGCGGTACAGCGCGGGCCAGAAGCGGTTGCCGGGGCGGGCGAAGTGGTGGCCGGTGGCCGCGGAGTACAGGCCGGGGTTGATCCCGCAGAACAGCACGTCCAGCGAGGGCCCGAGGACGTCCTCGATCGTCGTCTCCGCGGCCGCCTCGATCTCGGCGCGGGTCGGCCGGGCCGTGGCCCGCGCGGGCGGGGTACTTTCCTGGTCCTGGGACGGCACGAGGCGAACCTAGCCCATCTTCCCGGGTGTTCGCCCCCTGCTCTCCCGTTCCCCGCCCGTGGTCCCCGGCGTCGGCGGGACCGGCCGCCGGGGACCACGGGCAGGGACCACGGGCAGGGACCACGGGCAGGGACCACGGGCAGGGACCACGGGCAGGGACCACGGTCGGGGACTACAGGCGGGGATCGACCGGCTCGGACTCCAGGGCCAGCACGGCGAAGACCGCCTCGTGCACCCTCCACAGCGGCTCCCCCTCGGCCAGCCGGGAGAGCGCCTCAAGTCCCAGCGCGTGCTCGCGCAGGGCGAGCGAGCGCTTGCGGCCCAGGAACCGGTGGCGCAGGACGTCCAGGCTCTCGGTGTAGTCGGGACCGTAGATGATCCGCATGTACTCCCGCCCGCGCACCTTGATCCCGGGCTGCACCCGGCTCTGCCCGTCCAGTCGGTCCAGCGGCTTGACGACCATGCCCTCGCCGCCCTCGGCGGTCAGCACCGTCCACCAGTCCGTGGCCGCCTCCGTGGACTCCGGCGAGGTCAGGTCCGCGAACACGTGCCGGGTCGGCGCGATCAGCGGGTCGTCGAGCCGGGACAGCAGGTCCAGGTGCCAGGAGTGCGGCTCCTGGATCGCGGTCGCCCGGCCCTCGCAGGCGAGGATCTGGAACGGTGCCAGGCGAAGGCCCTCCAGCCCGGAGACAGGCCAGCAGTAACGTGCATATGCCTGCCTGAAACGGGCAGCGTTGGTGGAGCGGCGTCGGGTGCGGTCCAACAGATCGCCCACATCCAAACCGCGCCCGGCCGCCGCCTCCAGCACTGTGATCGCCTCGGGCAGCACCGTGCGGGCCGCGGCACCCACCGACGCGTACTGGCCGCGGATCAGCCCCTCGGCCTTGGCCGACCAGGGCAGCAGCTCGCAGTCGAGGGCGATCCAGCCGGACCCCAGCTCCTCCATCAGCGGCGCGCACACCCGCCTGAGCCTGTCGACCAGCTCGGTGGTGTCGGCGAAGAACGGCCTCCCGGTACGGGTGTAGACCGCCCCGGAGGTGCCGTCGACGATCCCGAACCGCGCCGCCGCCACCTCCGGGTCGGCGGCCAGCACGGCCACCGCCCGCGAGCCCATGTGCTTCTCCTCGCACACCACCCGGGTCACCCCGGCCGCCGCGAACTCGGCGAACGCCTCGGCCGGGTGCTCCAGGTAGCCGTCGAGGCGGGAGGTCTCCGGTGGCGCCATCGTCGGCGGAAGGTAGACCAGCCAGCGCGGGTCGACCGCGAACCGGCTCATGATCTCCAGCGCGGCGGCCGAGTTCTCCTCGCGGATCTTGATGCGGCCACCGCCGTGGCGCACCTCGATGTGGCGGGTGCCCCGCACGTCGTCGACGGAGAGCAGGCCGGGGTCGCGGTGGCCGGGGGCGGTCAGCGGCTTGACCGGCTCGTACCAGACACGCTCGGCGGGCACCGAGACGATCTCCCGCTCCGGGTAGCGCAGCGCGGTCAACCGCCCGCCGAAGACCACCCCGGTGTCCAGGCAGATCGTGTTGTTGATCCACTCGGGCTCGGGAACCGGGGTGTGGCCGTAGACGACCATGGCCCGGCCCCGGTACTCGCGCGCCCAGGGGTAGCGCACCGGCAGGCCGTACTCGTCGGTCTCGCCGGTGGTGTCGCCGTACAGCGCGAAGGAGCGGACCCTGCCGGAGGCGCGGCCGTGGTAGTCCTCCTTGAGCCCGGCGTGGGCGACGACGAGCCTGCCCCCGTCGAGCTGATAGTGGCTGATCAGCCCGTCCATGAAGGCCAGCGCCTCCCGCCTGAACCCCTCCGGCTCGGCGGCCAGCTGGTCCAGCGACTCCTGGAGGCCGTGGGCCACCCTGACCTTGCGGCCGTTGAGCGCGCGGGCCAGCTTCTGCTCGTGGTTGCCCGACACGCACAGCGCGGTCCCGGCCGCGACCATGCCCATGACCAGCCGGAGCACGCCCGGCGAGTCGGGCCCCCGGTCCACCAGGTCGCCGACGAACACCGCCGTCCTGCCCTCGGGGTGCACCGCGCCCGCACCGCCGGGGTCGACCTCCCAGCCGAGGTCGCGCAGCAGCGCCTCCAGCTCGGCGCGGCAGCCGTGCACGTCGCCGACGATGTCGAACGGGCCGGTCAGCTCGCGCCTGTCGGTCCACGCCCTCTCGGTGACGACCGTGGCGGCCTCGATCTCCTCGGCCCCGCGCAGCACGTGGACCCGGCGGAAACCGTCACGGGAGATCTTGCCCATCGAACGGCGCAGGTCCTTACGCTGCCTGGTGACCACGCGCGCCCCGAAATCCCGGTCGGGCCTGGTCTCGTTGCGCGCGACCGCCAGCTCCTCCGGCACGTCCAGGACGATCGCGTCGACCAGTACGTTGTGCGACTTCGCGAGCTCGATCAGCGTCTTGCGCGCCTCCCACTGGACGTTCGTGGCGTCCACGACCGTGAGCAGCCCGCGCCGCAGGCGGGTGCCGACGATGTAGTGGAGCACGTCGAAGGCGTCGGGGGTGGCGGCCTGGTCGTTCTCGTCGTCGGCGACCAGGCCCCGGCAGAAGTCGGAGGAGATCACCTGGGTCGGCGCGAAGTGCCTGGCGGCGAAGGTCGACTTGCCGCTACCGGACACTCCCACGAGCACGACCAGCGACATCTCCGGTACGGCGATCTCAGTCATCTCCACCTCCCGCGTCTCCCGCGTCTCCCGTGCCCACCGGCCCATCCGCCCTCACGGGACCTCCCGTGCTCACGAGCCCTTCCGTGTCTTCCGTGCTCACGGAACCACCAGCGTTCACGGGACCTCCCGTGCTCACAGAGCCTTCCGTGCCTCCCGTGCTCACGAGCCCTTCCGTGCCTGTGGAGCCCTCCGTACTCCCGCAACCTGGACCGGGAGCGGGGGCGGCTGACGCGCTCGTGGGCTCTTCCGCGCCCGCGAGGCCGAACAGGGCCATCTGGGTGGGCGGTCCCACCTCGGGGTCGTCGTCGCCGATCGGCAGGAACGCGACGCGGTAGCCGTACTCGCCGCACACCTTCGCCGCCCACGCGCGGAACTCGGCGCGGGTCCACTCGAAGCGGTGGTCGGGGTGGCGCATACCGCTCAGGAACTCGTAGCGGACGTTGTGCTCGGCGTTGGGGGTCGTGACGATCACGTGCCCCGGCCGGGCGGCTCCGAAGACCACCCGCTCCAGCGCGTCCAGGCGCGGCGGATCGACGTGCTCGACGACCTCCATCAGCACCGCGGCGTCATACCCGGCGAACCGCGGGTCGGTGTAGGTCAGCGCGCCCTGGAACAGCTCCAGCCGCTCCCTCCGGCGCTCGGGCATCCGGTCGAGCCTCAGGCGCCTGGCCGCGAGCGCCAGTGCATGGGCGGACACGTCCACCCCGGCCACCCTGGTGAGGCGGGGCCGTTCGAGCAGCGCCCCGACCAGGCGGCCGGAGCCGCATCCGAGGTCGATGACGGTGCTCGCGCCCAGCCCGTCCAGCGTGGCGAGCACGGCCTCCAGGCGCAGCGCGTTCAGTGGCCGCCTGGCGGCACCCGTCTGCGCCTCCCCCTCGGCAGGAGGGGCATCGGCCGGGAGGACCTCGTCCGGCGCGCCGGTTCCGCCGAAGGTGGTGGCGGGTGTACCGGGGGGCGCCCCCGCGACGGGGCCGTCCCCCGGTACGGCGGAGGTCTCCGCCGCGAGGCTCCCCGCGACGAAACCCCGCTCGGCGGTGCTTTCCCCGCTTTCCCCGCTTTCCCCGACGGAACTTCCCGCGACGGGACTCTCGTCGGCGGAACCCTCCTCGATGGAGCCCTCCTCGACAGGGTCTCCCCCGGCGGAGCCCTCGATGGCGGGGTCGGCCGCGGGGTCCTCCTCGACGGGGGGTTCGAGGTCCTCCTCCACGTCGTCGCCGATCTCGGCGAGGCGGGCGAAGGCGGTGCGGGTGAGGGCCCAGCGACGGCCGAGGTAGCGGCGGGTGATCAGACCCCGGTCGGGGTGGGCGGCCAGCCACGACGCGCCCGCTTTGATCAGCTTGTCCACCTCGTCGGGGGCCACCCAGTAGTGCTTGGCGTCGTCGAGCACCGGAAGCAGCACGTAGAGCTGGTTGAGCGCGTCGGCCAGGCGGACCTCCCCGCGCAGCACCAGCCGCACGTAGCGGGAGTCGCCCCACTCGGGGAACTCCTCGTCCAGCGGCAGGGCGGTCGCCTCGACACTCCAGCCCAGCGGTTCGAACAGCCGGTGCGCGAGCTCGGGACCGCCCTTGCACGGCAGCACGGGCAGGGTGATCTCCAACGGGATCGGACCGGCGGCCAGCTCGGGACGGCTGTGACAGCGTCCGGTGCGCGCCGTGCGGAACACGTCGGCCAGCGCCACGGCCAGCAGCGACGACGCGGCGTAGGGCCGGTCGTTGACGTACTGGCCCAGCGTGTAGTCGGGGGTGGACCGGTCGCGCGAGCGCACCAGGCGGATCGGGTCGACGTCGAGCATCAGCGCGGCCGTGCAGCGCTCCTCGCCCGCCTCGGGGTAGAGGACGCGTGCCACGCCGTACGACTGCCCGAACTCCTGGACCCGGTCGGGATGCTTGTGCAGCAGGAACCCGAGGTCCGTGGCGGGTCGCAGGGTGGTGGAGATCGTCAGCAACACCCGGTTCAGTGTGCCGCACGCCGACCGGGACGGCCATCGGTTAACGGCCCAGACCAACACGACACGACCATCGGCTGACGGTTCCGGATCCACCCGGCACGACCACCGGCCGTGGACGGCACGGTCCGGGTCGTCGCGGGAGGTCCCCGAATGGGGGATCCCGCAGGCCGGGGACGCCGCGCCGCGCCCGCCGGACAGCGCGGCGTCCCCGGCCCGGATCGCCAGGCCGGTGCCGAACCGGATCCGGGCGCCCCGAGGCCGCGGCTCCACGTACTCGGCGATCTTCGCCGCGGGCAACGGGTCCACCACCGCGTCGACCTGGATGTCGACCTGGATGGCGTCGCCGGTCAGCTCGTTCGGCCAGGATCAAGGGCTCCGGGACCGCGAGCGCCCGCCGGGGCGGCTCGCGGCCGGGTGCGAGCCGGTCCGCGACCGGCTCGCCCGTGGGCGGCGCGCACGCACGCCGAGCCGGTCCACCGGTGACAGGCGCCTCCCCGCCGAGCCGGTCCACCGGGTCGCCGATGACACGGTGACCGTGGGCACCGGGGAGGGACCGGGGAGGAGCGGCCTGCCCGTGAGCGGTGACGCCGAGGCCCATGGCCTACCGTGGCCTACACGTGGGGCAGGATCTCGTCCGCGATGAGCTCCAGGTGGTCGAGGTCGTCCAGGTCCAGCACCTGCAGGTAGATCCGCTCGGCGCCCAGCTCGGCGAACCGGCCGATCTTCTCGGCCACCTCGGCAGGGGTGCCCGCCAGGCCCGTCGCGCGCAGCGCGGCGAGGTCCTGCCCGATCCTCCCGGCCCGCCGCGCGATCTCCACGTCGTCGGAACCGACGCAGACGACCTGCGCGGCGGAGAGCACGATCGGCTCCCTGCCCTCGGCCTCGCACGCCTTCCTGACCCGGTCGAAGGCCTCCGAGGTGTCCTCCGGGGTGCGGAACGGCACGTTGTACTCGTCGGCGAACCGGGCGGCCAGGCGCGGGGTGCGCGTGGCGCCGGTGCCGCCGATGATGATCGGCGGTTTCGGGCTCTGCGCGGGCTTGGGCAGCGCGGGCGAGTCGGCCAGCCTGTAGTGGGCGCCCTCGAAGGAGAACGTCTCCCCCACCGGCGTGGTCCAGAGCCCGACCAGTATCTCCAGCTGCTCCTCGAACCGGCCGAACCGCTCGCCGATCGGCGGGAACGGGATACCGTACGCGATGTGCTCGGCGTCGTACCAGCCGGTGCCCAGGCCCAGCTCGACCCGCCCGCGGCTCATCTGGTCGACCTGGGCCACGCTGATCGCCAGCGGGCCGGGCAGCCGGAAGGTGACCGGCGTGACCAGGGTGCCGAGACGGATCGTGGAGGTGTCCCTGGCCAGGCCCGCCAGAGTCGTCCAGGCGTCGGTGGAGCCGGGCCCCGGGTCGCCGGGCCAGATCTGCATGTAGTGGTCGGAACGGAAGAAGGCGTCGAACCCGAGCCGCTCCGCGGCCAGCGCGACCGTCAGCAACTCGTCGTACGTGGCACCCTGCTGCGGTTCAGTGAAGATCCTCAACTTCATGAGAACCATTATCCGGGCACTCCGGACGGCATCCGCAGAAAGCCCGCGCCGTGGCGGGAACGCTTGCTAACGTTCTGCCCTCTGACGCAACGGGTAGCGGATCGACCACTCATAGCGATCACCCCTTGGCCGTCGAGGAGGGGATCCCATGCCTGTGGCGACCGACCGCCCCGACACCCGCCGGACCCGCGAGCCCGGCACTCCGCCCCGGCCCCTCGTCGTGCTCGCCTCGATCCTGCTCGCCACGGGCACCGGGACCGCGATCTGGCTGCTGCCCCCCAGGGCGCAGGGCGAGTGGGCCGCCGCCGACCGGATCGAGCCGAGGGCGACGCCCTCGGGCCCGGCATCAACGACAACGGCCGAGCCGTCGCCCACACCGGCGGTCGCGCGCCCGTCGGGGTTCGTGACGTTCGTGGACGCGGTCCGCGAGCCGCGCTTCAACCTGTCCAGGGAGGCCAGGAGAAGCCAGGTGCGCTGGTTCACGCTGGGCCACCTCACCGCCGGGCAGAAGGGCTGCGTGCCCAAGTGGGGCGGGCTCCAGGAACAGGGCGGCAATCCGGTCGCCAACCGGCTCGCCCCGCTGCGCGCCGCGGGCGGGAACGCGGGCCTCGCCTTCGGCGGTCCCACGGGGCGCGAGCTCGCCTCGGCCTGCTCCGATCTCGCCAGGCTCACCGCCGCCTACCGCCGGGCGATCGGCGCCTTCGACGCCACCTACATCGACTTCGAGGTCCACGCCCCGACGGGTGAGGCCACCGTGCTGCGGCGGGCCAGGGCGATCGCGGCCCTGCAGCGCGAGGCCGCCCGCGAGGGCCGTTCCCTCACGGTGAGCTTCACCCTCCCGGTCACGAGGACCGGCCTGTCCTCCGGTGACCAGGCGATGCTCCGGGCCACCCGGTCGGCGGGCGCCGAGATCGCCGCCGTCAACCTCCTCGCGCCCGTCGACAGCGTCCCGGGATCCGGAGGCCGCCTGCGCCCGATCGCCTCGGCCGTCCGCGCCGCGCACCCGCAGATAGCCCGTTCCCTGGGCGAGAGCGCCGCCTGGAACCGGATCGCCCTGACACCCGTACTGGCCGGGTCCGGCGACCTCACGCGGCTGGAGGCCCGCAGGCTCGCCGCCTTCACCAGCCGCAACCACCTGGCATGGCTCTCCACCAGGGGCGCCGCCCTCTCCCCCGGCATCACCCGCTTCCTCACCGGCGCGACGCGCTAGACGGAGGACGCGCTAGACGGAGACGGACAGTCGCTGGACAAGCGCCTCCTTTGGGGTTATCAATGAGCTATAACCCTCCTGTAACCCCATAGGGGAGATGCAATGCCGAAGATCAATATCTACCTGCCGGACGAGCTGGCCGAGGCGGTGAAGAAGGCGGGCGTGCCGGTCTCCGCCGTGTGCCAGCGGGCTCTGGAGCAGGCCGTACGGCGGGTGACCGCCATCCGCGAGACGGCGCTCGGCGCCCCCGACCTCGACGACCTGACGGCGCGCCTCACCCAGTTCACCTCGAGGGCCCGGGAGGTGGTGAAGCTGGCGGTGGAGCAGGCGAGGGCCCTGGGCGCGGCCGAGGTCGGCACCGAGCACCTGCTGGGCGGCATGCTCGCCGAGGGGGGCAACCTAGCGCTCCAGGTTCTCGGCGCCCTGGAGATCGACCCCGAGGAGGTGCGCCGTCGCCTGGACCGGCTCGGCCTCGACGCAGCGGCCACGGCCGGTGCCGCCGAGACCGAGCTCACCTTCGGGGGGTCCGCGGCGGCGGCCCTGGAGATGACCGTCACCGAGGCCACCTCACTCGGCCACAACTACGTCGGCTGCGAGCACCTGCTTCTCGGGCTGATCGCCGAACCGGACGGGGCGGCCGGGCGCATCCTGCGGGAGCTGGGTGCCGAGCACCGGCTCACCCGCCACGCGGTCTCGGCCGCCCTCGCCGGATACGTCCACCTGCGCGCGCAGACACGGAGCGCCGCCGCCCCTTCCCCGGCCCTGCCCACCGGCGCGGCGAGCGCCCTGTCGGCGGCCGTACGCGAGGAGTTGCGGCCCGTCCTGCTCAGGCTCGAACGTCTGGAGGAGCGCCTCGGCCCGGCGGACGAGACGTAGCCGTGGGCGTGATCGTACGTCTGGCCGTGTTCTCAGCCGTGGGCGTGATCGCGCGGCTGGTCACGGGGGTGGTCGTCGGCGTGCTCGTGGGGATGGGCTCGGGCGTGCCCGCCGGGGTGCTGGCGGGCATGAGCGCGGGCGTGAGCGTGAGCGTCCTGTGCGCGTCCCGAGGGCGAACGTCACCGGGTACTCCGCGTCGGCGGGCTCTGCCCTCCGCGCCCGATGACTTCCCGATGACTGCTCGGTGAGGGCGTACGCCGGAGGAACGGACCTCCGGCGGGTCCTGTCCGTCAGTGTCCCGGTCGCGAACGGGGTTCGCGTTCGGCGGGTGAGGGGGCGGGCTTGGCGTCGCGGCGGTTGGCGTGCACGCTCGTGATCGTGACGGTGAGCAGGACGGCGATGATGAACCCCAGTGAGGCCAGGGTGGGGATTTCCGGGACCCATGTCCAGATGCCGTGTGCCCAGTGCAGGACGAGTTTGGTCCCGATGAAGGCCAGGATGAGGCTGAGCCCGTGGTTGAGGTGGCGCAGTTTCGTCAGGACGCCCATGAGCACGAAGTAGAGCGCTCGCAGGCCCAGCAGGGCGAAGGCGTTGGTGGCGAAGACGATGAAGGGGTCCTCGGTCACGCCGTACACCGCGGGCACCGAGTCGACGGCGAAGACGATGTCGGTGGCGAAGACGGCCACGATGGCCAGGGCCAGCGGGGTCAGGGCGCGGCGGCCGTTGTGGCGGACGGTCAGGAGGGAGCCGTGGTAGTCGTCGGTGACCGGCATGAAGCGCCGCAGCAGCCGGACCGAGCGCATGGCGGAGATGTCGACCTTCTGGTCCTCCCCGCTCAGTGCGTCCTTAAGGATCTTCCAGGCGGTGACGATCAGTATCCCGCCGAACAGCAGGAACGCCCAGGTGCCGCTCTGCAGGACGGCCGCCCCCAAGGCGATGAAGATCGCGCGCAGCACCAGCGCGCCGATGATGCCGTACAGCAGGACCCGCTGGGCCAGCGCGGCCGGGACCGCGAAGGCCGACAGCAGCAGCATGAACACGAACAGGTTGTCCACCGACAGTGACTTCTCCACCATGTAGCCGGTGAAGAACTCCGTCGCCACGCCGGATCCGAAGGCCCCCCACACGTAGACGCCGAAGATCAGCGGCAGTGCCAGGTAGAAGATCGACCAGCCCACCGCCTCGCGCATCCGCACCTCGTGCGGGCGCCGGGTCACCGCGAAGTCCGCGGCCAGCAGCGACACCAAAGCGGCCACGGTGATCGCCCACAGTTTCGGCGAGCCGATCGTTTCGAGATCGGCTGCCGACAGGATCGTCTCGGCGGGCATGAACCCTCCTCGAACGCGCTCGGCTGTTCGAGGTCTCCTTCGCCTGCGCCTGCGGGCGGCCGTCCGGGGACGTTGCGAAACGTCCGTACTGACCGGATCGGCTCTTGGGAAGTACTCCCCTCGTCATTCCAGGTTAGGCGGGTCCCCGGGCGGCTCCTCACCTCAGGGGGTGCTTTGACCAGGGCCTGAGCCGCACGGATCGTGGAATCAGCACGAAGGGGAGTAGCCGCCGTCCGACACCCCGATCGTCAGCACGGTCCCCGTACGCAGGGGGACCCGGCTCGCGCGGAGCGGGCACCGGACACGTCCAGCCGCGCGGTCGCGTTCGCGCGCCCGCCATCACGGCGTACGGCTCGCGCGGGGCGGGCACCGGCCACGTCCGGCCACACGGCCGCGTTCGTGCCCTCGCCGTCACGGTGTGCGGCTCGCGTCGGCGTCGTCCGCACCCGTCGGCCAGCTACGGAGCGCGACGTCGAGCGTGTCGAGCACCCGGCTCCAGGACTCGTCCGCGCCGCGCGGGTGATGGCGGAAGCCACCCGCCTGTTCCAGGCTCACGAACCCGTGGAAGACGCTGCCCAGCAGCCGGACCGCGTCGGTCTGGTCGGGCTCTGCCAGCGCGTAGCCGCGCAGGATGGCCCGCGTCATGTCCGAGTGCCGGCGCGCCGCGCTCGCCTTCGCGGTCTCCGGGTCGAGCTCGACCTGCGTCGCCGCGTACCTGCCCGGATGCTCCTTGGCGTAGTCGCGATAGACGTTGGCGAAGGCGACCAGCGCGTCCTTGCCCGCCCGGCCGGCCAGCGCCGCCGCGCCCCGGTCGGCGAGCTCGGCCAGTGCCAGCACGGCCACCCGGACCCGTAGCTCGTGCGCGTTCCTGATGTGCGAGTACAGGCTCGCGTCCTTCACGCCGAACCTGCGCGCGACCTCCGAGACGGTCACGTTTGCCAGCCCCACCTCGTCGGCGAGCTCCGCCGCCGCCTCGGCCAGCCGTTCGACGGTCACTCCGGCACGCGCCACGCGCCATCCTCTCCCCTAGGTTACCTAGGAGTCCTAGGAAAAAACTTAATAGTTTGCTGTCTCAGCATACTAGAGCTAGCTTTTCAGCTATGAGAGCGATTTCCGAACACGAGATCCGTGCCTCTTTCGTCAACTGCACCAAGGGCGAGGTCAAGCGTCTCGCCGTCCCCAGGGACCTTGACGCCCGGCCGTGGGACGACCTGGACTTCCTCGGCTGGCAGGACCCCTCCTCCCCCGGCCGCACCTACCTGGTCGCCGAGCACGGCGACCGGCTGGTCGGGGTGGCGCTGCGGCGGGCCTCCCCGCATGCCGGGCACGTACGGCGCAGCATGTGCTCGCTCTGCCTGACCACGCACACCGGCGACGGCGTGTCGCTGATGACCGCCCGCCGCACCGGTGGCAACGGCGACTCCGTGGGCGCCTACATCTGCACCGACCTGGCCTGTTCCCTCTACCTGCGCGGCAAGAAGGACGTCGGACCCGGCGGGCGGATGCCCGAGTCGCTCACCCTTGAGGAGAAGATCGACAGGACAGCGGCCAACGTGACCGGGTTCCTCCGGAAGGTGACCCAGTGATCGACATCCCCATCACCCCCGACCTCGTACGCGGCGCGCTGGAGCTGGAACGCACCGACCACGGCCTGCTGCCGCACCGGCTGCCGGCCCGCGCCCGCGCCCAGTTCCCCGACGCCTACCTCGCCTCCGTGGAGGCCCAGCCCTCGGGGGTACGCCTGGCCTTCCGCACCCGGGCCACCGTCATCGAGCTGGACGTGCTGCCGACCAAGGTCATCCATCCCGGCTTCCCCGAGCCGGAGGACGGTGTCTACGACCTGCTCGTCGACGGCCACCTGACCGGCCGGAGCACCGCCACCGTCACCGGCACCGGCACCGGCCGGCCCGTCCGGGAGAGGACGGCCCGCTTCACCGGCGCGCCCACCCCCGAGCGGACGACCCGGTTCACCGGCCTGCCCGATCGCGAGAAGGACGTGGAGATCTGGCTGCCGCTGCGCGAGATCACCGAGCTGGTCGCGCTGCGCGCCGACGCCCCGCTCACGGCCACCTCCGGCGGGGGCCGCCGGGTGTGGCTGCATCACGGCAGCTCCATCAGCCACGGCTCGGCCGCCGACGGCCCCAGCACCACCTGGCCGGCGCTGGCCGCCACCCGAGCCGGGGTGGAGCTGATCAACCTGGGCCTGGGCGGCAACGCCCTGCTCGACCCGTTCACCGCCCGCGCCATGCGCGAGACCCCCGCGGACCTGGTCAGCGTCAAGATCGGCATCAACCTGGTCAATCACGACCTGATGCGCCTGCGCGCCTTCGGCCCGGCGGTGCACGGCTTCCTCGACACCATCCGCGAAGGCCACCCCGGCACGCCCCTGCTGGTCGTCTCGCCGATCCTGTGTCCCTTCCTTGAGGACACCCCCGGCCCCATCGCACCGCACTTCGACGGCGGGCGGCTGACGTTCCGCTCGGTGGCCGTCCCGCAGGATGGCGAGGACGGACGCCTCACGCTCACCGTCATCCGCGACGAGCTGACCCGTCTCATCGCGCACCGGGACGACCCGAACCTGCACTACCTGGACGGTCGCGCCCTGTACGGCGAGGCCGACTACGCCGAGTTGCCGCTGCCCGACGAGCTCCACCCGGACCCCGCCGGCCACCGCAGGATCGGCGAGCGCTTCGCCGCCCTGGCCTTCGGAGGCCACGGCCCGTTCACCGGCACCGGCGACCGGAAAGGGGCGGTGGATCGCGATCGGGCCTTGGGACGATGAGGCCGCGAACGCGGCCTCCAGGGACCGGCTGCCGGCCGGATTCACCGATCTATCACCGATCCCGGACAGGATCTTGGGTGGGTCCCGTCGAAGGCGGGCACCGCCGTTCCCCTTCTCCTGCGGCCGGGCTCTCGTGGCCGGGGGCCGGGCGAGCGGCCTCACCGGCCCCACGTCGGTGAGGCCGTCCGCCCCTGGCGGGCCGGGTGTCCGAGGCGTCATAGTCACGAGTCACGCTTGGCGTCGCCCCCCTCAGATCGGACCGATCTGCTCGTGTCCGCTGGGGAGATACACCTCACCCTCGCGGTCACCTGCGACCCCGCCGGGCGACGGTGTCACCGGCCACGCCCACCGCTAGGCCGAGGACGATCATGACGACGTAGCTGTAGATCTCGTAGCCGCCGGGGACGAGGAAGCGCACGAAGCCCATGAAGTGGATCCAGCCGAACCACTCGTGCAGGAGGCCGCTCGCGCCACCGACGACGAAAACAAAGCAGAACAGGCCGGACAGGGCCGCGAGGAAGGACTTCGGGGTGGTGGAGGTCATGGTCCGACGGTAGGTGTGTGGTGCCGGGCGCGGGATCGGGCTCAAGATGGCCGGGCGGTGACCGAGGTTGGCCGTCGGCGGGCTCGACGTCGTACTTAAGTATCCGGTCGCGGAACGAATGCCCGGTCGCGGGCGGGGTCCGCGTAAATTTCTGGATTATGCGCCGTATCCACCGCACCCGCCGCGACCGGGTCGCCGACGTGGCGCTGTTCCTCCTCGCCGCCTGCTTCGCCGCCGTGAGCTCGCAGACCATACCGGTTCCCGAGGACCTCGATCCCGTGTGGCGGGACGTCGACCAGGTGGTCGGCGGGCTGGGGTGCGCGGCGGTACTCCTGCGGCGGCGCTGGCCGGTGCCACTGGCGGTGGCGCTGCTGCTGGCGGGCACCCTCACGCACTACCTGACCGGCCCGGCGATGGTGGCGGTGTTCACGGTGGCCGCGACCCGGCCGTGGCGGGTCACGGCGTGGGTGGTGGCGCTGGCCTTCACCCCGCTGCCCGTCTTCCTGTGGCGGGTGGCGGAGCTGCCCGAGGAACGGGTGGGATCGGCGCTGACGTACTTCGCGCTGATCGCCGGGGCCATCGGGTGGGGCCTGTTCCGGCGCTCCCGGCAGCAACTGATCGCCTCGCTGCGGGAGCGTGCGGAACTGGCCGAGGCGGACGCGGAGTTGCGGGCCGAGTGGGCCCGGCGGGAGACGCGGGAGGAGATCGCCCGTGAGATGCACGACGTCCTCGGCCACCGGCTGTCGATGCTGAGCGTGCACGCTGGGGCGCTGGAGTTCAACCCGGACGCGCCCCGGCCGGAGATCGCGCGGGCCGCCGGGGTGATCCGGGAGAGCGCCCACCTGGCCCTGCGCGACCTGCGCGAGGTGATCGGGGTACTGCGGGCCGAATCGGAGGAGGGCGAGCGACCGCAGCCGGAACTGACGGACCTGGCCCGGCTGGTGGCGGAGGCGCGGGCGACGGGCGGCCGGATCGAGCTGACCGGGCCGCCGGACGGGCCGGTGCCACCGCCCCTGGTGGGACGTACGGCGTACCGGATCGTGCAGGAGGCGCTGACCAACGCGCGTAAGCACGCGCCCGGCGCGGCGGTCGCGGTGGAGGTGAGCGGCGACCCGGCCGGCAGGCTGGCGGTGGAGGTCCGCAACGCGCAGCCGCCGGGACCCGTTCCGGTCTCCGGCGCGGGCGGGAGCGCGGGTGGGAGTACGGATGGGAGTACGGGCGGCGGGCAGGGACTGATCGGGCTGGCCGAACGGGCCCGGCTGGCGGGCGGTGAGCTGACGGCCGGCCCCGTCGACGGCGGGTTCCGGGTGCGCGCCTGGCTCCCCTGGCCCACGACGGACCTCGCGCCCACCGTACGTCCCAGGTCCGGCGGCCAGGAGGGGGGAACGAGGTGATCCGCGTCCTGCTGGTCGACGACGACGCGATCGTGCGGGCCGGGCTGCGCCTGATGCTGGGCGGCGCCCCGGACATCGAGATCGTCGCGGAGGCCGCCGACGGGGCCGAGGTGCCCGCGCTGGTCACCGCGTACGAACCTGACCTGGTGCTGATGGACATCCGGATGCCGGGCGTCGACGGGCTGGCCGCCACCGAGGGGCTCCGGGCCCGGCCCGGCACCCCGGAGGTGCTGGTCCTGACCACCTTCCACACCGACGCGCACGTGCTGCGGGCACTGCGCGCCGGCGCGGCCGGGTTCCTCCTCAAGGACACCCCGCCGCAGGACATCGTCACGGCGATCCGGACGGTGGCCGCCGGAGATCCGGTGCTCTCCCCCGCCGTCACCCGGCGGCTCATCGAGCAGGTGGCCGACGGCTCCGGGCTAGACGACCGGGCCGCTGCCGCGCGGGCCCGGCTGGCGCTGCTGGCCGAGCGGGAGCGGGAGGTGGCCCTGGCGGTCGGGCGCGGCCGCTCCAACGCGGAGATCGCGCGGGAGCTGCATCTGGCGCTGCCGACGGTGAAGACGCACGTGTCACGGATCCTGACCCGGCTGGATCTCAACAACCGGGTCCAGATCGCCCTGCTGGTCCACGACGCGAGCGCGCCGGGTCACCGGTAGGACCACCGATCACACCGCCGGGTCACCGGTGGGACCGCCGCCCCACCGTCGGACCGCCATCGGACCACCGACGGCTCTCCGGTGGAGACCGCTGTCACAGCGTCGGCCTCACCCGCTGAGCGATATCTCGGCTGCCGGTCACCGATCCCGCGGGCCTTCGGACGGCGCGCCGGGAAAGACGCGGAACAGGGCGCGGCGCAGGGTGGTGGCGAAGGATTCGGTGTTGCCGGGCTCACGCCAGTGCCGCCCCGCCACCTTCGGGTGGCGGGGCCGCCTCAGGTTTCCACCACGGCGTACGGGAACGGCGGGGCATTCGACATCTGGCCCTACCAACGGCCCTCTCGTCGAGGTCTCTCAGGTGATGTAGACCTTGAAGCGGTAACCGAACGAAGGGGAGCCCAGGCAGGGGCCGGTCGGGTCACCGTACGCGAGCATGATCTCCCGCTCCGCCAGGCACTCCTCCAAGGTGGGATAGGGGCCGAAGACAATCTCCCAGCGCTCGGACGCGCTGGTGTGATTGACGGCGGAAGCGGGTGCGGCGCCGGCCAGGGCGCCGACGCTCACCGCTGCCGCGAGGACGACAGCGGCGTGGAGTCTGCGGATCTTCACTGGGGGTTGCTCCTCACGAATCCGTCTGGTGGGGAGAGCACCTCAAGGTGAGCATGGATCGCCGAGGGCGAGGAGTTACCGGTTCTCCATATTGCGGTTCCGTGGCGCGTCTCCTCGCGAGTGTTTTCACGGGTCCTGATGACGACGCCCCACCGGCCCGAGGAAGGCGGGGCGCTGGTGCGCCCGGGGCTGCCCGATTCCGGTGACCTTCGCCCCGCGACCGGACCGCTCGCAGGGCGTTTCCGTGATCGTGCGCATTTCCTGCGCGAAGATCTTGGAAAACGCTGACGCACGCTGAAACATGATGGGTTGCATAACACCAGGTCAGGCGCTATATCGATTCACTGACCAGGTGCGCCACGCACTCCACGTGGTGGGTCGCCACCAACATCAAGCAGCACCGGGAAGCCCAGCGCCTCACCTACGCCGAGCTCTCCGGCCGCCTGGCCGCGCTCGGCCGACCCATCCCCGTCCCGGGCCTGCGCCGCATCGAGCACGCCGAGCGGCGGGTGGACGTCGACGACCTCACCGCGATCGCCCACGTCCTCGGCCTCACACCCGCCGACTTCCTCAGGTCCGCCGCTGAGTGCCAGGTCTGCCGGGACCAGGCGCCGCCGGGGTTCCAGTGCCTGACCTACGGCACGTTCACCCCGGCGGCTGCCCCGTGAGCGATCCGAGCGCCCGCCTCAACCTCGGCCGGTGCCCGGACTGCGGCCGGGTCCGCTACGAGACCCGGGCCAAGGCCCGACGGGCCGCCCGCCGCACCCTGCACCGCGGCACGCACATGCGGCCCTACGCGTGCGGCGGCTACTGGCACCTCGGCCACATCGCCCCCTGACCCCGGCCTGCACCACCACATCTCACATGCCGGGCAATCCGTGGCAGAGTGTCCGGATGGATGCCACAGACTGGTCGGCCGTCATTGCGGGCATAGCCCTGGTGGCTGGGACCATCGTGTCGGCCGCGTCGTGGATGGCCGCCCGCCGATCGGCTGCGGCAGCAGAGAGCATGACCGCGATCGAGCGAGAACGCCGTCACCGCGATGACCGACCCGTTATCTCCATCACGTGCATTCCCGTAATGGGAGGTGGCTCAGAGCTGGAGCTGCTTCTCACCGGCCCTCAGGGAGTGGAAGCAGCGAAAGTCGAGCGCCTGGAGATCCAAGACGGTGAACCCTGGGCGAACCCAGTTGCCCCAGGAGCGACCCGGGAAGAGCTGGCCGTCCACGTCCGAGGCCCGTACGAGTTCAAGAGCGGACTTAAAGGGCAGACCTCAGGCGGCCGGACAGTCGAGCCGTTCACACTGACCGTTGGTTACCCGCACAAGCTGCTGCTCAGGGAGACGAGTCCTCCGCTGAACAGCGGATCCCGGAAAATGTGTGGCAGCAGGACGTCCATACTCTGCCCCTGCGGATGGCGCTGACGTGCACTCAGGAGGGATATGACGAGCCGTGGCGGTACGTCCACCCTGAGATCCCAGTGAGCAACCAGCTGCGCCCTCCGCAGAGACTCTGAGCCACTACGACCTGGTCTTATCCCACCAGCCCATGTACTCGCTCAGCGAGTTGCATCAGCCCTTCGAGCACTGCGAGCGCTTCAGCTGAGTGCCCCAGAGCCTTGGCCCCTTCCAGCCACGCACGGGCCATGCTCACCTCGGCCACCGTCGGCATCGGCAGGTTGGCGACCACGGCCTGCCCGGATGCCTCCGCCGAAGCAATTCCATCCGGGCTGACGATCTGGACGGACAAGCTGTCCGTCGCCCTTCCCTCGTCGAACAGGGTCACATGCCTATCCACAGACCGCGTCTCCAACATCGCGACCGTGGCGTCTACCGCGCGCTGAAGCGCCTTGAAGACCTCCAGAACCTCAGGCGGAACCTCGAACTTCTCCGTCACGCACATCCCCCCATAGATGATTTATCGGCGCGGAACGCTCGCGCCTGGCCAGGTACCGTACCCCTCGCCCACCTCCGCGCCTGGTCGTTATCGATTCCACTTAGTAATCAGTGCTCTGATACCGCACCATGAGGCAGGAGTCCGAGGAGGGATCGCCGTGTCCGAGGTGAGAGGCGGCAACGGCCGCTACGACCGCGACCCCGACGTCGCCGCCCGCGACGCCGAAGCCTGCCGACTCCGCGCGCAGAACCTCACCTACCAGCAGATCGCCGACCAGCTCGGCCTCACCTCCAAGTCCTCCGCGTACGAGGCGGTGCAGCGCGCCCTCAAGGAGACCGTCGCCGAACCCGCCGAGGAACTTCGCCAGCTGGAGCTGATGCAGCTCGACGAGCTCGCCCGCGCCGCCCGCGGGGTGCTGGAGGCCCGGCACTACGTGGTGTCGCACGGCAAGATCGTGCGTCTCGGGCAGCCGTTCATCAACGACGACGGCGCGGCCGAGGTGGACGACGGCCGCGGTGAGCCCCTGGCGGACGACGCCCTCGTGCTCGCGGCGATCGACCGACTCCTGCGCATCCAGGAGCGCCGGGCGAAACTCCTCGGCCTGGACATCCCAGTGAAGCAGCTGGTCGGCGGCGACATCGCGATCACGTACAACTTCGAGGGCGTAGACCTCGCCAGCCTCACATAGTGATTAAAGACCGGCCATACTGAGGCAATGGCATGGGAATGGGTATCGCCTGTAGCAACCGGCGCAACCGGCGTCGTCGGAGTGGTATTCACATGGTGGGCTGGCCACCAAGGGCGCAAGCATGCCGAACAAGTGGCCTTGCAGAACGCCTCTGCTGGCCTGAGGCAGGCGAGAGAAGCACGCCAGGCCGCTGCTTATCTCGACGTCTTAACGACAGTTGAAGGAACAACCACGTCTATCGGCCTGCTCACTTCGGTCGTTAAGTTCCTTGGAGAAAAAGCTCCACCTCTTCCCGACCCAGGTGAACAGGTTGCCGCCAGCGCCAAGATGGCTCTCTATGGCTCTCAAGCTGCACAAGTCGTGTACGCAGAGTGGCTTCAGCACGTCGGAAATCTGCTAAATAACCACGAGATGCTGGAGGTTCTAAGTAAGAACGACGAAGAAGATGAAGAGGACGACGACCCCAGTCTCCCTTACAAACTCCAGCAGCAACAAGAGGTAAGCCGTAAAGCCATGGACGCGGCAGCCAAGAAGCTCCAACGGCAGATGAACAGCGAACTCACCTCTTAAATCGGCCCGACCTAACAACGCCACACCCAAACAATCGCCATCCTGGATATCAATGAATACTCCAAGCGTTTTGACCGAAGCTGCTATTTTGGCTCAAGTCAACAAGGTGGTTGGCGTCATCATCGCCCTAATCGGTGCTCTCGTCGCAGCACCTGACGGCACTCGCCTGATCTTCCGAACCTCCGCAAACTGGCTTCGCATCCAAGTCAACCGCTTCCGCAAACCCCCGACGAAGATCATCCAGATAGGGATGGCGGAAGAAAGTAGCGCCGCTGGAAGCATGACGGTCAAAAAGTCCGGTTACGCCTGGACACCTGATGCCCCTGTCGATGAACGCATTGAGACGCTTCGCGCTTACATCGCCGACGTCGAAACGCGCCTCAACGAAGCCCTCAGCGCACTGGGCCAAGAGCGGGCTGACCGGGAGGCGGCCGTCACCGAGCTTGCCCGATCCGAGAGTCCGAACGTACGAATGCCCCCGCCCTCCGTATTGGAGGGCGGGGGCGTTTCCGCGTTCACCGGGTTCCGCTGCCCTTGCAGAGGCGGCAGCTTCGTCAGGGGTGATTCGGCTTCTGAACATGGCCGGACGCTCGCCCTGCAACTTCGGCGGACGTCCCGGTGGGTGCTAGAAAGGACCGTCGGAGCACATCATCGGCTTGCCGTCGATGACGCACGGGTACCACTTGAGGTCGCGCGGCTGGGCCTGGGCGGTGCCCGCAGTCGCAAAACCGACGATCATCAGCGCCGCAGTGGTGGTGGCGGCGAGGGCCACCGTACGCCTGACGAGAGTTCTCATTGAATCCCCTTCCATCGCTGTGTGCTGCAGGATCAAATCAAGAGCCTCTGCAAACCCACTTGTAAGTCACTGGGAGGGGCCGATGTGCGCGAGGCCCGGTTGACCGCGCTGGAGACGATGAACCGGCACCCGTGGTGGGCGGCGGTGCGCGACCGGCACGCCGGCCAAGACGGCTCTGTGGAAAGCGGCCCGAGGCTGACCGAACATGAGGTGCCGCACCGAGTGCGGCACCTCATGTTCGAAAGCAGTTACAGATGCCCCTTGGCTTTGACGGACTGGGCAAATACCGCTGGGTCGTCGAGCAAACCTTCGCCCTACTGCACTGGTTCCGGCGACTACGCATCCGCTGGGAAATCCGCGACGACATCCACGAAGCGTTCCTCCGCCTGGAATGCGCCATCATCTGCTTCCGACGAATGACCAACCTGCAACTCTGTTAGGAGTTCTTAGGGGCCGGCCCTATTGCACCTTCGGGACTATTCAGCTGATCCAGCACTCCGGAACGCCGTTCCGGTCGTCGCACCTTGCCTCCTGCAGGTTCGTAATCTTGGTCCAGACCCCCGCCGCGTGCCAGACCCGGGAGGTGAAGGTCATGTAGTAGCCCCGGTCGTTGAACGTGAAAGCGTCAACGTCGATGTTCCCGCCCCCGTAGTGGGCGCCCGGTGCTAGGTACCGCTGGTCACACGGCGCGTGCCACCACGAAGCGGTGGAGCCGCCATCCTTGTTCCACACGTCGCAGTAGCCCGACTTTCCCGTCCCGAGGGTGGTGGTGATGTACATCCCCCAGGGCGTGAGATTCGTGGCCTCCCCGCAGGGGGTCAACGAACCGCATCCGCCCATGACGGTCACAGGATCTGGTTCTGAGGCCTGAGCAGTTGGGCTCAATGTGAGCGCGCCAGCACAGCTGACTGCCGCAGCGGCCAAAGCAACTGCCGCCCGCATCTTCGTTCTCATTGTTCCTCCACTGATCTGGGCCAAGCCCAACGCTTGTCCCTGCCGAAATGAACTGTTGTCACATGGAACCTAAGTAATGATCACTATTTATTTATGATTTTGACAACCTGCAAGGTTCCAGGTTGTTGCTGAGGTGTTGATCAGGTAAGGGAACGTGCGGTCGAGCACCGGCGACCGAGCCGATTCGCCCCCACCCCAGGGACCCTCCCCGTACGCTGGCGCGCATCCAGTTGCCGCACCCCTCGCTCTTGAAGCCCTCGCCTCGCCTGAGCGTCACCGTGATGCCTCGCGGCGCGTTGCTCACGAAGTCGTTCGCGATCGTGTCCCCCGCGCCTGTCGAGCGTTCCCAGTAGCAGTCGGTGACCCGGCCGGGCGTCGTCCGGTAGGTTCCGGCCTTGATTTCCTTGCCGACCTCGTAGACGCCATCGGGAAACCCACCCTGGGCCCTGCGCAGCACCGGCAGGTATTTCGGGCACAGGTGCTTGATCGCCGCCCGATAGTCGGCATCGTCCCACTCGTTCTCGATGATCGCGTCAAGGGTCGGCGGACCGCTGAAGCCGCCCTCGCTCCAGTCGCCCTCGGCATCCCCCTCGGTCTGACCGCAGATATCGCGACCTTCCTCAATGACCGAAGAGTCGAAGGTGATCGCCCCGCTGGCGTCGGGCTCGTTGCCGAGGGCCTTGAGGTACGCCACCTCCTGAGGAGTCAGGACCGTTTCGCTGGGCGACGGTGTGGGGGCGGTGGTCGAGCTGGTCTCCCTCGATGGAGTGGTGAGGACAGACTGGGGCGCGGCAACTTTCGAAGCGCATCCGGACACGAGGGCAGCGAGTAGGGCGATAGGTACGACCCTCCGCACAGTGACTCCTGGTGAGGGATTGGGAGCGGAGAGTAGACGCGATGGGGTGCGGGCCGGTTGTCCCATCAGGTAGCGAACCGGGACGGACTAAGTACCTGTCCATACATCTGTCTATAGCCCGCCGTGCGTCGGTATGCAGGCGTAGGGCCGGACGATGATCACCATACGGTGCTGCCGTGCGCGAGATAGATCACCACTCGGAGACGCCCGTCTACCGCCAGGTCGCCGACTCCATCCGAGCCGATATCCAGAGCGGCCGCCTTCGACCCCGGCGCCCCCTGCCGTCCGAGAAGCACCTCCAGCAGGAGTACGGCGTCGCCCGCGATACGGTGCGCCGTGCGATTGGCCACCTCGCCGAGCTCGGCCTGGTGCGCACGGTCGCTGGCCGGGGAACGTTCGTGCGGGCGGCGGAGGTGACCGTGGTGGGGGCGGAGCCGGGGATGCGCATCTTTACGCGGCCTCCCACGGGCGCCGGGGCCGAACTGGACCTCGCCGAGGGTGTCTGGGTCCTGGTGATCGAGCGGGCCGACGGGGGCGTTGAGGTGCTCCCTGGGGACGCGGCGGAGATTCGGCTGGAATAGCGAAAGGCTCCCGCGGTGGAGCGGGGGCCTTTGCTCGGCCGCGCGGCGAGAGTGACTCCCCTACGCGGCCGTACCGGGACCCTACGTGTTTGGCGGTTTCCGGCCTACCCCCTGGTACGTATCGGTCGGGTCACCGGTCTACTCGCTGTGATGGGCTCACGCTTCCATGATCGTGCGCATTTCCTGCGCACGATCATGGAAAACGCTGACGCACGCTGAAACATGACCTGTTGCATAACACCAGGTCAGGCGCTATATCGATTCACTGACCAGGTGCGCCACGCACTCCACGTGGTGGGTCATCGGGAAGGCGTCGAAAGCCCGCAGGTCGGCGAGGCGGTAGCCCCGCTCGGCGAACCAGGCCAGGTCCCGGGCGAGGGTGGCCGGGTCGCAGGAGACGTACACGATCCGGGTCGCCTGGAGGGTGGCCACCTGGTCGACGACGTCGCGGCCCAGGCCCGCCCTGGGCGGGTCGACGACGACCAGGTCCGCGCGCTCGATGCCGAAGCGGTCGAGGGCGTTCTCCACGCGTCCCCTGGCGAAACGGGCCTGGGGCAGGTCACGAAGGTTGCGCTCCGCGTCACGGACCGCCACGGACTCGGACTCGACGCCGAACACGGCCCCCTCGGGGCCGACCGCCTCGGCCAGCCCGGCGGCGAACAGGCCGACACCGCAGTAGAGGTCGAGGGCCCACTCGCCCGGCTGCGGGGCGGCGAACTCCAGGACGGCGTCCAGCAGGGTCGCGGCGGCGCCGGGGTGCACCTGCCAGAAGCCGCTGCCGGTGACCTGGAAGTCGCGGTCGGCGACGCGCTCGACGAGATGGTTGCGGCCGTGGACGACACGGCTGCGGCCCTTGCCCTCGTCGACGAAGACGGCCACGCTCGTGTCGAGGTCGGGGACGGCTACCGTGCGCCGGGGCTTGGGGGCGACCACGACCGCCTGGTCACCGGTGGTTGAGGCGATGACCTCCACCGAGGAGGCGTTGCGCCAGTTCATCACCTCGGCGCCGACGTTCTCCACCTCGGGGTGGGCGATCAGGCAGGCGTCCACCGGCTCGACGTCGTGGGAGCGGTGGCGGCGCAGGCCCAGGCCGCCCTCGCGGTCGACGGCGAACTGGACGCGGGTGCGCCAGCCGAGCCCGTCCGGGGCTCCGGGGACCTCCTCGACGGTGCCCTTCCAGTCGATCGAGGCCAGGCGCTTGAGCTGCTCGGCCACCACGTCGGCCTTCAGGCGGCGCTGGGCGTCGAGGGAGGCGTGCTGCCAGTCGCAGCCGCCGCAGCGGCCGGGGCCCGCGAACGGGCACGGCGGGGTCACCCGGTCCGCGGAGGGCTCCAGGATCTCGACCGCGTCGGCCCGCAGGAACCGGGAGGTCTCCTCGGTGACCTCGGCGACGACGCGCTCACCGGGCAGCGCGTGCCGTACGAAGACGACCCGGCCGTCATGGCGGGCGACACACCAGCCACCGTGCGCCACCGGTCCCACCGTCAGTTCGATCGCCATGGCCGTCGCCCCCAAGAGAAATTCGTCGTCGGTCGAGCCTCCTCGCGTCAGGAGCGCACACGAAAGGTTATGCCTTGACGTCCTCGTTCCGTGCCGCCTCCTGGCGCGGACGGCGTACGGCGCCCGGCGCGAAGGGCTCGGGGCGGCCCTTGAGCCGGTCGGAGGAGTGCAGCTGCCAGGGCACGCTGATGACCATCACGCCTGGCTGGAACAGCAGGCGGCCCTTCAGGCGCAGCGCGCTCTGGTTGTGCAGGATGTGCTCCCACCAGTGGCCGACGACGTATTCGGGAATGTAGACGCTCACCACGTCCCGGGGGGAACGGCGGCGCAGCGACTTGACGTACTCCAGGACCGGCCGGGTGATCTCGCGGTAGGGCGAGTCGAGCATCTTCAGCGGCACCGGGATACCGCGCCGCTCCCACTCCTCCTGCAGCGCCCTGGCCTCCGGGCCCTCCACGCCCACGGTGACCGCCTCCAGCGTGGAGGGCCGGGTGGCGCGGGCGTAGGCGAGGGCGCGCAGGGTCGGCTTGTGGATCTTGGAGACCAGGACGACAGCGTGGTTGCGCGCGGGCAGCATCGTCTCGTCCACCTGGGTGTCGTCGGCGACGGCGAGCTCGGCGGCCACGTTCTCGTAGTGGCGGTGGATGCCCTTCATCATCAGGAACAGCACCGGCATCGCCACGCAGACGATCCACGCCCCGTGGGTGAACTTGGTGAACAGCACCACCACCAGCACCACGCCGGTCATGACGCCGCCGAAGAAGTTGATCGTCCGCGAACGGAACATCTGGTGCCGGACCTTCGGGTCGCTCTCGGTCCTCAGGTGCCGGGTCCAGTGCCTGACCATGCCGATCTGGCTCAGCGTGAACGACACGAAGACGCCCACGATGTAGAGGTTGAGCAGGCGGCTGACGTCGGCGTCGAAGCCCCACAGCAGCAGGCAGGCCCCGGCGGCGAGGATCACGATGCCGTTGGAGAAGGCGAGCCGGTCGCCCCGGGTGTGCAGCTGGCGGGGCAGGTAGCGGTCCTGGGCCAGGATCGAGCCGAGCACCGGGAAGCCGTTGAAGGCGGTGTTGGCGGCCAGGAACAGGATGAGCGCGGTGACGGCGGCGATGACGAAGAAGGGCAGCGAGCCGTTGCCGAAGACCGCGTCGGCCACCTGGGCGATGATCGGCTGCTGGTAGTAGCCGGGCCCGGCGGGCCTGCCGTCGATCAGGACGTCGCGGTAGGCGACGGCGGGGTCGGCGACCTTGACGCCCGAGGCCAGCCCCAGGGTGATGATGCCGACGAACATGGTCACCGAGACCAGGCCCATCATCAGCAGGGTGTTCGCGGCGTTCCTGCTCTTGGGCTTGCGGAAGGCGGGCACGCCGTTGCTGATCGCCTCGACGCCGGTGAGCGCGGCGCAGCCGGAGGAGAACGCGCGCAGGATCAGGAAGGCCGCCGCGAAGGAGGTCAGATTGGACTGCTCGGCGACGATCTGGTACCCGGAGGTGGGGGCGTGCAGCTCGTCACCGAGGACGAGGACGCGGAAGCCGCCCCACGCGACCAGGCCGAGGACGGCGAACATGAAGGCGTAGGTGGGGATCGCGAAGGCCGCGCCCGACTCGCGGATGCCGCGCAGGTTCACCAGGGTGAGCAGCACGACGATCACGATCGCGACCAGCGGCTTGTGCTGGGCGACGTACGGGATGGTGGCGCCCACGTAGTCGACGCCGTTGGCGACCGACACCGCGACGGTCAGCACGTAGTCGACCATCAGGGCGCTGGCGACGGTCAGACCGGCGTTCGGGCCGAGGTTGACGGTGGCGACCTCGTAGTCGCCGCCCCCGCTGGGGTAGGCGTGCACGTTCTGCCGGTACGACGCCACGACGGTGAGCATCACCCCGACGACGGCGAGGGCGACCCAGGGGCTGAAGTGGTAGAAGGAGACTCCCGCGAGCGAGAGGATGACCAGGATCTCCTGCGGGGCGTAGGCCACGGAGGAAAGGGCGTCACTCGCGAAAACGGGCAGCGCGATGCGCTTGGGGAGCAGCTGCTCGTGCAGCTGTGTGCTGCGCAGCGCCCGCCCGATGAACAGGCGTTTGACAAGGTCCGTCACCTTCGACACGTCTGCAGATGCTAGTCGTTATTACTCGGCCCCACTCACGCGGCACTCCTGGGGCGGTCCATACTGGCTGAATACATCGGGAACAAGATCCGCCTCACAGCGACCGGCGGGGGAGCATGCATATCGTGATCATGGGGTGTGGCCGGGTTGGTTCGACCCTGGCGCACATCCTTGAGGACAGCGGCCACTCGGTCGCGATCATCGACCGTGACCCGCAGGCGTTTCGCCGTCTGCGGGCGGGTTTCCGGGGTCGCAGGGTGACCGGGATCGGCTTCGACCGGGACGTCCTGGAGGAGGCCGGCATCGAGGCGGCGGGCGCCTACGTGGCGGTGAGCAGCGGCGACAACTCGAACATCATCTCCGCCAGGGTCGCCCGCGAGACGTTCGGCGTGGACAACGTCGTGGCCAGGATCTACGACTCCCGGCGCGCCGAGGTCTACCAGCGGCTGGGCATCCCCACCGTGGCCACGGTCCGCTGGACCGCCGACCAGATCCTGCGCCGCGTCCTGCCCGAGGGCGCCGAGCCGCTCTGGCGCGACCCCAGCGGGTGCGTGGTGCTGGCCGAGGTGGCCTACCACCCCGGCTGGATCGGCACCCCGACGAGGGATCTGGAGGCCGCGGCGGGCACCCGCCTGGCGTTCATCAACCGGATCGGCGACACCCTGCTGCCCAGGAACGACTCGGTGGTGCAGGAGGGCGACGTGCTGCACGTCATGGCGGTCGAGGCCGACATGGACCGCATCAACAAGGTGCTGTCCGGGGCGCCGGAGGAGGAGCACTGATGCGCGTCACCATCGCGGGCGCGGGAGCGGTCGGCCGGTCGATCGCCGCCGAGCTCCTGGAGAACGGCCACGAGGTCCTGCTCGTCGACATCGACCCCAAGGCCATCAAGATCGATACTGTGCCGCGGGCGGAGTGGCTGCTCGCCGACGCCTGCGAGATCTCCTCGCTGGACGAGGCGGGCCTGGCCGAGTGCCACGTGGTCGTCGCCGCCAGCGGCGACGACAAGGTCAACCTCGTGGTGTCGCTGCTCGCCAAGACGGAGTACGGCGTGCCGCGCGTGGTCGCCAGGATCAACCACCCCAAGAACGAGTGGCTGTTCAACGAGTCGTGGGGCGTCGACGTGGCCGTCTCGACCCCGCGCCTGCTGAGCGCGCTGGTCGAGGAGGCGGTCAGCGTCGGCGACCTGGTGCGGCTGATGACCTTCCGCCAGGGCCAGGCGAACCTGGTCGAGCTCACCCTGCCCGAGGACGCGCCGGTCGTCGGCCAGCGCGCCGGCTCGGTGCCGTGGCCCACCGACACCGCCCTGGTCGCGATCCTGCGCGAGGGCCGGGTGCTGGTACCCACCGCCGACGACCCGCTGGAGGCCGGTGACGAGCTGATGTTCGTGGCCAGTCAGGAGGTCGAGGAGGAGCTGGCCGAGCTCCTGTCCCCGCACCGCACGCCCCGCTGAGCCGGTCCTCCAGCACCGCACCCGGCGGGCTGGCCCGAGAGGACCGGCCTCCGGGGGGTACGGGAAAGCCCTCCGCGAAGGCGCGGAGGGCCGTGAGACCCGGGGCGGGGACCCGGCCAGCCGATCAGGAGACCGCGGGCCACACCGGAGCTCTACCGCGAAGGACCGCGAAACCCGTAGCCGGGCCCGCTGATCAGGAGGTCGCGGGCCACACCGAGGTTCTCCCGCGAAGGACCGCGGAACTCAGGACGGGCCCGCCGGTCAGGAGGTCGCGGGCTGCACCGGGGTTCTGCCACGGGCCAGGACCCACACCATGGCGGCGAGTGCCGCGATCTGGAGCGGCCAGCCCATCGCGATCTTGAGGATGCCCAGTTCGGCGACCGCGTCGTCCCGGCCGATCAGGTAGACGGGGAGCTGCACCGCCACCCGGACCACGCACGGGATCATCAGCAGCCAGGTGAGCCTGGTGCACAGCCTCACCACGGCCGGATCCGCGCGCCACGCGGTCGGGTCACCGGTGACGGATCCGATGAGGAAGCCCACCACCGGCCATCGGGTGACGATCGACAGCAGCATCACCACGGAGTAACCGGCGTTGTAGAGGATGCCCGGCAGGAAGACGTCCTCCGCCTGGCCGGTACGGGAGGCGAAGAACGCGCCGATGCCGATGCCGATCAGGCTGTTGATCACGAACTGCGGCGTCGAGCGCTGCAGCAGCCGCACGGCGAGCAGCAGCACCGCGGCCGAGATGCTGACGATCAGGGACTGCTTCAGGTCCGAGGTGGCGATCCACATGCCGGTGAAGGCGATGGTGGGCACGGCTGCCTCGATGACGCCCCGCACTCCGCCGAAGGCCTTGGCAAGCTGGCTGCGGATCGCGGCCTCGACCGTGTCGTGCGCGGCGGTCTCGCCGGTGGTGGTCATCTTCTCGCTCACCGTCTCGTGATCGTCGATTACTCACGCACCGGCCGCTGGGCGCAGCTCGTAGCGCGGATTGAACATGACTTTGCGGCCATCCTGCACGCTGACGAGCCCTTCCGCCAGCACCAGGCGCCCCGGCTCGATACCCGCGATCTTCCTGCGGCCCAGCCATATCAGGTCGATCACATCGGAACCATCGTAAAGCTCCGCCTCCAGTGCCGGAGCGCCCCCGCGAGGACGCAGCGTCACCGTCCGCAGGGTGCCGGTCACGCAGAAGCGGCGGCGCACGCCGCACGAGACGATGGGCGTGGCGCCGTGACGATCGAGATCCTGCTGAAGCTCGTCGGCCTCCAGCTCGGCCTGACCGGCGGTGAGCCGACGGAAGAATCCCCGCAAACCGCCTTGTTTATGCGGCTCCTGAGAACCCACGGACCTCTCCTTCACACACGGGTCGAACCAGCGTACGCGATCCGGCACGTCATCGAATCTCGGCGATCTCCGGCCCCCGGTCGAACGGGTTGAGATCGGGCACCTCGCCCCCGGCGGCCTGCTGTTCCGCGGCCTGCCTGGCCTCGGGCGGCAGCCGGAGCTCGATCGCCTCCTTGGGGGCCATCGGCTCGTCGCCGCGTACCACGACTATGTCCCGGACGACACCCTCCAGCGTCGCGGCGACCCCGGCGTCCTCGGCGGCCTTGCCGCTGATCACCGCGCGCAGGAACCAGCGCGGCCCGTCCACCCCGATGTAGCGGACCGGCTGCTCGCCGCCCTCGGCCGGGATCCTGGCGGCCAGCTCGACGCCGAACGTCCCCTCACGCTCCTCGGCGGTGCCTCCGGCGCCCTTGACCCCCTCGGCCAGCTCGGCCCTGACCTCGTCCCAGATCCCGCTCCGCTTGGGCGCCGCGAAGGCGTGCACCTGCAGAGCGCTCCCGTCGAACAGGACCACGGCGCCGACGATCTGGTCCCCGGCCAGGTTGAGCTGCACCTCGAAACCGGGATCGACCGGCAGGCGCATGCCTCCGAGGTCGACCCGCTCCCGCTCGGGGTGGGGTTCGTCCGCGTCCCACGGGCCCGACTCCCGCGACGGGACCCGCTCGACCTCTTCCGCCACGGCCTTGGCGGCCGGGGCCTTCTCACGACGGCTACGTCCGAACACTTTCCTCACGCTCCTTGAAGATTCACTGGTCACTCGTTCTCCGCCGGGCGCGGCGGGCGGTCTCCGGGGCCGACGGCGCGCCCCGCTCCCGGGTCACCGCCGGTCATCCCGCCCACCTCGCCGGGGTCACCGCCTCAGCGTCCGTCACTTCCTGTCAGCGCCTGCTGGCGCCTGTCAGCGGCCGGTGGACCCGAACCCGCCGGCGCCCCGCGCCGAACCCGGCAACCGGTCCACCTCGTGGAACACCGCCTTCTCCACCTTCTGGATCACCAGCTGCGCGACCCGGTCTCCCCTGCGCAGCCGTACGGCGCTCTTGGTGTCGGTGTTGATCAGCGTCACCCTGATCTCGCCCCGGTATCCCGCGTCGACGGTGCCGGGCGCGTTGACGAGCGTCACGCCGTGCCTGACGGCCAGGCCCGAGCGCGGGTGGACGAACGCGGCGTACCCGTCGGGCAGGGCGATCGCCAGCCCGGTGCCGACCACGGCCCGCTCTCCGGGGAGGAGCTCGACGTCCTCGGCGGCGTGCAGATCCGCGCCCGCGTCGCCCGGGTGGGCGTACGAGGGCGGCGGCAGGTCGGCGTCAAGCCGGTGGATCAACACCTCGACGGTGTGGGTCACGGGTTCACCTCGTACTCGTGGTGCTCGTCGGCGATCTTCTGGATGTCGCCGTGCCTGGCGAAATGCTCCATGCCCACCTCGACGAAGAGCGCCGCGGCCCGCACGGCGACCGGCCCGTCCGGGGAACCGATCCGTCCCTCAGCCTCAAGGTACGCCTTCCTGCCGGACATGCCGCCGCACCAGGCTCGCAGATGCAGGACGGTGCCGACCGGGACCGGCGCGAGATAGTCGGTCTCCAGCCGGCCGGTGACGTAGGGGCGCTGGAAGAGCCACACGGACATGCCGATGACCTCGTCCATCGCCGCGGCGAGCACGCCGCCGTGCGCCAGGCCCGGCGCGCCCTGGTGGGTCTCCTCCACGGTGAACTCGGCGACCACCGTGACCCCGTCGGGGGTGAGGGCGGTCAGGTGCAGGCCGGTCGGGTGTTCGTCACCGCAGCCGAAGCAGCGGCTGTAGTGGGAGCCGAGCGGGGTGCCGGGGGCGGGCGCGCCGGGAAGCGGGCCCGGACGGATCGCGTCCGGCGGGGGGGTGGTCAGGGCGGAACGGGTCACGGGGCAGAACGTTACCCCCTGGGCTGCGGTGATTCCTCATTCACCGGTTTTCCCGCCGCACCGGCCGGCTCCGGCCCACTGGAAGGCCCACCGGAAGGCCCACCGGGACCGGCGCCCGGACCACCGGGGCCGGGAGGCCCACCGGGATCGGGGCCGCCTGGTCCGGCGGGGGGCGGTGGCACCGGTGGCAGTGCCGGATGGGCGTCACCCCTGAGCTCCGGCAGCGCACGGTAGATCACCGCGGCCACCGGCACCGCCACGGCGGCCCCGGCGATGCCCGCCAGGATGCCGCCCACCGCCAGCACCAGGATGATCGCCAGCGGGTGGAAGTGCAGCACCCTGCCGACGATCAGCGGCTGGAGCACGTGGTTCTCCAGCTGCTGCTCCACCACCAGGATGCCGAGGAAGATCAGCGCGTAGATCGGGCCCTTGGCGCCGAGGGTGACCAGGGTGGCCACGGCACCGGCGAAGAAGATGCCGACGATGGGGATGAAGCTGGCCAGGAAGATCAGCACCGCGAGCGGCGCCCAGAGCGGCACGCCCATCCCCGCGAGCACGATGCCCATGATCACGCCGTGTACGGCGGCCACCGCGACCGTGCCCTGCACGTAGTGCGAGAGCGTCACCCAGGCCGCCCGGCCCGCCCTGTCGACGCGGGGCGCGACCCCGCCGAAGCCCTTGAGGAACCACGACCAGATCCGGTCGCCGTCCTTGAGCAGGAAGAACGTCACGAACAGCAGCAGCACGATGGAGGCCAGCACCTCCAGCGCCACCGTGGCGCCGGTGAGGACCGTCTGGGTGATCTGGTTGCGCTGGGTGGTGATCTGCTTGCCGATCTCGTCGACCCAGCTGGTGATCTGGGTCGGCTGCAGGTGCAGGGGCCCGGTGTAGAGCCAGTTCTCGACGGTCTTGGCCGTCTCGCGCACCTGGTCGACGAGGCCGGGGAACTCGTCGTTGGCACGCACCCCGATGATCCAGCCGGTGCCGCCGAGCACGGTGAGCGCGATGATCATCGTGAGCCAGGTCGCGTAGATGGGCCGCATGCCCATCCTGCCGAACCGCCGGGTGAGCGGGAACAGCAGCGCGGTCAGCAGGAGCGCGATGGCCACCGGCAGCACCACGATGCGCAGCGTCGCGATGAACTGGGCGAAGTAGAAGACCGCCCAGCCGATGATGATCAGGCAGAGGCTCCACATCGCGATGCGCAGCAACGTGCGAGGCACCAGGCTGGTCAGGCGTTCCCGATCGGAGATCACGTGTTCAGACTGTCACGCCGCGCAGGGAAATGCGCGGGGGTTGCCGACGGGACACGAAAAGCGGTGGCCCGGTCGTGCGGCCGGGCCACCCGGCGTGCCTCGGGGACCGGCCCCACCCCGCGGAGGTGGACGCCCACCCACCGGGGCGGGCGCCCGCCCCGCCGGGGTCGACGCCCGCCCGGTCAGGGGCGGGCTCTCACCCGGCCGAGGTCAGCGCTCGTCCGGCGGGCGGGAGATCACCCTGTCTTCGAGGTAGCAGCTGCAGTTGCCACATCCTGGCGGCATGCCCGTCCTCCTCTCAGCTGTGCTGCCTCGACCGTACGGCAGGATTCCCCGACGGGAAGGACAGATTCGCGTGCGCGCCCGGGGACGCTCCCCTGGTCGGCCGGGCGACGAGCCGGATCCCACCGGGAGGCGTCCACCCGCGTCCTCACTGTCAGGACTGTCAGGTGAGGGCGACCTCCACGAGCAGGTCCCCCTCGTCCTCGCGGAGCACGAACTCGTCGATGACGCCCGCGCCGCACAGGTCGTCCTGCGCCCGGCGCACGAGGGCGGCCCCAGCGCCGGTGACGGTGAGCCGGGCGACCTCCGCGCGCATGGAGAGGCGGGCGTCGGACTTGGCCTTGCGGACCCGGCCGAGGACGGCGGCCACCACGGGCAGCAGCTCGGGATCGCCTCCGCGCTCGCGCACGGAGGCGATCTGGGGCCAGGCGGCCCGGTGCACCGAGCCCTCACGCCACCAGGACCAGACCTCCTCGGTGACGAAGGGCAGGAAGGGGGCGAACAGCCGGAGCATGACGTCGAGCGCCTCGCGCAGCGCCGCGTGCGCCGAACGCGCCGCCGCGCTCTCGTCGCTCCCCTCGTTCGCGTCGTCGTAGGCCCTGGCCTTGACCAGCTCCAGGTAGTCGTCGCAGAACTCCCAGAAGAACCGCTCGGTCCGCTCCAGTGCGCGGGTGTAGTCATAACCCTCGAACGCCTCGGTGGCCTCGTGGACCACCTCCGACAGCCGGGCCAGCATCGACAGGTCGATCGGCTCGGTGACCTCCCCGCCGCCCTCGCCCAGGCCCAGGACGAACCTGGAGGCGTTCAGGATCTTGATGGCCAGGCGGCGGCCGACCTTGATCTGGCCGGTGTCGAACGCGGTGTCGGTGCCGGGACGGCCGCTGGCCGCCCAGTAGCGGACCGCGTCGGAGCCGTACTGCTCCAGCAGGCCGAGCGGAGTGACCACGTTGCCCCGGGACTTGGACATCTTCTTGCGGTCGGGGTCGAGGATCCACCCGGAGATCGCGACGTCGCTCCAGGGCAGGGTGCCCCCCTCCAGGTGGGCGCGGACCACGGTGGAGAACAGCCAGGTCCGGATGATCTCGTGGGCCTGCGGGCGCAGGTCCATCGGGAAGACCCGCTCGAACAGGTCCCGGTCGCGCTCCCAGCCCCCGGCGATCTGCGGCGTCAGCGAGGAGGTCGCCCAGGTGTCCATGACGTCCTGGTCTCCGAGGAAGCCGCCCGGCTTGCCGCGCTGGTCCTCGGTGTAGCCGGGCGGGACGTCGGTGGACGGGTCGATCGGCAGCGCGGACTCCGGCGGCGCGATCGGCGCGGAGCGATCGGGCTCGCCCTCGTCGTCCAGGGGGTACCACACCGGGATGGGCACGCCGAAGAACCTCTGCCGGGAGATCAGCCAGTCGCCCGCCAGGCCCTGCACCCAGCTGTCGTAGCGGACCCGCATGTGCGGCGGGTGCCAGGACAGCTCCGCGCCGCGCGTCAGGAGCGCGTCGCGCAGGGCGAGGTCGCGCCCGCCGTTGCGGATGTACCACTGGCGGGTGGTGACGATCTCCAGGGGCCGGTCGCCCTTCTCGTAGAACTTCACCGCGCGCCGCACCGCCCGCGGCTCGCCCTCCATGCCGCCCGACGCGCGCAGCAGCTCCACGATCCGCTCGCGGGCGCCGTGCACGGTCCTGCCCGCCAGCTCCGCGTACGGCTCCGGCGGCACGCCCTCGGGGGCGTCCGGCAGCAGCCTGCCGTCCCAGCCGATGACGGCGCGGGTGGGCAGGTCGAGCTCGCGCCACCAGACGACGTCGGTGACGTCGCCGAAGGTGCAGATCATCGCGATGCCGGAGCCCTTGTCGGGCTCGGCCAGGTGGTGGGCGAGCACCGGCACCTCGACGCCGAACAGCGGTGTCCTGACCGTGGTGCCGAACAGGGGCCGGTACCGCTCGTCGTCGGGATGGGCGACGAGCGCGACGCAGGCGGGCAGCAGCTCGGGGCGGGTCGTCTCGATCCAGACCCGGTCGCCGAACCCCCTGGCCCGCTGCTCCTCCGACAGGCCGAAGCCCAGCCGGTGGAAGGCGCCGGGCCACTCGCGGTCCTCCAGCTCGGCCTGGGCGACGGCGGTGCGGAAGGTGACGTCCCACAGCGTGGGGGCCTGCGCCACGTACGCCTCCCCCCTGGCCAGGTTGCGCAGGAAGGCGCGCTGGGAGGCGGCCCGCGCGGCGTCGCCGATGGTGGCGTACGTCAGCGACCAGTCGACCGACAGGCCCAGGCGGCGCCAGAGCTCCTCGAACACCTTCTCGTCCTCGACGGTGAGCCGCTCGCACAGCTCGATGAAGTTTCCGCGCGAGATCGGGATCTGCCGCTTGGGGTCGGGTCTGGCCGGGGGCTCGAACGAGGGGTCGTAGGCGATGGAGGGGTCACAGCGCACGCCGAAGTGGTTCTGCACCCGGCGCTCGGTGGGCAGGCCGTTGTCGTCCCAGCCCATGGGGTAGAAGACCTCGCGCCCGCGCATGCGCTGGAAGCGGGCGACGGTGTCGGTGTGGGTGTAGGAGAAGACGTGGCCGACGTGCAGGGAACCGGAGACGGTCGGCGGCGGGGTGTCGATCGAGTAGATCTCCTCGCGGGTGCGCGACCTGTCGAAACGGTAGGTCCCCTCGCTCTCCCAGCGGCCCGACCATACGGCTTCCAGGCCATCGAGAGTCGGTTTCTCGGGCATGGGCGCAGGGCGCGGTCGCTGTTGTGTCATGCCTCCCTATGGTATGGCTTCACGCGATGCGACGCTCGGGGAGACTAGTGTTCTTGGGGCGAACCGCGAACGGGAGGACCACATGGCCGACAAGACCGAGAAACAGGACATGGCGTGGAGGGCCATCGGCGGCCTCCTGGGCCTCGTCACCGCGTGGGGGGCGAAGAAGGCCATCGGATTCGCCTGGGAGAAGACCACCGGCAGGAAGCCGCCCGTCGACAACGAGTCCCTGGAGATCAGCCTCGGTGAGGCGGTCGGCTACGCCGTGGTGATGGGGGTCGGCATGCAGGTGACGCAGATCGTGGTCGCCCGCACCGCCAGGAAGCGCTACAACGCGTGGAAGGCCGTGAAGGACGCGGCCAGGGACGTCACCACCTGACGCCTTCGCCTCCCCGCCACCGGGACCCCGCGCGTCGTCCGCGCGGTGGTCCCGGTCGCGCGGACGGCGGCACCGGGGACGCCGGTGTCAGGAGGCCCCCGAGGAGTCGGGAGTTTCCCGGACTTCCTGGGTTTCGGGGGGGATCTGGGTCATTTGGGACACGTGGGACCCCGAGGACTCCAGCGAGGTGAGAAACTCCTTGGCCCAGCGGTCGACGTCGTAGGTGGACACCCTGCGGCGCAGCGACCGCATCCGGCGCGACAGGTCGTGCGGGGTGGCCCGCATCGCGGTCAGCATCGCCCGTTTGAGGCCGTCGACGTCGTAGGGGTTGACCATGAACGCCTGGCGCAGCTCGTCGGCCGCCCCGGCGAACTCGCTGAGCACCAGCGCGCCGCGCAGGTCGTGGCGGCAGGCGATGTACTCCTTGGCGACCAGGTTCATCCCGTCGCGCAGCGGCGTCACCACCATCACGTCGGCCGCCAGATAGAGCGCGGCGAGCTCGTCCCTGCCGTACGACTGGTGCAGGTACTGCACGGGTTGCTGGCCCAGCTCCCCCTGCTCGCCGTTGATCCGGCCGACCTGGAGCTCGATCGAGTCGCGCAGCCGCATGTACTCCTCGACGCGTTCCCTGCTCGGCGTGGCGATCTGTACGAACGCCGCCTCGCCCGGCTTGATCGCCCCCTCGGAGAGCAACTCGCCGAACGCCTTCAGGCGCTGGCCGATGCCCTTGGTGTAGTCGAGCCTGTCGACGCCGAGCAGCAGGCACTCCGGGTCGCCCAGCTCCGCGCGGATCTCCCTGGCCCGGGAGATGATGTGCGGCTCCCTGACCAGGGAGTCGAGCTCACCGAAGTCGACGGAGATGGGGAACGCCCCGGCGCGCACCACCCGGTCCCCCACGTGGATCTCGTGCTTGTGGTGCTGCAGGCCGAGCAGGCGACGGCAGAGCCGGATGAAGTTGGACGCGCCCCCGGGGCGCTGGAACCCCACCATGTCCGCGCCGAGCAGGCCCTCGACGATCTCGCGCCGCCACGGCAGCTGGGAGAACAGCTCGACCGGCGGGAAGGGAATGTGCAGGAAGAAGCCGATGCGCAGGTCGGGGCGGAGCTTGCGCAGCATGGCCGGGACCAGCTGGAGCTGGTAGTCCTGGATCCACACGACGGCGTTCTCCGCCGCCTCCTCCGCGGCGGCCTCGGCGAAGCGCTCGTTGACGGTGCGGTAGGCCTCCCAAGTGACGCGGGAGTAGGTGGGAGCGGCGACCACGTCGTGGTAGAGGGGCCAGAGGGTGGCGTTGGAGAAGCCCTCGTAGTAGAGCTCGACCTCGGATTCGGACAGCGGGACGGGGACGAGCTGCATCCCGTCGTGCTCGAAGGGTTCGAGGCTCTCGTCGGGGGCGCCGTGCCAGCCGATCCAGGCTCCCTCCCTGCGCTGCAGGACGGGGGCGATCGCGGTGACGAGGCCGCCGGGGCTACGCCGCCACATGTCCTCCCCGACTCGGTCGACGGGGAGACGGTTGGCGACGATCACGAATGCGCTGCGGCCCAGCACAGATTCCTCCAGGTAGTCGGGGGCTTACTGAATTGACTACCCGTTTGAGAGGTTTCTATGACTTGCCAGGCGGGAGGACACGGTGGACCCTCAGATCGGCCCGTACGACCTCGCCGAGCTTCTTCGTGGCGGCCCGGTTGAGGATCCCCCCGGCCACGGCGCCCGTGAGGAACGGGCCGAAGGTGGTGAGGTGGCGCCCGAGGGTGCGCATCAGCCGGTTGCGCAGGGCGGTCTTGGCCGCGGTGCCCAGGGCGACGGTCATCGTCCCGGGGGCCATGGGGTCGACACCGCGCTGCTTGGACCAGGCCATCGCGAAGGCCATCGCCCGCTGGGAGCCGGTGCCCGGCACCTGGATCCCGTACACCTCGTGGAGTTCGGCGATGAGCTTGACCTCGATCGCGGCCACGACGAGGGTCTCGGCCACGAGCTGGGCGGGGGCGGAGAGCAGGAGAGGGGGAGCGGCGAACTCGGCGGCGGCGACAGCCCCGCCGATGGCCCCGACCGTCATGGTCGCCTTGGTCGCGGTGCGCACCAGGTCGTCGGCGAGCGCCTCGGAGGTGAGGCCGCTGTGATGCTCGGAAAGGGTCTGCAGGTCGCGGATGGGGATGCGGGGCGCCACGGCCATGAACACGTCGGTCAGCCAGCGGCCCCGGCTCTCCCCGGACGCCTTGGCCCGCTTCGCCCCTCGCGCCAGTGACCGCGTGAGACGGCCGAGCAGCCGTCGCCGCTCGGCCCCGTCCATGTCGCCCGGCTCGGCGAGCCTGCCGACGAGCTCGGCCACCTCCCGGTCGGAGTCGTCGCTCTCGGCCGGCTCCCGGCCGGAGCCGGCGTCCACGGCCGCTCCGCGATCGGAGCCGCCGTCCGGGACCGCCGTGTGATCAGGGCCACCGTCCGAGGTCACCTTGTGATCAAGGCCGCCTTCCGGGACCGCCGTGCGATCGGGGCCACCGTTCGCGGCCGTCTTCCGGCCGGAACCGTCGCCCGGGGCCACCGCGTGGTCAGGCGCGCCGTCCGACTCCTTGGCCGTGGAGTCGTCCGGCGCGGCACCGGTCCGCCTGTTCTCTGACGTCATGTCTCGGAACCTCCTCAAGGCTGTCCTGAGGCCCTACCCATACCTGGAAGAGCACACCTCGGACAGGCCATCGGAATCATCTCAAGCCGCGCATTCCCGGCAGATCTGCTGGCCGTTCTTCTCAACGGCGAGTTGACTGCGGTGGTGCACCAGGAAGCAGCGCGCACAGGTGAACTCGTCGGCCTGACGAGGAATCACCCGGAGCGAGAGCTCCTCATTGGACAGGTCCGCGCCCGGCAGTTCGAGCGACTCGGCGAGATCCGTCTCGTCGATGTCGATGCTGCCCGAGGACTTGTCGGTACGGCGGGCCTGCAGTTCCTGAAGACTGTCCTCGCTGAGGTCGTCGTCGGTCTTGCGTGGGCTGTCGTAATCGGTAGCCATCGGTCTGCTCCATCCCCCTCATCTATCTGTCTGCGCTAACTCGCGCGTGTGTAACGTTCGAGAGGCACGACTTGTGCCCGATCCGCCAGAGAGATTCCTGCTTCGGTACCCCGCCGGAATGGTCACTGAACCTCCCTACACGTGAGGGACGTACTGCCAATGGCCACGGTTAGCCAAATATGGCGTAAACCACAGCATCGGCGGCATGCACCACCGTGTTCGACGGCACATCCAACCACATGTACGGCGTGAACGAGACGCCCCCCGCCGGATCAACGTGACTGAAGTCGCACGGTGACCACCAGACCCCCTCCGTCCCTGGGTATGGCGGTCACATTGCCCCCGTGGGCACGCACGACCGCGCGGACGATGGACAGGCCGAGCCCCGCCCCCTTGTCCGAGTCGACCCGGTCGGCGTTGAGCCGCCGGAACGGCTCGAAAAGGCTGTTCACCTCGTACGCGGGCACATGCGGTCCCGTGTTGGCCACCTGAACAACCAACGCACCCTCCACCATTCCCGTCCTGACCCACAGACGTCCGGAATCGGAGAGATTATGTTTTATAGCGTTTTCCACCAGGTTGGCCACGCATCGTTCGAGCAGCACCGGATCACCGACGGTCTCGGCGCCGCGAAGCTCGGGGATCACGGTGACCCCGGCCTCCTCGGCCCGCGTGGCGAGCTGGTCGACGACGGTCTCGGCCACGTCCTTCATGTCCACCGGCTTGCGCACGCTCAGCTCGCGCTCGCTGCGGGCCAGCAGCAGCAGGCCCTCGATCAGACGCTCGTTGCGGGCGTTGACCTCCAGGAGCGTGCGGCCCAGCGCCTTCAGGTCACCCGACGCCTCCGGATCGCCCAGGGCGATCTCCAGGACCGTCCGGTTGATCGTCAGGGGGGTGCGGAGCTCGTGCGAGGCGTTGGCCACGAATCTTCGCTGTGTGTCGAAGGCCACGTTGAGCCTGGTGAGCATCGCGTCGAAGGTGTCGGCCAGCTCCTTCAGCTCGTCGTCGGGCCCCTTGAGGTCGATCCGCTCGTGGGCGAGCGTGGAGCCCGACAGCTTGCGGGCCGTGGCGGTCATCTGCTGGACGGGCTTGAGCGCCCGGTCGGCGACGATGTAGCCGATGATGACGGCCAGGATGCCGACCCCCAGCAGGGCCAGCAGGGCGCGGGCCAGCAGTTCCCGCTGCGCCCCGGAGATCGCGGTGTGCTGCTGCCAGTACCACTGCTGCTTGAAGATGGCCGCCGCCTCCGGCCCCACGAGCTCCCTCAGCTCGTCGTACGGGAAAGGCGGCCACCCCGCGGAGAGCGCCCAGCCCACCATCAGGTAGATCACGGCCATCAGCAGGGCACCGGCCACGAAGAACAGCACGGCGTAGGTGATGGTCAGCCGCCACCGGATGCTGAGCCGGTCCATGATCGACCGCAGCCGGTCCAGCGGGGTCCGCGGGACCGGGGCCGCGCCCACCGGAGGCGGCCCGTCCCACGCGGGCGGGCCGGTCGGCGGCGGGGGCCGCTCGCCCGGCTTCCCCTCACCGGCGGGCCCGGACTCCAGCCGCTCGCTCTTCCAGGCGCCCCGCTCGGAGTGCGGGCTGATCATCGGGTGGGTCGGCACGGACTCGCGATTCTCACCCACCGGGACGAACGTCGGGCGCTCCTCCCCCCCGCCTGCCGGACCGCTCACAACCTGTACCCGACCCCTGGCACCGTCTCGATCACCTGAGGCTCGCCCAGTTTCTTCCTCAGCGTCATCATGGTGACGCGCACCACGTTGGTGAACGGGTCGATGTTCTCGTCCCACGCCTTGTCCAGCAGGTCCTCCTGGCTGACGACCGCGCCCTCGGCGCGCATCAGCTCCTCCAGGACCGCGAACTCCTTCTTGGTGAGCGCGATCTCCCCGCCGTCCCTGGTCACCAGCCGCTTGCCCGGGTCCAGGCGGACCCCGGAGCGCTCCAGCACCGGCGGCAGCGCCGGGGCGGACCGGCGGCCGAGCGCCCGCACCCGCGCCACCAGCTCGACGAACACGAAGGGCTTGGCCAGGTAGTCGTCGGCGCCCAGCCCGAGCCCCTCCACCTTGTCGTCGACGTCGCCGGACGCGGTCAGCATGAGGATCCTGGACGCGGTACGGGAGGCCACCAGGCGGCGGCAGACCTCGTCGCCGTGGACCTTGGGCAGGTCCCTGTCCAGGACGATCACGTCGTAGTCGATGTACCCCGTCCGCTCCAGCGCCCCCGCGCCGTCGTAGGCCACGTCCACGGCCATCGCCTCGCGCCGGAGCCCGGTCGCGATCGCGTCGGCGAGCACCCGCTCATCCTCCACCACAAGCACTCGCACGGCCTATGGCACCTCCCGTCACATTCTCTGGAGCAGCCGCCTGGACGGCCCCCTCATTCTCCCCTCACCACCTGTAAGCACACGGTAAGGCCCTCACGAGAGCGGGCACTCCATGTGATGTCGGAAACACACAGGTTTAGCGTCAGGTTCACCCTGGGTACAGCCGGTTCCAGTCTCTATCGCGGTATCTTCCGTCCCCACGAGCCCGTGAGAAAGAAGGTGAGATGGGCGAGTTCACCGCCACAATCGAACACCGCCTCGACCAGGCGTATCGGAACTTGCAGGAGGCCAGGTCCTCCGGCGACGACTACCTCGCCGACACCTTCACCGCCGAGATCGAGGATCTCCGCCGTCTGGCCACAGACAACGGCGTTCCCGTTCAGCGCTGATGGGAAGAAGCCCCCCGGCCGACCGCCGGGGGGCTTCCTCACGCGTCCCGCCCCCCGGTGAGGAGCCGGAGGTCAGGCGTCGCGTTCCGGGTCGAGCGGGAGCAGCAGGTCGTGCAGCTCCTCGAACAGGCCGGGGGCCGCGCACAGGGTGAGATCGGGACCGGCCGGTCTGCCCTCCAGCCCGCCGATCCTCGCCCCGGCCTCGGTGGCGACGAGGCCGCCGGCCCCGTAGTCCCAGTACTGGGGACCGCGCTCGTAGTAGCCGTCCACCCGCCCCGCCGCCACCGCGCACAGGTCGGAGGCCGCCGAGCCGCCCCTGCGGATGTCGCGCACGCGCGGCAGCACGTGACGGAGCACCTCGGCCTGCACCTCGCGCCGCCCGCTCTCGTAGCCGAACCCGGTGGCGATCAGCGCCCGCTCCAGCGGTACGCCGGTGTTGCAGCTCAGCCGCTCCCCGGCCAGCCACGCTCCCCCGCCCCTGACCGCGGTGAACACCTCGCCGCGCGGCACGACGTTGACCACTCCCGCGATCACCTCGCCGTCCACCTCGACCGCGATGCTGACCGCCCACTCGGGCACCCCGTACAGGAAGTTGACCGTCCCGTCGATCGGGTCGACGATCCAGCGGACCCTGCCCTCCCCGGTGGAGCCGCCCTCCTCGCCGAGGATCGCGTCGCCGGGCCTGACCGCCTTGATCCTGTCGCGGATGAGCTCCTCCGAGGCCCGGTCCAGGATGGTCACCACGTCGGTGGGGCTGGACTTGGTGACGAGCACCTCGGGCCGGGCCGGCCGCTTGGCCAGCAGCATCTCACCGGCCTCCCTGGCGATCTCCTCCGCCAGCCGCCCGAAGGTCACGGCGCTGTCCACGATCTCCTCACCACCCCTCACTCGTTCCAGCGGGCCCGCGACGGCACCCGCCCTCCCCCATGCCCGCCTGTTCCCCCGGCCCCGGGTCCTCCCCCACCGCGCCCGGCCCGCGACGACTCCCGCCGCTCCTGCCCACGACGGCTCACGACAGCGACTCCGGGCGCTTCCACTCGCGCCCGAGGACGTGCTGGTCGAGGAAGGCCAGGACGGTCTCGTACCAGACGACCGCGTTGCCGGGCTTGAGCACCCAGTGGTTCTCGTCGGGGAAGTACAGGAACTTCGACTCCACCTCCGAGCGCTGCAGGTCCCACCACAGGCGCAGCGCCTCCCCGATGGGGACCCGGTAGTCCTTGTCGCCGTGGACAACCAGCATCGGGGTGGAGATGTTCTCCAGCGACAGGTGCGGGGAGAGCTTCGAGTACAGGACGGTGCCCGGGGAGCCGAACTCGCGCTGCCAGTACATGGACGCGTCGGTGGTCCCGGCGAACTGGTCGAGGTTCCACAGCGAGGCGTGGGTGACGATCGCCCTGAACCTGCCGGTGTGCCCGGCGACCCAGTTGGCCATGTAGCCGCCGAACGAGCCGCCCATGGCGGCGGTCCTGGCGGGATCGACCTCGGGGAGCTCCAGGGCGGCGTCGGTGATCGCCATCAGGTCGGCGTGGGTGCGCGGGCCCCAGTCGGCCCAGCCGCGCCGGATCATGTCCGGCCCGTAACCGGTGGACATGCACGGATCCGGCAGCAGCACGGCGTAACCGTGCTGGGCCATGATCCACGGGTTCCAGCGCCAGGACCAGTCGTTCCAGCTGGACAGCGGGCCGCCGTGGATCCACAGCAGGAGGGGGGCGGGGTTCTCCGCGGAGGCCCCCTCGGGCAGCGTCAGCCAGGCCCTGATCTGCGCGCCGTCGTCGGCGGTCACGGTGACCTCGGTGAGCGTACCGGGCAGCTCCAGGTCCGGGACGGGAGAGACCAGCCTCTCCACCGTGCCGTCCGGTGCCACCCTGACCGGGGCCGCGGGCGCGTTCACGGCGCTGCGCAGCGCGTAGACGGCGCCGTCGGGCGCGACGTTGAGCGAGCCGTACGCGGCGTCGTCGAGGGTGAGCCGCTCCGGCGCGGACCCGTCGGCCGGGACCCGGAAGACCGGGCGGCGGCCGTGGGCGTCGGCGACCACGAGCAGCGAGCGGGAGTCGGGCGCCCAGACGATGTCGGACGGCCAGAGCCCGCCGCCCGCCGGGTGGCCCGCCCCGGTGGCCAGGTCGACGATCCACAGGGTGCTCTCGGGGATCTGGTCGATGTCGGCGTGGTTGTTCCTGACGCACGCGACCAGGCGCCCGTCGGGGGAGATCCTGACCGGACCGTCGAAGTCGTGGTCGGCGGCGGCGGCCAGGACGCGCCGGGCGCCGCCGTCGGCCGTGTCGATGGCGACCAGCTCGAAGCGCAGCTCGCCCTGCGGCATCGACACGCCCCAGGTGGTCACGACCGTGGAGCCGTCCGGCGTCACGTCGCACGCGCTGTGGCTCGACAGCGCCTTGCCCGGCTGCGGGGTGAGGTCCCTGACCTCGGTCAGCCGCTCGCCGTCGCCCAGGATGCCCGCGAACAGCCGGGGCTCTCCGGGACCGAGGTCGTGATCCCAGTAGCGCACCGGGTAGCTCTCGTGCAGGATCGCGCTGATCCCCGCGTCCTTGCGCGTCTTGCGCCGCTCGGCCTCGCCCGCCTCGTCGCCGGGGAGCACGTCGGAGCAGAAGACCACGGTCCTGCCGCCGGTCACGAATCCGGCGATGCCCCCCGGTCGGGAGGCGATCTGCCGGGCCTCGCCTCCCGTCGCGGGCAGCAGCCAGAGCGCGGGAACCTCCTCGTCCGCCTCCTTGACGGTCGGGTCGGGGCGGCGCGAGCAGAAGAGCAGGTCGCCGTCTCGCGTGAACTCGGCCCCGGCCTCACCCTTGACGGATCTGGTCAGCCGGTACGGCCGGCGGCCGTCGAGAGGGATCTCCCACAGGGAGGTCCCGTAGGATCTCCCGTCGGGATTAAGCGCCTGCACCACGCTGACCAGGCGCGCTCCATCGGGGGAAAGCCGCAGGGATGCCACCCGCGGCACGCCGACATAATCGCGGATGTCGTTAAAAGGGGTCACGGTTTCGAACTTACCCCGGCGATCGTCTCCGAACATGCATCCGAACATGCATCCACAAACCTTGTTGATAACGAACTACTCAACGTGGCCATGCAAGAGGACACCCGGGCATGCGGTTTGATAAATGCCATGGGGAATTACGACGCACTTCTCGTCGTCTCGTTCGGGGGACCGGAGAAACCGGACGACGTGATGCCGTTCCTGGAGAACGTGGTCCGGGGCAGGGGGATCCCGCGCGAACGGCTGCTGGAGGTCGAGGCGCACTACCAGCGCTTCGGCGGGGCCAGCCCGATCAACCAGCAGTGCCGCGACCTGATCGCGGCCGTGGAGCCGACCATCGACCTCCCGGTCTACTGGGGCAACCGCAACTGGCACCCCTACCTGGAGGACACGCTCCGCCGGATGGCGTCCGACGGCGTGCGCAGGGCCGCCGCCTTCGTCACCGCCGCCTACAGCTCGTACTCGGCCTGCCGCCAGTACATCGACGACATCGCGCTCGCCAGGGCCGCGGTCGAGGGCGCCCCGGAGGTCGTCAAGCTCCGGCACTACTTCGACCACCCCGGGTTCGTCGCGGCGATGGCCGACCACACCCGCGAGGCCCTGGACCGGCTGCCCGCCGGGCTCCGGGACTCCGCGCGGCTGGTCTTCACCGCCCACAGCATCCCGACCTCGATGGCCGCTACGGCCGGACCCGGCGGCGGCGCGTACGAGGCGCAGCTGCGCCGGGCGGCGGCGCTGGTCACCGCGGAGGTGAGTGGCGGCGGCGACAGGGCGTGGGACCTGGTCTGGCAGAGCCGGAGCGGCGCCCCGCACATCCCGTGGCTGGAGCCCGACGTCTGCGACCACCTGCCCAAGGTCGACGCCCCGGCGGTGGTCCTGGTGCCGATCGGCTTCGTCTCCGACCACATGGAGGTCGTCTACGACCTCGACGTGGAGGCCGCGGAGACGGCGAGGAAGATCGGCCTGCCGCTGGTCAGGGCCGCCACGGCCGGGACCCATCCTCGGTTCGTCTCGATGGTCGGGGAGCTGCTCGCCGAGCCGGAGCCCGTCGCGTGCGCGGCCACCTGCTGCCCGGCCCCGCCGCGCCGCCACGGGGGATCGCAGGCGCCTCAGGGGTCTCAGGGGTCTCAGGGGTCTCAGGGGTCTCAGGGGTAGGTGGCGGCGTAGCCGCGGGAGATGCCCATGACCTTGGCGACGTACGACCAGGAGTGGTTGTAGAACCAGATGGCCTTCTCCAGCTTCTTGCCGCCCCGGCCCGCCCCGTTGGCGCACAGGTAGTTGGCCGCGCCGGGGACCGCGTCGTAGGGGTTCCAGATGTCGGCGACGCCGTCGCCGTCGCCGTCCACGCCGTAGGCCTTCCAGGTGGCGGGCATGAACTGCATCGGTCCCAGCGCGCCCGCGGACGACGGGCCGTTGTTGCGCCCGTGCGAGCTCTCCACCTGGCCGATCGCGGCCAAGACCGTCCAGGAGAGCCCCGGGCAGACCTCGGCCGCCTTGCGGTAGAGCTCCAGGTAGCTGGCGGGCCTGCCGACCGTGACCCGCCGCACCCGGCCGGTCCCCGTCGTCCCGCCGGTGGCGGCCTTCACCGTGGGCTTCAGGGTGGGCTTCACCGTACGGGCGCCGCTGACGGCGACCACCTGGGAACCGGGGCTCAGCAGCCTGCCCACCCGTGTCCTGAGGACGGTGGCGGCCTTCTCCGGGCCGTGCACGAGCAGCGCCACCCCCGGCAGCAGGCCCAGCCTGCGGCCGGTCTCCCGCCCCACGATGCCGTCCACGCCGGGCAGGCCGAACGCGGCGGAGGCCGCGGCCCGCAGCCGGGGGCCGCCGTCCACCTGGTACTCCGAGCCGAGGACCAGCCCGAGGCGGCGGGCCGCCGCGTTGTCGGCGACGAACTCCCCCCGGTCGAGGGCGTCCCAGATCCTCTGCTGGTCGGCGACGGCCCTGGGGGCCCACGCGCGGAAGCGGGCCGGATCGACGGCGATGAGGTTGAGCCCGACCCCGGACACCTTGACCGCCCCGCCGTCGAAGGAGTCGATCTTCTGGACGTACTTGAGCCGGGAGATGTCCTCCTTGGTCTGCTCGGTCAGCGTCGAGGGGGAGATGACCAGCAGCCGGGGCGGGGTGGAGGTGGGCCCGGGAGCGCCCGTCTCCCCGGTCCCCGGCCCGGGGGTCGGCCCCTGGGAGGCGAGGTCGTGCGGGACCCGGTCGGCTCCGGCCTGGGCGTCCGGGGTCGGGTTCGGGTCGGGGTTCGCCGAGTCCATCGGGACCGCGGGAGGGCTGGCCACCGGCGCGATCGCCGACAGGTCCCGGACGCGGGACTCCACGACGGTGCTCCCGCCGGAGGCCGCGGGAGTGGCGGGGCGCCCGGCGTTGATCATCGCGAGGGCGACGCCACCGAGGGCGAGGAGAGCGGTCAGGGCGACCATCACTGGGACGAACAACCGCAACCCGGGAAGACGTGACACCGCGCTCACGTTAGCTCCAACGGACCGCGCCGTGAGCCGTTGGCCGGAAAATCACGTGCCGATCGGCGGTTCTGGGCGAAATCGTCGGCGGGTTCCACGCGGGCGGGACGCCCGGTGGACGGGTTCGGCCAGGCCAGAATAGCCATCCCGCTCACGCCTGCGCACGGCGCCACGCCGACCGGCACGACGCTCCGCGCCGAGGACGGCGCCCCCGCCAAAAGCTCTTCGCCACCGGTGCCGTACCGGCGCGACCGCGTTCTCACCCGGCTCGCTCGTACGAGGCCGCCGGTCGCGGTGATCGGACCCCACCTTCCGCGGACCCCTGTTACCCGGCAGCAATCATGAGTATCGTTCATATTCGCTGGCGAGGCACGCGAACGCGAACCGGCGGTGGCCCACCCGACCGTGGGCGGGACTCCCCCGCGAGCGGGGCGTCGGCGCCCCCGGACGGCCGGGTGCCGCCCGCGGGGCAGGAGTGAACATGGGCGAGACCTTCCACACCTTCCGCAACTGGGCCCGGAACCAGTCCGCCACCCCCGCGGAGGTCCGCGCGCCCTCCTGCGCCGAGGAGGTCTCCCGGGCCGTGCGGGACGCCGTCGCGGCGGGCCGCCGGGTCCGCATGACCGGCACCGGCCACTCGTTCAGCCCGGTGGCGCTGACCGACGGCCTCCTGCTGCGGCCCGACGCGCTGACCGGGATCCGCGCGGCCGGGGACGGCTGGGTGACGGCCGAGGCGGGTACGACGATCGGCGCCCTCAACCGGGAACTGCACCGGATGGGCCTGGCCCTGGCCAACATGGGCGACATCGACGCCCAGACCGTGGCCGGGGCCGTCCAGACCGGCACCCACGGCACCGGCAGGGACGTCGGCGGGATGGCCGACCAGGTGCTGGCGCTGGAGATGGTGCTCGCCGACGGTGAGATCGTCACGGTCCGCGGCGACGGCGAGGGAAGGATCCGCGGGGTGGCCGAGCGGGACCTGTTCGACGCCGCCAGGGTGAGCCTGGGCGCGCTCGGCGTGGTGACCGCGGTGACCTTCCGGGTGGAACCGGCCTTCCTGCTGCACAGCGTCCGGCGGCCGATGACGCTGACCGCGATCCTCGGCGCCCTCGACACGCTCGTCACCGGCAACGAGCACCTCGACTTCTTCTGGATGCCGCACACCGACGCCTGCCTGATCAAGCGCAACAACCGCAGCCCGGGACCGCCCCGGCCTCCGGGCGCGCTGAAACACTGGTTCGACAACCAGTTCATGGAGAACACCCTGTTCGGCGCGCTGTGCGGCGTCGGCGGACGCCACCCGGGCACCATCCCCCGGCTCAACGCGCTCTCGGCCGCGATGCTGTCGACCTCGGCCTACATCGACGCCTCGTACCGGATCTTCACGAGCGTGCGGGAGGTGCGCTTCCTGGAGATGGAGTACGCCATCTCGCGCGAGCACCTCGGCCGGGCCCTCCACGAGATCCGCGACCTGCTGGAACGACGAGACTGGAAGATCAGTTTCCCGGTCGAGGTGCGGGTCACCCCGGCCTCGGACGCCTGGCTGTCCACCGCCTACGGCAGGGACTCCGCCTATCTCGCCTGCCACGTCTACCGGCCGACCCCGAACCCCGCCTACTTCGAGGGCGTCGAGGAGATCATGACGAGGCTCGGCGGCCGGCCGCACTGGGGCAAGCTGCACACCCGCGACGCGTCCTACCTCGCGGGGGTCTATCCCCGTTTCGAGGACTTCCTGGTGGTACGGGACGCCCTGGACCCGGGGCGCGCCTTCGCCAACGACCATCTCGACACCGTCCTGGGCTGAACCCGGCCGCCCCCCGCCGCACGGCCGCGTTCCCCCGAATCGGCCGCTTCTCACCAGCTTCCGGTAAAGAGTGGCGCAAAGGCTCGCTCGAAGAGTGACGCGTCCGCGTGTCCCGTCGTTCCCCGGGCGCGTACGAAGGGCAGATTCGCAGACGCCCGCGCCGCTCGACCCCGAGGGAGTCCGCTGGAGATGACCTTCTCCCGCCGCCCATGCCAGCCGCCACCGCGCCCCGTCGTCACGGACCGCGACGACCGGCCCCCGCACAACGCCGCCACCGCTGCACATCCTCCCCGGACCGGCGGACCGGCCTCACCGCCATCTCCCGGTTCTTGGTGGAAGTCCGCAGCGGTTCCCGGAGTTATCCGTGAGAATCCCTTGAGGACCCCGAAGTTGCTGCTCCAGACCGGTGTCCTGTAATTAGATGAATGGAGCAAATGTGACCGGCGTCACATCGCTGCGAGCCCCATCCAGGAAGGCGATGTTCGGACATGCCGGGTACGGTGCTGGCAGGCAACCGGCACACGCGAGAGACTCAAGGGTCCGGGGGAAGATTGAGCACGACGACGAAGGGACTCGCATGCAGGAGCTCCGACTCGTCGCGGTGAGTGAGGACGGGACCTATCTCGTGCTGGCGACAGCCGGCCGGGGTACCCGGTTCACGCTGCCCGTCGACGACCGGCTCCGTGCTGCCGTCCGCGGCAACTTCTCCCGTCTCGGCCAGTACGAGATCGAAGTGGAGAGTCCGTTGCGCCCCAAGGAGATCCAGGCCCGGATCCGTGCCGGCGAGACCGCGGAGGAGATCGCCAACACGGCGGGAATCCCGGTCGAGCGCGTGCGGTGGTTCGAGGGCCCCGTGCTCCAGGAACGTGAGTACATGGCACAGCAGGCGCAGCGCTGCGCCGTACGCCTGCCCGGCGACTCCGCTCCCGGTCCCACCCTCGGCGACCTGGTCGCCGAGCGGCTGACCCGCCGTGGCGTCCCCGCCGACGAGATCGAGTGGGACTCCGCCAAACGGGACGACAACATGTGGCGCATCAAGCTCGGGTTCGTGTGGAACGGTCACACGCGCAACGCCGAGTGGCTCTTCGACCCGCGCCGGCGCCACATCACGCCCCACGACGACGAGGCCCTGCGGCTGTCCAGCGGCGAGGACGTCGAGCCGTTCGAGGACACCACGGTCACGCCGTTCGTGCCGCGCGTGGCCAAGCTCGCGCCGGTGCCGCCGCTGGCACCCGAGCCGCTGAACCAGCCGCCGGTGGCCTTCCCCTCGGTCCTGCGGCACGAGACCCCGGCCCAGCCACGGCCCGCCTCCTACGCGCAGGCCGAGCCGGCCGCGCCCCCGGCGCCTTCGGCCCCGGCCGCCTACCAGCAGCCGCCCATGCCCCCGCTCCCCCCCGGATACGAGGCGCCGAGGGTGTCGGTGCCGCCGCTGCGCGCTCCCGACCCCGCCGGCTACCAGCAGGAAAGGACCCCGGAGCCCGCCCCCGTGGCCCAGGGCTCCGAGCCCGTCACGCGGGTCAGGCCGCCCGAGCCCGTGCTGCCCGAGCCCCTCGCCCCGTACCCGCCCCCGTACGAGCCGGTCGCACCGGCGGCGCACGGGCCCGTCACGTATGAGCCGGCCGCGTACGAACCGGTCACACCGGCCGCGTACGAGCCGTCTCCCTCCCCGGAGCCGGAGCCGGAGCCGGAGTCCCCGGCACCCGCCGTGCCACGACCCGTCCCCGCACCGCAGCCCGCCGCGACGGCGACCGAGCCGCCCGCGGTGACCACGCCGGACCCGGCACCCGCCGCGCGGGAATCCGCCACCGTACGGGAATCGGCCACCGTACGGGAGGAGCTCCTTCCGCACGGTCCGGCCACTCCCCCCGAGGGAACGGCCACCGGACCGGAGACCTCGACCGAGCCCGCCGTGGCGAGTGCCCCGGAGGACGGGAAGGCTCCGGAGGCGGCGAAGATCCCGGAGGTCGTGAAGGCTCCGGAGGTCGTGAAGGTCCCGGAGGTCGCCGAGAGCACGAAGCCCTCGCCGTCCTCGCCACCCTCGCCGTCCCCCGCCGCGACCACACCGGAGCCGGTCGCGGCCGCTCCGGCCGCCGTCCTGTCCGACCTCGCCGACCAGCGGTCCCCCGCGGCTGGAAAGGCCGTCGAGCAGGTTCCCGCGGAGGCGGCGAAGACCGTCGCGGCGAAGGAGACCCCCGCCTCCGAACCCGCGCCGGAGACCGGAGCGACCCAGGAGGGTTCGATAGCTGTACCGGCGGCGCGCGTCAGCGTGGACGAGCGGGCCAAGGCCGAGCCGGGCAGGCAAGAGACACAGGGGGACACGGGGGCCATGCAGGAGACCAAGGTCGACAAGCCCGCGGCGGAGAAGCCCGCGGAGCCGCCGAAGCCGGCACCGGCTCCGGCCCGGCCTGCCAAGAAGTCCCGGGGACGGCGCGCGTCCGTGCCCACCTGGGACGAGATCATGTTCGGCGCTCGCCGCCAGGACTGACCGCATCCGACCGCATCGCGCCAGGCGGGGGTGACCGGGACACCGGCCCCCCGCCTCGTCGCATGCCGGCCACTCCCCGCGCTCTTCCACGGGGAGGAAGTCGGCGCCGCTGCCCGCACTCCCCCACGGGACGAGGGGAGCCGGTACCGCTCCCCGTTCTCTCTCGCGGGGTGAAGGAAGTCGGCGCCGGAACCGCTCGTGCGCGGACGGCCGTCAGAGCGGGAGCGACCCGCCGGACGTGGGGGTCTCCCGGGTTCCGGAGGCGTCCGGGATGCCTGGGATGTCTTGGATATCCGGAATGAGGAACGGGGTGAGCCAGCGGGGGGTGACCTCGGCGGCGAAGGCCGGACCCTCCGCCTCGCCGACGTCGATGGCGGCGTACCCACCGGTGCCCGCGCCCACGCCCGCGGTCACGGTCAGCAGACCGGCGCGACGCTGGAACCAGGTCTGGCTCAGGGTCCAGCCGACCACGGCCCGCCGCTCCACCACCGCCTGGGAACGCCGCAGCGACCCCGACCGGACCGACAGGCGGCTCCCGTCGTACGTGTGGCCGAGGGAACGGTAGCGGTCGAGGCCGAGGGGAACGCCCAGCAGCGCGAGGAACAGGGCGGGCGCCGCGAGCGCCCACCAGAACCCGGACCACAGCAGGGCGGCCGGCACCGTGCAGGCGGCGATCACCAGCCACGGGAAGATCGCCCGGAACAGCCTGCGCCTGCGCGCCGCCGGAGGATGTGGCCGCAGCCCGGTGGCGATCGGGCCGATCGCCTCGCCCACCACGTCGAGCACCACGTCCCTCGGGGCGACGGGCATCAGCTGGCCCCGGGTCTCCGAGTCGCCGAGACCGGTCACGATCGCCCAGGCGCGGCCGACCCCCGCCCGGCGCTCGGCCGGTCCCTCGACGAACTCGAACCCCCGCACCCTGCGCCGCTCCAGCGACACGCTCCTGCGCGTGACCAGACCGCGTCCCGCGATCAGGTATCCCTCGCTGGCGCGGAGGGTGAAGTCCCAGTTGAACACCGCGTACATGATCACAGCGATCACCGGCATGGCCAGGACCAGCAGGACGAGGGCCGCGATGAGCAGGGGCGGATGCTCCCAGATCCACTCCCCCGCGCCCAGCACGACCCGCCTGTCGATCCTGAACTCGCTGCCCCACTGGAACGCGAGGCCCACGGCACCGGCCACCAGCGCGAACGGGGTCAGCAGGTAGGCGCCGGAGAGGGGACCGTACGCGAGCCACTTCCTCGGCATCACGAAGAACACCCGCTCGGGGGTCGTGTCGCCCACCTCGTGGCGGGTGGAGGATCCGGCGGCCTCCTCCCGCACCCTGGTGGGCACACCGGACGCGAGCTCGTCAGAGCCGGAATCGGCGGTGGAGGCGGCCCCGGCCACCGAGGCCGCTCCGCGCGCCTGGACACGTCTCGCCGTCCGGGCACGGGCGTGCCAGAGCAGCACGGCCTTGAGCCGCTCCCCCTCCTCGACGGTGACCCCGTCGAGCTCGCCCTCCTGCTTGTCCGCGCCGCCCGCGCCGGTGTCGATCCGCAGGACGGCGATGCCGAGCAGGCGGTGCAGCGGCGGGGCGCTGATGTCGACGCCGCGGATCCGTTCCAGCGGGATCGTCCGCACGGACCTGCTGATCAGCGACCGGGTGAGTTCCAGCCGGTCGCCGACGATCTGGTAGGTGAAGGTGACCCAGCGCACGGCCGCGAACGCGACGGAGCCGACGACGGCCATCGCCGCCCACACGAACGATCCGGGGGAGAAGCCGCCGAGGAACAGGACACCGGCCAGCGGCAGGAGGAGGGAGGGCAGCATCCGGATCGGGTCGGTCAGCAGCACCTTCGGGCTGAGCCTCAGGGGCCTCTCCGTCGGCGTCCTCTCCCCCGGCGGGGCCCCTGCCGGTACGGCTCCCGTACCGGCCACCTCATCACCCGGCACACCCGGCACGCGCGGGAAACCGGGCCCGGCACCCCCCTGGACATACGGAAGGCCCGGCCCGCCACCGTCGGGCACGCGCGGGGGACCCGGCCTGTCACCGGCCTGGCCGCGCGGCGGTTCCGGCGTGCCTCCGTCGGGCGCGGTCCAGGCACCCCCCTCGGGACCGTCCGGCCCGGCCTGCGGATCGGATCCGGCCGGTGGGTGCTCGCCGGGCGTCTGTCCGGCCGCTGGACGGCCGACCGGCCGCCGGTCCCCGGGTGGAGGATCGGCGGACGGCCGGCCGGTCGATGAAGGGTCGGCCGGTGGACGGTCGGGGGAGGACTCGGTCACGTCGCGTCGTCCCTGAGCTCTTCCGCGCGGCGGGCGAGGCCCTCGGCCAGCTTGGCGGCGACCTCGTACTCAAGCCCCTTGATCGTGGACGAACCCGCGTGGGAGGCGGTGCGGATCTCCACCGTGGCCAGGCCCAGCATGCGCTCGAACCAGCCCTGCGCCTTGTCGACCGTCTGGATCCTGCTGACGGGGACGAACACCCATTCCCTGCTGAGCCACCCCGAACGGGCGTACACGACGTCCCCGCTGAACTCCCAGCGGTGCACGGCGTACCGCCAGAACGGCTCGATGAGCGTGCCGGGGACGAGGAGCAGCACCATCAGCCACGGCAGCCACCAGATGTTGTCGAGCGCCCAGCCGGGCAGCCAGGGCCACCGGTCCTCGTCGATCCACCCGGCGAGGAAGAAGGAGCCCCCGGCCAGGAGAACGGACCAGAACAATCCCTCCAGCAGCCACAACATGATGGCCTTGCGGGAGACCGGGTTGGCGGGGGCGCGCAGGGAGACACCGGCGCGCCCGGGAACGCCTGCGCGGCGCCCGCCCGGCAGACCGGCCGCCCCGGCCTCGTCGGAGGCTGCGCTGTGCTCATCGGCTCGGTCACTCACGCTGTCAGCCTAAACGCTCTTGTCATGGCGGGCGCTCCGGCCGTGTCACGGAAGGGACTCCCCCGGGCACCGGGGGGCGGCGGCGCGGCGGCCCCGGAGACGGGCGCTCCGGACGGCTGCCTCGACGGCACGGCCCCGCGCGAACCGAACCGGCGGCGATTCCTCATCTCCACGCCGGTTGGAGGTCGAAAAAGTGTCGGTGGCGCAGGGCATGCTGGAGATCCGATGATTACGGAAAGGCGTGAACGATGACCTATGCGATCCAGGCCGAGGGCCTGGTGAAGCGTTACGGGGAGACCCTCGCGCTGGACGGGGTGGATCTCGTCGTGCCGCAGGGGCGTCTGCTGGGCGTGCTCGGCCCCAACGGGGCGGGCAAGACCACCGCGGTGCGCGTCCTGGCGACGCTGCTGCGTCCCGACGCGGGCACCGCCAGCGTCGGCGGCTACGACGTGACACGCCAGGCCCACCAGGTGCGCTCGCTGATCGGCCTGACGGGGCAGTACGCCGCCGTCGACGAGATGCTCACCGGCGTCGAGAACCTGATGATGATCGGCCGCCTGCTGGGCATGACGCGTGCCGACTCCCGGGCACGCGCGGGCGAGCTGCTGAAGCGCTTCGACCTGTCCGACGCGGGCGGGCGCGCCACCAAGACCTACTCCGGCGGCATGCGCCGCCGCCTTGACCTGGCCGCGAGCCTGGTCGGCCGCCCCCAGGTGCTCTTCCTCGACGAGCCCACCACCGGCCTCGACCCGCGCAGCCGCACCGACCTGTGGAACGTGGTGCGCGGTCTGATGGCCGACGGCGTCACGGTGCTGCTCACCACTCAGTATTTGGAGGAGGCCGACCAACTCGCCGACGACATCGTCGTCTTCGACCACGGCAAGGTCATCGCCTCCGGCACCTCCGACCAGCTCAAGGCGACCACCGGCGCCCAGGTCCTGGAGGTGCGTCCCCTGGAGGCCGAGCACCTCGAGCTGGTCGGCAAGATCATGGCCGGCGTGCTGGGCGAGACGCCCGACCTCAACGGGGGCAAGGCCACCGCTCCCGTCCACGACCCCGCCGTCGTCCCGGCGATCGTGCGCCTCCTCGACGACCAGGGCGTCGTCGCCTCGGAGCTCGCGCTGCGCAAGTCCAGCCTCGACGAGGTGTTCCTCTCCCTCACCGGCCACCTGCCGGACGACGAGGGCACCCCCGACGACGAGGGCACCCCCCGGAAAGAAGAGGCCTTCGCATGACCACGCTGACGACGACCATCCCGCAGGTGGCCGCCAAGCGCGTCACCCCCCTGGCCACGCTGCGGCAGACCATGACCCTGGCCTGGCGCAGCCTGGTCCAGATCAAGCACAACCCGTGGGAGCTGCTGGATCTGAGCATCCAGCCCATCATGTTCCTGCTGCTGTTCACCTACGTCTTCGGCGGCGCGATCTCCGGGTCGACCGGTGACTACCTGCAGTTCGCCCTGCCCGGCCTGCTCGTGCAGAACGCCCTGTTCTACACGCTGTCCACCGCCATCGGCCTCAACACCGACATCACCAAGGGCGTCTTCGACCGGCTGCGCAGCCTGCCCATCGCCCGCACCGCGCCCCTGTCGGGGCGCATCATCGCCGACACCGCCAAGCAGGTGTGGGCGTTCGCCCTGCTGGTCGGTTTCGGCATGGTGCTGGGCTTCCGGGTGACCACCAGCGTCTTCGGCCTGCTCGGTGCCCTCGCCCTGCTGGTCGTGGTCGCCCTGGCCATGTCCTGGATGTCGGTGCTGATCGGCCTGAAAGCCTCCAGTCCCGAGAAGGTGCAGATGATCGCCTTCTCCACGATGATGCCGCTGACCTTCACCAGCAGCGCGCTGGTGCCCTCCGCCACCTTCCCGTCCTGGCTGAAGACCTGGTCGGACATCAACCCCGTCACCCACCTGGCGGACGCCATCCGCGGCCTTCTCATCGGTGGCGACGTCGGCCAGGCCGCATTCTTCTCGCTGCTCTGGGCCGCGGGTTTCGCCGTCGTCTTCGCCCCTCTGGCGATCCGCGCGTTCCGCAGCCACGTCTAGTCTGTCAGCAGGCCGGGCTCGGGGGCGGCGCCCGCCACATGACGAAGAACGCGGGGGTGGTCAGGTGCTCGTGGTCCACGGCGGTTGGGTGGATGGGTTCGTGGGGGTCTGGGCGGAGGACACCGCCCGGATCCCCTCGTCCGTTTCCCGCGCCGCCCTCCGCCCGCACCCCTTCGCGGCGTCCACGGCAGCGCTGGCCACGGCCTTGCGCGGAATTTCTGATGATTATCCCGGCGAAGCCCTAAATCAGACGCTAAGCGAAGTTTCGGGCGGGGCCCTCCCCCGAGGTGCGGGCGGGGCCCGCGAGCCCGGGACGACCCCTCAGGGGGCCGTCCCGGGCGTCCCGGCCGTCACGGGCGTCCCCGCCGCCGCACCGGTCTCCGGCGTCACGAGCGCCGGGACCGTCACGATCGCGCCGGACACCACGGCCGTCGAGGGGGAGCTGATCGTCCTGCTCCCCGGCTCGGCCTCGGGCCCGATCCCCTCTCCCGAGTCCGGCCTGGCGAGCCGGGCGCGGAGTCCGAGGATCTCCGCCTGGCGGGTCCCGGCCCTGCTGTTCCGTCCGTCCGGAGCGCTCCGCCTGCTCGGCTCGCTGTCGGATCTCGGCCCCGGTCCCGGCCCCGTCCCTCCCGATCTCGCCACCGGGAGCGGACGCGGCGCAGAGGACCTCACCTGGGAGCCCGCCCTCTCCCTCCGCTACCTCGCCGTGGTCGCCGAGCACGCTCGCGGCCTGGTCAGGCGCGGCCGGATCCTGCCCCAGCTCGTCCTGGAGGGTGGCGTTCACGCGGCCCGCTGGCGCCCGGTGCTGACCGGCGCCGACCTGGCCGCGCTGCCCGGCCTCGCCGGCGCGATGCCGCCGGTGTGCAGGGCGGTGGCACGCGAGAGACCTCCGGGGGAGGTGCTGGGCGAGGCGCTGGACGGCCTCGTCGACGGCGCGGCGCGGCTGTCACTGCCCGACCGGCTCATCCTCGGCAACCGTCCCGGCCTCAAGACCGCCCTGCCCGACCGCTGGCTGTACGCGCTGACCGGCGAGGACGCCGCACTCCCCGGCGCGAGGCCGGACGAGGCGGCGGCGCTCGGCGAGGCCCTGACCGGCTGGTTCGACGCGGCACACGAGCTGGGCGGGCCGGTCAGGGTCTGCTTCCGGCTGATCGAGCCCGCGGGCGACGGCGACTCCTGGAGGGTCGAGTTCGGTCTCGCCCCGGCGGACGACCTGAACGGCGCCTCCGGCGGCGGACACGAAGGCGACGGGGAGCCCCGGGGAGACCTGGGGCGCGAAGGCGGCGGGAGAGACGAGGACGACGGCGACGACAACGGCGAGGGTGAGGGCGGCCGGGAGCGCGGGGACCGCGAGCCCGCCCGCTACCTGTCGGCCGAGCGGATCCGGGCCGGTGAGCGGGCGCCGTGGCTGCCCGAGCGGCCCGAGGAGCTGATCCGCGCCGACCTCGGCCGGGCCGTACGCCTCCATCCCGACCTCTACGTCGCGCTGCGCGACCCCGAGCCGGTCGCCCTGACGGTCGAGACGGCGTGGGCGTTCTCGTTCCTCCGCAACGGCGCGCCCCTGCTCAGGGCGGCGGGATACGGCGTGCTGCTGCCGGCCTGGGCCGGCCGCCAGGGGCTGGGCCTGAGGCTGACCACCCGCGCGCTCACCGGAGACGGGGGCGAGGGGTTCGGTCTCGGCGGGCGGGTGAGCGTCCGGCTGGACGTCGCCGTCGGCGACCACACGATCGGCGCGGAGGAGCTGGCCGGGCTCGCCGGGCTCCGCGTCCCCCTGGTGCGGGTCGAGGGCCGGTGGGTCGAGCTGGACGACCAGCAGGTCAAGGCGGCCCTGAGGGTGATCGAGCAGCGCGACGACGGCGAGAGGACCGTCGGCGAGGTGATCCGCGAGGTCGTGGAGGGCGGTGACGAGGGGCTGCCGCTGATCGCGGTCGACGCCGACGGTCTCCTGGGCGACCTCCTCTCCGGCGAGGCCGACCGCCGCCTCACCCCGGTCGCCACGCCCCGGGCGCTGCGCGGGTCTCTCCGCCCCTACCAGGAGCGCGGCCTGTCCTGGCTGAGCTTCCTGTCCGGGCTCGGCCTGGGGGGCGTCCTGGCCGACGACATGGGGCTCGGGAAGACCGTCTCGACCCTCTCGCTCCTGCTGTCCGAGCGCGAGACCGGTACGCCCGCCCCGACGCTGCTGGTCTGCCCGATGTCGCTGATCGGCAACTGGCAGAAGGAGGCGTCCAGGTTCGCCCCGTCGCTCCGCGTCCACGTCCACCACGGCGGCACGCGCAGGCGCGACGAGGAGCTGGCCTCGGCCGTGCGGGAGGCCGACCTCGTCGTCACCACGTACGGCACCGCGCTGCGGGACCTGCGGGCGCTCGCGGGACTTGAGTGGGAGCGGGTGGTCTGCGACGAGGCGCAGGCGATCAAGAACAGCTCGGCGCGGCAGTCCAGGGCGGTGCGGTCCATTCCCGCCCGCACCCGGCTGGCGCTGACCGGCACGCCGGTGGAGAACCACCTGGCGGAGCTCTGGTCGATCATGGAGTTCTGCAACCCCGGCCTGCTCGGCCCGGCCAAGCGGTTCAGGACCCGCTACCAGGAGCCGATCGAGACGCGGCGCGACCCCGACGCCACCGCGGCGCTGAAGCGGGCCACCGGGCCGTTCGTGCTGCGGCGGCTCAAGACCGACCGTTCGATCATCTCCGACCTGCCGGACAAACAGGAGATGAAGGTCTGGTGCACGCTCACCCCGGAGCAGGCGGAGCTGTACCGGGCGGTGACCGGCGAGATGCTGGACAGGATCGACGCCTCCACCGGCATCGAGCGGCGTGGCAACGTGCTCGCGACCATGACGAAGCTCAAACAGGTCTGCAACCACCCGGCCCAGCTGCTGAAGGACGGCTCACGACTGGCGGGCCGGTCGGGGAAACTCGCCCGGCTGGAGGAGCTGGCCGAGGAGATCGTCACAGAGGGCGACAAAGCCCTGATCTTCACCCAGTACACCGCGTTCGGCGCCCTGCTGCAGCCCTACCTCGCCGCCCACCTGGACCGGCCCGTGCTCTGGCTGCACGGCGGACTGCCCAAACGCAAACGCGACGAGCTGGTCGAACGCTTCCAGGGCGACGACGAGCCCATGCTGTTCCTGCTCTCCCTCAAGGCGGCAGGCACCGGCCTGAACCTCACCGCCGCCACCCACGTCGTCCACGTGGACCGCTGGTGGAACCCCGCCGTCGAAGACCAGGCCACCGACCGGGCCTTCCGGATCGGCCAGACCAGAAACGTCCAGGTCAGAAAGTTCATCTGCCTCGGCACGCTGGAGGAGCGAATCGACGAGATGATCGAACGCAAGAAGGCCCTCGCCCAGAGCGTGGTCGGCACCGGCGAAGACTGGATCACCGACCTGTCCACCGACCAGCTGCGCGAGCTGTTCCGGCTCGGTCCCGGGGCGGTGAGCTGACATGGACGACACCGGATCCGGCGACAGGCCCTCCGAGGGGCGAGACCTCGGCGGAGGGACCTTCGACGAGCGGATCGGGGACTTCTACTCCCCCGCCGTCTCCCTGAACCGCCTGCGGCCCCGGCCCGACGCGACCGGAGCCTCCGCCGACCTGCTGCTGCGGGCCCTTGAGCCGCCCGCGGTCAAGGTGCGGCACATCCCGCTGGTCGACCTGCTCAGGAGGCCCTACCGGGAGCTGGGCGGCGACTGAGCCCTCGGATTCGCCGGTCCCCGCGCGGTCCGGCGAAATTCGTTTTGGAAGTCACTCCAGCCCCTTCCGTCCCTCGATTTCCCGTGATTTCCGGCTTTTTTCCCGCTGCGGAACCTCGCGATCCGGTCTGCGCATCTTCCAGACACGCGTAGCATCATCGGGCATGGGGCAGCCGAAAACGTCTACGCGCCGCCCGCGGCACACCTCGAAAGTGGCGGTGGCCGCGGCGCTCGTCGTCATGTCCTCAGGCTGCGGCATGGCGAGCGGCATGGCCTCGACGGAACGACTGCAGCTGGAGCCGATCAGCGTCTCCAGTCCCCGGGTCAGGGACGGCGGCCCCCTGCCGTCCGACTACTCATGCAAGGGTTCGGCCGGTAACCCGCCGCTGCGCTGGTCTCGCGTGCCGGACGGCACGAAGTCCGTCGCGATCGTGGTGGACAACAACTCCCGGACGGGTGGCGAGGTGAACTGGGTCGTTTTCGACATCGATCCGCGCACCAACGAGCTACCGGAGGGTAGCGTTCCGGTGGGAGCTGTCGAAGGAAGCACGACGAGCGGCAAGGTGGGCTATAGCCCTCCGTGCGACGCCCAGGAGAACTATCGTTTCACTGTCTACGCGCTCGACGGCAAGGTCGACCTTCGCAAGGGGGCACTCCTCAGCGAGACCTTGAAGAGCATCGCGGACAAGACGATCGCCTGGGGACGGCTCACCGCGGCGCACATCGAGTGACTGGCCAAACACCGGAGGTAGTAATGGTTACCAATTCTTCACTTAGGGTGTGACAACGCTCATAGTGGTCCGACACAATCAGATCCAATGTCCAAGCGCAGGTGATGCATGGGGGCAGGTCGCGTCGATGGCCGCGCGATCTCACCGGCGCCGCTGTAAGGCCATGGCCTTGAGGGTGGTGCAATGATCGCGGTCGTAGTAAGCCTGGTCGCCGTCGTGCTCCTCGTGCTCGTCGTCGTGGCACTGGGGATGCGGTCGATGAACCGCAGGGAGAGCGCGCTCCCCGCGGAACGTCTGCGGGAGATGGCGGAGAAGGAGGCGCTGACTCCGACCATGTCCAGCGACGACTTCGCCACCAGAGAACCGAAGATGAACCATTTCACCCCCGACCTCACCCCGTTCGACGAGCCGAAGCCGCCGCGCCAGCCGCGCCCGCCGAGCTCCCGGGGCAAGCGCGGGCTGAACGAGTTCGGCCAGGTGGACGACTACGACGACGACTACTGGACGCGGCTCCAGGCTGACGAGGGCGGCTTCGGAGGGTCCTTGGCAGCCCGGATGGGCGCGAGCCGTCCCGTCGAGCAGGAGGGCCAGAAGGCCGACGCCGACGCGGTGACCGTGCAGGCCCCGCTGCCGACCAGGCCCCAGCCCTCCCGCGGCACCCCGCAGCGGCCCCCGGCCGTGCCCGCCGCTCCCGAGCCCGCCATCGCCTCCGCCTCGCTGCCCTCCGGCCTGTCCGACCTGGTCGCCCCGGTCCAGCCGAACCCGGCTCCCACGGCCGCCTCCCTCGCCGACCAGAAGACCGTGACCTTCGCGGCCCCCACTCCCGGCGCCTTCGGTGAGTCCCGCCCCTCGCGGGCGAGTTCCCGTCGCGGCGGCAACAGGGCGTCCTCGCAGCCGATGGCCCAGTCCGCCCAGGGCGGCGGCTCACCCCGGCCCGCCCAGGGCGGCCCGTCCCGCCCCGACCCGCTGAACGACCCGCTCGGCGGCTCCTACTCCCGCCGTGGCGCGAACTCCCGGCCCAGCAGCGCCGGTTCCCCGGCGAACGGCAACGGCGCCCCCGGCGCCCGCCCCGGCCCCGCCGGTGGCCGTCCCGGCGGCGGCGGAGCCTCGATGCCGCCCATGGGTCCCACGACCAGCGGCGGCTTCCCCGCCGCGACCGACCCGCTCGCCGCCTCCCACCGCACCCCGCCGCAGCCGCCCAAGACCGGCGAGAACCTGGCGGACAACCCGTGGGCCCAGGCCACGAGTCCCTCGTCGGGAGGCTGGCCGGCGGCGAACACCGCCGACATCCTCGACGACCCCGGCCCCTCCTACTCCTCGTACCAGACACCGGTCTACAGCGCACCGCCCGCGGGCTCGTACGAGGTCAGCTCGGGCTGGGCCACCATCGAGGACGACGCGATCACCGGTCCGAGCCAGGCGGTCTCCACCTCGACCGGTCCCTCCCGGACCTTCTCCCCCACCTCCCCCACCCCGGACCGTCCCGCCGACCCGCGGGGCGGGGCGGCGAGGGGCGGATACGGCTACGAGCCCCGGCAGGCCAGCCCGGCGAGCCCTGCCGCGTGGCCGGAGCCCGGCACTCCCAACGGAAGTGACGCGGCGAGCTGGCCGAGTTACGGCGAGCTCTACGGCACGGCACCGGCGGCCCCCGAGACCGCGGCCACCGGCACCGAGGCGCGAGGGCGGGCGAGTTCGCGGGGCAGCCACCACCGGGCTCAGGAGCCCGACTACCCCGACTATTACCGCTGATTCTTTCCGTCCTCCGTAAAAGCCTCGGGTAAACGCCCGGTTGGCGAGGGGCAGCACCGTAGGGTCTGCCCCATGGAGACGGACACGAAGAGCGACGGTGTTCTCACAGCGGGTGGCATCACCTCCGTGCTGCGGCACGACCTGCCCGCCTCCCTGGTGGTCTTCCTGGTGGCCGTGCCCCTCTCGCTGGGCATCGCGGTCGCCTCGGGAGCGCCACTGGCGGCGGGCCTCATCGCAGGTGTGGTGGGCGGCGTGGTGGCGGGTTTCCTGGGCGGCTCCGTCGTCCAGGTGAGCGGGCCGGCGGCGGGGCTCTCCCTGGTGGTGGCCGATCTGGTGGTGACGTACGGCTGGCGGGCCACCTGCATGATCACTCTGCTCGCGGGCGCCCTGCAGCTGCTGCTGGGGGTCTGCCGGGTCGCCCGTTCGGCACTGGCGGTCTCTCCCGCCGTGGTGCACGGCATGCTGGCCGGGGTGGGCGTGGTGATCGCCCTCGCCCAGTTGCACGTGGTGCTCGGCGGGAGCCCGCAGCGTTCGGCGATCGAGAACCTGATCGAGCTGCCTCAGCAGATCATCCACAACCACACGCACGCGGTCTTCGTCGGCCTGCTGACCATCGCGGTCCTGGTCGCCTGGACCCGCCTGCCGCAGCAGTTGCGGACCATCCCCGCGCCGCTGGCGGCCCTGCTCGCCTCCTCGGCGACCGCCTGGGCGCTCGGCTGGGAGGTCACCCGGATCGACCTGTCGGCCAGCCTGGACTCCTGGGCGAGCCCCGTCTGGCCCAAGGGCGACTGGCACGGGATCATCGGGGCGGTGCTGCTCGTGGCCCTGCTCGCCGGGGTGGAGTCGCTGCTCTGCTCGGTGGCCGTCGACAAGCTGCACGACGGCAGGCGCTCCGACCTCGACAGGGAGCTCACCGGCCAGGGCGTGGCCAACATGGTGACCGGCGCGCTGGGCGGACTGCCGGTGGCCGGGGTCATCGTCCGCAGCACCACCAACGTCCGCGCCGGGGCCCGCAGCCGCTGGTCCACGATCCTGCACGGGGTCTGGATCCTGCTGTTCGCGGTCGGGCTGGGGTGGATGATCGCGCTGATCCCGATGGAGGCGCTGGCCGCGCTGCTGGTCTTCATCGGCGTGCAGATGGTCAACATGGGGCATCTGCGCAACCTGCGCGGTCACAGCGAGGTCCCGGTGTACGTCGTCACGATGGCCGGGGTGGTGCTGCTCGGCCTCGCCGAGGGCGTGCTGGTCGGTCTCGGCCTCGCCGCGCTGTTCGCGCTGCGCCGCCTCACCCGGGTGACCGTACGGGCCATGGCAGAGCCCGACGGCCGCTGGCACGTGGTGATCGGCGGCTCGCTCACCTTCCTGGGGGTGCCCACGCTCACCTCGGAGCTGCGGGCCATCCCCGCCGGGGCCGCGGTCGACCTCGACCTGAACATCGACTTCATGGACAACGCGGCATTCGAGGCGATCCACGACTGGCGCAACGACCACGAGCGCGGCGGCGGGACCGTGGACATCGACGAGATCCACGACGAGTGGTACTCCATGGCGGCGAGCGGGGCCCGGGTGTTCCCCGCCAAGACCCCGCCCCGCGCCCCCGACCGGTGGTGGCTGCCCTGGTCGCACCGGCGGAACGGGCAGCGGGCGGGCCGAGGGCCGCTGGTCGCCGCCCGGCACGCGCCCCGCGACGACAGTCCCGCCGTGCCGGACCTGCTGGCCGGGGCGCGGGAGTTCCACCGGCGTACGGCGCCGCTGGTTCGTCCCCTCCTGCACGACATGGCCCGCGGGCAGGAGCCCTCGCATCTCTTCATCACCTGCGCCGACTCCCGCATCGTGCCGAACCTGATCACCGCCAGCGGTCCCGGCGACCTGTTCACCGTCCGCAACATCGGCAACCTGGTGCCCCGGCTGGGTTCGGTACCGGCGGACGACTCGGTGGCGGCGACGATCGAGTACGCGACGAGCGCGCTCAACGTCCGCACCATCACGGTCTGCGGGCACTCGGGCTGCGGGGCGATGGCCGCGCTGCTCAGCGGGGGTGAGAAGGCGGCGGGCCTGCCCGCGTTCGGCCGCTGGCTGCGCCACGGCAACCACACGCTGGCGCGGTTCATCGCGGGCGAGAGCGCCGGTGAGGACGACGGGCCGCTGGACCGCCTCTGCCGGGTCAACGTGATCCAGCAACTGGAGAACCTGCGGACCTATCCGCAGGTGGACCGGCTGTTCCGCGCCGGGCACCTGGAGCTGGTCGGGCTGTACTTCGACATCGGCACCGCCCGGGTGCACCTGCTGGAGCACCCTCCGATCGCGAGCCGTCCGCTCTGAGCGGATGCCTTGCGCCACGGGCGAAAGCCCGTAGCCACGTCCCGGCACGGCGCCAAGGATGAGGCGCTATGAGAATCCTGATCATCGGTGGTTCGGTCTTCGTCGGCCGGGCGATCACGGAAGAGGCGCTGCGGCGCGGGCACGAGGTCACGACGTTCAACCGGGGGCGCAGCGGGGTGGACCTGCCGGGTGTGGAGGCGGTCAGGGGCGACCGCGAGGTGCCGGCCGACCTGGACCGCCTGGCGGAGGGCCGGGAGTGGGACGCCGTCGTCGACGTCATGGGCAGGGTCCCGAGGGTGGTCGGCGAGTCGGTGCGCCGGCTCAGCGGCCGGGCGGGCGTCTACACGTACATCTCCAGCATCTCGGCGCTCGCCGACTTCCCCGTGAAGGGGTGCGACGAGAGCTCGCCGCGATACGAGTGCGCCCCGGACGCGGGGCCGGAGGACGGCGACTACGGCGCGCTCAAGGCGGGGTGCGAGCGGGCGGTGGAGGAGGGCTTCGAGGGTGAGGCGCTGATCGTCCAGCCGGGTCTCATCCTCGGCCCGTACGAGAACGTGGGCCGCCTGCCGTGGTGGCTGGACCGGATCTCCCGGGGCGGGCGGGTCCTGGCGCCGGGTGATCCGGAGCGCGCGATGCAGGTCATCGACGTGCGCGACCTCGCCGCGTTCGTCCTCGATCGCACCGAGGTGGGGAAGGCCGACCGGTTCCTCGCCAGCGGGGTGCCGGGCAACGTCACCTACGGCGGCTGGCTCGCCGAGTGCCGCGCGGTGACCGGCTCCGACGCCGAGTTCGTCTGGGCCGACGACCGGTTCCTGCTCGACCGGGAGGTGCGGCCGTGGACGGAGTTCCCGATCTGGGCCCCGGACAATCCCGATTTCGCCGGGGTCTGGCTGGCGTCGTCGGCGAAGGCCCGCGCGGCCGGGCTGAGCTGCCGCCCGGTCGCCGAGACCGTCCGCGACACCTGGGCGTGGCTCCGCGACGTGCCCCCGGCGGAGCGGTCGTTCCGCGGGCACGGCATCGACCCCGAGAAGGAGGCCAGGATCCTCGCCGAGTGGGCATAGAGGCTTCATGGAGATCCAGATCACTTTCGACGCCAACGACCCGTCGTCGCTCGCCGCCTTCTGGGCGGAGGCCCTCGGTTACCGCCTTCAGCCGCCTCCCGAGGGGTTCGGCAGCTGGGAGGCGTGGGAGAAGGCCCAGGGCATCCCCGAGGAGAGGCGTTCCAGCCGGTCGGCCATCGTGGACCCGGACGAGGGGCGGCCCCGTTTCTACTTCCAGCGCGTGTCCGAGGGCAAGACCGCCAAGAACCGCGTCCACCTGGACGTCAACGTGGGCGGCTCGCCCGACACGCCGCTGGAGGAGCGCCGCAAGCTCGTGGAGGCGGAGACGGGACGGCTCGCCGCCCTGGGGGCCGTCGAGGTGCGGACGGTGGAGGAGCACGGCGAATACTGGACCGTCATGACCGATCCGGAGGGCAACGAGTTCTGCCTGCAGTAAGCATGCATTTCTACGCATACATCGGGCTGGTGGGCCCATAGATTCATGGCTGTCCGGCTCCGTCCCCCGAATGCCGGACGGCGGTCCACGCTCCCAGGGCCGGGGGTGGAGGGCGGCCGATTCCGCCCTCCACCCACCCGGACCCGCCGATCCGCCCGCCGGTCGCGCCGATCGCGCCAGTCGCGCCGGTGAGGAACGGCGCCGCCTCCCCTGGACCCGCCGATGCGGAAGTCCGTCTCCGGCGCGCTCCGGCCGGGTCGCCGCCGGATCCCGGCGGGGCCGGCCCGTCAGCGGTTGATCACGTCCCGGCTGCCGTGCGGGAGGTCGAAATCGCCGTTCATACCGGCAGGTCAGAGCCGTTCTCCTGACATCTTCTGTCAGTGGGGACCGGGAATTGCGGGCCGTGCCGGACGTTGCGCGACCCTCGTATGAGGGGTACCGTCACGGCCCCCGGGACTCGCGCGCTTTCCCGCCCGATTCCGGCACGGAGCGTCGGGCGAGGGCGCGTCGCGGGGACGTTCGACATGTGCGGGGGCATATAACTCAGGGCACTACGCATACGGCACGGAGGTCGGCGATGACTGAGTGGCACGCGTTACGGGAAGAGCTGGTCTCGCAGGTACGCACGAGGGGGAGCAGCGAGGCCGTGGCCGGTGCGATGCGGGCGGTGCCGCGCCACGTGTTCCTGCCGGACCTGGCGGCGCAGGACGTCTACCAGGACGACGCGATCGTGACCAAGCGCGACGCGGAGGGCCGTCCGATCAGCTCCTCCTCCCAGCCGGCGATCATGGCGCTGATGCTCGACCAGCTCGGCGTGGAGCCGGGACAGCGGGTGCTGGAGATCGGGACGGGGACGGGCTACAACGCCGCCCTGCTCGCCCATCTGGTGGGTCCCGAGGGCCTGGTCGTGAGCGTCGACATCGACTCCGACCTGATGGCACCGGCCGGGGAGCACCTGGCGGCCGCGGGCCATCCCGAGGTGAGGCTGGTGTGCGGCGACGGCGCCGAGGGGTTCTCGCCGGAGGCGCCCTACGACCGGGTGATCGCCACCGTCGGCGTGTGGGATCTCGCCCCGGCGTGGCTGGAGCAGCTCGCGCCCGGCGGGCGTCTCGTCGCCCCGCTGGACCTGCGGGGGGTGCAACGCTCGGTGGCGATGGAACGGGACAACGGGCACTGGACGAGCCGCTCGGTGCTGCCCTGCGGGTTCATGCGGATGCGCGGCCCCTTCGCGGGCCCGGAGACGACCCTGATGCTGGACCGGGAGTCCGATCTGTCGATCTCGCTGCCCGAGGCGAACGAGATCGGTGACGTGCTGGGGGCGCTCGACGGGCCGGTGGTCGAGCTGTCCACCGAGATCAGCGTCAGCCTCTCCCAGCTCCTCGACGGGTTGAGCCTGTGGCTGGCGGTGCACGAGCCCCGCTGGTGCACGATCTCGGAGGCGCGGCCCGGGTGGCTGGCCTCGCCCCCGCTCGACATGACGGGGTTTCGGATGGCCGTCGGCATCGTCGAGCGTGACAACCTCTGCCTGCTGGAGCCGTCACCGGACGGGACGCTGATCGCGCGTGGCCACGGACCGGACAGGGTGCGGCTGGCGCGCGAGATGGTCGCCCACATCCAGGCGTGGGACATGGCGGACCGGCCCATGACGACGGGGCTCCGCATCGACGCCTACCGGGGTGACCCGCCCGACGGCGGCCTGCTCATCCGCAAGCGTCACACCACGCTCGCGCTGTCCTGGAAGGACCTCTGACCGGCGGGCCGCGGCGAGCGCTTTGTCAGCGTTCCCATGCCGGCGACCGCGCCGCCCGTCAGCATCGTCCGCCGTTCCATCGGTGCTCCCTCCAAGGGCCGGTCCACGGGAAATAGCCGGAGGCGGGAGACCGGAAGTTCCCATGGGCATCGATCAACGCGTGATGACGCGCCCGGATCCGCGGCGTCCTGGGCGCCGTGACGCACCAGGCCACCCGTCGGCGCCGCTGCCTGCCGTGGGATCACCAGGGACTCCCCCGGGCGCCTGGCGATGCTTGATGTGATCAGTCGGTGAGCTGGGTGGCGAGGAGTCGTGTGTAGGCGCCGTGGGTGGCGAGGAGTTCGGTGTGGGTGCCGGCTTCGGCGACCTGGCCGTCCTCCAGGACGACGACGCGGTCGGCGGTGCGGATGGTGGACAGGCGGTGGGCGATGACCAGGGTGGTGCGGTCGCGGCGGGCCTCGGTCATGGCGGCGGCGACCTCCTGCTCGCTTTCGGCGTCGAGATTGGAGACGGCCTCGTCCATGATCAGGATGGGGGCGTCCTTGAGGAGGGCGCGGGCGATGGCGACGCGCTGGCGCTGGCCGCCGGACAGGCGGGCGCCGAGCTCGCCGGGCAGGGTGTCGTAGCCGTCGGGCAGGCCGGTGACGAACTCGTGGGCGTGGGCGGCGCGGGCGGCGGCCTCCACCTCCTCGTCGGTGGCCTCGGGGCGGCCCAGGCGGATGTTGTCGCGCAGCGAGATGTTGAACAGGTAGACGTCCTGGGGGACGAGGGTGATCAGGCGGCGCAGGTCGTCCTGGGGGAAGTCGCGGATGTCGTGGCCGCCGACGGTGATCGTGCCGGTGGTGACGTCCCACATGCGCGTCAGCAGGCTGGCGCAGGTGGACTTGCCCGCTCCCGAACGGCCGACCAGGGCGACGGTCTCGCCGGGGGCGATGTCGAAGGAGACGTCGGCGAGCGCTTCTGGCAGGTCGGGGCCGTAGCGGAAACGGACCCCCTCGAAACGCACATGCGGCTCGATCGGGCCGGGAGGCGGGGCGGTGACGCGGTCGGTGACCGGGGCGGGGGTGTTCAGGATGGTCATGATGCGGTCCCCGGCGGCGATGACGAGGTTGAGGTCGCGGGCCACGTCGGTGACGGCGATGACCGGGGCGAAGGTGGTGGCGGCCAGGACGACGGCGACGGGGAACAGCGCCGGTCGCAGGCTGCCCGCCGAGGTCAGCAGGGCGGCGGTGACGAGCACGGCGAGCATGCCGAGCGTGGTGGCGGCGTTGGTGGCGGCGTGTTCGAGGCCGGAACGGCGGCCGTGGGCGAGTTTGGCCTCCAGGAGCCGCCGGTTCTGCTCGCCGAGGCGGTCGAGCTGGCGGGCTCCGGCGCCGGAGGTGAGCAGTTCCCGCAGGCCCTGAAGGGTGTCGACGGCTTCGGCGTTGAACTCCCCCAACTCGGCGCGCAGCCTCACCCCTTGGGTGGCGGCCCGTTTGCGCAGCCAGGCGGGCAGGAGGGCGAGCAGGATCAGGGCCGGGGCGAGGGCCGCGGCGAGGGCGGGGTGGAAAACGGCCAGGGCGCTGAGGGCGGCGACGGGGACGGTGACGGCGCTGATCAGCGGGCTGAGGGTGTGGGCGAACCAGAGTTCCAGCTGCTCGACGTCGGAGATGGCGGCGGAGCCGAGGTCGCCGGAGCGGCGTTGGAGGAGGTAGCCGGGGGCGAGGCGTTCGAAGGCGGCGTAGACGCGGCCGCGGACGTCGGCCAGCACGCGGAAGGCGGCCACGTGCGCGAGGTAGGACTCCAGCCACGGGGTGAGGGCCAGGAAGGGCAGTAGGAGGCCCAGGGCGATCAGGCCGCCGCGCAGGTCGCCGGGTGTGGCTCCGGTGATGGCGCGGCTGACGACCCACGCGCCGACGCCGGCGGAGGCCAGGACGACCAGGTGGTGGGCGATGCCGCTGGCGGTCGCGATCAGCAGCAGGGGCCGGTGCGGGCCGAGCAGCGCCAGCAGGGGCCGGAACCGGGACCCGCCGGGAGGGTCGAGCGCGACGGTGGTGGTGGCGGTCATCGGGCGGCTCCGTTCTGCGCGGCGACCAGGCGGGCGTAGGCGCCGTGGCCGGCCAGGAGTTCGCCGGGTGGCCCGGCCTCCTGGATGCGGCCCTCGGCCATGACGATGACGCGGTCGGCGCCTTGGACGGTGGACAGCCGGTGGGCGATCATCAGGGTGGTCCGGCCGCCGGACAGGGTGTCCAGCGCGTGCTGGATGGCGGCCTCGTTGGCGGCGTCCACGGCGGAGGTGGCCTCGTCCAGGACGAGGATGGGGGCGTCCTTGAGGAGGGCGCGGGCGATGGCGATGCGCTGGCGTTCGCCGCCGGACAGTTTCAGGCCGCGCTCGCCCACGACGGTGTCGTAGCCGTCGGGCAGGGCGGTGATGAAGTCGTGGGCCTGGGCGGCGCGGGCGGCGGCTTCGAGCTGGTCGGCGGTGGCGTCGGGGCGGGCGAGGGCGAGGTTGTGGCGGACGGTGCCGTGGAAGAGGTAGGTGTCCTGGGAGACCACGGCGACCAGGGCGCGCAGCCGGTCGAGGGGCAGGTCGCGGACGTCGACGCCGTTGACGCTCACCCGCCCTGAGGTGGGGTCGAAGAAGCGCAGCAGCAGGGAGGCGACGGTGGTCTTGCCCGCTCCCGAGCGTCCGACGAGGGCGACGCGTTCACCCGGTGCGATGTCGAGGGTGAAGCGGTCGAGGGCGGGGCGCTCTCGGCCGGGGTAGCCGAAGACGACGTCGTCGAAGGTCAGTGAGGGGGGTCCGGTCAGGCCGGGCGGGGTGGTGCCCTGCGCGGGTTCGGGGGTGTCGAGGATCTCGAAGACGGCTCTGAGGGAGGGCACGGCGTTGTAGCTGGAGTGGTAGGCCGCCTCCAGGTCCTTCAGGGGGCGGAAGCTCTCGGCGGTGAGCAGCAGGATGAGCAGCAGTTCGGTGACGGTCAGCGCGCCGTCGGCCAGCCGTAGCGCGCCGGTGCCGAGCGCCACGGCGGTGCCCAGGCCGGTGATGAACGCCACGCCGCCGACGTAGCCGATGACGATGGCCATCAGCCGGATCGAGTCGCGGCAGAACCGCTCGGCCAGCAGGGCCAGCTCGGCGCCGCGACGGCCGCTGGCGTTGAACGCCTTGAGGGTGGCCATGCCCTGCAGCGCGTCCAGGTTCTCGGCGTACAGGCCCTTGTAGCCGCGGAACCAGGCCGCGTTGCGATCTCGCAGCACGCGGTCGGAGACCAGCGGCAACACCGGCATGAGCAGCGCGCAGGCCAGGACGACGGCGCCGACCAGCGCGTCCAGGGTGAACAGGTAGGCGGTCACCGCGACCGCGCCGAGGACGGCGGCGATCACCTGGGGCAGGAACCTGCCGATGTAGGCGTCGGCGGTCTCGATGCCGTCCACGAGGGTGGTCTGCGCGGAGCCGGTGCGTCCACGCTGGGCGTGGGCGGGACCGAGCCGCAGCAGCTTGGCGGTCAGGCGGCGGCGCAGCTCGGCCTTGACGGCGCCCGAGACCCGCAACGCGAGGGGCTCGCGTACGGTCAGCGCGACGCTGCGGGCGAGTTGCAGGGCGACGACCCCGGCGACGAGCCAGATGATCGAGCCCGCGCCGTGCCCGGCGAAGACGCGGGCCAGGGCTTGTGCGACGAGCACGCCCTGGCCGACGTAGGTGGCCGTGATGGACAGCAACACCAGCACGAGCCCGGCCAGGCGCCACCGGATGGACGGGGACAGGGCCAGCAGTCGGGAGATCACCGTTCCTCCTTGAGCCGTTCGAAGACGAGCTGGGTGCGGTGGACGGCGCGCACGCCGTACACCTGGCGGATCAGGTCGGGGGTGAGGACCTGCTCGGGTGCTCCGCCGGTCACGATGCGGCCGGCGTTCATCACATAGAGGCGGTCGCAGAAGGCGGCGGCCTGGTTGAGGTCGTGCAGCACGGCCAGGGTGGCGATGCCCAGCTCGCGTACCAGGTGCGGGATCTCCAGCTGGTGGCGGATGTCGAGGTGGGAGGTGGGCTCGTCCAGCAACAGCAGGCGGGTCCGCTGGGCCAGGGCGCGGGCGAGCAGGACGCGTTGTTTCTCCCCGCCGGACAGGGTGGCGAAGATCCGCTCGGTGGCGCCGGCCAGGCCGACGCGCTCCAGCGCCCGCGCGCACAGCTCCTCGTCGACGGCGGCGTCGGCCCGGTACGGGGTGCGGCCCATGGAGACGATCTCGGCCACCGTGAAGTCGAGGTCGGCCGGGCTCTCCTGAGCGAGTACGGCGGTGCGCCGGGCGGCCTCGCGGGCGGGCAGCCGGTGTACGTCGTCGCCGTCGACGGTGATGAGCCCGGCCGAGGGGCGCAGCGCCCGGTAGATCGAGCGCAGCAGGGTGGACTTGCCGCAGCCGTTGGGCCCGACCAGGCCGACGAACTCGCCGTCGTCGACCACCAGGTCGGCCTCGTGCACGATCGGGTGGCCGTCGAGGGCGACGGACACCCCGCTCAGGTCGAGCTTCACGTGAGGTTCACCGCCCGGTCCACCGAGCGGCGGCGCAGCAGCCACAGGAAGAACGGCACACCGAACAGGGCGGTGACGATGCTGAGCGCCAGCTCCTGCGGCGCGTTGACGGTGCGCGCGGCGATGTCCACCAGCTGCAGGAACACCGCGCCGAGCAGGGCGGTGACGGGCAGCACGCGGCGGTGGTCGGCGCCCACCAGCAGCCGGGCGGCGTGCGGCACGATCAATCCGACGAACGCGATCGCGCCGCTGGTGGCCACCAGCACGCCGACCAGCAGCGAGGTCAGCACGAACAGCATCAGGCGGAAACGGTGCACGTTCACGCCGAGCGAGACGGCCGTCTCCTCCCCGGCGGCGATCGCGTTCAGCGGGCGGTGCTGCAACAACAGGTAGGCCACCCCGGCGGCCAGGACGACGGCCGGCAGCGGCAACATGTGCCAGCGGGCGCCGCCCAGGCTGCCCATCAGCCAGAACAGCACCTGCTGGGCGGCCCGGCCGCTCTGGGCCAGTTGCAGGACGAAACTGTAGGCGGCCTGGAACAGGTAGGCCAGCGCCACCCCGGCCAGCACGAGCCGGGAGGAGGTGAGGCGGCCCGAGCGCTGCGCCAGCGCGTACACCAGGGCGAGCGCGAGCAGGGATCCGGCGAAGGCGGCGGCCGACAGGGACAGCCCGCCCAGCGCCGAAGCGCCCAGGACCAGCACGAGCACCGAACCGAACGAGGCACCCGAGGAGATGCCGAGCAGGAACGGGTCGGCCAGCGGGTTGCGTACCAGAGCCTGCAGCACCGCCCCGACCACCGCCAGCCCGGCCCCGACCAGGAGCGCCAGCAACGCGCGCGGCAGCCGGAACTCCCACACGATCTGCTCCTGCACCGGAGTCCAGGTGCGCGGTATCCCATCGGCCAGGGCGCCGGGAAGAAGTCGGTCGGCGACGATGCCCCAGGCCTGGGGCAGGGCGACGTGCACCGCGCCGATGCTCACCGCCAGCCAGGTCGAGGCGACGACGGCGACGGCGAGCGCGGCGACGAGCAGGAGGAACCCGCTCGCGCGGCGTTTCTTCGGCACGGGCCCGGTTCGTGCCGGGCTTTGGCGGATCGCGCCGGTCACGGGGTGAAGGCGTCGGGGTGCAGGAAGCGGGCGATGTCGGCGATGGCCAGGATGTTGCGGTAGCCGGGGTGCTGGGCCGCAACCGGAAGCGCGAGGTGGCGCCGGTCCCTGGCGGCCGGGCTGTTCTTGGCGATGGCGAAGGCCTCGTCGGCCTTGGCCCGCGAGCTCGGCATGTCCTCGCCACGCAGGGTCGCGTAGTCGCTGACCAGGACGGCCTCGGGCTGGGCCGCGCTGACCTTCTCGGCGCTGACCTCGGTGTAGTCGCCCTTGACGTCGGCCAGCACGTTCGTCCCGCCGGCGGCGGTGATCATCTGGTGGGTGATGCCCGAGCCGCCGTAGGCGTTGACCGGGCCCTTGCCGCCGTCGGTGGCCAGCACCTTGACCGGGCTGCGGCCGGCGACGCGCTCGGTGACGTCGGCGAGCCTGCCCTGAAGGTCGGCGATCAGCGCGTCGGCACGGCCGGGGACACCGAAGATCGCGCCGAGGTTGCGCAGGTCGGTGTAGGTGTCGTCGATGGTGAACTTCAGCACCTCCTCGGGGCTGCACCAGCCGCCCAGGATGTACACCGGGGAGCCGGCCGCGTCCAGTTCCTCCACGGTGGCGTACCCGCCGGCGGCGTCGAAGCTGGCCATCGCGTTGTCCAGGACGAAGTCCGCGCCCTGGGCGAGCATGACCTCTTTCTGCGGCAGCATGATCGTGTCGGAGATCTCCGGGATCTTGGCGTACCGCTCCTGCTGCCCCGGCAGGAACGGGCTCTCGGAGAAGTTCGTGCGCCCGGCGATCCGGTCGTCCAGGTCGAGGGCGAGCAGGGTCTCCAGGGAGGGGTGGTAACCGGTGACCACCTTGGCGGGCGGCTTGTCGAAGGTGAGCTTGCGCCCGCAGTTCTCCACCGTGACCGGGAAACCGGCCAGCGGCGCCGCCCGCTCGCTTTTGGGACCGATCTCCTGGGTGGCGGGGGCCGGTGAGCAGGCGGTCAGCGTCAGGGCCACCGCCAGGACGAGCAGTTTTCTCATGATCGGGTTACCGCCTTCAACGGCGCGGTGTCGGCAATGGTCGGGACGGTACGAGGCGGGCGGCTCATGTGGTGAGTCTCCGGAGGTGCGAGGTCAACTGATCATCGTGTACGAAAACACCACATTCTGCACATATGTTGCAATTGCCAGCAAGTGGCATTAGGTCGGCGATGGCCAGAGGCTCGGCGCGCTCGGCGCGCGTCTCGGTGCGGGCCAGACGCTCCTTGAGGCCCTTGATGTCGGCCCGCAGGTCTTGACTCCCGCAGGTCTTGGCTCCAGCAGGGGGACATCGGGTCCTCGTTGTCGCGTAGCGGCGATCGGGGAGCCGGCGCCACAGGGGCGGGACAGGGCGGCAGGTCGCGGGCGTGGCGGATCCGCTCGGGCGTCATCGCCGACGATCGATCATGGATGAACGCATCATCCGTAGGCTCGCTCAATTGCATAGAAGTTGCAATAGCTGACTACTTGCAACTTCATCGCGGGACGGTCAAGGTGGCAGCAAGCTCGGACGCGTGGGCCGCGGGCTGCCCTGGGCTCCGGGAAGGCGGTCCACATCGAGGTATCCGTCGCGTCTCGTCAGCGGATTTCCGGCGTTGGCAGCCGGGTTGCGCGCCCCTGTGAGCGGACGGCGGCGCTCTGGTCGTGTTCGCCGTACGGACGCGATCGAGGTGGAGGGCATCGAGATGAAAGACGTCGAGGTGAAGCACACGGTCGCCGAGTTCGAGGAGGTTCTGCGCGGCAAGGGGTTGCGCCGGACCATCCCCCGCATGATGATCCTGTCCATCCTGGTGGAGTCCTCCACTCATCTCAGCGCCTCCAGACTGCATCACCTGGTGACGGCGGCCCAGCCGACGATCAGCATCTCCACCGTCTATCGCAACGTGACGGCGATGACCGAACACGGCCTCCTGCACGGCGTGGAGTACGCCGGGCAGACGCGTTTCGGCATCGCCGCGGCCCCGCACCATCACGTCCTGTGCGAGCGCTGCGGGGTCCTGGCCGATGTGGCCGTCGAGGATCTGGCGCAGACGGCGACGAACCTGATGGCGCGAACCGGATTCGAGATCTCTCCCTCGGGCCAGGTGTTGCGCGGCCGCTGCCGGCAGTGCCGGGACGACCGAAGACCCGCTGTGGCATGCCGCGCGCCCTCCCGGCCAGTTGCATGATTATTGTTGTTGCGAGATACATGCATTAGAAGCCGAAGAGGAGACACCCATGGGTGACTACACCCTTCCGGACATGCCTTACGACTACGCGGCGCTGGAGCCCGCGATCACCGGGGAGATCCTGGAACTGCACCACTCCAAGCACCACGCCGCCTACGTCAAGGGGGCCAACGACACCCTGGAGAAGCTGGCCGAGGCCCGCGACAAGAGCGAGTTCGGCGGACTGGTCGGACTGGAGAAGACCTTCGCCTTCAACCTGTCCGGCCACGTGCTGCACTCGATCTTCTGGCAGAACCTCTCCCCCGACGGCGGCGACCGCCCCGACGGCCCACTCGGTGAGGCGATCACCGAGCACTTCGGCTCCTTCGAGGCGTTCAAGAAGCAGCTGACCACCGCCACCGCCACCGTGCAGGGCTCCGGGTGGGGCATCCTGGCCTGGGAGCCGCTGAGCCGGCGTCTGGTGGTGGAGCAGGTGTACGACCACCACGGCAACGTCGGCCTCAACACCACCCCGCTGCTGGTCTTCGACGCCTGGGAGCACGCCTACTACCTGCAGTACCGCAACGTGCGCCCCGACTACGTCGAGAAGCTGTGGTCGCTGATCAACTGGAACGACGTCATCGCCCGCTTCGACGCGGCCAAGGGCGCCTGACCCGATGAGCGCGACGCCCGCCGTCCGTCCTTTCCGGGTGAATGGTCCGGCCGGACGGCCGGGCGTCGCCTCCTTCCACATCCAGGTGGTCGGTCCTGAAGCCGTCGCCTGCCATCTGCCGGCCATCGCCGACGTCGGTGGTGATGTCTTCACCCTGCCGCCCTGGCGCGAGTCCTACCCCGCCGCGCGGGGTGTGGCCGCGCGGCTGCTGGCCGACAGCAGGCGGCCCGGATTCGTGCTCGCCCTGGCCCTGGACGGTGAGGAGCTGTACGGCTTCGCCTACGGCGTGCGCTGCTCGCGCCTGGCCAGGCTGGCCTGTCACGAGCCGGGCCCGGACTTCACGCTCAAGGAGCTGGCTGTCGTGCCGCGGCGGCGCGGGCTGAGGCTCGGAGCCGCGCTCCATGACGCCGTACTCGCCCGCGCCGTGCCGGGAACACGCTGGCTGACCACCCATACCCGCGCCGCCGCGGCCCTGGGCCTCTACCGCGCCCGAGGGTGGCGAGCGGTCGCCCTGGCGGGCGGCGAGCGACTGATCATGTCGCGCCGGGACACTCGTTGACCAGCTTTTGATCATGTCCTGGAGGATGGCCACGCGGCCGGAACCGGCCCTCACACCGACCTTCTCGCCCGGCTCGGAGTTCCTTGCCGGGCGAAATCCGGAGCGCCCTCCGGACGAGAACGGCGGACAGCGGTTGTTCGGTCATGACATCCGCCGACCTTCTTGCGAATAACATGCAGATGCATCTGACTCGCAGAGTATTCGCCGCCCGGGAGGGTTCGTATCGTGCACGCCGTCGACCAGGACTCCGCACTGCCCATTCGCCACGTCGGTGACCCGGTCCTGCATCGCGCGTGCGCGCCGGTGACCGTCTTCGACGCCGACCTGGCGAAGCTGGTGCGGGACATGTTCGCCAGCATGTACGCCGCACGGGGCGTCGGGCTGGCGGCCAACCAGATCGGCGTCGGCCTGCGGGTGTTCGTCTACGACTGCCCCGACGACAGCGAGGAGTTCCGCAAAGGCGTCGTGGTGAATCCAACCCTGATCGTGCCCGAGGTGGGACATCGCAGGCTGCACGAGGAGGAAGAGGGCTGCCTGTCGGTGCCCGGCCAGCGAGCCCTCCTGGCCAGGCCCGATCGCGCCAGCGTGCACGGCTTCGACATCACCGGCGCGCCGATCACCGTCGAGGGCACCGGCCTGCTGTCTCGCTGCCTGCAACACGAGAGCGACCACCTGGAGGGCCGCCTCTACATCGACCGCCTACCGGCCAAGCGACGCAAGCAGGTGCTGCAGGCCTACCAGCAGGAGAACACCGCGAACTGACCCGGCGCCCACGCCTTCTTCTACGAATCTCCGCCCCCGCGCCCGCGAACGGACTCGCGCTCACGCGAGCGTCCTCACCGCTCTCGCGCGGGTCGTAGTCCTCCGGCGACACCGAGTGGTACGGCGTCGCGCCGTAGGGCGGCGAAGCCGGCGGCCAGGGCCGGGTCGCGGGTGAGGGCTTCGCCCACGACCGGGTCGGTCAGCACGAGGAAGGCCAGGTGCCGCAGGGCGTGGGCGACCACGTTCTCGACCTGCAGGCGTTCGGGGGACGGCGCCGAGGGAGTGGCCCCTCTGGCGAGCTGGAAATCCGTCAGCGCGGTCGCCGGCAGGTGGGCGGCGGGGTCGGGGCAGACGGCGTAGGTGAGGACGACCTGGCCCTCGGGCCGGTAGCGCCAGCTCGTGGAGTGCACCACGGTGGACGTCGCCTCGGCGGTGACCCCGCCGGCGCGGCGAACCGCCTCGTCCGGGCTTTCCCCCTTGCCCAGTGACGTCACGACGCGCCGGTAGTGCCAGGCACCCACCGGATCGGCTCGCAGCAACAGGATCTCGACCGATACCGGTACGAGGTGGCTGAGCCGCTCGTTCACATGGTGTCCCGTCGTCCGGCCGCACTGTTGCGCTGATTATGCAACAACATCTTTGTCGCAGAGATGCTATTGCCGCCGGGGCGTTCCTGTGCGTGGCTTGGCGCAGGACGACGGAGAGGCGGAGCCCGATGCCGGGACGGCCTGGGGTGCTGGTGCTCATGGGCTCGGGCGAGACGAGCCCGACGATGGTCGAGGTCCATCGCTCGGTGATCCGCCGGCTGGGTGGTGGAGCGCGAGCCGTGTTGCTCGACACTCCGTACGCGTTCCAGGAGAACGCGGCCGACATCTCCGCTCGTGCCCGGGGATACTTCGCGCGCAGCGTCGGGGTGGAGGTGGAGGTGGGCGACGAGGTCGGGGGCGCCGACTGGGTGTTCTCCGGCCCCGGCAGCCCCACCTTCGCCCTTGAGCGGTGGACGGCGACGCACGTCGCCGGTGACCTGCGTGCCCGCCTCCGGGCGCGGGAGGGAGCGACGGTGCTGGCCTCGGCCGCCGCCTGCACGGCGGGCGTGGCGACGGTGCCGGTGTACGAGATCTACAAGGTGGGCGCCGCTCCTCACTGGCGGCCGGGCCTGGACCTGCTGGGCGTCCTCGGCCTCACGGTGGCGGTCGTCCCGCACTACGACAACACCGAGGGCGGCACCCACGACACCCGCTACTGCTATCTGGGCGAGCGGCGGCTGACCCGGATGGAACCCGAACTGCCACCGGGCGCCGCCGTCCTGGGGATCGACGAGCACACCGCGCTGATCGTCGACCTGGACACCGAGGAGGCGCTGGTGGCCGGCCGGGGCCGCGTGACGATCCGCCGGCCCGGCTCCCAGGCCGTCCTGCCCGCGGGTACGACCACGAACCTGGAGGAGATCCGCCGCCTGGCCCGCGGTGAGACGACGGTGAACGGCACACCGCCGGTTATCTCGCCGACACCTCGCCAGGTCAGCCTGGCAGAGACGACCCGCTCGTGCGAGGAGCGCTTCGCCGCCGCGCTGGCCGGGCACGACGCCGCCGGCGCGGTCCGGGCCGTGCTCGACCTGGAGACCGAGATCGCCCGCTGGGGTGCCGACACCGAACAGGACGAGGGTGGTGTCGAGCAGGCCCGGGAGAGCCTGCGACTGCTGATCACGAAGCTGGGCGCCCGCTCGGACTCCCCATGTCCGGGGGATCTGGTCGCCTCCCTGGTCGAGTCCGTGCTCGCGCTGCGCGGCGAGTTGCGCCGCCAGGGACGCTACGACCTCGCGGACGCGCTGCGCACGGCACTGCTGCGCGGCGGGGTGCTGGTCGCGGACACCCCGAACGGCCCTCGCTGGACCCCCACCGGAAGCGACCGGCAACCGATGAGCGGGCCGCCGAGGACGGGCTTTTGACGCCGGGGCCGACGAAGGCCCGCCTGGCGTCCGTATCCGGTGACGTCGACGCCTCCCCCGAGCACGTCGCTCACCGCGGTGAGCCCGGATCCCGGCCCAGGAGCCGGGCGAGGTGGTCGCCGAACAGCGCGAGGGCTCCGATGTCGCGGGCCTCGGCCAGCGGCAGGTACCGGGCCGCGACCGCGAGGTCGCGGCGGATCGCGAGGTTGGCGACCTCCTCCACCTCGCCGCGGGTCGCCGCCGACAGGCCGCCCCGCCAGGAGAAGTCCAGTCGCAGGTATCCCGGCCGGTTGTAGGAGCCCGACTGCAGGGCCGCCGGGCCGAGGACCTCGCGCAGCGCCGCGTGCACGACATGCGTGCCCGAGTGGGCCTGGCGGGCGCCGAGCCGCCACTCGGCGTCCACCGTGGCCGCGACGCGGGCGCCGACGGCCAGCTCGCCGCCGGTGACGCGCACCTGGTGGACGATCAGCCCCTTGACCGGCCGCTGGACGTCGAGCACCTCGGCGGCGACGCCGGGGCCCCGCAAAGTGCCCGCGTCGCTGTCCTGGCCGCCGGATTCGGCGTAGAAGGGGGTACGGTCCAGCACGACGAGCACGATCTGTCCTTCGGCCGCGGCGGGAAGCGGCCGCCCGTCGTGGAAGAGGGCCAGTACGCTCGCCTCGGCGGTGAGGCTCTGGTAGGCGAGCCAGTCGGTGGGGCCGTGGGTGTCGAGCAGGTCGCGGTAGAGGGCGGTGTCGGCGTGACCGCTCTTCTTGGCTTGGGCGTCGCGCTTGGCGCGCTCGCGCTGCTCGCTCATGAGCTGCCTGAACGCCTCGACGTCCACCTCCAGGCCGCGCTCGGCGGCGATCTCCACGGTCAGGTCGATGGGGAAGCCGTAGGTGTCGTGAAGCTGGAACGCGGTGGAGCCGGGCAGCCGCGTCGCCGTCTTCCCGAGCTCGCGTTCCAGGACGGTGTTGCCCTGGTTCAAGGTGGCGTCGAAGGACTCCTCCTCCCCGTAGGCGTAGGAGGCGATGCGGTCGAAGTCGGCGGCCACCTCCGGGTAGGAGGGCGCCATGCAGTCACGCGCCACCGGCAGCAGGTGGGGCAGCACCGGGCCGCCGTGGCCGAGCAGCCGCACCGAGCGGATCGCCCGGCGCAGGATGCGCCGCAGCACGTAGCCGCGGCCCTCGTTGGCCGGGGTCACCCCGTCGGCGATCAGCATGAGCGCGGTGCGGACATGGTCGGCCACCACGCGCAGCCGCACGTCGTCCGGGTGGCTCTGAGGGGCGGCGCGGCCCGAGCGGGCGCCGTGGACGGTGCCGGTCAGCTCGGCCGCGGCGTCCAGGATGGGGCGGGTCTCGTCGATCTCGTACAGGTTGTCGACACCCTGCAGGAGCGTGGCCATCCGCTCCAGGCCCATACCGGTGTCGATGTTGCGTGAGGGCAGCTCACCCAGGATCGGGTAGTCCTCCTTGCCCGTACCCTCGCCGCGCTCGTACTGCATGAAGACCAGGTTCCAGAACTCCAGGTAGCGGTCCTCATCGACCTCCGGGCCGCCCTCGGGGCCGTAGGCGGGGCCGCGGTCGTAGTACAGCTCCGAGCACGGCCCGCAGGGGCCCGGCACCCCCATGGACCAGAAGTTGTCCTTCTTGCCCCGCCGCACGACGCGGTCGGCGGGCAGCCCGATCACCTCACGCCACAGTTCGTAGGCCTCGTCGTCGTCGTGGTAGACCGTCGCCCAGATCCGGTCGGCGTCCAGGCCGTAGCCACCTTGCTCCACGGAAGCGGTGACCAGCGACCAGGCCAGGCGGACGGCTTCCTCCTTGAAGTAGTCGCCGAAGGAGAAGTTGCCGTTCATCTGGAAGAACGTGCCGTGCCGGGTGGTCTTGCCCACCTCCTCGATGTCGAGGGTCCTGACGCATTTCTGCACACTGGCCGCACGCCGGTACGGCGGGGTGACCTGACCCAGCAGGTAGGGCTTGAACGGCACCATGCCGGCGTTGACGAACAGCAGGTTCGGATCGTCGGTGGGCAGCGGCGCGCTGGGGACGATCTCATGGCCCGCCGCCTCGAAGTGGGCCAGGAAACGCCGCTTGACCTCTGCTGTTCGCATCGTTCATCTCCAGAATCCGCAACCGCCGACAACACCCATCATTGTTGCCTATCATTCGTAGTTGCAAATATCTCGCGATTAGAGGGTGGCATGGCGATCGTCCTGGGAATCGAGACCTCGTGCGACGAGACCGGCGTCGGGATCGTCGCGGACGGCCGGCTCCTCGGCGCCGCGCTGTCCTCCTCGATGGACGAGCACGCCCGCTTCGGCGGCGTGGTGCCCGAGATCGCCGCTCGGGCGCACCTGGAGGCGATGGTGCCATGCGTGAGCACCGCCTTCGAGCGGGCCGGAATCGCCCCGTCCGACGTCGACGCCATCGCCGTCACGTCGGGGCCCGGCCTGGCGACCGCGTTGCAGACCGGGCTCGCGGCCGCCAAGGCCTACGCGCTGGCCTGGAACAAACCGCTGTACGGCGTGCACCACCTGGCCGGGCACGTGGCCGCCGACACCCTGGAGCACGGCCCTTTGCCGCCACGGTCGATCGCCTTGATCGTCTCGGGCGGCCATACCTCGCTGCTGCTCCTGAGCGACCTGGCCCGCGATCCGATCGTGCACCTGGGCGACACCCGCGACGACGCGGCGGGCGAGGCCTTCGACAAGGTCGCGCGCATTCTCGGGCTGCCCTACCCGGGTGGCCCGGCCATCGACCGCGCCGCCCGCGACGGCGACCCCACCGCCTTCCCCTTCCCCCGCGCCATGCTCGACAGCGGCTTCGACTTCTCCTTCTCCGGCCTCAAAAGTGCCGTGGCCAGGCACGTCGGCCAGGGCGGCCCGGCCGTGCCGGATGTGGCCGCGTCGTTCCAGGAGGCCGTCGTCGACGTGCTGACCAGGAAGGCCGTCCGGTCCTGCCGGGAGCACGGGGTGGACACCCTGGTGGTCGTCGGAGGCGTGGCCGCCAACCGCAGACTTCGAGCGCTCGCCGCGGAACGCTGCGCCGAGGCGGGCATCACCTTGCGCATCCCCGCGCCGTCGCTGTGCACCGACAACGGCGCGATGATCGCCGCGGTCGGTGACCTGCTGATCGCCGCGGGCGCCGAACCCTCCCGCCTCGACCTGTCAGCGGATCCTTCGGCCCCGCTCACCAGGGCGGCGCTGACATGACCGGGGCCGTCCAAGCAGGAAGGTCCGTATAGAAGACGTCCGGAGCGAACCCCTTCGGGCGCGTGTCTCCCCAGGTGAGCCAGGTCCCGCCTCCAAGATCAAGCCCATCCTCTTCGCCGTGCCCGTACGCCCATGCCCGCCGCGTCGTCGTGAACCGGGCGACCCCGGCACGCGCCGGGCGGTCGCGTACCCGTGCCCTCCTCGCCGTGCCGCGCGTCGTGCTCCGCCACCGGACCGGCCACGCCGACCGACCCCGGTGATGAGTTGTCGCGCCCGTATCCGTCACACCTACAACAGGACACGACAAGGCGAAAGGATGACGTGATGAGTGCGGACACGCGGCTGGAGAAACTGGGCGTGAGCGGTTTGGACGAGGTCGACGAGCCGGCGTTCTCGGGACTGGCGGAGCGGCACCGGCGGGAGCTGCACGTGCACTGCTACCGGATGCTCGGGTCGTTCGAGGACGCCGAGGACACCGTGCAGGAGACGTTCCTGCGTGCCTGGCGGCGGCGGGAGACCTTCGAGGGGCGCTCGACGTTCCGGGCCTGGCTGTATCGGATCGCCACCAACGCCTGCCTGGACCTGCTCGCCAAGTGCCGCCCGGAGCCCGCGACCGGCGGCGAGGTGCCGTGGCTGCAGCCCTACCCGGACCGGCTGCTCGACGAGCTGCCCGCGGGCGACGCGGACGAGCCGGAGGCCGTCGCCGTCGCGCGGGAGACGATCGAGCTGGCCTACCTGGTCGCGGTCCAGCACCTGGCGCCGCGCCCTCGGGCCGTGCTGATCCTGCGGGACGTGCTCGGCTGGCCGGCGAAGGACGTCGCGGAGCTCCTCGGGGACTCCGTCAACTCCGTGAACAGCGCGCTGCAGCGGGCCCGCGCCGGCATGCGGGAGCACCTGCCCGCCGAGCGGCAGGACTGGACCGGCGGCGAGGAGGACGCCGGGACGCGCGAGCTGGTGCGCCGCTATACCGACGCCAGCGTGGCCACGAACATCGACGGGCTCGCCGCACTGCTGCGAGACGACGTCCGCTGCTCGATGCCGCCCACGCCGGGCCTGTACGTCGGCCGCGACGCGGTGGTGAACGACTGGGTCGCGAGCGGCTTCGAGGACATGAAGAACCTGCGCGCCGTCCCCACCTCCGTGAACCGGCAGCCCGCCGTCGCCTTCTACCTCTGGCGGAAGCGGGAGAGCGCGTACCTGCCGCTGACGGTCGACGTCCTGCGCGTCACCGGCGGGGCGATCACCGAGATCGTCACGTTCCACGACGACCGGTTCCCGAGGCTCGGGCTGCCGGAGCGCCTGCCGGCGGACGGCACGGAGTAGTCCCGGTGCGGACGCTCGCGCTGCGCGGTGGCGCGCGTGTCGCGGTGGTCGCGGCCGAGTGGTGCGACGCGTTCGGCGTCGTCACCCGCGGGCGGGTGCAGCTGGAGCTGCGCGACGGCGAGCCCGGCCCGGTCCTCGGACGCGACGCCGGGTTCTGGCTCCGCGGCACCGGCGTCCGCGCGCTGCGAAACCCCGGCCGTCGCACGGCGAGGGTGCGCATCCTCACCCCCGGGGCCAAGGCCGTCACACGCCGGTCGGCACACCCCTACGACAGTCACCGAACGATGGAGGATGACATGAACAGCATGAATGACACCGGAATCGTCGCGGGCCCGGCACCGGGCCGGACCGGCCGCCCCCACCGGCTCCGCGGGCTCGCCGGCACCGGCCTCGTCGCCACGCTCGCGGCGATGACGGCCACCACCCTCGCCGCCGCGCTCGCCCAGGCCGTCGGCGTCGACTTCGAGGTCCCCGATGGTGGCGAGACGATCCCGTTGCCCGGGGTCGCCGTGGTGACCGGCTTCTTCTCGGTCGTGGGCGTCGTCATCGCCGTCGCTCTTCTTCGCTGGAGTGCTCGCCCCGCCGAGCGGTTCGTGTGGACGGCGGTGTCGCTGACCGTGATCTCGCTGGTCCCGCCCTTCCTCTCCGGGGCGAACACCGCCACCGTCACCGCCCTCCTCGGGCTGCACCTCGTCCCCGCGGCGGTGATGATCCCCACCCTGGCGCGGAGCCTCCGCGCCCGGACCGACTGACGATCCCGCGACGGGACACCCCGCGGCGCGAGGGCGTGCGCGAGCGCGCTCAGCGCGCCTGGACGCCAAATCTTGACAGGGGATCACCAGGAGGCGCGCGGGGCCGCGTTCACGGGCGGGGGCGATGCGAGGCTGGGGTGGGGCCCCGGCCTCGCATCGTGAAAACAGGGGGATTCCATGAAGATCGACCGATTCGACGGGCCGGTGCTCTCGCTCTTCCGCATGGTGACGGGTTTCCTTTTCCTCTGCCACGGCGCGGCGTCGATGTTCGGCGTGTTCGGCGGCAACCCCGTCACCGGCGAGGCCGTCGGCTTCGCGGTCTGGCCCGGCTGGTGGGCCGCGCTCGTCCAGGTGCTCTGCGGCGGTCTCGTTCTCGCCGGGCTCCTCACCCGTCCCGCGGCGATCCTCGCGTCCGGTTCGATGGCGTACGCGTTCTTCGTGGTGCACCTGCCGCAGGATCTCCTGCCGCTGCGCAACGGTGGCGAGCCGTCGGCGATGTTCTGCTGGTCGTTCCTGCTCATCGCCGTGCTGGGCGCGGGCCCGTGGGCGCTCGACAGCCTCCTCCGGCGCCGCCGCGACGGTTCCGCAGAGCCCGGCCACGTCGACGTCCCCGTGCGTTCCGGGGGGAACTGACCGTCGGCCGTCCCCGGGTCCGGCGTGTTCACGGCGGAAAATCCATATTTTTTCCATCCCTTCCGGGAGATCCGGGTAAAGCCCACGTCAGCGCGGTCGGACCGGTCGCGGGCGTAGGCCGGCGGGGTCGTACGGCACGGCATGCGAGAGCACGTTTCCGCAGGTCAGGCAGAACATGAATGTACCTTTCACGTTTGCCAAACCCGGATGACGTGGTCAAAGATGAACCATCTCCAACCGAGCCCCCGACCAGGGGTTTCTTCGGCATGCCGCCAACCGCCCACGCCCACCCCGAGGAGGGGACGATGATCCATGCCCGAGGGCTGACCCGGCGATTCACGGTGAGGAAGGGAAGCGTCGACGCCGTACGCGGCCTCGACCTCGATGTGGAGGCGGGCCAGCTGGTGGCCTTCCTCGGTCCCAACGGTGCCGGGAAGTCCACCAGCCTGCGCCTGCTGACCTCCCTGCTCCCGCCGACGTCGGGAACCGCGATCGTCGCGGGTCGCGACGTCGTGTCGGATCCGGCGGGGGTCCGCGCCCGCATCGGGTACGTCGGCCAGAAGAACGGCTCGGGCGAGAACTTCCGCGTCCGCGACGAGCTGGTGACCCAGGCGCGCTGCTACGGCCTGCGCCGGGCCGAGGCGCGCAAGCGGGCCGACGAGATCCTCGGCCTGCTGGACCTGGAATCGCTGGCCACCCGCAAGCCCGGCACCCTGTCGGGCGGCCAGCGCCGCCGCCTCGACATCGCCCTGGGACTCATCCACCGGCCCGAGCTGCTCTTCCTGGACGAGCCCTCGACCGGCCTGGACCCGCAGAGCCGCGCCAACATCTGGGAGCACATCCTGCGGCTGCGCGAGCTGCACGGCACGACCCTCTTCCTGACCACCCACTACCTGGAGGAGGCCGACAGCATGGCCGAGCGGGTAGTGATCATCGACCACGGCCGGATCATCGCCGACGGGACGGCCGAGCGGCTGAAGGGCGACCTGGCCGGTGACCGCGTCACGGTCACCGTCCTCGACGAGCCGGGGGCGGCGAGGGCCGCCGGGATCGCCGAGCGGCTCGCCGGTCCCGGCGCGGTCACCGTCGACGGGACGACGGTGCGGCTGCGGGTGCCCCACGCGGGCGCGGCGCTGCCGGAGTATCTCCGGTCGCTGGAGTCGTCCGGCGTGAAGGTCGAGACCGCCGAGACCGCCCGTCCCACGCTGGACGACGTGTTCCTCGCGCTGACCGGCCGCAGCCTGCGCGAGAGCGACGAGACCGGCGGGGCCGGCGAGCCCTCGGACGACATGAGCGGCGCCTGACCACCCCCATCCCCCCACCGGCCGGAAAGGCCAGAAAGGTCGTACCGTGAGCGTGCGATTCCTCCGTGACACCGCGACCGTCTTCTCCCGTGAGTTCGCCCCCGTGCTGCGCGAACCCCTCGGCCTCCTCTTCACCATGGGCCAGCCGCTGCTCTTCCTGTTCCTGTTCGGCCCGCTGCTCGGGGGAACGGGGAGTTTCGAGGGCGAGGGCTCGCCGTGGCAGTGGTTCGTGCCCGGCATCCTGATCATGATGTGCCTGTCCGGGCCGATGATGGCCGGCTACTCCCTGCTGGTGGATCTGATCGGCGGTTCGATGGAGCGCATGCTGGTCACCCCGCTGAACCGCACGGCGATGCTGGTCGGCCGGGCGATGAAGGAGTTCGCCATCCTGCTGGCCCAGGCCGTGCTCATCATCGTCCTCGCGGTGCCGCTGGGTTTTCGCCCGCACCTCACGGGCGTGCTGGCCGGTCTGACGGTGCTGACACTGTTCGGGATCGGCCTGGGCGCGCTCTCCTTCGCCCTCGCGATCGCGTCCAGTCCGGGCGGCGACCTGTTCTACGGGGTCACCCAGCTGGTGATGTTCCCGCTGATGCTGCTGTCGGGTGTGCTGCTGCCGATGGACTCAGGCCCGGAGTGGCTCCAGGTGGCCGCCGCGCTGAATCCGGTCTCCTACGTCGTCGAGGCGGAGCGGGCGCTGTTCTCCGGTCTTTTCGCGGACATGTCAGTGCTGTACGGGACGCTCTGCGCCTGCGCCGTCGCCGCGGTGGGCCTGGCGACGGGCACCAGGGCGATGCGCCACGGCGTCTGACGTCCCGGCCGCCGGTCACCGGCGAGCGCGTCCCTCCCCGTCCGTACGCGTCCCTGTTCGTACGCGTCCCTGTTCGTACGTGTTCACGCCTCGGGCCGGTCACGTGCCGACCGCGCGGTTCCCGTCACGAGCGGGCGAGCACGGCGGTGAGGACGCGGTCGAGCACGTCCTCGGGATCGGCGACGGCCTCGGACGCCCGCCAGGCCACGTAGCCGTCGGGGCGCACGAGCACCGCGCCGTCGCCGCCCACGCCGTACCGTCCCTGCCACGCCCCGGCCGGATCCTCCAGCTCCCCGCCGATCCGGTACGACGTGAGCCGCACGCCCAGCCAGTCCGCCGCCACCTGGGCGGCCCGCGTCCAGGCCTCCCCACGCGGTCCGGCGAGCAGCACGAAACCGGACCCGAACAGGTCGAGGGTGGAGATCGGCCGGTCGTCGCGGCGGAGCACGACGTGCGGGGCGCGGCTGCCGGGGCGGCCGGTCGGGTCGCGGGGGTCCTCCAGGAGCGAGCCGTCGTCGCCGGTCTCGGCCAGGATCGCGGCCGAGTGGTAGCGGTAGCCGATGATGGCGGCGATGGGGTCGTCGAGCGGTTCCGGGTAGCCGACCCGCATCGCCGGGGGCATCCGCACCCCGAGGTTGGCGAGCTGGGCGTCGGCCGTCAGCTCGCCGATCGGGCGCCGCTCGGCGTCGTAGCTGTCCAGGAAGCCCGCACCGGCCTGCCCGGAGATCACCAGCCAGAGCCGCCAGGCGAGGTCGCAGCCGTCCTGGAGGGCCGCGCTGCCGCCCTGGCCTCCGGTCGGCGGCATCGTGTGCGCCGCGTCCCCGGCGAGGAACACCCGGCCCTGCCGGTAGCGGGCGGCGAGGATGTGGGCCATCCCGTAACTCGTCCGGTCGAGCAGGCGCACGTCGAGCGCGGGCAGCCCGGTCGCGATCCGTACGAGGTCGCGGCAGCGTTCCTCGGTGAAGTCGGCCTCGCTCTCCCCCGCGCCGAGGTCGTAGTTCACGCTCAGCACGTGCGAGTCCACCCCGGTTCCGGTGACGATGGCGCCGGTGAAGGTCTCGTTCCGCAGGTACCAGAGGGTGACCTCGCGGTCGCGTACCAGGTCGCCGAGGTCGGCGTCGAACATGATCACGCAGGCGTGGCCCAGATCGCCCTTGCCCGTGGTGGGGATGCCCAGGCGGTCGCGGACAGGGCTGCGGTAGCCGTCGGCGGCGACCAGGTAGTCGGCGCGCACGCTCGTCTCCTCGCCGGTCACCCGATCGGCGACCAGCGCGGTCACGCCGTCGGCGTCCTGTTCCAGGGAGACCAGTTCGGTGGAGAAGCGCAGGTCGGCGCCGAGTTTCTCCGCCCTGTCCCGCAGCAGCTCCTCCACCCGCGACTGGGGCGCGCCCACACTGGCGACCGGGGTGATCTCGGTCATGAAGCCGAAGTCGTCCTGGCGGCCATCGACGATCATGTTCGGTTCCGGGTCGCTCAGGCTGGAGGCGATGGCGATGCGCATCCCGTCGCCGATGCCCTCCCAGATCTGGCCGAGCGACTCCTCGACCCCGGGGACGGGGCGCAGCAGCTCCAGCGCCCGCCAGTTGACCCCGAACGCCTTGGGCTGGACGGACGTGCTCACGTGCCGCTCGACCAGCGTCACCGGTACGCCACGCCAGGCCAGGAGCGCGGCGGCGCTGAGCCCGGCGTACCCCGCGCCGACGACCAGCACCGGCACGCGCTCCTCGCGCCGCGTCCCGCCGCCCGTCCCCGCAAGGTTGTCGGAGTGTGTTTCCCGCATGGAGACCTCCACCACGTTCGTCGGTGCGGAGGTGTTCGATGGAGACCTCCGCGTTCGTCGGTGCGGAGGCGTCGACCGGCAGCGTGAGCTCCGCCGTGTGACGGGGCCGGGTTTCGCCTCCGCCGGGGACCCGCCCGCCTCCGGCGCGATGTCGCCGCATCGCCCGGGGGCCGTTTTCGAGACCGGCCACCGATCGCCTCCGGTCCGCCGGGCTCGGAAGCGCCCCCGCGTGACCGCCCCCGTGTGCCGGGTCACGCCGGATTCCTCCCGAACCCCCGTCCGCGAAGGCTCGTACATAACACGATGTATCGCGTTATGTACGAGCTTGCCGCCAAATGAGATATATCGCAAGTGGGTTCAGGAAGAATCATGGTCCGGGATCGCGGGCCGCCTGAGGGTGGCTTTCGGCGGAGACGCGCGTCTCACCGGGCACGAGAACGGCCGGCCGCCCGGGGATGTCCCCGGACGGCCGGCCTGTCGGATCAGCTCAGATCAACGACGCGGGACCGCGCCGTGGCGGAGGATCACCACGGGGACGGCGCCGGCGGCGCGACCACCGGCGGGCGGTCGTCGCAGGTGATGGTGTTCGGCAGCATCCACGGGGCGAGCCAGGCCCCGGTGGTGCCACCCCCGTCGTTGCCGCCGAGGTCCGTCAGCGAGAACTCCGAGCCGGTCGGCGGGAAGTTGAACGAACCGCAGTTGTTGACGCCGACCGCGCCGACGTTGCGGGCGTCCACGTTCTCGAAGAAGGCGGACCCCTTCACCCGGGCGCTGACCACGGAGGTGCCGGTGCCGTCGACCCTGATGTCCTTGAAGTGGACGTTCGTGATCGAGTACAGGTCCTTCACGCCCCAGTCGCTGACCAGCATGATCGCGTTGTAGGTGTTGTCGAGGAAGTGGTTCCCGACCACCTGGATGTCCGCCTCGATGCTCTTGTCGAGGGCGTAGAGCCAGATGGCGCCCAGGCCGATGTTCCAGTTCAGCTCGTACGTCCCGGCCCGGACCGTGGTGTTGTCCTTGATCGACAGCTTCCCGGCGAACGCCTCGGCACCGAAGCGGGAGCCGACGTGGATGCCGCTGCCCTCGCGGATCGGGTCGGCGACGAGGTTGTTCGAGATGGTGTTGTCCGTGCCGCCGTAGACGGCGATGCCGTTCGCGAGGGTCGGCGTCTGCACGGTGTTGTGGTCGAACGTGTTGTTCGCGTTGGCGATCTTCTCGGACCACAGGGCGAGGCCGTCGTCACCGGTGTTGCGGGTGAAGTTGTTCGACACCACCGAGTCCGTGACGCCGCCGTGGAAGTTGAGGGCGTCGGCGATCTGGTCGACGATGATGTTGTTCGTGACCTTCAGGTTCCGCATCGGCCCGTCGAACCACATGCCCACCTTGGTGCGGTGGATGTAGAGGCCGTCGATGGTCGAGTCGCTCAGCGCCCCGCCGATGCCGTTGACCTGGTCGGTGTCGACGCGCTCGCGGACGTCACCCTCGATCGCGAAGCCGGACAGGTGCACGTTCCTGCTGCCGCCGTCCGCCGCGTACTTGCCGTAGAAGCCGACGCCGGTGTGCACCGAGCCGTCGGGGGCCGGGGCGGGGAGAGCGACCTCCTTGCCCTTGATGATCGTGTACCAGTTGCCGGCGCCCTCGATCGTCACGTTGTCGACGATGATGTGGCGGTTCACCTGGTAGACGCCCGGCGGGATGTAGACCTTGAGACGGTTGCGCTTGGCGAAGGCGATCGCCTTGTCGATCGCGTCGGCGGAGTCGCGCCTGCCGAGCGGGTCGGCGCCGAACGCCAGCACGTTCGCCGCGACGACCCTGACGTGCGGCGCGCCGACGAGCTCGGAGTCGAGCAGGTCGATGATCGTCCACGCCGCGTTGCTCCCGGCCGGGACCGTGAGCCGCACCTTGTCACCCGCGCGGTACGTCTTGCCGAGCAGGAGACGCTGCTCGTCGTAGAAGTGGGTCGGGCGGAACGGCTTCGTGATCGTCGGTGCGGGCGTCGTGGCGCTGGGCACGCAGGCGCACTCGGTGATCCACCAGTCGGGGTGCAGCAGGTCGGCGTTCGGGTCGTTCGTGAACGGATACTGGTTGTACAGCCACGAGTACTGCGACGTGAGGGTCATCACCTTCTTGCCCCCGCCGTTCACCGTGACGTTCAGCGGCGCGGTGATGCCGCCGCCGCTGGGAGCGTCGGGGATGCTGTAGCGCACGGTGATCGCGTTGGCCGTCTTCGGCAGCGTGAACTCGACGTGCTGCCCCGGCGTCAGCCTCACCGCCTTACGGCCGGAGGCCTCCCCCGCCAGCGTGTACGCGGCGCGGTCCGGGCCGATGGCCGTGCCGTTCGTCGTGGCGTTCTCCGCCTCCTGCTCGGCGAAGGCGACGGTGGCGCCCCGCCCCGCGACGAGCGACGGGTCGAGGGCGGCGCGCGTCACCACGGGGGCCGGGGCTCCACCCGTGCCGGCGCCCGCGAGGGCCGGGGCGCCGGGTACGACGCCGAGGCCGACGGAGGCCGCGATCACCGCCGCGACCGCCGCCGACGCCCTTCGCGGCGGCCTGCCGGTCCATCTCGCCACAGCTCCTGTGATGCTCCGTGACATCGGATGCTCGTTTCTCTCGGGGGGTGAACACCTGAAGCGCTCGGGGCGTGGCGAACGCCACGAGGGTGAGGTGACAGTAGGACTCCGATGCCTCGTTCCACAAGGCTCCTGCGAAATAGTTTCGTAATCTTGCTCTATAGCTGCGGTTACCTCTTAGGTTCTTGCAGCGCCTGTCATGAGTCATTGCGGTGTTTCGCAACGCACGACCTGCCCCGATACGAAGTGAAGCACGATCGGGAGCGCCGCCGAAGATCACGGACCTTGACTCCGCCCCGAATGGAGCCCCGCAGGACACCGCAGGACCCCACCGGCGCGCGGGGCGGGCGGACCCGTCTCCGGCTCTCACGGCCGCTGGGTCACCACGTCCTCGCGACCGGCCGTACGGGCGGCGGCGAGGAGAGCCGGGCCACCGTCGTCGTCTCGTCGGGCGACCGCCGACCCGGGGACCGGCCCCGGTCAGCGGCACGCGGTGCGCGGTGCGCCTGACGTTCTCACACCCTCCCCCTCACCCCCTCCCCCCGCTCCCGGTCGCCGTGACCGAGAGCGGTGATCGCCAGCAGCCCCGCGGCCAGGACGCTGGAGAAGATCAGGAGAAGGTGGTTCGCTCCGTCCGCGAAGGCCCCGCGTGTGATGTACGTGCAGAGCGACACCGTCCAGACGGCCGACGCCCAGGCGAAGGCGAATATCATCGCCGGCACGGCGACCCGCCCCCGCAGGGCCGCCGAGGCAGGCAGAAGCACGGTGAGGATGAGATCGGGCACCAGGAACGGGTTCCCGGAACGTATCGCGTTCGAGGTGACGAAGTAGTAGATCATCACCACCGTCAGCGCGACGATCGTCCACCGGGCGATTCTCATCGCGTTTCCGGTCGTCATAGTGGGCATTCGCCCTCCGCTTCGTTCGATCCGGCACTGTCTCGTCCGACGCTGTCTCGTCCGACGTTCGAAGTGTGCGACGGCGCCGCCGGAGCCGGAAGCCGGGCAGCACCCGGCCGGGACCGTGCCCGCCGCACCCTCGGGGGGCGGTTAACCGTCCCCCCGCGCGACCGGCTAGGTGTTGAGGTAGCGCAGGACCGCGAGGACCCGGCGGTGGTCGTCCGCGCTCGCCGACAGCCCGAGCTTGGCGAAGATGCTCGTGCAGTGCTTCTCGACGGTCCGTTCCGCGATGCCGATCCGTTCCGCGACGGCCTGGTTGGTGCGGCCCTCGGCCATCAGCGCGAGGACCTCGCGCTCGCGGCCGGTGAGCGCGCGCAACGGGTCGTCGGGGCGGTCGTGGCGGCCGACCAGCTGGTCGATGACGATCGGGTCGAACGCCGAACCGCCGCCGCCCACCTGCCGCACCGCCGCCGCGAACCCCGCCAGGTCGGACACCCTGTCCTTGAGCAGGTACCCGACGCCGCGGGCGCCGTCGTCGAGCAGCTCGACCGTGTAGCTGACCCGGACGTACTGGGACAGGACGAGCACCCCGGTGCCGGGATGGCGCCGGCGGATCTCCCGGGCCGCCCGCAGCCCCTCGTCGGTCTGGGTGGGAGGCAGGCGGATGTCGACGATGGCCACGTCCGGACGGTGCCGCGCCACCTCGGTCAGCAGCGCCACGGAGTCCGCGACGGCCGACACGACGTCGAAACCGCCCTCGGCCAGCAACCGGGCGAGCCCCTCGCGCAGCAGCATGTTGTCCTCGGCGATGACTACCCGCACGGCAGCACCGCCTCGATCAGCGTGCCGTCACCGGCGGGGCTGTGTATCCGGAGGGTTCCACCGGCGGCCGTCACCCGGTCGGCGAGCCCGCGCAGTCCGGACCCGAGGGCCGGATCCGCCCCGCCGCGGCCGTCGTCGGACACCTCGACCAGCAACCGCGCGTCCCGGTGCTCGGCGCGCACCCGTGCCCGCCGCGCGTCGGCGTGCTTGGTGATGTTGGCCACCGCCTCGGCGACCACGTAGTACGCCGTCGTCTCGACCTCCACCGGCAACGGCGCGGGGAGCTCGAACGACAGCCGCAGCGGCACCGGGGCGAGCGCGGCCAGCTCCCGGACGGCACCGCGCAGGCCGCGTTCGGTCAGCACCGGCGGGTGGATGCCCTGCGACAGGGCCCGCAACTCGTCGAGCACGGCCAGCGAGGTGGTTCTCGCCTCGCCGACGAGCGCCCGCGCCTGGTCGGGATGGGTGGACAGCCTCGACTCGGCCAGGCTGAGCGTCATGGGGATGGACAGGAGCCGTTGCTGCACGCCGTCGTGAAGGTCCCGTTCCAGCCGCCGGCGTTCCGTCTCGGCCGCGCGCAGGACCTGGCCGCGCGACTCGGCGAGCTGGTGCAGCCGCGCCCTCAGGTCGGCGGTCAGCCGCTCGTTCGAAAGGGCCAGCGCGGCGGCGGCACAGGTGGCCTCGACCAGCTCGGGGTTGTCCAGCAGCGCCGGGTCGTGCACCAGCAGCGCGAGCGGGGCGCCGTCGTGGTCGACGCGTGTCGCCACGCGATCGCCGCCCTCCGGCGGCAGCACGACCCGGCCGTCGACGTCCACGTACCGGCCCGGCTCCGGCGCCCAGTACCCGACCTCCAGGGTCGGGTCGTGGAGGACCTCGGCCAGGACCCGCTGGAGGCTCACCGGCCGCGAGACGCCACGGAGGTGGACGACCAGCTCGGCGACCCGGCCACGGTCGACGCGCCGCCGCAGGAGGCCGCCCACGTACGCCAGCGGGACGGCGGCGAGCGCCGCCTGCATCACCGGCGTCAGGCCCCGCACCTCGACACCGGCGATCATCACCGGCTTCAGCGTCACGAACAGCGCCGTCGCCACCACGGCGGCGGCGAACACGGGATTGAGCGACCGGCGCCGCGTCACGGTGCTGCCCCGCCAGCGGCTCACCTGCAGGCCCATCACGGCCAGGCCGCTCAGCACGGCCCCGGCCATCGCGGCGCCCCGGACCACCGCACCCGGCGCGAGCCCGCTCATCCCCAGCACCGCGACCCCGGCCACGCTCAGGTACGCCGTCCCGACGACGGCCCGCGCCACCGGCACGGTGAGGCGCCCGGTGGGAAACGCCACCACCAGATGCGCGAGCACCGCCGCCCACGCGCCCGCCAGCGCCGTACGGACATCACCCGCCGTCACCGGCAGGGGCGCGAACTTGGTGAGGAGCCACAGCAGGCCGATGACGATCATCAGCGGCCCGACCCGGTTGCGTGGGCGTACGCGGACGGCGACCAGACCCGCGCCGACGAAGGCGGCGGCGACCCCGGCCGCCGTGAGGGCGGCCATCCCGCTCGCGGGCACGGCGGAGCCGGGTTCGATGAGAGCGGAGACAGGCCCCGTGAGACCGGAACCGGGTTCGGTGAGACCGAAGGCAGGTCCCGTGAGACCGGAGGCGGCTCCGGTGAGTACGGAGCCGGGGTCGATGAGACCGGAGACAGGTCCCGTGAGCACGGAGCCAGCTCCCACGAGACCGGAGCCGGGTTCCGTGAGACCGATGACAGCGACGATCTCCACGAGGCCGGTGACAGCGACGATCAGGACCTCCGATCCGTGGTCGACGCCGGGAACAGGCCGGAAGCGCGACCGCCGAGGGCTGCGGGGTTGCTATCGCCTCCACGATATCCCCGGCCCATCTCGCCCGGCCCTCGCTGATACCCGCCGATACCCGCCGATACCCGCCGCCGCCCGGCCCCAACCGCCGCTCGCCGAGGCCCGCCATCGCCCGCACCTCGTCGTCGCCCGCTATCGCCCGCCGTCGCCCGGCCCTCACCCGTCGTCGCCCGCCTACGCCGGGCATGCCCGGAGCGCGGGAGCCGGACCGGGTCCGGGTTCACCCGGTTCCCCGGGGTACGAGGGGGCGCCCGGGATCATCGCGATCGGCTCGGCCACGTCGGCTCGGCTACGAGGAGATGTGGTGAGTCTGTTCTCGGTCGTTGTTGCTTGAGGTGGCCAGGGGGAGGCGGAGGACGAAGCGCGCGCCGCCGGCGGAGGAGGCCGTGACCTCGATCGTCCCGTGGTGGGCGTGGGCGATGCCCCGGGCGATGGCCAGGCCGAGGCCCGTGCCACCGCGGTCACGGCTGCGGGCCGCGTCCAGCCGGGTGAACCGTTCGAAGATCCGTTCCCGGTCGGCTTCGGCGATCCCCTCCCCGTCGTCGTCGACGATGAGTTCGGCGTTGTCACCGTTCGGCCGCACCTCGACGACCACCGTTTTCCTGGCGTGCCGCTCGGCGTTGTCCAGCAGGTTGGTGATCACGCGGTCGATCTGGCCGGGTACGACATCGACGGGCACTTCCGGGGCGAGCAGGAGTCGCATCTTCCGGGGGTCCGTCCGCCGCGAGACCTCCGCCCGCACCACCGTCGCCAGATCGACCCTCTCGTCGGGCTTGGGGACGCCCCCCTCAAGCCGGGCCAGCAGGAGCAGGTCGGTCATGATCGCCTGCAGCCGGTCGAGGTCGGCCAGCGAGTGCGCGAGCAGATCACCCAGGTCGGTGTCGCCGGGGTGCAGCTGAGCCTCCTCCAGCTGGGCGCGGAGCCCGGCGACGGGGGTCCGGAGTTCGTGGGAGGCGTCGGCGGTGAACTGCCGCTGACGTTCCATGGCGGTCTCCAGGCGGGTCAGCGTGCGGTTGACGCTGGTGGCGAGATCGTGGATCTCGTCATCGCTGTCCGACGCGGGCACCCGGCGATCGAGAGAGGTCGCGTTGATCTCGTCGAGCTCGGCCCGGATGGCGACCACCGGTCTGAGGGAGGCCATGACGATCCGTCGGCCGAGGTAGGTGATGGCCACGGCGAGCAGCATCGTGCCGCTCCCCGCCACCGTGGCCACCCGTGGATCGACCAGCGGAGGGATCGTCGGGGAGGCGCTGTAGACGGTCCATCTCTCACTCCCCCGCTGGGCCCGCTGCGCGACCACGATGTCGCACTCGCCCCGGGCAAACACCCCGCCGCACACGACGGAGGTGGCGGCCATCGCACCCTCGGGCGGGAACCTCGCCATGCGCGGCTTACCCCGCAGTTGCGGGGTCGAGGCGACGACCTGGCCCCGCACGTCGACGACCTGGACTTTGCGGGACTGGCGCCGGGCCAGGGGGTATTCCAGGCTGCCCTGTTCCATCTGCGCGGCCACCCGGCCACCGGCCGCGGTGATCTCCTCGATGAGGGACTTGGTGACGAAACGGTTCAGGGCGAACATGAGCACCGCGGCCGTCAGCGAGCACAGCAGGACCGCCACCACACCGGTGAACAGGGTGATGCGGGTCGTTATCGAGATTCCGCGTCTAGCGCTCATCCTCCATTTCCCCCTGGCCAGTGGACCACATGAGCCACGCGACTCTGTGCGGGGGGTGGGGGCCGGCTTCGGACGGCGTGAGTGCGCTGAGGACCGCCGGCCGCACCGGGTGACCGCCGACCGGGGTCACCTCGGGCGGGCGCCGGTCGCCTCCGTACCCACCACGAATAATCACGAAGCCGGCAATCATCCAAGGCATTCTGCACCGGTCAAGCGGGCCAAGGGCGGACAAATCGGCCTATAAACCGGATTCTAATTTCGCAGCGTCGTCACCTGGGCCGGAACCGCAGACATGGCTCCCGCTTTGCGAAAACACCGCTGCCATTTGGACATCGCCCACCTCTCCCTGCTGATGCGATATGCCCTCGATGCGGCTTCATTGCCGATATATCGACTATTGCCGGTACATCAACGCCCGTGGAGACCACCGCCGTCGGAAGAAGCGGGTCGGCGGTGCCGGTCCGAGCCGCGACGACGACCTTTCCCGCCTGCCTCTGCCCCCCGGCCCCTGGGAGGCCGGTCCCGGCGGAGTCAGCCGGAACGATCGTGGTCGGCCATGACCTCGTCGATGACGCGGCGGTGCTCTCCGGCTTTCCTCTCGTCCCCGTCGATCTCCGCGACCAGGCTGATCAGGGCCTTCCACAGGGCCCAGCCGCGAGCCCGCGCCCACATCGCGGGATCCTGACCGACGGCGTCGCGGAAGGTCTCCCGGCTGTCGCCGGAGAACATCGTCCACGCGATCACCAGATCGCAGGCGGGATCACCGACGCCCGATGTCCCGAAGTCGATGACGGCGGCCAGCTTCCCATCCCTGACCAGCAGGTTGCCGCTCGCGATGTCACCGTGGAACCACACCGGCGGCCCGGACCAGGCCGCCTTGAGGGCGGCGCCCCACACGGCCGACGCCCGGGTGGTGTCGATGTGGCCGTCCAGCGCGGCGATGGAGCGGCGTGTCTCGTCGTCGTAGTGAGCCGGCGGCGCGCCCCGGTAGAAGCTGTGCTCGCCCGCCCGAGGCCCGCCCGTCGCGTCGACGCGCCACAGGGCGAGAAGGAAGCCGGCGACCGAGGCCGCGAATCCGGGCAGGTCGTCGATGCGGTCAGGACGCGCGGTCTCGCCGTCCAGCCAGCCGCGGATCGACCAGTCGAACGGGTATCCCTCGCCCGGCACCCCCTTCGCCAGGGGCGTGGGAACGGCGACCGGCAGCGAAGGGGCGAGAACCGGCAGCCATCGATGCTCCTTGTCGATCGCCGGGGCATAACCGGCGGCGGTGGGAAGACGCACCGTCATCTCGTCACCGAGACGGTAGGTGCGGTTGTCCCACCCGTCGGCCTCGACCGGGGTCACCGGAAGGGCGCCCCAGCGCGGGAACTGAGTCGTGACCAGCCGCTTCACCAGCCCCGCGTCGATGCCCGCGCGCCCATCGATGTGCGTACTCTCGACCACCCCGAGAGTGTGTCGGCCACTCCTTCCGCCACGCAAAGGGTTTTCCGCTGCCGCCCCCTACCCGACGCGTGCACGACGAGCCGCCGTCCCCGGACGGGGCCGGGCCGTCGGCACAGATGATCGGCGCGTTGCCCGACGGGCGAACAAATACTAAGTTTCCCTACTAAAAATAAAGGTAATTATGGAGGGTGCCGCATGTCCGACCACTCGATGGAGCCCCCTGAGCGCGCGTCCGGGCCGAACGGGCGGAAGGTCACCGGCGTCGCCGCCGTCACGCTGCCCTCGGCGCTGTCGATGGTGGCCAGTTCCGCGCTGGCCTGGCGCGCGGCGCGCCGGGGTGACGGCGACCGCGAGGAGCGCGGTGCCCGGCAGCACCATCCCCGGACGGTCACCCGCCCGGGGATGGACTGACGTCATCTCACGTCGTAATGGATCTCACCTCGTGACGGATCTCATGTCGTGACGGTGAAGGTGTCGACGTCGAACAGGCTGCCCGCACCCCCCACGAAGACCAGATACAACGGCCCGGAAGCCGATCCGCTCAACGTCGTGGACACCGTCGCATAGGTGTCCCAACCACCTGTCGGCGACACCGCCACCGACCCCAGCAACGTCCCGGTGGCCGACCCCGACCGAATCTGGATCGTCCCACCGGCCCCGGCGGAGGACACCCGGGCGCTGAAGGTCCGCAACCCCGAGGTGTTCACCCCCGAGTACGCCGCCCAATCGCCGTTGTCGATGTAACCCACCGAAGCGCCGCCGCTGGCGCCCGGGTGATCGGCCCGTTGCACACCCGACTGCGAGGTGAACGCCTCACCCTCGACGGTCTGGCCGCCGGTGCCGACGGTGATGGTGTCGACGTCGAACAGGTTGCCGGCACCTCCCACGAAGACCAGATACAACGGCCCGGAAGCCGATCCGCTCAACGTCGTGGACACCGTCGCATAGGTGTCCCAACCACCTGTCGGCGACACCGCCACCGACCCCAGCAACGTCCCGGTGGCCGACCCCGACCGAATCTGGATCGTCCCACCGGCTCCCCCGGAGGACACCCGGGCGCTGAAGGTCCGCAACCCCGAGGTGTTCACCCCCGAGTACGCCGTCCAGTCACCGTTGTCGATGTAGCCCACCGTGGCGCCACCGCTGGCACCCGCGTGGTCGGCCCGCTGCACACCGAACTGCGAGGTGAACGCCTCACCCTCGACGGTCTGACCGCCGGTGCCGCCGCCCGGCTGGAAGGTGACCGTGTACGTCTTCCCGGCGGTGGCGTTCCAGCTCAGGGTCTCACCGGTACGCGTGGCGGTGACCGTCGCGCCCGTCTCGTCCTTGACCTGGTAGGTGCCGGTTGCGGCGGCGGTCCTGACCTTGATCGGGGCTGTCTTGCCGGTGCGCAGGGTGATCGACTGGGCCTTCCCGGCGCTCCACGTGGTGTCCACGGTGACGTCGCCCCGGGCGCGCAGGCCGGTCACCGAGCCGGTCGGCCACGCGGCCGGCAGCGCGGGCAGCACGTGCACGGTGTCGTGCTGGCTCTGCACGAGCATCTCCGCGACCCCGGAGGTCGCGCCGAAGTTGCCGTCGATCTGGAACGGCGGGTGGGTGTCCCACAGGTTGTCCAGCGTGGAGGACTTGAGCTGCTCGCTGAGCAGCTTGTGGGCGCGGGTGCCGTCGAGCAGCCGGGCCCAGAAGTTGATCTTCCATGCCTTGGACCAGCCGGTGCCGCCGTCGCCGCGCGCGTTCAGGGAGACGCGGGCCGCCGCCGCCTCGGCGGTGCCGGGGAGGATCTGGTTGCTCGGGTGCAGGGCGAACAGGTGGGAGACGTGCCGGTGGGTGTCGGTCTGGGAGTCCCAGTCGGTCTTCCACTCCTGAAGCTGGCCCCAGCGGCCGATGCGCAGCCCCGGGTCGAGCCGGGACAGGGCGGTGCTGACCTCGTTCTGGAACGCGGTGTCCACGCCCAGCGTACGGGCGGCGGCCAGCGCGTTGGTGAACACCTCGCGCACGATCTGCTGGGACATCGAGGCCCCGGCGGAGAAGTCGCCGTTCTCCGGGGAGTAACTGGGCGAGACCACGAGCCGGTTGTCGCGCGGGTCGGTGTGCAGGAAGTCCAGCCAGAACTCGGCCGCGCCCTTGATCGCCGGGTAGGCGGTGTTGCGTAGGTAGTTCACGTCACCGTTGAACCGGTAGCTGTCGTACATGTGCTGGGTCGTCCAGGCGGCGGCCTCGGGGAACCAGAACGACTGCGGGTAGTTGTGCACGCCGGTGAAGCCGTAGGGGTTGGTCTCGTTGTTGACCACCCAGCCTCGGGCTCCGTACATGTTGGTGGCCGTCACCCGGCCCGGGGCGACCATGCTCGCGACGTATCTGTCGTACGGCCTGGTCGTCTCGCGCAGGTTGGTCTGCTCGGCCGGCCAGTAGTTCATCTGGAGGTTGATGTTGACGTGGTAGTCGGCGTCCCAGGGTGGGTTGACGACGTTGTTCCACACGCCCTGGAGGTTGGCCGGGAGGATGTCGTTCTCCCGTGAGGAGGAGATCAGCAGGTAGCGGCCGTAGGCGAAGAACATCGCCTCCAGCGCGCGGTCCTGGGTCGAGGAACCGCCGGTGTAGTTGCTGCGCAACGTGTTCGTCGGCACCGTCGGGTTCGTCTGGCCGATGTTCAGCTTCACCCGGTCGAACAGGTTCTTGTAGTCGGCGAGGTGCGCGGCCTTCAGCTCGTCGTAGCTCTTGGCCGCCGCCGTGTTCACCCGCGAGGTGACCCCGGCCTGCGGGTCGGCGCCCCGGTAGCTCGGATAGCTGTCGGAGTAGTTGGTGCCCGCCGACAGCACCAGCATGACGCTGTTGGCGCCGGAGACGGTGACACGGTCTCCGGAGTCGGTCCTGGTGCCGCCCTGGTTGACCACCTGCACCTGGGCGTCGAACCGCAGGCCGTTGTTGGCGAGCTGGCCGCGGATGGTGAGCCGTCCGTTGGAGGCGGTGACGGTCTTGTCGGTACGCGGTGAGGTGTGCCGCAACGTGAAGGAGACCCGGCCGGTCTGGTTGGCCGAGATCCGGGCCACGATCACATTGCCGGGGTTGCTGGCGAAGTACTCGCGGGTGTACTCGACGCCGCCCGCCGTGTAGCCGACCCTGGCCACGGCCTCGCGCAGGCTCAGCTCGCGGCGGTACCCCGTGGTGCTCGACGGCGGGTTGGCGAAGTCGAGGAACAGGTCACCGAAGGTCTGGTAGGAGCCGAAGTTGGTCTTGCCCTGGCCGAGCGCGTTGGCGACGGTCTGCGGCGTGATCCTGCCGTTCTGGTCGATCTGCGCCTGCATGTTGTCGATCGCCCCCGGGCGGGGGGAGGTCCAGTTGCCGTGGTTGTAGCCGCCGGAGGCGCCGGGACCACCGGTCCACAGGGTCTTCTCGTTGAACTGGATCTGTTCGGAGGCCACTCCACCGAAGAGTTTGGCGCCCAGCGGGCCGTTACCGATCGGTAGCGCCTGAGTCTCCCAGTTGGTGGCCGGCGAGTTGTACCACAGGGTCAGGTCGTCGGTCGCGGGCAGAGCCATGGCCTGCGCCGAGATGGGCGCGTTCATACCGGCGAGCATCGCGAGCACACCTAACAGCGCGATGCCCAGTCTGGAGCGCGGGAACTTGATCACACAAATTCCTCCGATCAACGAGGGGGGTAGACAAGGAAATAGCACCGAAACAAGGACGAAACAAGACCCCACATCCGATGTCTCTTGACCGGAGATCGAACCTGCCAGGCAACCTGGATGTCACCACGACGAGATAACCGCAGCCTGAACTCACATCGGCATGTCCACGTCGCATGATTCCGCCACGCGGAGACGACGACCGCGCACGATAGATTGGATGTTATTCACCGAGACCCCGCGAAGGTTTCGCGGATCTCGGACCCTTCGAGAATCTCGAATCCTTCACGGACCTCGGGCCCTTCGAGAACATCGGGCCCTTCGCGGACCTCGGGTCCTTTGAGGACATCGGGTCCCGGGCGCGGCGTCCGGAGCGCAGGCCGTCGTGTTCAGGACACGGCGTCCGGAGCGTCGGCCGCGTTCAGGAAGCGGCGCCCGGAGCGTACGCCGCGTTCAGAACCCGCCTCACGCCCCGGCTCACCCGGCGCGGTCACGGGCACGGTCTTCAGCTTTCAGCTTCCTGTCCAACTTCTTGTCCAACGACACAGCAGCCGCCCCGGCGACCGTCCGCGCCTGGCCGTCGAGGACCGGCACGCGTCCGAATCGACTCCGGCCACGGGCCGAGCGCCGTCGCCGTCGCGATCGTCGGGTTCGTCGGGTTCGCCGTCGGACCGGCTCCGGTGACCTACCTGTGGCGCATCGTGGTGCCGATGGGTGTTTCCCGGGGTTGCCCGCACCCGTCTACCTGCCGCAACACGCGACACCGTTCACCGTCGGACAGGAAGCCCAATTGTCGTTGCATGTCATGCCGCACCACGACTGTCGCGCCACACCACAGTGGATGGCCGGCCATCAGGCGAGCATGTTCCATCTCACTGTTGGGCGTTGTCGGGCATCGAAGGCCCGCGAAGTGCCCGGAAGCTGTCGATGCCGTTCTTGGTCGCGAGGTACTCTCTCAGGCTCTTTCTCTCGGGAGCGCCTATCTCGGTGAAGATGTCCAGTGCCTGCTGCCATGACTCGGCGGCCTTGGGGTGCTTCGTCCGGTACAGGGCATCGCCAATACCCCGATGAGCATGGGCTTGCCCGTGAAGATGGCCGACGCTTTCGGCCAATGCCAGGGCCTGGTGATGATAGTCAAGAGCCTTGGCCGGATCGCCCGTGGCGCACGCGGCTTGCCCCAGGCCGTTGAGAACGACGGTTTTGGTAACGAGGTCGCCTGTTTCATCGACCATGGCCAGGCCCTGCTGGTGATGATCTTGAGCCTCCGAATAACGGCCCAGCTGCAGATAGAAGTTGCCGAGTTCACCCAATGTCTCGGCCTGGCTGGAGCGACTCCCTATTTCACGGCTGAGCGCGAGGGACTGCCGGTAGCAGGACAGGGCCTCTTGATAACGGCACAGCCCTACGTAGGCGACTCCGAGGTTGTTCAGCATATCGGCCTCCCAACCGCGATCACCGGTTTGACGGGCAACAGTGAGCGCCGGCAGGGAGTGGCTCACCGCGAGCTCATAAAATCCCAACCTGCTGTAGGTGTAGGCGAGACTGCCCAATGCCCGGCTCTCGGTCGCCTGGTCCTCAATACCGCGTGCGCAGGCCAGAGCCTGTTCCTGATAACGCAGGGCAAAGCGGTAACGCCCCATCCTCTCGTAATTGTTACCGATGTTCAGCAAGTTACGACTTTCTCGCCGACGATTTCCACTTTCGCGCGATAAAGTAAGGCTTCGCTCCAGATAGCCGTTCGACTTCTCGTAATCCCCCATCACCGCACAGGTGATGCCAAGATTGATCAGAGCGCGGCTTTGCATGTCGCGATCACCGATTTGGTGGGCGAGGTCAAGTGCTTGCCGATGGTGCTGGAGGGCTTGCTCGTACCGCGCGTTCTTCCAGAACGTGATGCCTAGATTGATGAGCATCTGGATGTGCGCCTTCTGGTCGCCGACCTGCTGGGCAACATCGGAGGCATGACGATGGAGGGTCAACGCCTCGCCGTAGTGCGCGTGATAGAAGAGGTACTGCCACAGGGTCATGGACATGTCGACGACCCAGGCGTCGTGAACGACAAGAGCCGCTGCCAGGAGGTTACCGCGCTCGGCATCCAGCCAGGCGGCTGCCTGATCAGAGGTGGTGATGGCAGGCGATTCCGCTGAGGCCACGGGCTCGGAGAGGGATTGGTGATAGCCGCTGTAGCCGAGGATCCGCACGGTGAGGGTCGCGGTGGCCAGATAGTAGGCGCGCAGGCGATTCGCGGCGTCGCCGCGCTCATTTTCGGACTCGGTGGCCCGGCAGGTCTGCTGGGCGTAGTCGCGCAACAGGTCGTGAAAGCCGTAGCGGCCGGCAGTGTGCTGCTGGAGCAGGTGGGCGTCCAGCAGTTCCTCCAGCACACTCTCGCTCTCCACGAGGGATGAGCCGGTGAGGGCCGCGGCTGCATGGGCGTCGAAGTCGTCCCCCGGAATGAGGCCGAGCAGCCGGAACACCCGCTGCTGGACGGCGGTCAGCTGTTCGTAGGACACCGTGAAGGCCGCGGCGACGTCGCGGTCACCGGTACGAAGTTCCCGCAGCCTGCCCCGCTGGTCGCCCAACCGGGTGGCCAAGTCTCGTACCGTCCAGGCGGGCCGGTGGAGCAGCCGGGCGGCGGCGATCCGTAGCGCCAGCGGCAGATATCCGCAGAGAGCGGCGACCTCGTCGACCGCCCGCCGTTCCGCGTGGGCGCGCTCGACGCCGACGATCCGGGTGAACAGAGCGACGGCCTCAGCCCGCGACAGCACGTCCAGGGAGAGCACCGTGACGTCGTCCAGGTCCGCCAGCCGCCGCCTGCTGGTGATCACGATGTGGCTGCCCGGCCGCCCCAGGAGCAGCGGCCGCACCTGGCCGGCGGTGGCGGCATTGTCCAGCACGACGAGCATCCGGCGGCGGGCCGCCGCCGACCGCCACAGAGCGGCGGCCTCCTCGAGGTCGTCGGGAATCTTCTCCCGCGCCATGCCCGTCGCGCGCAGCAGGGTATGCAGGGCTTCGAGAGGAGTGACCGGCCGTCGGCCGGGAGTGTGGCCGTGCAGGTCCAGGAAGAGCTGCCCGTCGGGGAAACGGGTGGCCAGCCGGTGGGCCACGTGTACGGCGAGGGCGGTCTTGCCCACGCCGGCCATTCCGTCGATCGCCTCGATGACCACTGCCGAGTCCGTGTCCTCGACCGCCCCCTGCACCAGCCGTTCGATCTCATCCTCCCGGCTGGTGAAGTCACCGATGGCCCGCGGCAGCTGGCACAGCCCGGTCACCTCGACGGCAGGGGACGGATCATCGGCGGGCGCCGTCGAGTCTGCGGTGGTGTGCGGTGCCGTTCGCTCGACTTCTGAAGGGGTGGCGGGCGCGGTCAGGTGAAGTTCCGGGTCGGTCGCCAGGACGCGCTGGTGCAGCCGCTGAAGCTCCGGACCCGGCTCGGTGCCCAGTTCGGTGTTGAGTGCCCGGCGCAGATCGCGAAAGACGGTCAGTGTCTCGGACTGTCTGCCGACGCGGTACAGCGCGAGCATCAGCTGCCCGCGCAGCGGTTCGTGCAGAGGATGGTCGGCCACCAACCGGCGCAACTCGCCGATCAGCTCGCCATGACGGCCCAACGCCAGGTCGGCTGAGATCCGCTCGACCAGAACGGTCAATCGCTGCTCGTCCAGCGCGATTCCCTCGGTCGCCTGCAATTCGGCATTGGTTCCGGTGAGAGCGGGACCCCGCCACAGCGCCAGCGCGTGATGAAACCGCTGTGCCGCCTGCGGGATGTCGCCTGCCGCCAGCAGCCGCCGGCCCTCCGAGGTCGTGGTGAGGAACACCTCGAGATCCGAGTCATCCGGGGAAATCCGCAGGCGGTACCCGGTGGGCATACGCGGCAAGGCGTCGGAATCGCTCAGCAGGCGGCGCAGCGACCATACGTAGTTGTGCAGACGTTTCCGAGCCGAGCTCGGATGATCGGCTCCCCACAACGCGGTCAGCAGCTGATCCTGGGAGACGGTCCTCCCGGCGTTCATGACCAACACCGCCAACAGCGTCCGTTGTTTCTCGCCGACGACGGTAATCGAATGTCCATCGCGCCACAGTTCCACCGGTCCCAGCACGCGGAATCGCAACGCCGTCCTCCTCCAGAGCCGATGGACCCGCGGGAGCCCCATCCCGAACGTGGACACCGGTCGCTACGCGGTGACGACCAGCGTAATTGATCTCTTCCACACTCGATCTGATCGAGATACTCGAACGTGGGGCACCTGCGTTTCAGCCGGAAGATAAACCACCGGATACACCCGGTTGTGCTCGCCCAAACGCCCCGTAGGGACTCCAGCTCGGACGGCTGAGCCGCGATCTCGGACTGCTCGGCGCGTCCGGAATACGGATCCGAATGTACGACGTCCCGGGCTCTTCCGAGATTCCCGGCGCCCATCGCCGATGGCCGTACAAACAAAAGCATCTTTGCGCCACATACCAGCTTCGCAGCGTAACGGTTCACCGCGGCATCCCTACGATAACAGGTCATGCAGAACAAGATCGAGATAATTGATAGGACAAGTCCGAGAGTGCGATCTGGGATGGTACGCAGGACGGGGAAGGGCAACCGGCGAGCTGTCGGCGGCCCAGGGCGGGAACGGGAAGCGAAAGGCTTCGTCGGAGGGGAAACAGGTTGGTTAACCGGGCTGGAACAACCGCCTCGTTGCACGCAGACCAGACCGCGGAGGAAACATCGGATGAGGACTACCGTTCCAGGCTCTCGGACGTCGAGACTGTCCCCGTCCGCTCGCTGCTCTCGGCGGACACACCGCGGAGCGCGGGAGAGGACCTGCAGCACGTACGTCTGCTGTCCAGCCTGGAGACCGTACTGCCCCCGGTGATCGTGCACCGGCCCACGATGCGGGTCGTGGACGGGATGCACCGGCTGCGGGGGGCGATGCTGCGTGGGGACAAGAACATACGCGTGCGATTTTTCGACGGCGACGAGCGCGACGCCTTCGTGATCGCCGTCAAGGAGAACACCACGCACGGCCTGCCGCTGTCCGCCGCCGACCGTGCGGCGGCCGCCGACCGGATCGTCCGCTCGCACCCGCACTGGTCCGACAGGATGGTCGGTAAGGTCGCGGGACTGTCCGCCCGGACGGTGAGCAACATTCGTCGTTCCGCGTTCACCGGGAGCGCTCAGCCTGCGTCACGGCTGGGGAATGACGGCCGTGTCCGCCCGCTGGACAGTTCCGCGGGCCGGATCCGCGCCGCTGAGCTGATGGCGAAAGAGCCGCGTGCCTCGCTCCGGCGGATCGCGAAACAGGCAGGGATCTCACCGAATACAGTGCGAGACGTCCGCGAGCGTCTCAAGCGTGGGGAAGGTCCGCTGCCGAGCTCATCGCGATCCGCTGATACGCGGCCCGATGCGGCACCGCGGAAACAGCCTGCCACTTCCGGTGTTCCTCTCCCGGAGACCACCCCTGAGTCGCGCTCCCCCGGACCGGGACGCGACCAGCGCCGGACATTGCCGTTGCATATTTTGATCAAGGATCCGGCTCTGCGATCAGGGGAGCGCGGCCGGCTCCTCCTGCGCATGCTCAGCATGAGTATCGCCCTCACACCGGATCGGGAACAGCTGGTCGACGCGGTTCCCGAGCACTGCGTGGATCTGGCCTGCCAGGCCGTCAAGGAGAGCGCCGCCGCCTGGGCGGAATTCGCCAGAAAACTTGAACACAGAGCGGCGAGCCTCAAAGGGTGAGCGCAAGAACGACGGCACGAGTCGGCCAGCGACCCCACCGAGTCTTCCTGAACAGGTAGAACCCTCTCGATCCACTCCATTAGAGGAAGACAGAGCGGACGAGTCGGCCTGTAGGCCGGGTTCTAATTCCGCGTAGGTGTTGCCTGCACAAAGACGCTTGGTACGGCACCCTGTCGACGCTCCCCTGAGTTCTCGTTCTCGTCTGGGTGACGTGGCCGAACCGCCGTCCCTGAGTTGGGCGCGGGGAGGTGGCGCGGCCGGGACCGGCCCGAAGAGGCCGCATGCCCGGCCGTGCCAGGCCGTACCGCGCCGCCGGCGCCCGCAGGGCGGCGGCTTGAACCCGTAAAGAAGGTTGTAACCAGCCCTCGGCTTGTCCTACTGAACGAGCCCGGCGCGCAATGACACCCACAGCTCGTGCCCTGCGCCGGTCGACATCCGAGGCGTCTCGCACGTCACCCCTCGGCGCCGACGCCGGATGAACGTCTGCCCTCCGGCCGCGCACAACTCATAGACAGTCGGCTGGCAATCACACGTCCAAGCAAGCGACCGAACCCGCCCTATAGTCTCGGTCCGCCACCACGTCAGCTTCACGTGCTTCTCCATCACTGATGTCGTGCGTGCCCTACTTTCCTGATGAAGCCGAAGCATGGTCGACTCCCATTTTGGTGTGGCAGTCCGGGCCTCGCAGTCAATTTGCTATGGGCTCAGCGAGCACGTGTCTCCGCGAGATAGAGCTGTATCTCACGATGCCGAAACTGATAAAAGGGTCCGGACCTACGAAGCAGACCCAGCTCATGGGCTTCCTCCAAAAACGTTAACAACCTGAGCGGGAAGCGCCATCTGACCACCAACCAGATCTTGGCGATTGTGTATGTGATCCAGGAGGCGCCGAACATTGTCAGCAGGACCGTTCCGCCAAGGGTAAACGTCTGGATACCGTCGATGACCGCGCGCGTCGCATCATATTGAAAGCCCGAGCGCACACTCGCAGCAAGGCCCAAGAAGACAATTATGCCAAATACTAGTGCGCGTTGGTTTGCCAAGATATCCCGAGGCTCGACCGCAGAGGAATCTTTGGGGGCCACCATGCTAAGCATGGACAGGGTGACGAATGCGACTGTCGCACCAATCGTGACTATGACGATGGGCCGTAGCTCCGTCGCGACCAGCAGGCTGGCCAAAGCTCCTACAACTCCCCCCGCGAGCAGGGAGCCGAGAATTCTTCTTACATCAAACCAAAGATGCCTAGGAGGATTCCCTTTCATGAGCTCGCTCCAAAGTGCGGCCAGCAAAGCAGAAACAATTAATCCCGCCCAGAATCCATACTGAGCCCAAAACGCTATCATGCCGAAAGAGCCGACCGTGATTGAACTTATAGGACGAACATTCGGCACTAACAGGAAGAGTCGCCACCACGCCAGGTCGATGGCTTTATTAGAAGCTTGGAGGTGAGCCGCCAATAGACCGAAATGTTCTTGGGCACGCATCGCCCGGCGGCTATCACCATACAACGCCGGCAAGTAGCTGGCGTACAAATGCTTGATGATCTCTTCCTCGCGGCCTTTGTTCACCAAATCTTCCGGATCACTGCCAGGCGATTCGTAGGCTGTGCGCGCGAGATAGGCCATCAAGGGTGACGACAATACGCTGGCCAGCGGCCCTTGTCCGCTTTTGATTCGATTCTCTACCCGATCCCAACGCGAGCGGCCTGATCGCTTCTCTCCAGCGGCCAAAAATTCCAATGTCGCCGTATAGTGCAACGGCTTCAGCTCCACTACTGCGGCGCGCTTGAGCATGAACTTGGAAGACTTCACTGCCTTCTGATATGGCTTTAGTCGGCTGGCTACGATCAACGGGAGCCCCTCGGCTCCGGATTTCGCCAGGACCTTCAAAGCCTCCAATCGAGTTTGCTCAGGAAGCTCGTCCAAACCATCAAAAATTGGCAGGATGCAACCATTCTCTACCAAAGTGATGGCGGCACGAGTACCATAATCCCGCCTAAGCTGCGGACACTGCGCTTCCAGCTGCGCAGCCAACCAAACACCGAATGAGTGCTGGGCGCCCTTTTCGTGCGACGGTCGCCAACCAATCAGCGAAACTACCAGTGGAATCTGAGAATCTCCGCTTTCACGGCCTCTCGCCCGGAGTAATTCCAGCGCCAGCAGGAGGCACATCACGCTCTTTCCGCTACCAGGCTCACCTAGAATCACCAACTGTCTTTCTTTCAACTCGAGAAACCCCGCCGCAAGGGTGGAAAGGTTGCGCTCACGGCCGCCTTTAACGATTTGAGACGAATTAAAGGTGACATCGTGCTGAAGGGCGGCCGGCGCCCACTGGATCACCAAAGGCTCGGGGTCTGCTATTCCCCGAAGATAGGACTTCGCGCCATATTCCTTCTCAAGGAAATGTGAAATAAAACGTTCAACTGTAGCCACGTCTGGAAGCATCCGACGGTTGAGAATAACACCGTAAATTGTTATTGCGAGACCCAGCGCCGCCATGCCTGCACTATAAATACTTGATCGCGCATCCCATTCTTGAAGCAGATTGCCAGCCAGAGAGGTCGGCCATAACGCGAAAATTGCCAAGAGAAAGAGAACGATACCGATACCGATCAAAGCTCGCGATCTTCCCCAAAACTTCCGCCCGGCCATGCCAAGCCTCCTCTTCGTAGGAGGTGTAAGGGTACCCCCGCGCTTGGGCGATCAGGAGCCATATGGCTATTTGTCACATAAATGCCAAACTTAGCCATTGTGTGGACTTTGACCGATCTGCACCCTCACTACAAATCACCCATATAGGCAATTAAGTTATTAAGTAACACGTAAAGGGAATCGGTCAGGCCGATAATCGCTTAGTCACGTAAATAAATAGGGGTCAACATCAGAGATGTCCCCACAGGTGTGACGCTGTCGTCGGTGACACTCTGGTGGAAGCGCTCAGGCTGTCGGGCTTGCTTCGCCCCACAGCGTCCTGGGGTGGGCAGCTTGCACGCCCGGCCCTACTAAGTCCATGAACGCGCGGTGCTCGATAACGAGCCATGCCGCTGACCGCGCTCACAGCAAGCGGATCGATCTTCGAGATGCCCGTCAGTCGGCCCGGCGCTCATGTGATGACGCTCAACCCGAAGCATCCGGGCAACGACGCTACGCGTTCGCCGGAGTCCTTGATCACTGACGTTGTGCCCGATTTGTGCCCTCTCGGCTGCTGGATCTTGCCGGGAGGGCACATCCATGCAGGTCAGAGAGTCGTAAGGCGGACGAGTCGGCCTGTAGGCCGGGTTTTGTCCTTCACTTGCGTGAAGGGGCGACCATCCATCTAGGACCGACGTTGCCGTCGGCCTCAAGCGGTCTACCCGCACGGCTCGGGCGGGCAGCCCTCAAGCGTCGCGCGCGGGACGCTCCGGAGAGCGCCCCTTCTTGACCTTGCTCCGGGTGGGGTTTACCGAGCCGCCCACGTCACCGTGGGCGCTGGTGGTCTCTTACACCACCGTTTCACCCTTACCTCGTCCTGCGACGAGGCGGTCTGTTCTCTGTGGCACTTTCCCGCGGGTCACCCCGGGTCGGCGTTACCGACCACCCTGCCCTGTGGAGCCCGGACCTTCCTCGGCGAGCCTCACAAGAGACCCGACGCGGCCGCCCGGCCGGCTCGTCCGCCGTGTTCCAAGCCTAACGGCTCCCAAGTGGACTCCAACCGAACGGCAAGTCGGCTGCGCTGAAATATGGATCAAGCAAGACGGAACAGACGAGCACCGGGGGAACCGATGAGAGCACCGACGACCGGCGGGATGGCCGGTTCCGCACGCCGCGAGGGTACCGGCCGTCCTGGGGAGCGGGTGTTTCACCGCCCCCGCGGCCGAGGTCTGTCGTGGACGTGAGACCGCCGGTTCAGCGTAGGTGCGAGGTGTCGTTGAACGCCTTCACCACCGCCGGGCCGTCGGCGTAATACTCGATCAGGGACAGGGCCGACAGGTCGAGATGCATGCGGTACAGCGCGTCAAGGGGAGCGAGCAGCGCGAACCGCAGCAGCATCTTGATCGGCGTGACGTGGGAGACGGCGAGAACCGTCTTTCCCTCGTAACGCTCGACCAGCAGGTCCCCGGTCGCCTGGACCCGCCGCGCCGCCATCCCGAAACTCTCCCCACCCGGCGGCGCGGCGGACGGGTCCGCCAGCCACGCGGCGAGCTCGTCGGGCCAGCGGCGCTGGATCTCGGTGAACGTGTGGCCTTCCCAGTCTCCGAAGTCGGTCTCCCGCAGCCCCTCCTCGACGAGGACCTCAAGCCCGGCCCTGGCCGCGATGATCTCCGCGGTGGCGCGGGCGCGCCTGAGCGGCGAACTGACGATCACCTGGATGCCGTACGGCTTCCCGGCCAGTTTGACCGCGGCGGCCTCGGCCTGGGCGATGCCGTTGGGCGTGAGCTCCGGGTCTCCGAGCCCGGAGAACCTGCGCTCGACGGAGAGCGGCGTCTCACCGTGCCGGAGCAGGTACAGCGAGGTCGCGACGGAGGTGGCGGGGCGCCAGCCGGTACCCGGCCCCGTGGCAGTGATCGTCCGGCTCGCCTCACCGAGCTGCTCTGTCTGGTCCGCCCGCGCCGACCGCTCCGGTGATTCCACCTGCCGGTCCCGCGTGACCGCACCGGCCGCCCGCCTCGGGGCGGTGGTCCCGCCGCCCTCTTCTCCATCGGAACCGCCGGATTCACCGGCGCCGAGGTCACCGGTGTCGAAGAGAAGGAGGTCTTCGGCGGGAGCGGTGCGGGTGGCGGGGGAATCGCCGCTGGGAGCACCTCTTCCGGAGGCGCCGCTTCCGGAGCCTCGGCCACCGGACGCGCCGCTTCCTGAGCTTCGGCCACCCGACGCGCCGCTCTCGGTGGCACCGCCTCCGGAAGCCCGGCCGCCAGGTGCTTCCGGTCCCGCGACAGACGTGGCAGCGGAGGCCGAGAGGGTCCAGGGGCGGCCCTTGGCGGCGGCGTCCATGGCCTCGTTGGCCAGGCGGTCGGCGTCCTTGTTCTTCTCGCGGGGGATCCAGCGCCAGGTCACCTTGAGGCGCCTGGCGAGGGCCGCGGCCTCCAGGGCGAGCGGGCGCAGGCCCTCGTTCTTGATCTTCCAGCGGCCGGCCATCTGCTCGACGACCAGCTTGGAGTCCATCCGGACCTCGACCTTCGCACCGTCACCGGCGAGGGCGAGAAGGGAGGTCAGGCCCGCGATGAGCCCTCGGTACTCGGCGACGTTGTTGGTCTGGGTGCCGATCGACTCGGCGGTCTCGACCAGCACCTGGCCGTCGGCGGCGTCCTTGACGACGGCACCGTAGCCCGCCGGGCCCGGGTTGCCCCGCGAGCCGCCGTCGGCCTCGACGACGTACGAGGTCACAGAGGCCACAGGGGTCACAGACCGGACTCGGCGGTACGGACGAGGATCCGGCGGCACTCCTCGCAGCGGATGACCTCTTCGTGGGAGGCGGCCTTGATGCGGTTGATCTCGGCGATGGACAGGCTCGTGCGGCAGCCGAGGCAGCGGGCTCCCTGGAGCATCGCGGCGCCCACCCCGAACTGCTCCTTGAGCTTCCCGTAGAGGGTGAGCAGGTCGGCCGGGATGTCCTCGGCGACCTCGGCGCGCTTCCCCTGGAGCTCGCCCTTCTCCTTGTCGATCTCGGCGAAGGCGGCGTCCCTGCGGTCCTCGGCGGTGCCGCGGGTGCCCGCGAGCTCGTCGCGCTCGGCCACAAGCTTGGTGACCTGCTCGTCGGCCGACTCGCGGCGCTCCATGATCTCCAGCACGACCTCTTCCAGATCGCCCTGCCTGCGCTTCAGGGAGACGATCTCGGACTGGAGGCTCGCCAGGTCCTTGGGCGAGGACACCTGGCCGGAGTCGAGGCGCTTCTGGTCGCGCTCGGCGCGGGTGCGGACCGAGTCGACGTCGGCCTCGGCCTTGGTCTGCTCGCGGGCGAGGTCGCCGGACTCGGTCTCGGCGGCGATCACCTGGGTCGCGATGCGGGCGATGCGCCCGGAGAGCTCGTCGATCTGGGCCAGTTCGGGAAGCGTGCGGCGACGATGGGCCAGCCGGTCGATCGCGGAGTCGAGTTCGGCCAGGTCAAGCAGACGCTTCTGGGCCGCAGGGGCTGCTTTCACGTGAAATCCTCGCACTTTGCTGTTGTGTTCCAGGCGTCCGTGACCGTCTCGGATACGCGCGTCTCAACAGTAATCCCCCTGGCGGCCGCCGCGGACGCGAGATGGTGTGCCGCGTCGGCGAGCCAGGGCCACTCGGTGGCCCAGTGGGCCGCGTCGATCAGCGCGGGGCCGCCGGAGGCCTCCATGAACTCGCTGGCCGGGTGGTGGCGCAGATCGGCGGTGAGGAAGACGTCCACCCCGGCGGCGCGAGCCGTCCCGAGGAGGGAGTCTCCGGATCCGCCGCTGACCGCGATCCGCTGGACGGGGCGGCCGGGGTCTCCGGCGACCCGCAGGCCACCCGCGGTGGCGGGGAGCCCTCGGGCGGCCTGCCGGGCGAACTCGGCGAGGGGGACGGGGGCGGGCAGCGAGCCGACACGGCCCAGGCCGCGCCGGGGGTCGTCGGCGGCGGGGCTGAGGGGGACGAGCGGGCCGGTCAGGCCGACGGCGCGGGCGAGCGCGTCGGAGACGCCGGGGTCGGCGACGTCGGCGTTGGTGTGGGCGGTGAAGAGCCCGATGTCGTTCCTAATCAGCGTGTGGATCAGGCGGCCCTTGAAGGTGGTGGCCGCGACGCTCGTGGTGCCACGCAGGTAGAGCGGGTGGTGGGTGACAATGAGGTCGGCACCCCAGTCGAGGGCCTCCTCGGCGACGACGGACACCGGGTCGACCGCGAACAGGATCTTGCGCACCTCGGCGGAGGGATCCCCGCAGACGAGCCCGACCGCGTCCCACGACTCCGCCCATCGCGGGTCGTAGCGGGACTCCAGCTCTGTGACGATCTCGGCAAGCGTAGGCACGTGCGCAGACTACCGGCCCACCCCGGACGGCTCGTCACAGCGGCTTCCCCGGTGGCTTCCACCATGGCCTCCGCAGGGACTTCCGGTGGCCTCCACCGCCCGGCTACCGGCATGGCCTCCGCAGGGACTTCCGACGGCCTCTACTACCGGCTTCCCGCATGGTTTTCGCGGGGGCTTCCCGATGGCTTCCACCGCGGCCTCCGCAGGGACTTCCGATGGCTTCCGGCATGGCTTCCGCAGAAACTTCCGATGGCCTCAACCACCGGCTTCCCTCATGGCTTCCGCAGGGGCTTCCCGATGGCCTCCGTCGCAGCTTCCACCAGGACTTCCGGTGGCTTCCCCGGCGTGGGTGGATCGCCTAGCGTAAGTGGGTACTGACCTTCGGAGGGCGTGCGTATGAGGCCTAATGTCGCGATCATCGGTGCCGGGTTCGGCGGGCTGTGCATGGCCATCCGGCTGGAGAAGGCCGGCATCCGCTCGTACACGATCTTCGAGAAGGGGGCCGACGTCGGGGGAACCTGGCGCGACAACACCTATCCGGGGGCGGGTTGCGACATCCCCTCACATCTCTACTCCTTCTCCTTCGAGAGATACTCCAGCTGGACGCGCCGCTATCCCGGGCAGCCGGAGATCCTGCGCTACCTGGAGGGGTGCGCCGACAAGTACGGCCTGCGTTCCCGCATCCGGTCGAACACCGTGGTCGTCGCCGCCACCTTCGACGAGTCGCTGGGCAAGTGGCGGGTCCGCACCTCGGCAGGGGACGAGCTGTTCGACGTGGTGGTGTCGGCCGTGGGACAGCTCAGCCAACCTCGGATACCCGACATTCCGGGAATGTCGACATTCAACGGGGCGGCCTTCCACTCCGCGCGCTGGGACCATTCCGTCGACCTGACCGGCGGGCGGGTGGCCGTGATCGGGAACGGGTCGTCGGCGGCGCAGCTCATCCCGAGGGTGGCCGAGGTCGCCGGTCACCTGGACGTCTTCCAGCGGACCCCCAACTGGGTGATCCCCAAGGCGGACGCCGTCTTCGCCCCCCGCGTGCGGACGGCCTTCCGTCGCGTGCCGTTCCTGCAGCGCGCCTACCGCGAATGGGTCTACCGGTACGCGGAGAACGCCCTCTACCCCGCCCTGGCCGGAGGCTGGAGCACGGACCTGCTGCGCGAGCGGGCCCTACGGCACCTGCGCGAGCAGGTCCCCGACCCGCTGCTGCGGGCCAGGCTCACCCCCGACTACCCGGTCGGCTGCAGGCGGGTCGTCATCGACAGCGGCTTCTATCCCGCGCTGACCCGCCCCAACGTGGACGTCGTCACCGACGGGATCACCCGGATCGTCCCCGGCGGCGTGGAGACCACGACCGGGCTCCGCGAGGCCGACGTGATCGTCTACGCGACCGGCTTCGAGACCTCCGAATTCCTGGGCTCCATCCAGGTCACCGGGCGTGGGGGACGGCGTCTGGCCGAGGAGTGGAAGGACGGCGCGGAGGCGTACCTGGGCATCGCCGTGCCGCACTTCCCCAACCTGTTCCTGCTGTACGGGCCCAACACCAACCTCGGCCACAACTCGATCGTCTTCATGATCGAGTGCCAGGTCCGGTACGTCATGGGCTGCCTGCCGTACCTGGCCGCCCGCGGGCCGATGGAGGTCAGGCCGGAGGCGATGGCCACCTGGCGGCGGAGCCTCGACCGGGCCATGGGCGGCATGGTCTGGCAGGCGGGCTGCACGAGCTGGTACAAGAACGCGGCGGGCCGGGTGACCAACAACTGGCCGGGCACGACGACCACCTACCGCCGCATCACCAGGACCCCGCGCCCGGAGTCCTTCCACTTCGCGCGCTGACCCGCGCCGCGCCTCGTACGGAGACGCGGGAGGCGCGGAGGTAGGAGAGGTAGGAGACGGGCCGGGAGGCCAGATACCGTCGTGGCGAACGAGAGCCGTCCACGCAGAAGGGCCCGCCCGTGTCCGCCGACCTCCACAGCGACTCCGTGGTCGCCGATACCCACAACGACCTGCTGATGGCCGTCACCGCCAGGCCCCCTCGGCGGTGGGCGTCCTTCTTCCGCGAGCGCTGGCTTCCACAACTGCGCGAGGGAGGGGTGAACCTCCAGGTGCTGCCGGTCTTCATCGACGACCAGTATCGCCCCGAGGGCGCGCTCCGGCAGACCCTGCGCATGATCGAGTGCGCGCACGTGCTGGCCGAGGGCAACACCGACGCCGTACGCCTTTGTGTGGACGGCACGCAGATCGACGAGGCGCTCGCCGAGGGGAGGATCGCCCTGGTCCTGGCGCTGGAGAGCATGCCGGGCCTGGACGCCGCCGTGGAACTGGTGCCGACGCTGCACCGGCTCGGCGTGCGGGTCGCCTCGATCGCGCACTGGGGCCGTACCGCGCTGGCCGACGGCAGCGGCGAGGACGCCACCGGCAGCAGGCTCACCGCGGCGGGGGTGGAGACGGTCCGGGAGATGGAACGGCTCGGCATGGTCTTCGACATCTCCCACCTGGGCGCCTCCGGGGTGGAACACGTGCTGGAGCTGGCGACCCGGCCGGTGATGGCCACCCACTCCTCGGCCCGCGCGCTGCGCGACCACCACCGCAACCTCACCGACGACCAGATCCGCGCGGTCGCCGCGACCGGCGGCGTGGTGTGCGTCAACTTCCTGGCGGCCCTTCTCGCGGAGGATCCGGCCGAGTACACCCTGGACCGGCTGGTCGACCACATCGAGCACGTCGCGAGCGTCGGCGGGATCGACCACGTGGGACTCGGCCCCGACTTCGTCCGCGAGGTCCTGCACGACGTGACTCCCCCGTGCTGCGAGATGGACTACGGCGTCGACCCCTTCGCGGCCCTGCCGGGGCTGGCGGGCCCGAGCGGGCTGCCCCTGGTCACCGACGCCCTGCTCAAGCACGGCTTCGCCGACGAGGAGATCGTGAAGATCATCGGAGGGAACGTGCACCGGCTGTTCCGCGCCGAGCTGGGCAGGCCCGCCTGAGCGAGCCCGGTGGGGCGGGACGGCGTCCGCGTCGTGCCACCCGGACGGCACTCCGTTGCATTGACCGGAGTTCGCGTTTGAGGTTTTGGTCAAACCCGTGAAATACCCTAATTCTTCGATATGCGAAAAGACGGAAAGTCATCACGACGCGCCGGGGCGACCTTCAGCGGAGCCCCGGGCCAGCGTCGGCCCCCCCAAGGGTTCACCCCGCCCGAACCACCGCTCACCTGTGCGACCGGCACCGGATTGACCGTACAGAGCAGCACTCCACAAGCCGAGGTATGTGGATATCTACGGCTCCTTGGCCATTAATCACCTTAGAACGGTAATTAATCTGCCTGGTGCCGCTACCGGATGTCTGGGGAGTGAAGTGTTCACGGGGAGCAGGTGGCCGGTACGGCTTCGGCTGACGCTGGCCGCCGTCGCCATGACCGTCGTGTCGGGGACCGCCCTCATCGCGATCGCGACATTCTCCGTTTACGGCCTGGCGGGCGGTTTCAAGACGGAGGAGGCGGCGGGCGCCGCGCTGCAAACCGTCCACCTGGCCAAACGGGGGCAACTGCCCGCGGTGGTACCGCTGGGGAAGACCGACGGCATGCAACTGCTGAACGCGGACGGCAAGGTGGTGGCGTCGACCCCCAACCTGGTCGGCGCCCCCCGGATGGCGCACTTCACCCCTTCCTCGACGAGCGTCAGGAGGGACGAGGAGGTCTGCGGCATCCCCCAGTACCCCGGCAGGTGCCTGGATGTCGTGGCCTTCCGGATCTACCAGGACGAAGGTGACTGGATCCTCTACGCCGCCGCCGGCCAGATCCCCTGGTACGTCCACCCGGAGCTGTTCGCCCTCCTCGTCGGCGCCTCCCTGACGATCGTGGCGATGACGGCGGCCGGCACCTACCGTACGGCGAAGGGAGCCCTCACACCGGTGAGGGCGATCAGGCGCGAGCTGGAGGAGATCACCGCGACCGACCTCGGGCGCCGGGTACCGGTCTCGGCCGCGCGGGACGAGATCAAGGAACTGGCCGAGACGATCAACCAGACGCTGGACAGGTTGGAGGCGTCGGCCGAACAGCAGCGCAGGTTCACCTGCGACGCCTCCCACGACCTGCGCAGCCCGCTCACCGCCATGCGCGCCCAGCTGGAGGAGGCGCTGCGCTATCCCGACGACGTCGACTGGAAGCCGAAGACCCGCGCGATGCTCGACAGCCTGGACCGGCTCCAGGCGATCGTCGCGGACCTGCTGACACTGGCCAGGCTCGACTCCGGCGTTCCCGCCCGGTACGAGCGGATCGACCTGGGCGCGCTGGCCGGTGAGGAGCTGGAGAGGCGCGGGCGCCGCGTCCCGGTCGGCAGGGACCTGGAGCCCGGGGTGGCGATCACCGGTGACCGGCTCCGCCTGGTCAGGCTGCTGACGAACCTGATGGACAACGCGGAGCGGCACGCCGCCTCCCGGATCGCGGTGAGGGTGGCCCGGGAGGGCGAGGCGGCCGTCCTGGAGGTGCTCGACGACGGCGCCGGGATCGCGCCCGAGCAGCGGGAACTGGTCTTCCAGCGGTTCACCCGGCTGGACGCCTCCCGCAGCAGGGACGCGGGAGGCACGGGATTGGGGCTCCCCATCGCCAGGGAGATCGCCCTCGCGCACGGCGGCGTCCTGAGGCTGGAGGACAGCGCGCGGGGTGCCCGGTTCGTCCTGCGCATCCCCCTGCACCCCGGCCCGGACGGCGCCCCCCGCCCTCCCACACCTGGCGCCTGACCGCGTTCCCCGTTCGCCGCACATCCCATCCAGGACGACGGTCCCACCCTCCGCACGTGACTCCGGACCGCGGTCCCGTCCCCCAGGCGCGGGCCTTGACGGCGGTCGCCAACCCCTGCCCCCTGGCCTGGACGACGATCCCTGACCCGCTAGTGTTCCCTTGTGGCAAGGGGATTTGGGCGATTACGTCGTGAAGATCTGCTCCGGACCGCCTGCGATGTCATCGCGGCCCAGGGGTTCGGTCACACGCGGACCGCGGACATCGCCCAGGCGGCCGGGGTCAGCCAGGCGCTGCTCTTCTACCATTTCGAGACCAAGGAGAAGCTGTTCGCCCAGGCCTTCTCCTACGCCGCCCAGCTCAACCTGGACGCGCTCGGCAAGGTGGAGGAGTCGGGCGGCTCCCCCCTCGACCGGCTGCGAGCCCTGCTCAGGTTCTACCCGCCCAGCGGGAAGTCCAAGTCGTGGGCCCTGTGGATCGACGCCTGGGCGGAGTCGATACGCAACGCCGAGCTTGAGGAGACGTCCCGCAGGATCGACATGCGGTGGAAGGAGGCACTCCGCGCGATCATCGACGACGGCGTCGAGGCCGGGATCTTCACCTGCGCGGACCCCGAGGGCGTGACCTGGCGGGTCATGTCCCTCATCGACGGCCTCTCCACGCAGGTGACGGTGCACCGGCGGGTGCTCTCGCGGGCGCGGATGACCGAGTTCATCCGGACGGCCGCGGCGGCGGAACTGGGCCTCTCCCCCGCCGAACTAAGCTGAGCACTCCCCTGGGCAGTACGACCAGGAGCATGGCGAGGGCGATCAGCCCCCCACCGAGATAGACGCCCGTGGTGAGCGGTTCCCCGTACAGCGCCACGGCGAGGACGGTCACCCAGAGTGGCTGGGCCGACAGGATCACCGCGGCGGACACCGGCGAGACGTGGAGCTGACCCCAGGAGCGGGCCAGGAAGCCCAGGGCGCAGGCGACGATCGACAGGTGGCCGAGGATCGCCCAGTCACCCGGCCCCGAGGGCAGGGTGAGGCCGCCCGGCGCGGCGAGGACGCCCGTCATGACGGCGATGGTGCCGAGCTGGATCACCGTGACCGCGTAGGCGTTCTGCCGTGCCTCGGCGGAGTTGCCGAGCACCAGCGTGTGGGCCGCGTACAGGACCGCCGACAACAGGGTGGCGGCCAGCGCGGGCAGGGCGATGTCACCCTCCGCACCCCTCATCAGGGTGAACACCGTCATCGCGGCCATGGCGAGCGCCACCGAGGCCCAGACGCGGCCCGGGGTCCTGGCCCCGAGCAGGAACAGCCCGAGAATCGGGGTGATCACCACGTACGAGCCGACCGTGAACCCCGAGACCGACGAGGGCAGATCGTGCAGCGAGACCGCCGAGGCCGTCTGACCCACGCCGAACAGCAGGCCGAGCAGGATGCCGGTCAGCCAGGTGCCCTCCGACAGCCCCCGCAGGCATCTCGGACGGAGCGCGAGCAGCGCGAGGGTGGCGATGCCGTACCGCTCGGTGAGAAGGTCCGCCACGGGCATGCGGACGATGAGGTCCTTCATCAGCGGGAAAGCCGATCCCCAGGCGGCACTGACGAAGATCAGGAGCACGATTCCCAGGACGGGCCGGGGAGCTACCACTGCCATACCCGAAGGGTTCCATCACCCTCGGCGACCAAAGGGTCACCGAGCGGATCGGGGGTGGTATGGATACAACGCTGAGTGAAGGACGCCACACCGGCACGAGGGACCTCATACCCCCACCGACCTTTCCGCCGGGACGGGCGACGGAAGCCCGGCGCTCAGGGGACCGAGCGGATCCTCCAGACGAGTACGGCGCCGAGGAGGGCGAGGCCCGCCGAGGTCAGGTAGAGGACGGGGTAGCCGCCGAGACCGGCCACGATGGGACCGGCGATGACGGGGCCGAGCACCTGGGGGCCCGAGTTGGCGATGTTGATGACCCCGAGATCCTTGGCGCGCCCCTCGGCGGTGGGCAGGACCTGGGTGACCAGGGCGTTGTCGACCGAGAGGTAGATGCCGAAGCCGACCCCCATGATCGCGGCGCCGACCGTCGCCACCGGCCACTGCGGCCAGAACGCGAGCATCACCGCGGGGATCACGCTGATCAGGCCGGAGGCCGTGACCAGCGCCCTGCGGCGGCCGAGTCTGTCGGAGACGACACCGGCGACGACGGTGGTGAGCACGACGGCCGCGGTGTAGATCAGGATCAGCACGAGCAGGCCGTCCTCGGCCCTCTCGCCGGGGAAGAGCCGCTCGTAGCCGACCGCGTCGGTGAGGAAGTACAGCAGGTAGAGCGTGGCGACGGCGTTGCCCAGCTGCATCAGGAAACGTGTCAGCCAGGCCCAGAAGAAGTCCGGGTGGGCGCGGGGGCTGATCCAGAATCCCCTCAGGAAGGCACCGGGTTCGAAGGGTGGTCTGGCCGCCGGACGGGGGTCGGGGGTGGTGAGGACGAAGGGGAGCACGCAGAGCGGGATCAGCGCCGCTATCAGGAAATATCCGGATTCGGTGGTGGTGGCGACCATGGTGACCAGGACCACGGCGAGCACCACCCCGAGCGACTGGGGGATCCCGATCCAGCCCGAGACCTCGCCTCGCTGGCCGACCGGGACGTGGTCGGGCACCCCGGCGCCGAGCGCGGCCTGCATCGCGTTGAGCCCGGCCTGCGCGAGACACCATCCGGCCACCACGCCGAGGATCGAGCCCTGACCCGCCAGCAGGACCAGCGCCCCCGCGCCGACCAGCGCCCCGCCCAGCGACCACGGGTGCCTGCGGCCGAAGCGCCCGGCCGTACGGTCGGACAGCGCTCCGGCGACGGGGTTGAACAGCATCGCGACGGCGGCTCCCACCCCGGTGACCAGCGCCAGCGACCCTTCCTTGCCCACCGGGTCGATCGACGCCACCTGCGAGGGCAGCAGCACCTGGAGCGGCCCGAAGTAGGCCATCCAGAGCGCCAGATTGGCCAGCGAGATGCCTGCCACCCACCAGGGGCCCACCCTGTGTGTCGGCTCGGCGAGTGCCCGCGGGTCGGGGACGGGCTGGACGACGCTCATGAAACCTCGCATCTCCGTGGCTCGGCGTCTTCGTGGTCCGGCATCTTCACGATCTTCACGGCTCGGTGCCCTCACGGTCCGGAGTTTCCCGGCCCACCGTCGCGAGGAACCGCTGCGAGGAACCGTCGCGAGGACGAGCGAGCAGGCGCCCGATCACGTGAGGCGTGCGATGCTACGCCGTTCCCCGCCCCGCCGACAGTCCCTGCCGACGGCCCCTATCGACAACCTCGCCGCCCTCCTCCCGCTCTCGCGTCCCCTCAAGCGGCTTCGGCAGCACGGCGCGCCGTACCAACATGGTCAGACGTGGTCATCGGCCACCTCCCTCGGTCCCGGCACGCCGGGATCGCCCACGACCTTCACCGGGCCGATGCCGGGCGAACCGGCGGAGGACCCGTTCTGGCCTGCGGGGCGTTCGACCGGGACGATGCCGCACAGCCCGGGGACCTCGTCGAGCGGGACGTCCCCGGCCACGGAGGCGACCAGCAGGGTCTCCAGCCCGCGCAGCAGCGCGTAGGCCGTGGGACGCGGCAGGTAGGAGGTGTCGGCCATCAGGTACAGCTCGCAGGTGTTGGTGGCGGTACCGGTGGCGAACAGGGCCGTGGCGTCCACCTCGGGCCAGGATCCGGCGTGGAAGGTCCTGGTGCTCCCGGTGAGGGCGGCGATCGCGGCGGGGTCGCCCGGTGGCTCCACGGCGGGCAGGTGGGGCCAGTGGCCGACGGTCCGCGTGTCGTTGAAGTAGGCCGACAGGTCGACGGGCCTCCCGCGCTCGCGGCCGACCTCCTCGCGCAGCGCCATCATCCGGTACGGGTGGTAGTGCGCGTTCCGGTAGGCGGTCAGCGCCTGCCGGTGCCCTGCGCGGGCGGCGTCGGCGAACGTCCCCTCCGGCAGGGTGAGAACGAAGATCCCGTCCTGCACGGCGCTGCCCGCCATCGCGGCGACCCGGGGATCGTGCCGGTTGGCCACGACGAGCTGCATGGCCACCTCGCGGTGGCCGGTGAGCGCGCCCAGCAGCACCGCGCTCGCCGAGGTCAGCACGCTGGCCGTACTGACCGACCAGCGCGCCGCCAGCGCCTCGGCCGCCGCCGCGACGGCGGCCGACTCCATGCCGACCTTGACGAACCTCGGCTCCTCCGGTGCCGTGCGGGGGAAGTCGAACATGGTCAGGGGCGCCCTCTCCAGGACCGCGCGCCAGTGACGCAGCGTCCGCTCGCCACGGGCGGCGCCCGCTCCCTCGCGCTCGAAGGCGGCCTGGTCCATCGGCTGCCAGGCGGGGGCGGGCATCTCGCCACCGGCGAGCAGGTCCCGCCAGTCGCGCGCCAGCACGTCCAGGGTCCCGCCGTCCACGGCCAGGTGGGACAGGGTGAGGGCCACCGTCCTGGGACGGCCGTCGACGGTCACGACGGCGCAGCGGAACGGCAGTTCGGCCGCGTAGTCGAACGCGGTGACGGCCAGCCGGGCGGAGAGCTCCCTGGCGGCGGCGACCGGCCTGGCCTCCCCCGCGTCGTACACCTCGACGGTGAACCGGCCCCGGCGTGCCACACGCTGGACCAGCCCGCCGGGAGTCTCCTCGTACGTCGTCCTCAGCGTCTCGTGCCGCTCGACGAGCACGCGCAGGGCCCGCAGGACGGTGTCGAGGTCGCGCCTGCCGTAGACGGGCAGCACCCAGGGCATGTTGAAGTACGGGTCGTCGTCGTCCAGCCACCGGACAAGCCGCCAGATGGCCAGCTGGCCCCAGCTGAGCGGCGACTCGCCGCCCCGCGCGCCGGTGAACTCCACGGACGTCGCGCTCAGCCGCGCGAGACCGGCCGTCATCGGGTCCGGCCGATCTCTTCGACGACGCCCCCGGGGGACGGGGAGCCCGCGCGGGTCGCGGAACCGGTGAGGGGCGCGGAGCCGGTGAACGCCCAGTGGGAGAGCTCGGCGCCTGTGCTTTCCCGGACGCGGGCGACGGCCAAGTCCCGGACGCGGGTGACAGCCGAGTCCCGGACGCGGGTGGCGGCCAAGGACGCCCCTACCCACTGCTCTGTCAGCGGCGACGACATTTCAGATGCCTTCCGTCCGGCCTGTCGCGGCGGCCTCGAACAGGCCCCGCAACTCCCTTTTGATGACTTTTCCTGACAGGTTCCTGGGCAGGGCACCGACGACGACCCGTTCGGGATCTCGTACCCGGCCAGGCGTTCCACCAGGAAGGCTCGTGGCTCGATCACCGACGCCACCGGCGTCCCCTGACGTCGAGGACGCGCGCGGCGCGGTAGGGCTCCGGCGCCGAGGTGTGCGAACGGCCCCGGCGCGACGTGTCCCGACCACACGTCCGCCTGCGTACCGCGCGGGTACGGCGGCCTCTCCACCATGCGTGAACACGGTGAATCGGTACGCCGCTTGAAGCGAGGCTAAGGATCACGCGCCGAATTCGTCAAGGTTTCACGCGTGTTTTCCAGCGCGATAAAACTCAACAAACTACCCCTTGCAGCCTCTTACCAGATAAATCGGCATATTCTCTATTTTTTGAATGTTTGTCATCCTCTTGGTCATTGACCCCACCCCCCGTAAGCCCCCACCCCCGCCGGGGCGCCTCGCCCCCTGACGGACCCCCTCCCCGAACGCGATTCCCGGGCGGAAGGCCGAGGTGGGAGCATGGCATCCGTCATGACGATCCCAAAGGAAGGCCACGACCGGTGAGGCGGCTACTCACGGTCCTGCTGCTCGCGTCCGCCGCGCTGCTCGGCGCGGTCGCCCCGGCGCAGGCCCACAACGTGCTGATCAGCAGCGATCCCAGGAACGGTACCGAGCTGACCACCGGGCCCGAGAAGATCACACTCACCTTCGACCAGCCCGTCCGGCAGGGCTTCGCGCAGATCAGCGTGATCGGCCCGGACGGCGCGCGGTGGGAGGAGGGGAAGACGACCGTCGACAGGACGAAGGTCAGCGTCGGCGTGAAGCCCCTCGGCCCCGCCGGGGTGTACGCGGTGGGCTACCGGATCCTCTCCTCCGACGGTCATCCGGTCTCCAACAAGATCACCTTCACCCTCACCGCCCCCGGCCAGGGCGCCTCCGCCCAGGCTCCCGCCACCTCCGCCCCGGTGGCCTCCTCCGCCGCCGCCCCGCAGGGACCCGATCTGGGCGCCCAGGCCGCCGAGGCCGCGCAGAACGGCGGGGCCGGGATGGCCGTGCTGTGGATCGCGGGCTCCATCGTCCTGCTGGGCGGGGCCACCGTGGTGGCGATGCGCCGTACGAGGGAGCAGGGGGGCGCGGGATGACCGTGACCGCCGAGCGGGCCGCCGAGACCGGCACCGTCGGAAGGCTGGTCGTCGGCGGGCTCGTGTCCGGGGCCCTGGTGGCCGTGCTGACCGCGACGGCGCTCTCCCGCCAGGAGGCGGTGCCGGGGATCGCCATCCCCGGGCCGCTCGTGGAGTACGGGCTGCCGGTGCTGCGGGTGCTGCTCGACCTGGCGGCGGTGGCGGTGGTCGGGCTCAGCCTGCTGCCGAAGCTGCTCGGGTTCGACGACCCCGACCGCACGGAGCCGGTGATGCGCCGGGCCCGGCCGCTCGCCGTGACCTTCGCCTGGGCGTGGGCGCTGCTCGCGCTGGTCGTCATCGTGTTCCAGACGGCCGAGCTGAACCCCGGCCTGATCCCCACCCCCGGCATGATCGCCGAGTACGTCGACAGCGTCGGCGCCGGGCAGGGCATGCTCTTCAGCGCCGCCTGCGCGCTGTCCTACGCCGGGATCGGGCTGCTGGCCGTACGGTACGGCGAGAAGGTCCCGGCCGAGTTGCGGATCGTGATCGCCCTCTTCGGGCTGCTGCCGATCCCGGTCACCGGCCACGCGGTCGACTCGGTCTGGCACGACCCCATCATGATCTCGATGGAGCTGCACGTGATGGGCGCGGCGGCGTGGACCGGCGGCCTGCTCACGATCGTCCTGCTGGTCGCCGGAGACCGCAAGCTGCTGTCCAGGGTGCTTCCGGCGTTCTCCAGGCTGGCGACCCTGGCGCTCGTCGTCGTCGGCCTCTCGGGGCTGGTGAACGGCCTGGCCACGATGGCCCTCACCCCCGGGGTGGAGCTGCCGGGGGCTCTGCTGACCAACGAGTACGGCCTGCTGGTGCTGGCCAAGGTCGCGTGCGTGGCGCTGCTGATCCCGTTCGCCGCCCACATCCGCTTCCGCCTGCTGCCGCACATCGCGGAGCGGCGGGCGACGGCGGTCGTCGCGTGGGCGGCGGCCGAGATCACCGTGATGGGACTCGCCTACGGGGTCGCGGTGGCTCTGACCAGCGCCTCCCTGTCCTGAGCCCGTAGCGTGTGACGGCTGAACGACCATTCGGCGGCCAGCCACAGGACGGCGAGCCCGGCCCCCCCGACCAGCATGGTCGCGGGGGGCACCAGCGGGGGCGCCATGAACAGCTCGTGCTGGAAGCGCAGCGCCTGGTCGACGAGGAGGGTCGCGCCGAGGGAGCCGACCAGGGCCCTGACCACGGGCATCCTGATCAGGAACGCCAGGTCGACGGCGAGCGCCCCGGCGATCAGGAAGACAGGGATCGCCGAGCGCGGGAAATCGGCCACGGCCAGGAGCGGCCAGATCAGGGTGCGGAAGACGACGTAGACGCCGACCACGGCGGTGGCGGAGAACATCCGGCCGATCATCGCGCGGGCGTAGACGGCCACCATGAGGGCGGCCATCACCGCGTAGAGCGGGTAGAGCTGGTCGGGCACGGGCAGCGCGAAGTGGAGCGCCACGGCCCTGTCGTCCACCGGCAGGCCGATCTGGTCGGCGGCGAACTTGATCAGGATCGGCTCGGCCTCCGGCGTCCCCCGGTCCCAGGCGGCGATGCTGTACACGCCGTACTCCTGGTGCTGTTCCGGGAACCAGACGTTCTCGAAGAGGAACACGAAGAGCCCGCCGAGGACCAGCGTGCGCGTCCGTCCCGGCACCGCCCGCACGAACCAGCCCCGGATCACGCCGCAGACCATGAAGAGCGTGCCGATGTAGAGCATCAGGTGGGACGGGCTCCACGAGGTGATGTCGAGCCCGTTGATCCGGTGGTTGATCAGGTCCAGCGGGACCGCGACCAGGAAGACGCCCGTGCCCCAGGTGATGAGGCGCTGCGCGAGCCTGTCCACGCCGTAACCGGTGTAGACGTGGATGATCGTGAGCGCGAGGGCGATGGCGGTGCCGACGCTGTTGAGCAGGTGCGGCGGGGCGAGGTCGTCACGGAGCCACTTGAAATGCCAGGAAACGTCCCAGGACGCCCCGAGCACCTTGAACGAGAAAGCCACCAGCCACCCGAGGTAGAGGAGCCTGAACAGATCCTCCGGGGTCTCCCTGCCGGCCTTCCCGCGTGTCCAATACGGCAGAGCCCACTCGATAACGGGAGTGGCTCTTCTTCGGAGGCTCTCTACTGGCTTCACGCGTCGAAATGATGCCGCTCCTTTACCTCGCTCCGCAATCGGGGACAACCCTGAGCATCGGGATGGCTCTCCCTTTTTCCCACGTGGGTAATCCCTCGTGTTCGGCCCCGGCGTCTGACCGGCAAGAACGCTCCTGAGAACGGTCTCAGGAGCCTCTCAGCTCGAATCAGTAGGCTCTCGTCATGCAACGTGGGGGAAAACGGGCCGCCTGGGTCCCGGGGATCGCCGTGGCCGCCGTGCTGATCGTCGGTGTCGCGGCCTGGCTGGTGTGGCCGTCCGATCCGGACGTACGGCCCCAGAACCAGATGATCACGGTGGTCGACGGCCCCGGCGACGACCAGCGGGTCACGCTGGACACGAGCTTCTTCCCCCCGGCCGGGGGTGGCAGGGCCCCCGCGGTGCTGCTCGCGCACGGCTTCGGCGGCAGCAAGCGGAGCGTCAGGGACGCCGCCGTACGGCTGGCCCAGGACGGCTACGCCGTGCTGACCTGGTCCGCGCGGGGCTTCGGCCGCTCCTCGGGACAGATCGCGCTGAACTCCCCCGACTACGAGGTCAAGGACGTGCGCCAGCTGGTCGACTGGGTCGCCAGGCGGCCCGAGGTCCGGCTCGACGCGGCGGGCGACCCTCGGGTGGGCGTCGCGGGCGGCTCCTACGGCGGGGCCATCTCGCTGATGGCCGCCGCCCACGACCCCAGGATCGACGCGATCGCCCCGCAGATCACCTGGTACGACCTCGCCGACGCGCTGTTCCCCAACGCCACCGGGCAGGGCCCGGAGAGCGGGGTGTTCAAACGCATGTGGGCCGGGCTGTTCTTCAGCCGGGGCGGCCCCACCGCGGGCCCGCCGGGCGCGGCCGGTCTGGCCGCCCTCGGCGGAAGCGGGGGCGCGGGAGAGGCGGGAGACAGGGACGAGCCGCCGCCCGCCCAGCCCCGGCCGCTCACCGCGGAGGAGGTCCGGTGCGGCCGGTTCCTGCCGGAGATCTGTGACATGTACCAGAAGGTGGCGGAGAGCGGCCGGGCGACGGCGGACGCGGTGGAGACGCTGCGCAGGTCCAGCCCGATCTCGGTGCCCGGAAGGATCAAGGTTCCGACGCTGCTGCTCCAGGGACAGCGCGACTCGCTGTTCACCCTGGGCCAGGCGGACGCCAACGCCAGGGCGATCGCCGCCACCGGCGCCCCGGTGGAGGTCGCCTGGTTCGACGGCGGCCACGACGGCGGCAACGGCGAGGTCGACTGGCTGCACGACAAGACGCTCGGCTGGTTCGACCGCTACCTGAAGAACGACGAGGGGGCCGGGCGGGCGGCCGGTTCCTTCACCGTCACCCGCGACGGCGGGCGCGACCCCGGGACCCGGCGCCCGGTCCAGCTGCACGCCGTCGCCGGCCGCTATCCGGGACTGTCGGGCACCGGCCAGACCTCCGTGCCGCTCAGCGGGTCCGCCCAGCAGGTGGCCAACCCGCCCGGTGGCTCCCCCTCCTCGATCTCCGCGGTCCCCGGCTTCGGCGGTCTCGGCGGCGGAGCCACCGCGAACCTGTCGATCGACATGGCGGGCCAGAGCGCCACCTTCGACTCCGCCCCGCTCACCGCCCCGCTCCAGGTCACCGGCAGCTCGACCGTACGGGTGCGGGTGACGCCCGAACGGTCCGGGTCCCCCGCTGCGGGCGACGCGGGCGACGGCGCGCCGGGTGACGGCGCGGAGAGCGGCGAGGCCGGGAGCGGCACGCGTCCGGACGGCGGCGCGTCGGACGAGGTGACGCTGTTCGCCAAGCTGTACGACGTCGCGGGCGCGACCCAGGCGCCGATCCTGCCCGAGGGGCTCGTCGCCCCGGTCAGGATCGCGATCCCCGAGAGCGGCTCGGGCGAGGCCACGGTGACCCTCCCGGCGATCGACCACAGGTTCGACGTCGGGCACCGGCTGCGCGTCGCGTTCACCACCACCGACCTGGGCTACAGCACCCCCGCGACCCCGGCCGTCTACCAGGTCGCCCTGGTCTCACCGGCCGTGACCGTCCCCACCTACGCCACCCTGCGCGCCCCCTCGACCGGCCCGGCCTGGTGGATCTGGGCACTGCCGCTGCTCTCCCTCGCCGTCGCGGCGGCCCTGCTGCTCGCCGGGCGCCGCCGCCCCGCCGACGAGCACGACCCCGAGCTCGACTCCGTGCCGCTGCGGATCCACGGCCTGACCAAGGCGTACCGCAACGGCGAGCTCGCGGTGAACGACCTGTCGTTCACCGTCGAGCACGGCCAGGTGCTCGGCCTGCTCGGCCCCAACGGGGCGGGCAAGACGACCACCCTGCGCATGCTGATGGGCCTGATCAGACCCGACGGCGGCGAGGTGCGGATCTTCGGTCACCGGGTGGCGCCCGGCGCCCCGGTCCTGTCCAGGCTCGGCTCGTTCGTCGAGGGCCCCGGTTTCCTGCCGCACCTCAACGGCCGCGACAACCTGGAGCTGTACTGGAAGGCGACCGGCCGGCCCGCCGAGGACGCCCGGTTCACCGAGGCCCTGGAGATCGCCGGGCTCGGCAAGGCCCTGGAGCGCGCCGTCCGCACCTACTCGCAGGGCATGCGCCAGCGCCTCGCCATCGCGCAGGCCATGCTCGGCCTGCCCGACCTGCTCGTCCTGGACGAACCCACCAACGGTCTCGACCCGCCCCAGATCCGCGAGATGCGCGAGGTCCTGATCCGCTACGCCAGGGGTGGACGCACGGTCATCGTCTCCAGCCACCTGCTCGCCGAGGTGGAGCAGACCTGCAGTCACGTGGTGGTCATGCACCGAGGACGTCTCGTCACGGCCGGGACCGTGGCCGAGCTGCTGAGCAGCCGCACCCCGGTCAACGGCTCCGGCACCCGCCTGGAGGACGTCTTCCTGGACCTGATCGGAGAGAAGGCGTGAGCGACACCGACGGTGCCCGTGGCACCATGACCGGCGCGACGGGCGACGGCCCCATACGGAACGGAGATACGGAGAGCGGCGTCGCGGAGAACGGTTCGGCGCGCGGGTACGCGCCCGGACGCACGCTGCCGCTCGCCGTGGAGATCGTCCGGCAGTTCAAGCGGCGCCGCACGCTGGTGATGTTCGGCCTGCTGCTCGCGCTGCCGTGGATCCTGGTGATCGCCTTCAAGGTCGGCGCCGGGTCCGGGCAGCCGACCACCACGCTGCGCATCTCCGACCTGGCCACCGAGGGCGCGCTGAACTTCGCGGCGTTCGCCCTGTCGGTGTCGGCGAGCTTCCTGCTGGTCGTCGCGGTGGCGCTGTTCTGCGGCGACACGGTGGCCGGCGAGGCCAGCTGGTCGTCACTGCGCTACCTGCTGGCCGCCCCGATCCCGCGCGACCGCCTGCTGCGGCAGAAGCTGATCGTCGCGATGGGCTACTCGGCGGCGGCGGTGATCTGCCTGCCGGTGATGGCCCTGCTCGCCGGGACCCTCGCCTTCGGGTGGAACGACGTCCGGGTGCCGGGGACCGGCGAGACGATCGCCGCCCTGGACGTGCTGCCCCGGTTCGGGGTGGTGATCGGCTACGCCCTGGTCAGCCAGTTCGTGGTCGCGGCCCTGGCCTTCCTGCTCTCCGTCAGCACCGACTCCCCGCTGGGGGCGGTCGGCGGGGCGGTCGGCCTGGTGATCGTGAGCAACATCCTGCAGGCGGTCGAGGCGCTCGGCTGGCTCAGGGAGTTTCTGCCGACGTTCTGGAACACCGCGTGGCTGGACGCCCTGGCCCCCCAGCCGGAGTACGACGGCATGCTCAAGGGGGTGGCCGTCTCCGTCACCTACTCGGCGATCCTGATCGCGTTCGCCTTCCGCCGCTTCCGCGCCAAGGACGTGGTCTCCTAACGGGACGCCCACCGGCGGGATCCGGCCTTTAGGGACGTGAGGACCCGGTGCCGCGTACCCGGCACCGCGTACGCCGTACCGGAAAAGGCCGCATCCCCGGAAAGGCCGGGCACGCGGCGAGGCGCGGACTCTCGGGGTCACCCCCAGTGGGGAGGGCGCTCCTCGATCAGGCGGGCGTCGTCGTCGGCCTCGCGCCACTCGTTCCAGCCGAGATCGGTGTCGTCGGCGGTCTGGTCGGGCAGGATCGGCAGCCCGTCGTCGGCGAGGTCGACGGGACGCAGGTCATCGGGTTCGCGCACTGTCACGCGCCCCATGCTAGCCACCACCGGCCCCCCGCGCGGCCCGTGTCTCCCCCCTCCCGGAGAAAGGTGGAGAGCCTCCCGGCTGCCCGGGGAAGGGCCCGGAGGAAAGCCCGTTTCCTCCGGGAAAGCCCGCTCTCGCGCGTCGCGACGCCAGGGACAGGCAGGGGCCCAGACGGTACGATGCGGTGGCAGGTTCCGGCTATCCCCCCGTGAGGCGCCATGACAACGCCAGCAGGATGGCGGCGAGACGGCAATCTGCCCAACGAGCTGACCAGCTTCGTGGGGCGCACCAGGTTGCTCAGCACACTCCGGCAGCGGCTGGGCGAGCACCGCCTGGTCACGGTGACCGGCATCGGAGGCGTCGGCAAGTCCCGCACCGCCCTGCGGATCGCGCACCAGATGCGGAGCGACTTCAAGGACGGCGTCTGGTTCGCCGACCTGGCCCGCCTCCAGGACTCGGGGATGGTCCGCCACACGATCACCTCGGCCCTCGGGATCGCCGACCAGTCCGCCCGCTCGGCGGACGAGACGCTGGTCGAGTGGCTGGGCGACCGTGAGATCCTCCTGATCATCGACACGTGCGAGCACCTGGTCGACGCGTGCGGCGCCCTCTTCGAGGACCTGCTCGGCAATGCCGCGGGGCTGACCATCCTGGCGACCAGCCGCCAGTCGCTGAACGCCAGGGGCGAGCACACGGTCACCATCCCGCCGCTCGCCGTCCCCGGCGACTCCCCCGGCGAGGACGTCTTCACCAACGAGGCGGTGCAGCTCTTCGTCGCGCGGGCGAGCGCGGTGGTGCCCAACTTCATGCTCGACGAGCACAACATCGGCCCGGTGGCGGAGCTCTGCCGCCGCCTCGACGGCATACCGCTCGCCATCGAGCTGGCCGCGGTCCGGATGCGCGCCCTGTCGGTGGAGCAGATCCTCGGCCTGCTCGCCGACCGGTTCAGCCTGCTCGCGGGGGCGAGCCGCACGGCGCTGCCCAGGCACCAGACGCTGCGGGCCGCGATCGGCTGGAGCCACGAGCTGTGCGAGCCGGCCGAGCGGCTGCTGTGGGCGCGGCTGTCGGTCTTCGCCGGAGACTTCGAGCTCGACGCCGCCCGTTACGTCTGCTCGGGCGACAGCCTCCCCTCCGAGGACATCATGGAGCTCATCTCCAGCCTGGTGGAGAAGTCGATCCTGCTGAGCGACGGCACCCCCTCCGGGCACCGCTACCGGCTGATCGACACCCTGCGGCAGTACGGCGAGGAGTGGCTGGACAAGCTCGGCGAGACCGCCGTGATCAGGGAGAGGCACCGCGACTACTACCTGCAGCTGGCCAAGCGGAGCGAGGACGCCTGGTCGGGCGCCCGCCAGGTCTACTGGTACGTCAGGATGCGCCACGAGCACGACAACATCCGCGTCGCGCTCGACCACTGCCTGAGCAACCCCGGTGAGGTGCAGTCGGGGCTGAAGCTGTTGTCCTCCCTGTGGTTCATGTGGGTGGCCTGCGGGCTGGCCCGCGAGGGCAGGCTCTATCTGGAGAAGACCCTGGAGCTGGCGCGTCAGCCGAGTCCCGACCGGTGCAAGGCGCTGTGGGTGCTGTCCTACATCAACAGCGCGCAGGGAAACATCACCGGCGCGATCGAGGCCGCGGAGCAGTGCAGCTCCGACGCCGTCAGGGTCGGCGACTCGGGCGCGGTCATCCTGGCCACCAAGATGCTCGGCACGGCCGCGTTCCTGCAGAACGACCTGCAGAAGGCGAGCGCGCTGCTGGGCGTGGCGATCGAGTTCCACAAGAGCGGGCGCGAGCTCAACCCGGGCCTGCTGCCCTCCATCGTCGAGCTGTCCATGGTGCTGCTCATCCAGAACGAGCCGGCCGAGGCCGAGGTGCTGCTGCGCGACTGCATCGCGGTCTGCACCCAGCGCGGCGAGCTGTGGCTGCGCTCCTACGCCATCTACGCGCTCGCCAGCGTGTACCAGGCGATGGGCCGTTCCCCCGAGGCCATGTCGAACGCGCGTGAGGCGCTCCGGCTCAAGCGCTACTTCCACGACGTGCTCGGCATCGGCCTGGCGATCGAGGTGGTGGCCAAGCAGGCGCTGGAGGACGGCCAGGCGGCGCTCGCGGCCCGGCTGATGGGCGGCGGCCAGGCCAACTGGCGCACCTTCGGGATGCCGCAGCTGGGCTCCCCGTTCTTCAACTCCGAGCACGACCGCTGCATCAAGGAGTGCAAGCGCATCCTCGGCGAGGAGGCTCACGAGAAGGCGTTCGCCCAGGGCAGGAGGCTCAACCTGGAGGAGCTGATCGTCCTCGCGCTCGGAGACCACGAGGACGGTCAGGTCCTTCAGGGGTGAGTGTCATTCGGCGGCGGGGGGCTTGGGCGTCTCGGGCTGCCAGGCGGCCGTGTAGCGGGAGCTGGTCAGCGAGTAGTCGACGCTGCCGCTGATCCAGAACTCCAGGCCGCGCACGTAGGCGAGCACCGCCTCGGAGCCGAGTGCCTCCAGCGAGGGACGCAGGGCCACCATGTCGGCGATGGCCCGGTTGCGCATGGCGCCGATCGTCTCCATGGCCTGCTGCCGCGAGTAGCCCCGGTGCCTGGAGAGCACGCTCACCAGGTTGTTGCGCGAGTTGGCGCTGTCGCTCTCCTTGGCGTACGAGATGATGTCGTTGTCCCAGACGACGACGTCGTTGGCGCTCTCGGTGATCGCCTTGACGTCGGGGTGGCGCCACTCCTCGGGGGTGAGGCTGCGTCCGCTGGCGACGTCGATGAGGGCGAAGACGGTGAGCATGGCGCCGGTGCGCCGCCGCATGAAGATGTAGTCGTCCACCTGCGGCACGACGTCGGCCTCGCGGTTGGCGGCCTCCCACACCTGGGCGAAGAGGTAGTCCTTGGTAACGGTGCGCCAGCGGTCGAGCTGGTCGTCGCCGCCGTACGTGGAGATCCTGGTCTTGATCTCCAGGAGCGTCCTGGCGAAGACGTCGTCGACCTCCTCCCCGGCCTCCAGGTCGTCGAGGACGGTGAACAGCCGGGGCAGGGCGCGGGTTATCTCACCGGCGCCGCGGCCCGACTCACAGAAGGCGTCGTCGAAGGCGAACAGCCACACGCACCAGTCGGTCGCCAGGCGAAGCGTGTGGTGTTCGGCATAGGGATACGTGCGGGCCCCCAGCCAGCCGTACTTGGCCTGGCGGTAGCGCTCGACGGTCTCGGCATCCTCCAGGATGCCCGTGTCCACGAGCCAGTCGAGGGTCTCGGCGTTGACCCGCTCGACGTGGGGGTTGACCTCGCTGGGGAAGGGACAGGGTAACGGGGGGATGCGGAGAGGTAGGCCTGACCTACGCGTAGTAGTAGTTCCCACTCCCCAAGGATGGCCGAAGGACGCCCGTTTTCCTATACGTCAGGAAACACCTGGATATCGTGGTTTCTGAGTTATCTCTCGAACCATTTCAGGTATTCGTGCTGACCGAACATCCGGGCCGCGTCCGCCGCCGAGGGGGTACCGGCGTCCGGATCGGCCCCGGCCTCCAGAAGTGCCCTGATCACAGCGGGTTCCTTCTTGAACACCGCGCCCGCCAGTGGTGTCTGCCCCCGGTCGTTCGCCCTGCCGGGGTCGGCGCCCAGCTCGGTCAGCGCCCGGACCGTCTCGGCGTGGCCGTGGTAGGCGGCGAGCATGAGCAGGGTGTCGCCCCTGTCGTTGGTGAGATCGGCCGGGACCCCGGCCTCGACGTAGGCGCGGAGCCGCTCCGTCTCGCCGGTCCTCGCCAGATCGAACAGACGGGTTGCGAACTCCTCAAGCTCAGGGTCAGGCTGCATGTGACCCATTGTGCCCCGGTAGGGTGCCGTGTGATCGCCGAGGGCAGGCGGAATTCAGCGGACCCCATACGGGTTGAGCTGAAGAGACGACCGACGAAAGGCTGGAAAACGGTGTTCGACCCGACGGATCTCTACCGGCTCAGCGGAGACGTCCCTGAGCTGACCGATCCGGTGCTGCTCTACCACTTCGACGGGTTCGTGGACGCGGGCGCCGCCGGACGGCTCGCCATCGCCCACCTGCTCGACGAGCTGGAGCACCGGGTCGTGGCGACCTTTGACGTGGACCGTCTGCTGGACTACCGCTCCCGGCGGCCCACCATGACCTTCGACACCGACCGGTGGGTGGCCCTGGAGAGTCCCGAGCTCCTGCTGCACCTGGCCCACGACACCACGGGGACCCCGTTCCTGCTGCTCAGCGGCCCCGAGCCGGACCGCGAGTGGGAGCTGTTCACCGCCGCCGTCGACACGCTGGCCACCCGGCTGAACGTCGGCAGGCTGGTGACCACCCACGGCATCCCGATGGCCGTCCCGCACACCCGCCCGCTGGGCGTCACCGGCCACGCCAGCCGCCCCGAGCTGGTCACCGGCCAGAGCAGTGCCTTCGGCAGGGTCCAGGTGCCCGGCAGTGTGGCCGCGCTGATCGAGTTCCGGCTCGGCGACAAGGGACGCGACGCCCTCGGCTACGCCGTGCACGTCCCGCACTACCTCGCCCAGGCCGAATACCCGTCGGCCGCGGTGACCGCGCTGGAGGCGGTCACCAAGAGCACCGGGCTGGTGTTCCCGCTGGAGGGCCTGCGCGAGGCCGCGGAGAAGACCGACGCCGAGATCGCCGAGCAGATCCAGGCCTCCCAGGAGCTGTCCACCGCCATCACCGGCCTGGAGCAGCAGTACGACGCGTTCGCGGCGGGCTCCGAGCGCGAGAGCCTGATGGCCGAGCCCTCGGAGATGCCGACCGGTGATGAGCTCGCCGCCCAGTTCGAGGCGTTCCTGGCCGAGCGTGACGAGCGGCGCGGTGACTGATCTCCGCGTCGGTCCCGCCGCACACGGAGCCGGGTACGTCCATGACGCCCTGGACGCGCGATGACCGGCCTGCGCGTCGGCCTCGTCGGGTACGGGGTGGCCGGGGCGTTCTTCCACGCCCCGCTGATCTCCACGACGCCGGGGCTGCGGCTGTCGGCGGTGGTCACCGGTGATCCGCGGCGGGCCGCCGAGGTCTCGGGCAAATACGGCGCGCGGGTGGCCGGGGACGCCGCCGAGCTGTGGGACTCCGTCGACCTGGTCGTGATCGCCTCCCCCAACCGCACGCACGTCCCGCTGGCGGAGGCCGCGCTGAAGGCGGGCCTGCCGGTGGTGGTGGACAAGCCGCTCGCCGCGACCGCCAAGGAGGCGCGCGGACTGGCGGACCTGGCACGCGATCTCGGCCTGATGCTGACCGTGTTCCAGAACCGGCGCTGGGACGGCGACTTCCTCACGCTCGGGCACCTGGTCGCGGAGGGCGAGCTGGGCGAGGTCAACCGGTTCGAGTCGCGTTTCGAACGCTGGCGGCCGGTGCCGAAGGGCGGCTGGCGCGAGACGGGCGGGACCGAGGAGGTCGCCGGGCTGCTGTACGACCTCGGCAGCCACCTGGTCGACCAGGCCCTGCGGCTGCTCGGCCCGGCCGTCGACGTCTACGCCGAGTCGGACGTGCGCCGTTCCGGGGTGAACGCCGACGACGACACCTTCATCGCCGTCTCCCACGCGAGCGGGGCCCGCTCCCACCTGTGGGCGAGCTCGGTCGCCTCCCTGCCGGGCCCCCGCTTCCGGGTGCTGGGCTCGCGGGCGGGATACCTGAAGTACGGCCTGGACGTGCAGGAGGAGCAGCTGCGCGCCGGTCTGACGCCCGCCTCCCCCGGCTTCGGCGAGGAGCCGCCCGAGCGCTGGGGCACCCTCGGCGCGGACGTCGGCGGTCCCGGTGGTCCCGGCGGTGCCCGTGACGGTGTCCGCGCCGTCCCCACGGAGCCCGGCTCTTACGCGGGCTTCTACCGGGCCGTGGTGGCGTGCCTCACGCGGGGCGCCCCGCCACCGGTCGCCCCGGAGGAGGTCGTCGAGGCCCTCACCGTGCTGGAGGCCGCCCGCCGCTCGGCCGCCGAACGCCGGGTCGTCGTCCTGGAAAACCCCTAGCCACGCAGGCGGGCGCGTCCTCCCGGAGAGTCCCTGATCAAACAGGCGGGCGCGTCCTCCCGGAGAATCCCTAGTCGCGCAGGCGGGCGCGGAGGATCCGTGAGTCGCTCTCGCTCCAGCCGTGCGAGGCGAGCCACTCCAGCGGTCCGCCGAACCGGTCGTCGAGGACGCCCAGGAACTGCTCGATGTACTCCGACCTCGGGCGGTGGTCCTCGGCCGGGCGGGTGTCGAGGTCGTCGCGGTAGGTGTCGCTGGAGCGCAGCCGCGTCAGGATGCCCTCCAGGCGGTCGCCCGTGGCGACGTAGTCGGCGACGATCGCCTCGCGGGTGGCACCGGCGACCTCGAGCGCGAGCGCGCACACGACACCGGTGCGGTCCTTGCCCGCCGCGCAGTGGACGATGGCGGCCCCGTCGTCGAGGGCCATGGCGCGCAGGGCGGCCAGGACCGAGTCGGGGCGGTCGCGGAGGTAGCCGTAGTAGAACCCGGTCACCCGGAGCTCCGCGATATCCTCCTCGATCCGCTCCTCCGTCCAGGGCAGCACCTTGTCGCCCTCGATGGTGTCGGCCTCGACGTCGGTGTGCACGCCGCCCTCGGCGAACAGGGTGAGGTGGTGGATGTTCACCTCCGCCACCTCGGTGAGCGGCCCCGGCCCCTCCAGGCGCACCTCGGGGCCCGAGCGCAGGTCGACGACGTTGCGGAGCTTCAGGTCGGCGACGAGCCGCCGGACATCCCGTCCGGTCAGCCCCTGCAGATTGTCCGACCGGTAGATCCGGCCGAAGCGTGTGGTCCCGCCGTCAACCGTGGCGAGCCCGCCGAGGTCGCGGACGTTGACGGCACCTTCAAGATCGATCCAACGCGTGAAGTCGTTCATCATCTTGGAGTTTATACATCCCTTTACGCGTGGGCAGTTAACACCCGACGCCGGTTTCCGTAATTACCGATGTCCTCATACGGCATCCGTAAATGCGTCATTTCTCCCTCCATGAGCGACAGTGGAAGGACCCGCCGGTACCCCATCACCTGGAGGTCGTGTGGATCCGAGGAGACGTCCCCCGCACCTGCTGATCGATCCGGCCCTACCGGCCCCGATCTCCTCGGCCTTACGCGCCAGCCCGCAGGCGCTGCGCGCGGCCCGGCTGGGGCAGATCCCCCGCCGCAGGGGGCCCGACCCCGTCAAGGTGGTGGCGATCGCCGGACTCCTGCTGCTCATGGCGAGCCTGAGCGCCACGGGAGGCTTCATCGCCGTCCTCGTCCTGATCTCCTTCTCCGCGCTACGCGGCCTGGGCAACGACCCCGAGGGCCGCCGGGAGCGGCGGCGCGTCCGGGTGGCCATGGAGCACAGGGACCGGTTCATCCTGCCGGAGGACCTCGACGGCGGCTGCGGCGACCTGCTCCGCCGCACGCAGGACGCCACGGAGACGATCCTCTCCTCCGAGATCAACCGGGCGCGCCTGCTCGACACGATCGACAACGCGGTGACCCTGCCCGACCAGACCTGGCGGATCGCCAGGAAGCTGGTGCGGCTGTCGGACATGAGGGCCGAGCACAACCGGCTCGTACCGGGCACGCCCCCGCCCGAGGTGGCCGAGGCCTTCACCCCCTACGTCAAGGCCCTGGAGACCGCCGAGCTCTCGCTGACCAGGCGGATCCGCACGCTGGAGGAGTACGCCCGGCAGGTCCGCAAGGCCGACGGCGTCTACCGCGCCTACCTGCAGCTCCAGGTGCTCGCGGAACGGACCCCCCGCTACGAGGCCCTGGTCGCCGAGACCGCGGAGGACTCCCTGGCCCTCCCCGGGCTGGAGCACCTGACCGAGCAGGCCCAGCAGGTCAAGAAGCTGTTCCACGAGAGCATCGACGAGGCGCGCGACGCCGCCCGGCACCTGCTGACGGCCACCGACTCCTGAATACCCCGGCCTCCCCCCGCGCGGCACGGACACGGCGCGCGGATTTCCGTGTCCCGGCCTTGGCGCGGCGTGCGGACCCCGCCCCTGCCCTCCCGGCCACGGACCGGCCCGGATCCCGCGGCGACTCCCCCGCGCGTCACCCGCCTCCCGGACCGGCGCGCGACCGGAGTCGGTGTACGCTCTCACCCCTCCGCGCGGCGCAGGAGTTCCAGGGTGCGGCCCATCCCCGCCTGGTTGCCGAGGCTGCGGTAGATGTCCTGGGCCTGCCGCAGGGCCGAGACCGAGGCCTGCCGGTCGCCCGCCTCCAGGTGGGCCTCCCCCAGGTAGCGCAGGCTCCTCGCCATCCACCACCGGTCGCCCAGCTCCCCGAAGTCGCGTACCGCCCGCAGCAGCGACTCCTGCGCCTCGCGCGTACGGCCGAGCCGCCCGTGGGCACGTCCCGCCGACAGCTCGGACCTGGCCACGCCCCACGAGTCGCCGAGCGCGGTGAGCATCTCGGTGGCCCGGCGCACGTAGGTGAGCTCGCGCAGCGCGTTGGCCGGGTTGCCGACCTCCCCGGCCGCGCGCAGGCACCGGGCCTCCTCCCACAGTTCCCCTCGGAGCCGGAACATCTCCGCGGCCCGGTCCAGGCTGAAACCGGCTCGCGCGAAGTCCTCGCTCGCGGCGCGGGCGTCGCCCGCGGCGTGCAGTCCCCTCGCCGTCGCGCCGAGCACCTCGCCGTACGCGCGCAGCGTCTGCGCCTCCGAGTAGCGGTTGCGGTCGCGCTCGAACACCCCCAGGGCGTCCTCCAGCAACTCCCGCGCCTCCTCGGGCCTGCGCTGGGCGAGCCGGAGTTCGGCGAGGTTGCGCTGGGTCCTCGCCGCCCACCAGCGGTCGTCCTCGCCCTTGAAGGCGGTGATGGCGCCGATCAGGTACCCCTGAGCGCGGTCGAGGTGGCCGTCGTTGAACAGGGACATGCCGACCGTGCGCATCGCCCGCGCCGCCCACCACGTCTCGCCGAGGTCGGTGAAGATCTCCAGCGCCCGCTCCGCGTCCGCCGTGGCGCTGTGGTGACCGCCCTGCCCGCCCGCCACCGCCGACCGGTCCAGCAGCGCGATGCCCAGCGCCCGCGGGTCGCCCATCCGGTCCGCGGCCTCGCACAGGATCTCGGCGACCGCCCGCCAGTCGGACCAGTAGGCCCGCAGGGAGTGGCAGAGCGAGCAGAAGGCCCGGCCGAGCCCCCAGGCCAGCTCCCACATCTCCATGCTCCTGGCCTGGCCGATCACGGCGACCAGGGTGAGCCTCTCGGCGTTGAGCCAGTCGGCCGCCGAGATCTGCGCCCGCGTCACCGCCACCGGGGCGGACTCCGCGCCGACGGGCCTGACCCTGCGCCCCCAGTCCTGGGGCCAGCGGGCCACGGCCGCGGCCTCCGCGCGGCGGCGGTAGCCGGACAGAACCCGCTCGACGGCCGCCCTGCGGTGGCTCTCGTCGTCGTCGGAGAGCGCCAGCTCACGGGCGAAGATCTTGACGAGGTCGTGCAGCCGGTAGCGCATCACCCCGGAGAGGTCGATGCCCGAGCACTCCGCGAGCTGGGCGTCGATGAGCGCCTCCAGCTGGTCGGCGCCCTCGGGCTCGGAGGTGGCGAGCAGCTCCCCCGCCACCCAGCCGGGCGCGTCGGGGGCGCTGACCATGCTGAGCAGGCGCAGCAGGCGGCGCTGGAGCCCGGTGCAGTCGTCGTAGCTCAGCTGCAGGGAGGCGCGCACGCTCTTGTCGAGCCTGCGGCCGATCTCCAGCTGGTCGAGGCGGCGGCGCTCGTCCCTCAGCCGGTCGGCCAGACGGCGCAGGGTCCAGTTCTCCCGGGTGGCCAGGCGGCCGCCGCAGATGCTGATGGCCAGCGGCAGGTGGTCGCACATCCGTACGATCTCCTGGGCCGACTCCAGGTCGGCGGCGACCCTGTCGTCCCCGGCCAGCCGCGCCAGCAGCTCGACGCCCTGCGCCTCGCTGAACACCGACAGCCGCTTGTCGTAGGTGTTGAGCAGGAACAGCGGCTGCCTCGACGTGACCATGACCGCGCACCCGGGCTCGGCCGGGATCAGGTCCCTGACCTGGTCGCCGTCGTGGGCGTTGTCCAGGCAGATCAGGATGCGCCTGCCCTTGGTCCAGGTCAGCCAGAGCGTGCGCAGCTCGGCCAGGCCGCCCGGGTCGGTGGTGAGCCGCACGCCGAGGGCGCGCAGGAAGCCGATCAGCACCTCCTCGGGGCCGACCGGGGCCTCCACCTCGCCGCGCAGGTCGGCGTAGAGGCGTCCGTCGGGGAAGCTTCCGGCGATCTCGTGCCCGAACCTGGCGATGAGCACGGACTTGCCCACCCCGCCCCTGCCGTACACCGAGACGACCAGCGGCGAGGCGCTCCCCGCGTGGTCCCGGGAGCGGCGGCGCTCGGCGAAGACCTCGCGCAGCTCGGCCAGCGACTCGGTGCGGCCGGTGAAGTGCGCGGAGACCGGCGGCCACTGGTCGGGCGGGCGCCACGACGTTCCGGCGACACCGACGCCCCGCTCCTCGGACCGCGAGCCGGTCGTCGCCCAGGTGAGCAGGCCGACCAGGAGACCGGCGACCGCGGTGACGCCGACCTTGGCCTCGGTGGGCAGGTCCCACACGTCCAGCGAGGTCGCCAGGACGCTGGCCACGGCCGCGGCGACCCCGGCCGCGGCGGGCGCCGCCAGCGGTATCCGCCGTCTCGGCGGTTTCGCACCGCGCTGATCAGGCACGTTCGACGGCCCGGCCATCCACCCCCCTTGGAGAAGACCACGGCACGCCCGCGGCCCCCGCCCGGCCGGCGCGTTCTCTCAAGATTGATTCAACCAGACGCAATGCCGGTGGCCGCGCGCTCGCACGGCCAACAGTGGGTGAACCCGTTGTCGCGGACGTCCCCTTTCACGGGGTCCTTTTTCACAGGGGTCCTTTTTCACGGGAGTCCCGTCCGTGTCACCCGGGCGCTTCGTGGCGCCCGGGTGACACGCGCGGTTCTCCCGCCGCCCTGCGGCGCTAGCGTCCCAGCGCGACGCAGGTCGCCGTGGCCTTCTTCGACGGGTCGCTCTCCGAGGTGGCGGTGAGGGTCACCTTGGCGAGGTGTCCGCCGCCCGCTCCGCGTCGCGCGTTCACGGTGACCAGGGTGTTCCCCCCGGAGTCGGCGGTCGCGAGTTCGTTGGGCAGCGAAGCCGTCCAGCCTCGGCCGTCGACGGTCGCCGACAGCCGGTAGACGTCACCCTTGAGGTAGGCGCTCACGTCCTCGGGGTGCTGTCCCCGCGCCGGGGCGGCCCTGCCGGTGTTGAACAGCGGGAAGCGGCAGGACGTCAGGTCCTTGCCCGAGGGGACGCCGACGGACGGGAGCAGCTTCACACCGCGCCTGTTCGGCCCGGCGCCGTCCAGGGAGCGGATCGCCACCGTGTACGACAGGATGCCCTTGCGGTCGCGCTTGAGGTCGAGGACGTAGAAGTGGAGCCGGTTGGCCTGGTCCACGTACTCGAACTCCGAGCCCGAGCCGGTGCCCGCGTGGAAGAGCGCGTCCGCCAGCTGGCGGTAGTCGCCGACCGTGATGGGCACGGCGGTGCCGTCCGGCAGCACGTAGTCGGTCATGCCGATGTCCTGCGGGTTGGCGTCGACGACCCACTCGAAGGGCGCCCGGTCCTCGTTCTTGGTCTTGGCCAGCAACACGCCGGAGTCGGGGGTGAAGGAGTCGGCGCCCATCCGGTCCACGACCTCGACGGTGTAGTTGTCGTAGCCTCCGCCGTCGCAGAACGGGTCGGCGTTCACGTCACAGGCCGGGCTGCGGTCGCCGTTCCCGAAGGCGATGTTCACCCCTGACAGGCCGGTGGGTCCCGGCTGGGCCACCCGGGCGGTCACCTTCGCCACGACGAGCCCCGATTCGGCCAGCGCCTCCCTGGACAGGCGCAGCACGTTGGCCTCGTCCACCATCTCCAGCTTGATCTTGTTGCGGAGCATGTGCTGGGCGCCCATCGAGCCGCCCGAGGTGGGCGGGATCAGCCAGCGGCTGTGCGGTCCGCCGGGACCGTTGAAGCTGCCCCGGCTGAGCATCTCCCAGACGCCGGTGTACGCCCGGCGCGGTGGCACCCCGAACGGGTTGTTGTAGTTGTCGCCGATGCCGAGGATGTGGCTGAGCTCGTGGGCGTAGACGCCCTGCCCGGAGCTCTCGGCCTGGGTGGAGGAGCCGCCCCCGGCGTTGGGCCAGATGGACGAGGCCGAGGCCCAGGACGTCCACTCCACGTAGCGGGTCCTGGCCCAGTTGGGCAGGGCCGGGTCCGGCGGGCCGAAGTCGTCGGTCACCGCCTCCTTGGTCGGGAACTTGATCGGGCCGAACTCCTGCCAGGTGGCCGACTCGTCCTGCCCCGCGCTCAGGTAGAAGACGAAGTCGAAGCCCGCGGGGACCTCCTGGCCGACGGCGCCGACCCACGCCGCCCGCGCGTCGGTCCTGATGTTCTTGGTGCAGGTGTCGCCGGACGGGCAGGCCGTGCCTCCCTGGAACTCCATCGCGTACTCGTGCGACTTGCCCGGCATCCGGTACGGGCCGAACGAGGTCAGCTCCACGCCGTAGCGGCCTCCCGAGTCCTCCATCCAGTACTCGTGGATGGTGTGCCCCCGGTTGAGCTCGTTGGGGGTGTTGAGGAAGTCCTTGTAGAACTGGGCGACCTGCTCGCGGGGGATGTCGTGGGCCTCGGCGCTGGGGTTCCTGAAGACGGTCGACCCCTTGGGCTGGGTGACCACGAACGGCTGGTTGGGATAGTCGGCGAGGACGAGCGCGCCGCGGAAGGTCCGCTTGGACCCCTTGGCCGCGGGGTCGGCCCAGTTGGTGCCGGGAGGCTTGCGGTAGTCGGCCCACGTCATGTGGTCCGGGTTCTTCCAGTTCTGCGGGTCGATCGGTGCCGGGCCACCCGGGTCGGCGCGCCGCGCGGTCCCGGCCTCGGGAGCGTCCTGCTGCCAGGGCTGGGTCCGGGGCCAGTGGTCCAGACGCCAGGGGTGTTCGGGCTCGGGGGCGGGATCGGCGGAGGCGGGAACGGCGGTGAGACCGACGGGGATCAGCACGATCGCGGCAAGCAGTACTTTCAGCAACCTGGGGGGTCGTATCACATTAAAAGACGGTATCGACCGTTTTCAGATAGATCAACAATCTTCTGTCAGGAAGGTGGAGAAGACGTTTACCGGAGATGCATTTGAGATCTCCGCCCCGTCCCCTTAACCTCTCCAAAAGGGACGAACATCCAGGAGTGCCTATGTCGACGCGGGCCGGTCGAACCATCGGCACGCGTGCTCGGGCAGTCGTCTCCATCCACTGCGCACCTCTGGTCCTGCCCGTCGCGAGCCCTCCCGTCAGGGACGGGGCGATCGTCGTCAGGGGCGACCGGATCGTACGGGTCGGGCCACGCGCCGAGATCGAGGCCGCCCACCCCCTCCTGACCCCGATCCACTGGCCGGGCATGATCGTACCGGGACTGATCGACGCGCATCTCCGGCTCGACAGGACCTCCGCCCCGGCCTCCGTCCACGGCGTCACCGCGGCGGGAGGTATCGCCGCGGACCTCGACGCCGCCTCCACCCTCGGCGAGGCAGGGCTGGGCGGCGTGACCTACCTGGAGACCCGCTGCGAGAACGAGGAACAGTGGGAGGACGAGGGGCGCGACCGGCTGATCACCGCGATCCGCGAGGTCGACCACCCGGGCGTCATCGGCATCGCCGCCCACTCCCCCGACCCCCTCGTCATGGAGGACCTCGCCGTCCTGTCGCGGACGTTCGGGCTCCGGCTCCACGCCGAGCCCGGCCGCCACCCGGTCGGATTCCTCGACGAGGTGGGGGTGCTCACCGCGGGCTGCCACATCGCGATCTCCGGCCCCCTCGACGAGGCCGACCGCAAGCTCCTCGGGGTCCGCGGCACGGTGATCGCCATCTCGTCGCCGTTCGCCGCGGAGGGTCTCCTCGACGGGGGGAGCGCGATCGCCGTCGGCACCCGTACGGGCGGTGACCCGCTGTCGGTCGCCCGCGCGCTCTCCTACGCCCCGGGCCACGACCGGCTCCTGGTCGAGGCGGTGACGCTGGGCGGCGCGCGGGCGCTGGACATGGCCGAGGGCCCCGGCCGCCTGGGCTCCCTGGGACGGGGCGGCCGGGCCGACTTCGCCGTCTTCGCCGTGGAGGCCGACGAGCGGACCGCCTACACCGCCCTGCTCCACGAGGGGCCGGGACGGTGCGTGGCCACCTTCGTGGGCGGCAGTCCCCGCTGGCGCCTCGACGAGAGCGAGGCCGAGACCGAGCCCGAGAGTGGCGACGCGGAGACCAGGCGCCTGGCCTGACCACGGCCCTCCTGGACCGGCGCGTCCCTCTTGAGCCGACTTGAGCAGCCGACTTGAGCCGACGCGACCTTCTTGAATCCAGCCCTAATGCTGGGCGTCGACCGCGCCCAGCAGTTCCCTGAGCCGGTCCTGCTGCTCGGGGGTGAGCACCGAGAACAGCTCCTCGGCCACCCGCCTGCGCGCCTCGCGCACCCGCTCGTACCGCTCGCGGCCCTCGCCGGTCACCACCAGCAGCGTGGATCGGCGGTTGGCCGGATCGACCTCGCGGCGGACCAGCCCGGCCTCCTCCAGGGCGTCGATCACCGGGGTCACCGAGCGGGGCACGATCCGCAGCCTCTCGGCGAGCTGCACCATCTTCAGCGGCGGCTCGGAGTCGACGATGACCCGAAGCGCCCGCGCCTGGCCGGGACTCAGGCCGAGCGGGCCGAGCCGCTCACCGTACCCCTGCCGCAGTCGATGGCCGACGCCGTGCACCAGGTCGGCCAGTTCCGTCTCCACAGCGCCGAACTTATCCCAGTGCTACGGGGAATGAATGTGAGGTAACCTCTGTTTGAGCAAACATCAGAAAGGAGTTCCGTGGAGGAACGAACCAAAAGTGCCATACGGCACGAAACACCTGACGTGAACGACGAACCCCGCGCACCCCTGCGGCGCGTCATCGGCCTGTTCCGTCCCTACCGGGGCCGCCTCGCCGTCGTGGGCGCCCTCATCGGACTGTCCTCGCTCGTCTCGCTGGCCTCGCCGTTCATGCTCCGCTCGGTGCTCGACGACGCCATCCCGCACGGCAGGACCGGCCTGCTCACCCTGCTCGCGCTCGGCATGATCGCGGTCGCCGTCGTCACCAGCGTGCTCGACGTCGTCCAGACGCTGATCTCCACCGGGGTCGGCCAGCGCGTCATGCACGATCTGCGCACCGGCGTCTACGGTCACCTGCAGCGCATGTCCATGGCCTTCTTCACCCGTACCAGGACCGGCGAGGTGCAGTCGCGCATCGCCAGTGACATCGGCGGCATGCAGCTGGTGGTCACCTCCACCGCGGCCTCGATGGTCTCCAACCTGACCACAGTGGTGGCGACGATCATCGCGATGCTCGTGCTGGACTGGCGGCTGACCATCGTGTCGCTGCTGCTGCTCCCCCTCTTCGTCGGGATCAGCCGCAGGGTCGGCCGGGAACGCAGGAGGATCACCTCCGAGCGGCAGCGGAAGATGGCCGCCATGTCGTCGATGGTCCAGGAGTCGTTGTCGATCAGCGGCATCCTGCTGGGCCGGACGATGGGCCGAGGCCCCGAGCTGGCCGGGCGGTTCTCGGCCGCCTCGGACGAGCTCGCCGACCTGGAGGTCCGCTCCAGCATGGCCGGGCGCTGGCGGCAGTCCACCATCCAGATCGTCATGGCGGCCATGCCCGCGGTGATCTACTGGGCCACCGGGCTCACCTCGGCCGTCTCCATCGGCACCGTCGTCGCCTTCACCACGCTCCAGATGAACCTGTTCCGGCCCGCCGTGTCGCTGCTGCGGCTCGGCGTCGACGTGCAGAGCTCCCTGGCGCTGTTCGGCCGGATCTTCGAGTATCTGGACCTGGCGGTGGACATCCACCCCGGCACCCGCACCCCGGAGACCGTACGCGGCGAGATCCGCTTCGAGCACGTCGACTTCTCCTACGGCGAGGCCCCGACCCTCTCCGACGTCGACCTCACCGTCCCCGCGGGCACCACCCTGGCCGTGGTCGGCGAGACCGGCTCGGGCAAGACCACGCTGAGCTACCTGCTGCCCCGCCTGTACGACGTGACGAGCGGCCGGGTCACGATCGACGGGGTGGACGTGCGCGACCTGACCTTCGAGGCCCTGGCCGAGACGGTCGGCGTGGTCTCGCAGGAGACCTACCTGTTCCACTCCTCGATCGCCGACAACCTCCGGTTCGCCAAGCCGTCGGCCACCGACGAGGAGATCGTCGCGGCGGCGCGGGCCGCCCGGATCCACGACCACATCGCGTCAATGCCCGACGGGTACGACACCGTGGTCGGCGAGCGCGGCTACCGCTTCTCCGGTGGCGAGAAGCAGCGCCTGGCCATCGCCAGGACCCTGCTGCGCGACCCGCCCGTGCTCATCCTCGACGAGGCCACCAGTTCCCTCGACACCCAGACCGAGCGCGCCGTCCAGGAGGCCCTGGACACCCTGTCGCACGGCCGTACCACCGTCACGATCGCCCACCGCCTGTCGACGATCCGCGACGCCGACCAGATCGTGGTCCTCGACCACGGCCGCGTCGTCGAACGCGGCACCCACGACGAGCTCCTCGCGGCCGACGGCCCCTACGCCGCCCTCGTCAACCGCGACCGCTCCCTCGCCTCGGCCTGACCCGGGCGCGTCACGCTCCGGCGGACGGGACCCTGTCGAGCGCGATCCCGAAGTGGTCGAGGTAGGCGGGCAGGAGCTCGTTCTCGTCCAGGGCGCGTTCGGTGCGCTCGCCGTCCACGGTGTGGATCAGTTTGCGGTCCCGGAGCGTGATCCGGCCCTGTGCCGTACGCATCGAGCAGACCGGCGACCCGGTGAAGTGCGACCGCGGGGAGGTCGCCTGCCACCAGCACATCGGGACGAAGTCCGCCAGCTCGTAGGGCCGGGCGGTCAGCCGGTACCCCGGATCGCCGTTGTGCGCGATGTCGAGGTCGCCGTGGTCGCCGGGAGCGAGCCCGATCTGGAACACGCCCCCGCCGTCCTTCTGCTCCGCGCGCTCGCCGAGCCGCAGCGGCCCGTCGGAGAAGTCGCCGAACCCGACGTCGACCAGCCACGGCTCGTCGAGGTCGACGCGCAGCGCCAGGTGGTCGAAGAGCGGCCCCGGCACGCCACCGCCGAAGACCCGGGCGGCCAGCAGCGTCACCCGGTAGCCGAGCGCGGTCAGCAACTCGGCGAACAACCCGTTCAACTCGTAACAGAAGCCACCGCGACGGCGGTTGACGATCTTGTCGAACAGCGCGTCCGATTCGAGGGCGATCGGCTCGCCAAGATGGATGCTCAGATTCTCGAACGGCACCGCCCTCAAATGCGCGAGCTGCAGGACTCGCAGGCCCTGGACATCCGGCTTCGCGGGCCGGGTGACGCCAAGTCTGTCCAGATATAGAGTGATCCGCGCTTCGTTCATCCAGACAGCAAACCACGTGGCCGGTGTCCGCCGGATCCCGCCGTCAGCGAACGTTGCCTAGACGGGCGGAGAGCCACAACCGGACGGGCAATGCCGTCGCCCAGGATGAAAAAGCTTCCTATCGCGGGACACCGTGTGCGTTCCGTGACATACACCGTCACTTATCCCGCACTGGCGTGACATCTCACCATGAAGTAGCGTTCCGGGCATGGGTGACATTCACACCACCAAAAAAACGATCCTGCTGTGCTTTGCGATTCTGTTCATGTCGGCCTGTTCCGGGCAATCAGGAGTCGGCGATTCTCGCGTGGCAGAGGATCAGTGGCGCGAGTTTCCATACGCACGCGACCCACGTCCGATAGTCATCATTGACGATCTCCCCAAATCTTTGGGTAACGCCAAACCGGCAACACGGTTCACTTTACGGGCGAATCTGTCTGACGATCCGCCGGAAAGCCAGGAGGTCCTCCTCCACGGAGACAGGGTAAAACTTAATCAGATATCAGCCACAGACGCTTTCGATCGTCTTTCTGAGCAGCTTCGGCGGTTACCCGGCGAGGCCACGACCGTCGTCGAAGCACGCCTGAACCAATTGGAATGGATGACGGACAGGGGCTCGCTGTCACTTCCCTCATGGAGCTTCTACACGGACAAGGGAGGGTCCGTGAGCTGGCCAGCGGTGACGCCTGACGCGTTCTGGCGCCTGGGTCAAATAAGACGATCGACGGCGATCGACGGTGTCTCTCTGGACTCGTCGAAAACTTCACTTTCCTTCGAAATGATCGCCGCCCCGGACCCCTGCGGCCCAGCGGGGGGCGATCATTTCGAAGCCGGTCAACTCCAGTCCGCCGTAGTGATCTTTACCGGTGAACCGATTACCGCGCGGTCCGACTGCGATGGGCCGGCTTTCGCGATACAGAGAAGCGTAACCGTACGAATCGATCAACCACTGGAGGGAAGGGTCGTGGTCGATCAGCACGGCAATCCTGTGCCGGTTTCAATGCCGTGAGATCATCACTTCCAGCAGATTTTCAATACCGGTCGTACATGCTCTCGGATCGTCAGTAGGTTCGCATCTGTATCGGGAAATCCGCCAGCGCGGTGTATATGTCCTGGAATATCAGGCTGCCCGAACTCGCCCCGGAGGTCACACCGACCGGGTGAACCTGCCCTCCCGTGTTCGGATAGAAAACCGGCCCTCCGCTGTCGCCACCGCGCGACCCTTGCCCGTAGAACTGATTGGCGCGGAACAGGTCGTAGTAGCACTCATAGTTACCGTATGCGTCATTACCACAGTAGGCATAATCTCCGCTGGTCACGACCTCGAAGCTGCAGACCGCGCCACTCGTCTGCCCGGACTGGCAGAGCCACTGTCCTTCATACACGTGGTCCCAACCTGCGATTTGCTTCGTGAACTCGCCTGAGGTGTTCCACCCTCCCGGCACTCCACCATCCCACATATACCTTCCCGTGCCATTCGGGGCGTGAATCAGCGCCAGGTCGTGGTCGGCTCTTTCGAGGATCGTCTGACCGATGTTCATGGAGCGATTGCCGTTTTGCCAGTTCGTATACATGCCGGTGCAGTGACCTGCGGTGAGCAGGTAATGAAAGGCGGCATTGTTCGTCGCCGCCACCGGCCACCCCGCGGTGCAGATCGCACCGTCGTCACTTAGAATACGCATTCCTCCATAGAACGGCGAGGTGTCGTTCATACGTCCAGCGGGAACCGCCCGCTCGGCGATCTTGACCTCAATGGGCACAGAAGAGCCAAGCGAGTCGTACGTCCTACTGAGATCACTCTTGGCTTGTGCGTTCTCGGTCTCGACGTAGACCCCGCTGCCGTCAGACTCCACACCGACAGCATGGAGTGGCCCGCGAGGATTGTCGGCCAGGTCTTTCCTTATCGCCGCTGCGGTTTCCCTGAGCTCCTCCCGTGAGAACCGAGCCGAACCCACCTTCACCTGAGCGTTCAACCGCGCCTTGGCAAGGACCGGCTCCATGTGGGCGGGAACATCTCCCTTCCACCAGACCTGAACAAAGCCGTCTTCAAGCTTGAGCCCGGCGAACCCCAGGTCTTTCGTGCTGGAAAGCACGGCATTCATGATCGGCTTGGCTGCCCGCCGAAGCGGTTCCTGCGCGTCCATCCTTTTTCTTGTCTCGGGCGAGAGGTAGCTGAAGGGCTCCTTCTCGACCTGTTCGCCAGGCTTTGGCGGAACGTCCGACAAGAGCGTGAGCGCATGCGCCGGAGTGGCCATACTACTGACCGTGAGCATGAGGACAAGTAGCAACACCGAAAGCTTGGATAATCGCACTGGAAGCCTCGTTTCATAGGTAGCTTGATGTCGAGTTGATCATATTTTGCAGAAACGATCAATAGTTCAACGTAATTACTTCTCGCGATAGCTTGTACCACTTTCTCGCATCGTCACAAAAGAACCAATCAGGTATCATGATGATGCCAGAAGGGTTACAAGAAGATGAATTTCTACTTAAGGCCCGGAATATGCTGGGCTCGGAAAGACTGGCACTGGAATCAGATCCGATGACCGCGAAACCCGACACCGGGACTCTCAGACGTCGTCGGCGAGCGCGGTCGGCGGGCTGACGCTTTCACGGACATGGCGCTAGGCCGCGGTGGTGCCAATGACGCTTTCAGGGACGTGACGCCAAGCCATAGTGGTGTCAATAGCGAAGCCATCGACCAGGTGCGGGCAGGTGTCACCGGTCGGGTCGAGAGCAAGCGTCGCGTGATGAGACGTGTGAGTAGAGGGTGGCGTCACTCCATGCGCCTGCAGGGGTAGCAGGGGCGGCGTCCTAAAGCGAGATTCACCGGCCACGTTCTGCGACTCGGCCGCGCTCACGGCCGCGATGTGCGAATCGACGTAGTGGTCACCAACGCGATCGGGCACCATGCTTCGGCGTGGGTCCGCATGTGCGCATAAGACCAGCATCCGCACGTGCGCGCGGGACTGGCCGCAGCGTCGCTTTTCATGACAGCCGTTCCAGCGATCGGCCCTTTACTCGGCCGCGAGGCGGCGGGCGGCGACGCGTGGACGAGCGGTGGTCCTCGCGGCGATCGGGACGTCTTCCTAGGAAGGCTCGCCGGGCGACTCCCGGGAGGGCCCGTCGGCCAGGCGGATGGCGAGCTCGACGCGCCAGCGGGTCTTCATCCGTTCGGACCTCGGGTCGGTGAGATACGCCTCGTACCGGCAGCCGAACCGGTCGCCGGCCGGGTTCTCCACGCAGTCGAACGTCAGGCCCTGCCCCCGTACCCACTCGATCAGGGCGCGGTTCGCCCGGCGAGCGTGGTTGACGTAGGTCAGCGTCGCGTACCGGCCCGCCGGCAGCACGCCGGAGGAGACCCTGCCGTCGCCCTCGACCGGCTTCTCGGTGACGACGCCGACCTCGACGTCCATCGAGCCGGCCATGTCGACTACATGCAGGCGGAAGAAGGTGTGCCCGAAATCGACGCCTCGCTCGTCGAGCCAGCCGTACAGCTCCTCCATGAGCTCGTCCCGGACGGCGAACATGCCACGGAACGGCGTGACCACCCGAATACCCACGCAGTGCCGATCCGGCTTGGCGCCGGCCGACGGCCCCTCGATGATCTCCACCCGTACCCCCCGCGCGACCTCGGCCGTTCGCCCGTTGCTCCCGAGCGGCATCACTATGCCGTATCTGAGGGGTTCGGGGCGATATTCCGGAGGCACGTAATCCCGGGTGTGCGTAGTTTCGGGTGAGCGTGAACGCACTTCCTCGGTCGAGCCTGCCTCCGGGCCGGAACGTGAGCGGTGCGGGCAGCGCCATAGTCCTGTCGGCCTGCTTCACTTTTGCCCGCACCACGGCGGGCTCAGGCCGCCGTCACGCATCTCACGTCACGGAGAAGTCGAACTCCCCATCCTTCACGCCGCCGATGAACGCCTCCCACTCGGCGCGGGTGTAGACGATCACCTCACCGTCGGGCCGGTGGCTGTGCCGCACAGCGACCCGCCCACTACCGTCGCCCAACGGCCCAGCCTCGACGCAGTTCCCGCCGCCGTTCTCACTCCGCGTGCTGATACGCCAGGCGACACCGGCCAGTTCGCCGGGGCCGGGCACCTCGCGCCCTTCCATCGCGTTCATCTCGACAACTCCTCTGCCGTCGCGGACTTCACGTGGTGGCGGAGAAGTCGAACTCCCCGTCCTTGACGCCGCCGATGAACGCCTCCCACTCGGCGCGGGTGTAGACAATCACCTCACCACAGGGCCGGTGACTGTGCCGTACGGCGACCCGCCTACTACCGTCGCCCAACGGCCCAGCCTCGACGCAGCTCCCGCCGCCGTTCTCGCTCTTCGTGCTGATGTGCCAGGCCACATCGGCTAGTTCACCGGAGCTGGGCTTGCTGTGCTCTTGCATCGCGTTCACCGCATTTCTTTCGCTATTGCGGAGATGAGTTCGGCCGAGTCTTCAGGGCCGAGGGCGAGCTTCCGCAAATTATCGTATGTCAGCACGAAGCTTTCAGCATCGGGGGATTCCACGTAAATAGCGCCCTTCGGGGTCTCCGCATAGGCGACCTCAGGATAGGGATTCCTCATCGCCAGGATTCGGAAAGCCCCTGTCGGGCTGGCATGCGCACCAGCACTGAACGGGAGCACCCGGATCTCGATATTCGGCCGGGCGGCGCACTCGATCAGATGGCGTAGCTGCCCCATCTGACATTCCCGACCACCGACCTCACGGTGCAAGACCGCTTCATCGATGATCGCTGACAGGCGCGGAGGGTCGTCACCTCGGAGGATCTCCTGGCGAGTCATGCGCAACTCGACCCATCGCTCGATCTGCTGTCTTTCGGCACCGAACTCCGCTGCCGTGATCACCGCCCGCGCGTACTCCTGCGTCTGAAACAACCCGAGAAGCAGTGTGTTGTCAAAGGCGCGAATCCAGGCCGCGCGGGACTCCAGCCACACATAGTCGACGAACGCACCGGCGACCTCAGTGGCGTACCCATCCCACCAGCCCTTCTGCCAGACCTCCTGGCTGAGCTTCATCAAGCTCTCGCGCCGTCCACTGTCGGCTACACCGTACAGATCAAGGAGAGCCAGCAGGTCCGGGCGCTGGCCGGTGGCCTGCCTCGCATGTTCGCGCTGGTCCAGGAGTTCGACGACCCCGATGGAGAGGGCCTCTCGGAGGTGGTGGCGTATGGGCTGGTGCTGCCGGGCGGAGAGGCCGCCACCGTCGGCGTGACCGCCCGGGGATTCGGCAGCTGGCGGAGCGCCGACAGCGCCGCGTACCGGCTCCACTCCGATCTCGTCTGGCTGGGAGAAACCGACAGATAATTCGACTTTCGGCGTTGAGCCCCCTGGCTGCTCCCTCGCCCTCCACGAGGGGCGAGAGATGGTGGCGTGGGAACGCACCGAGCAACCAGGGGGCGACTCCGGTAGGGCGGCGGTCGGGTATGGACCATCCGGGGAAAGGATTGCCCTACCGGGGAACTTGATTCACCAGATGCGGCGTGCCCCAAGAGTGCCGTCTGACTCCTCGACCACATCGGACTCCGATACCTTCGGCAGCGCGGCGAGGATCAGGTCCACCACCGCGTGCGGCTGGTCGGCGTTCACCAGCTGGGTCGTGATCCCCACTGAGGGCAGCGAGACCACGAAGCAGCCGGAGCGACCTCCCACGGTCACGCTCGCCACCTCCCAGCCATCGCGGCTATGCGTGACCAGCTCGAAGCGGTCTTCTCGCGGAAACGGGAGCGGCCGGTGGCCGCGAAGGTGAAGCTCCACATAGTGAATGATCGACGTTCGAACACCTCGCGCCCTGACCAGCCGCGCGAGATCACCCAACATCTCAGAAGGTTCCCGCCCCACGGGGCTCGCTGTTTCGTCGTCCTCTCGCCTCCCGGCGAAGGTCCCTGTCTGTCCGGACGCCATAACCCAGACGGTAGGAGTCCAGCCAGAACCGGGGCTAGGAAATTTCCCGAGATTGCAGCAACCTCCGTGCGGCGTCTATCTCCGCTCGTGCGGAGTCACCGTAGACGGCTTGGGACTGCAACAACTTGAAGATCCGTAGGTATGTCGCTATCTCGCTGGGACGCCTGGCGCGGTAACCCCCGGTCCAGTGCTCGCTGCGAACCAGCGACTCGTCATAGACGTAGAACCCTTCCCCCGGCCAGATGGTCCGAAGTCGGCCAAGAGGAATGATGCCCAGCGCCACATTCGCGAAGCCGGCCGCACGTTCGACGTAGTCGAGCTGGTCTAACATCACAGCGACACTGCCCCGTTGGGCATAGAGCGCCCCGGCCTCGATGACCAACGAGAACATGCACTTGCCGGACTCAAGGACGCGCAAACGGTTCAGCCGCCCCTCGACGGCCTGATCTACGTCGTCGGTCAGCCCGTGGAATCGGGACACGTCTTCGATCACGGCTCGCGTGTATCCCGGCCTCTGCAGAAAGCCGGGGACGGTCTGAGGCTCATAAGCGCGTATCAGCTTGGTCTGTTCGTAGAGCGGTTTGATCCGCTCGCTCTGCTGCTTGAGCCCGGCCCGCATCGCGTGCCGGTGCTCCTCCCACATCTCGTCGATCTGCCGATGCGCGGCTATCAGCTCGGGGACCTGGTCCTCCGCATCGCAGGCACGGCACCAAACCCGTATGTCGGCTTCCGTGGGATTCTGCCGTCCCAGCTCGATCCGGGAGATCTTGGAGTCGCGCATCCCGGATCGCGCCGAGAGCTGACGGCCGTTGAGGTTGGCGTCCAGGCGCAGGCCGCGAAGCCTCCGCCCGAACGCCTTACGGGCAGCTTGTACTTGATCTTGTTCGGACAAGGACGGGACGCTGTCAGGCGGGCCGGTAGTCGCGGTGCGGGATGGCCAGGTCCCACAGAGCCGAGAAGGCGTCGGCACAGTGCTTCACGATGGCAGGGTCACGGTAGAGCTGAATCTCGGCGCGCTTGTCCGTTCCGTCAAAGACGTTGAACACGACCGTCTCACCGTCGAGCAACCAGAAGTCGTTCCCCGGCAGGCTCAACGGGGAGGTCAGCCGTCGCGGCACCCAACGCAGGTCTTCCCCGGCCTCGGCCTTGAGGCCGTTCGTCGCCTCGAAACACCACCGCTGGTAGGCCGAGAGAGGTTCCGACACCACGCACACGCGGCGGTATATCTTCCCCTCCGCAACCCCAGCCCTGACCCGGTCACACCACGGCTTGAGGACGCGAGGGACCTCCTCACGGTCACCTGCCCGCCAGTTGGCGAACAAATCAGCGTCTATGCCGTAGTTGTCGCGCGTCTCGACGTGGAGCGCTTCCCGGCTGATGCCGTTGACCAGATCAGCCCGTTCCTTCGGGGAGATCAACTCCATAGTGCTCCCTCACGTACTTTTGGACGAACGCGTTCACGGTGCGCTCGGAGAGTTCCCCGAATGTCTCATCTTCCCCGAGGCCGATGAGCTGCGCCCCTACCCCGGGGCCGCGCTTCTTGACCTGTACGAGCCAAGACCCCCGATCGGTCCGATAGAACGTCTCACACTCGTTGTCCTGATTGGATTCTGGGTCCTTGCAGTAGAAGGTAAGAGAGAGACCGTCTCCATCATCGTAGGATTGCACGAGATTTCGCCCTCCTGGTCTACGCTCATGAGCCCCAAGAGTCACGCGTTGGATGCACAGAGTCAAGGGTCTGCTGCTCACGACCTGACTTGAACTTCTGACGTACTGGGGCAGGTCAGCAACAACGTCACATAGTGCCGACAAGTACCCGAGCAACCCGGAACAAGAAGTCCCAGAGGTTGACCAGCCATGTCTCCTTCGTACGGCGAAGATTTGGTGGCTCCGGGTGACCGTTCGGTGCCGTGCGACTCGGTCCTTGGTCAGAGTGCGTCGGCGCCGAATGACGCACAGCATGGCCGCCGGACATCGGAAGAGCGACCGGGGCCGCGTCAGCGTCAGCGTGTCTCACCGTCCAGGCTCGCGCGGACACCGGCCAGGATCGTCCTCAGCCCGTACTCGAAGTCGGCGTCGGCCGTCTCGCGGGACTCCCCCGGCACCGGGCGGTCGGCGCTCGCCTGCTCCTCGACGATCCACCCGAGGGTGTAGCGGTTGATGACCAGGGCCACCCGCCGGGCGTGTGCCGGAGGGAAGCCCGCCTCGCCGAGCACCTCGATCACGGAGTCGGAGACCACGTCCTGGTTCCCGACCGGCCGGGCGCCGATGTGCAGCCGCGCGCCGTCGCGGCAGGACAGCAGGCTCCGGCGCAGCACCCGCCCCCGCTCGGCGAGCCAGTCGGCCCAGTCCTGATCCGGCGCCGGGCGGGCCAGGTGCGCGAACGCGTCCTCGACCATGGTCGCGGCCATGTGGTCGAGCAACTCCTGCTTGCTGCCGAAGTGGCGGTACAGCGCGGGTGACTGCACGTCGAGCTCCTGCGCGAGCCTGCGCGTGGTCAGGCCGTCGAGCCCGACCTCGTTGAGCAGCCGCAGCGCCGTACGCATCACCGTGGCACGCGTGTGTCGCATCATCGCCTCCCCACGTCCTGTTATCGACGATAACTTCCCGTGGCCCGAGACGCTCGGATCGCCGACCCATCCGGGCGGGCCCAGAAGGTCCCCTCCCGCCTTCACCCCGGAGGGTGCGACCGACAGCGGCGGCGAAAACTCATGACGTTCTTTTTTCGAATTTCTGTTATCCCCGGCACGCCCGCCTGTCTCCTGTACAGGAGCGCATATGTCCGGCACCGGACCCGACCGACAGAAGATCCGCGATCCGGCCCACCTGGCATGCCTCCTCCGGTACGTCGACAATGTCCGATCTCTACTCCCCGTACGAAGGACCTCATCCATATGAGTGAGACTGTTCCGCGCGGTACCGCAGCAGGTCGCACGGCAGGTCGTCAGGTACGCCGCGCCGCGCTCGTCGGCGCCCTCGTGGCCGTCATGGGCGCCTCCGTGGTGAACGGAGCCCTCCCCGCGAGCGCGGCCGAGACCCCTTTGTCGCAGGGCCAGGCCGCTGTCGCCTCCTCGATCGAGCGAGGCGACCTGTCCGCCGCGGCCGCGGTCGACGGCAAGAGCGGCACCCGCTGGTCCAGCAAGTTCAGTGACCCTCAGTGGCTGCAGGTGGACCTGGGCAAGTCCACCGCGATCGACAAGATCGTGCTGAACTGGGAGCGCGCCTACGCCACCGCGTTCCGGATCCAGACCTCCTCCGGTGGCGGCCAGTGGGAGACGATCCACAGCACGACCGCGGGCAAGGGCGGTGTGCAGACCCTCAACGTGTCGGCCACCGGCCGGTACGTGCGGCTCTACGCCACCCAGCGCTCCACCCAGTACGGGGTCTCGCTCTGGGAGTTCCAGGTCTTCGGCAAGGGCTCGGCCACCCCCACTCCCAGCGCCACCCCGACCAGGCCGACGCCGACGTCGAGCCCGAGCCGCACCCCGGACCCCACCCCCAGCGCCACGCCCAGCAAGACCCCGAGTTCCACTCCCAGCGCCACCCCCAGCAAGACCCCGACCACGCCGGTCCCCGAGGTTCCCCCCACGGGAGCCTCCGGCAAGAAGGGCGTGGGCGTGTGGCAGGCGCCCAACGTCAGCGCGGCCCTCCAGGCCTCCGGCGCGAACTGGTACTACACGTGGTCCACGAACCACAACGGCGTCACCACTCCCCAGGGGACGGAGTTCGTCCCGATGATCTGGGGGGCCGCCAGCGTCACCGACCAGAACCTCGCCCAGGCGAAGAACGCCGGTTCTCCCTACCTGCTCGGTTTCAACGAGCCGGACTTCGCCGACCAGTCCAACATGACCGTGGACCAGGCGCTGTCGCTGTGGCCGAAGCTCACCGCGACCGGCCTGAAGGTCGGCAGCCCCGCCGTCGCCTGGGGCGGTGACCGGGCGGGCGGCTGGCTGGACCGGTTCATGACCGGAGCGGCCCAGAGGAACCTCCGCGTCGACTTCATCACGCTGCACTGGTACGGCGGCGACTTCCGCGCCGAGGCGGCGACCGGCCAGCTCAAGTCGTACATCCAGGCCGTGTACGAGCGCTACCGCAAGCCGATCTGGCTCACCGAGTACGCCCTGATCGACTTCTCGAACGGTGTCCGCTTCCCCACGGACGCGCAGCAGGCGGCCTTCGTCACCGAGTCCATCAAGATGCTGAACTCCCTGCCGTACGTGCAGCGCTTCGCCTGGTTCGGACTGCCCTCCTCCGACACCGAGCCCAACAGTGGCCTGTTCCGGAGCAACGGCGTCGCCACCCCGGCGGGCCGCGCCTTCCAGGCGGCCGAGTGAGCTAAACCGCCGCCGGACCCGGGCATGGGTCCACGGCGTTTCCCCGGCCCGGCCCGCGCGAGTCCTGTATCGCGCGGGCCGGGCCTTTCTCACGGCCTCGCCGCACCCTCAGCCCGGTATGAAAAATCCGGACAAAAAGCCCGTTTGACTATGATTCATAGGATCAGGCGACTCGATATCCGCGCGCATCTCACCGCCCGCTGAGAGGATCACGCACATGAACCGCCCCTCCCGGACCACGCGGCCGACCTTCCGCGTGGCCACCGTCGCGGACGTGCCCACGCTGGTGCTCCTGGTCGATTCGGCGTACCGGGGGGAGTCCAGCCGGGCCGGATGGACGACCGAGGCGGACCTGCTGAGCGGTCGGCGGACGGACACCGCGAGGGTCACCGCCGAGCTGGGAAAACCGGAAAATCGCATGATCGTCATGGAGGTGGACGACGAGATCGTCGCCTGCTGCCAGGTGGAGCACCGGGGCGAACACGCGTACTTCGGGATGTTCGCCGTACGCCCCACCCTGCAGGGCGGCGGCTTCGGCAGGGCGGTCCTCGCCGAGGCCGAGCGCTTCGCCCGCGAGACCTGGGGCGTGAACGAGATGCGCATGACGGTGATCTCGGTGCGCGAGGAGCTCCTGGCCTGGTACGTGCGCCGCGGCTACACCCGCACCGGCGAGACGATCCCCTTCCCCTACGAGGACGAGAGCGTCGGCGTGCCGCACCGGGAGGACCTGGAAATGGAACTCCTGGTCAGGAAGCTCGGCTGAGCGAGGGGCTGCGCGGGCGGAACGCGTCGGCGGGTCCCGCCCTCGACCGGCCGCCCGCGAAGGTAGCGTGACGGGAATGAGCGAGCTCTACTCCGACCCCGCCGACTGGTACGCCACCCTGCCCACCGCGTTCGTCTCGGCCTGCATGCTGCTCACCGACGCGGAGGACCGTGTCCTGCTGGTCAAGCCCAACTACCGGCCCGGCTGGAACTTCCCCGGCGGGATCGTCGAGGAGGGCGAGGCGCCCCACGACGGCGCCATGCGCGAGGTGGCCGAGGAGCTCGGCGTCTCCGTCAAGGCGGGCGAGCTGCTCGTGGTCCATTGGATACCGGCGGAGGGGGACCGCCCCCGCGCACTGATCAACTTCATGTTCGACGGCGGCGTCCTGGACGACCCCGCCCGCATCCGGCCGCAGGTCGAGGAGCTCGACGAGGTGGCGTTCCTGCCCTGGGAGACCGCGGCTCCCCTCTTGCCCGCGCACATCGCGCCGCGCCTCGCCGCGGGGCGCCTGGCCCGCGGGAACCAGCGCCCCGTCTACCTGCCGGGCGGCCTTCCTGGCACCGGCGGCTGAGAATCCCGGTCACGGCCCCGGGATATCCGACCTGGGATTTAAGGCGACAAAACGGGTAGGGCCGCGGTATGACCGAAACACCCCCGGACCGTAAGGGTCTGAGCGACGAGCAGGCGGTCGAGGTCGAGGAGTGGACCGACGACCTCGGTCTCCACCACGAGATCGTCGAACACGACGACGAGCACCGGGACACCCTCGACGAGCGCCTCCGGCGCGAGGCACCGGACCGCGAGCGGGCCCCGCGCGAGGACACCCGCCTGGTGGCGCCGGACGAGGGGCTGAGCCCCGACGAGACGTCCGAGGAGTACGCCTCGGACGTCGGCCCCGACGACGGCGACCTGTCCACCGAGGAGCGCGCCGTCCACATCGAACCCGACATCGAGTATCGCGACGTCTGAGATCCCCGTCGGGGATCCCGGCACCTCACGAACCCACCGGACGGCACCCTCGGCTCCCTGGGAACCCCGGCGGCTCGCGAACCGGCCGCGAACCACCGGCCGCGAACCACCGGGCACGACCCCGGCCGGGATCCCCTCCTCGGTGCGACTGGGCGTCAGGGTCCTCTCCTCGGTACGGCCGGGCGCCGGGGTCGGCGCGCGGTGGGGCGCCCCCTGACCTTCCCGTCGTACGGCGGTCAGCGGGCGAGGGCCGCGACCAGGGCGTGCAGGTCGTCGACGACGTGGTCCGCCTCGGCGGCCCGGGGGCGCTCCGCGTGGAGGTGCCCCCAGGGACCCCTGCGGATCAGCGCGGTCCGCATGCCCGCCGCCCGCGCGGGAAGCACGTCGTTGTCCAGCCGGTCGCCCACGTAGAGGATCTCTCCGGGCTCGCGTCCCGACACCGCGACGACCTTGGCGAAGAACTCCGGGGCCGGTTTGGAGACGCCCCAGCCGTCGGAGGTGTGTATCGCGTCGACGGGCAGGTCCATCGCGGCGAGCGCGTCGCGCGCCTGCGGCGGCTGGTTGCCCGCGATGATCAGCTCGTGGCCGAGGTCGCGCAGCGCCGCCAGGGCGGGCCGCACGTCCGGGTAGAGGTCGTCGGCGTCGAAGTTGACGCGGAGCCCGTCCGGGTCGTCGCGCCTCCACGCCTCCTGCTCGGCCTCGACGTCGAAACCGGGCCGCAGCAGCCGGAAGGCGTCCTCGAACGACCTGTCGAGCGCGGCCATGCCGCCCAGCACGCCGAGCATGGTGAACCGGGTCACGCCCAGCCGGTCGGCCCAGCGCGACCAGATGCGCGTCTCGTCGATCAGCGTCTCGCCCACGTCGAACACCAGCGCCCGGACCACGATGCCTCCCCTCCCGTGCAAACCCGTCGATCGTAGCCCGCCCGGGCGGAACGACACCGGCCGGGACCATCGCGGAGCGCCCCTCACACGAGGGTGCCCCGTACACCCGCGTGTCCGCCACGTCGCCGCCGAGCTGATCCATAACCACGGGGCATATGCCTCGCATCCAGCCGGGCCACCATGTGACACTTAGAGTGTCTGTTCGGACACGGAGGGAGACACTTCATGGTGACGACGACACGGGGACGTCCTGCCCGGCACGTTCCCCCGGAGGAGACGCCCCCCGCCCGCACGGCGCGGGATCTCCTGGAGACCCTGCCCCCCACCCCCGGCTTTCGCGCCGAAGTCATCGACGGGAACCTGATCGTGAGCCCCGTGGGCACCCCCGAGCACAGCTGGAGCGCGACGCTCCTGTCCTACGCGTTGCAGCCGGTCGTCATGGAGCGCGAGTGGCGCGCCCACGTGGGCGGAGTGAACGTCTGCATCGACGGCCCGCGCGACAGCCTCGTCCCCGACTTCGTGCTCGCCCCCGCCGACTGCCCGCGCTGGGGCACCCTGGAGCTACGATCTTCCGGATTGATCCTGGTCACCGAGGTCGTCTCCCCCGGAAGCGCGCGCGTCGACCGCGACGACAAACCTCGCGTCTACGCGGCGGGCGGAGTGCCGATCATGCTGCTCGTCGACCCGATCGCCACTCGTCCGGCGGTCACGGTCATGAGCGACCCGGAGGGCGGCGCCTACCAGACCGTCACACGCGTCCAGCTGGGCAAGCCGCTGCGGATCCCCTCCCCCGTCGACTTCGACCTCGACACCTCGATCTTCCTGTAGTCCCGGGGCTCAGAGCTTCTCCATCGCCTTGCGGATGCGCTTGTCGGAGATCGAGTACGGGGTGCCGAGGGTCTGGGCGAAGTAGCTGACCCTGAGCTCCTCGATCATCCAGCGGATCTGGCGGACGTCGTCGTCGGAGCGGCGGGCCGGGGGGAGCTTCTCGACCAGCTCGTGATAGTCGTCCTCGATGTCGTGCACCTTGTTCATCCGCTCCCCGTCGCGGAACGCGTCGTCGTGGACCTTCTCCAGCCGCCGTTCGGCCCCCTTGAGATAGCGGAGCAGGTCGGGCAGACGCCTGTAGCCGGTGTCGGTGACGAAACCCGGATAGACGAGGTTGGCCACCTGGTCACGGATGTCCTCGATCGCGGGGGTGGAGCGCGACCCGGGCAGCAGGGTGGAGACGGTGTGCCAGACCTTGAGGATGCCCTCGACCCTGGCGACCACCTCGGCGGTGGTGTCGAACAACTCGGCCCGGACCCTGTCGTGCAGGGCGGCGAAGGCCGGCTCGTCCCAGACCGGGCCGCCGTGCTCGATCATGAGGTGGTCGGCGGCGCAGGCGATGCAGTCGTCGAACAGCGCGGTGGCCCCGGCGTGCGGGCTGCGGCTCAGGGCGAGCTTGGACTGGTTGCCGAGGCGGCCGAGCACCCATTTCGCCGGGGACGGGGTGTTGAGCAGCAGCAGCCTGCGGGTGCCCTCCCACATGGCCCGGCGCTGCTCGGCCTCGGTCTCGAACATCCGTACGGCCACGGTGGCGCCCTCGTCGGCGAGCGCCGGGTAGGCCTTCATCCTGCGCTGCTCGAACGTCCTGGGCAGCGCGCCCACGGTCCATCCGGTCAGGCCGGACTTCTCCAGGCCGTCGGCGGCCTTGGACAGGGTCTGGCGGAGCTTGGGGGCGAGCCGCCGTTTCAGCCCGGCCAGGTCCTTGCTCTCGGCCAGCTTCTGCTTGCGCCCGTCGATCACCCGGAAGGTGATCTTGAGGTGGTCGGGGACCAGGTCGGGCTGCCAGGCCTCGCGCGGCACCTGGACGCCCGTCAGGTTCAGCAGCTCGCGTTCCAGCACCGCGAGCAGTGGCTCCTGGGTGGGCTCGGCCCGCTCCAGGGCCTTCTTGGCGTAGTTGGGGGCGGGGACGAAGTTGCGCCGGATGGGCTTGGGCAGGCTCCGGATGAGCGCGGTGAGCAGCTCCTCGCGCAGTCCGGGGATCTGCCAGTCGAAGCCCTCGACGTTGACCTGGTTGAGCAGCGCGAGCGGTATGTGCGCGGTGACGCCGTCGGCGTCGGTGCCGGGCTCGAACTGGTACGTCAAAGGGAAGCGCAGGCCACCCTGGTGCCACGCGTCGGGGTAGTCGCGCCGGCTGATGTCGCCCGCCGTCTCGCTGATCAGCATCGACTTCTCGAAGCTGAGCAGGTCGGGCTGGCCGGTCCTGGTCTTCTTCCACCAGGAGTCGAAGTGGCGCCCGGAGACGACGTCGGCGGGGACGCGCTGGTCGTAGAAGTCGAACAGCGTCTCGTCGTCGACGAGGATGTCGCGGCGCCGGGCCCGCTCCTCCAGCTCCTCGACCTCTTCGAGCAGCCTGCGGTTCTCCCTGAAGAAGGCGTGGTGGGTCTCCCAGTCGCCCTCGACCAGGGCGTGCCGGATGAACAGCTCCCGGCTCAGCTCGGGATCGATCCGGCCGTAGTTGACCTTGCGCTGGACCACGATCGGGACGCCGTACAGGGTGACCTTCTCGTAGGCCATCACCGAGCCCTGCTTCTTCTCCCAGTGCGGCTCGGAGTAGGTGCGCTTGATCAGGTGCTGGGCGAGCGGCTCGACCCACTCGGGCTCGATCTTGGCGTTGACCCGGGCCCAGAGCCGGGAGGTCTCCACCAGCTCGGCGGACATCAGCCACAACGGCTGCTTCTTGGCGAGCGCGGACCCTGGGAAGATCGCGAACCGGGCGTTGCGCGCGCCGACGTACTCTGTCATGGGCCTGCGCGGCTCGTTCGGGGGACGGCGTCCGCCACCGGCGTCGGCGGTCTTCTTGTCGATGTCCTTGACGCCGACGTGCGACAGCAGGCCCGACAGCAGGGAGACGTGGATCTTCTGCTCGTCACCGGGGGTGCCGTTGAGGGTGACGCCCAGGGTCTTCGACATCTGGCGGAGCTGGCCGTAGACGTCCTGCCACTCGCGGACGCGCAGGTAGTTGAGGAACTCGGCCTTGCACAGCCGCCGGAACGCGCTGGACGACAGCTCCTTCTGCTGTTCCTGAAGGTATTCCCACAGGTTCAGGTACGAGACGAAGTCGGACTCCTTGTCCGCGAAGCGGCGGTGCTTCTCGTCGGCGGCCTGCTGCTTGTCGGCCGGTCGCTCACGCGGGTCCTGGATCGACAGGGCGGAGGCGATGACCATGACCTCGCGGACGCAGCCGTTGTGGTCGGCCTCCAGCACCATGCGGGCCAGGCGCGGATCGACCGGGAGCCCGGCCAGCTTGCGGCCGAGCGGGGTCATCTTCCTGGCCTGGTCGAAGGCGCCCAGTTCGAGCAGCAGGTCGTAGCCGTCCTTGACCTGGCGCTGGTCGGGCGGCTCGACGAACGGGAAGGCCCCGATGTCGCCCAGGCCGATCGAGGTCATCTGCAGGATGACCGAGGCGAGGTTGGTGCGCAGGATCTCCGGGTCGGTGAACTCCGGCCGGGTGACGAAGTCGTCCTCCTCGTACAGCCGGATGCAGATGCCCTCGGAGACGCGGCCGCAGCGGCCCTTGCGCTGGTTGGCCGAGGCCTGGGAGATCGCCTCGATGGGCAGGCGCTGGACCTTGGTGCGGTGGCTGTAGCGGGAGATCCTGGCGAATCCGGGGTCGACCACGTACTTGATGCCCGGCACGGTCAGCGAGGTCTCGGCCACGTTGGTGGCGAGCACGACCCGGCGGTTGGTGTGCCGCTGGAAGACCCGGTGCTGCTCGGCGGCGGACAGCCTGGCGTACAGCGGCAGGATCTCGGCGTCCTTGCGCTTCGACAGCGCCTCGGCGGTGTCGCGGATCTCCCGCTCGCCGCTGAGGAAGACCAGGATGTCGCCGGGTCCCTCCGCGCACAGCTCGTCGACGGCGTTGCCGATCGCCTGGATCTGGTCGTCGTCCTCGGCGATCGGCCGGTAACGCACCTCGACGGGGTAGGTCCGGCCGGAGACCTCCACGATCGGCGCGCCGCCGAAGTGCTTGGAGAAGCGCTCGGGGTCGATGGTCGCCGAGGTGATGATCACCTTCAGGTCGGGGCGGCGCGGCAGCAGCTGCTTGAGATAGCCCAGGATGAAGTCGATGTTGAGGCTGCGCTCGTGCGCCTCGTCGACGATGAGCGTGTCGTACTGGTCGAGGTCGCGGTCGCTCTGCAGCTCGGCCAGCAGGATGCCGTCCGTCATGACCTTGACGAGGGTGCCGTCGCCCACCTGGTCGGTGAAGCGCACCTTGTAGCCCACGGCGTCGCCGAGCGGGGTGTCGAGCTCCTCGGCGACGCGCTCGGCCACCGTACGGGCCGCGATGCGGCGGGGCTGGGTGTGCCCGATCAGGCCCCTGACGCCCCGGCCCAGCTCAAGGCAGATCTTCGGCAACTGGGTGGTCTTGCCGGAACCGGTCTCCCCGGCGACGATCACGACCTGGTTGTCGCGGATCGCCTCCAGGATGTCGTCCCTGCGCTGGCTGACCGGCAGCGCCTCCGGATAGGTGATCGCGGGGACACCGGCGCGGCGCTGGGCGACGCGCCGCTCGGCCCGCTCGATGTCGGAGGTGATCTCCGCGGCGATCTTCTGCTGCGCGGCGCGGTTCCTGACCCTGCGAGCCCCGTCGAGCCTGCGGCGAAGCCGCCGCTGGTCACGCAGAGTGAGCTCGGGCAGACGCGCGTGCAGCTCGGAGAGAGGCGATGTCAAAGAAGGCGTTCCCATACTGAACCCAGGATACTTTCGGCCCACGCGCGAAGGCTCACCCGCGGTCGTGAAGACGCGGGTGAGGCCGCACACCTGAAGGCCCCTGTGTGAAGGCCCAACCGCCCATGCTGCCCGAGTCGCCGCGCCACCGCATCCCAATATCCGGCCGTACGGCGGCCCGCTCCCGGTCCCTTCTCCCGGCCCCCGTATTCGGTTTCCACGGCGGCGGGAAACCGGGGAAAGGAGATGGCGAACCCGGAGGAGAAGGAAGCGGCCCCGCCCCCCGGGGTCGGGGTGACGGGGCCGTCGCGCCGGGGCTCACCCGGGCCCCGCGAGAGCGGGACCCGGAATCGGCGGTTGGACTGGGGATCGGCGGTTGGACTGGGGATCGGCGGGTTGCCCCGGGATCAGTGGGTTACGGGAGTGCCGGGTAGGCGTTCTGGAGCAGCTGGCGGAACTGGGCGGAGAACCACCGGCCGGAGATCGGCGCGTCCGGCAGGGCACCGCTCGCGTTGTTGCCGTTGCGCTCGTTGCCGCCGTAGGTCGGGTCGCACATCCGGTCGAAGCCCTTGCCCTCGTTGTTCGGGATCTCCCTGCTGGAGCCGTCGGACTCGCCGGGGGGCTTGATCCAGACGTAGGCGTCCAGACCCGTGGCGGGGCTGGCCTGCGGGCGCTCGCCCAGTCCGGCGCCGCTCTGGTTGCACCAGTTTCCGGCGTGGATCCTGCGGTCGACGCGCGACTGGTTGACGAAGGTGTTCACGTCCGTCGAGGTGCTGGGGGCGGACGGGCGGGCCGAGCCTCCCCAGCCGTTGCGGGAGGTGTCGATCAGCATGCCGATGGTGGACCGGAAGCCCTTCTGGATCAGCGTGGTCCTGAAGGCCTGGGCGAAGGAGAGCTCGTCGACGTAGAAGTTCCAGTCCAGCCACCGGGACTGGCGGACGCTCTGGCCGTTGACAGTGGTGTTGATGGTGAAGTGCGGCTCGCGCAGCGCCGAGTAGTTGGCGGTGTTGGTGATGAAGCCGTCCACGCTGTCGAAGCCCGCGGTGGTGCCGGAGACGGTGCTCGCGAACAGGTCGGCGGCCGGGCCGAAGTTGGTGTCCCAGCCAAGCCAGCCGTGGTGCGCGGCGTCGATGTAGGTGTAGACGTTCCTGATCGCGTGCAGCTTGTTCAGGGCGTAGCGGACGCCCTCGACGTAGGCGCCGCTGTCCTTGGCCTCCTGGCACTTCGGCACGTTGAGGTTGGTGATCAGGTTCGGCAGCGAGTCGATCTCGATGATCGTCGAGATCCGCAGGCCCGCGTACTTGGACTCGCCCATGATCGCGGCGATCGGGTCGATGTACTCGGTCTTGTAGCGGTTCAGACCGTTCTGAGCGATGAGCAGCTCACCGTTGGAGGCGAGCGCCGAGCAGTCGCGGTTGGGCAGGTTGTAGATGACGAACTGGATCGTCAGCGGCCTGCTGCCGTTGGCGGCGTCCTGCACCAGGGCCTCGTCCAGGTGGGCGCGCAGGCCCATCGCCGAGGAGGAGCCCGCGATCGCGGCGATGCGGTCCAGCCACACGCCGGTGGAGATGTTGGCGACCGCGCTGCCGCCCGGCTCGGCGGCGGCCTTGGCCGACCAGTCGGGGTTCACGTAGCCGTCGGCTCCGGCGTACGGGTTGTCGACGTGCTCGCCGTTCGGCGGGGCGCCGTCGTCGTCGGCCTCGGTCACCGCGACGGAGGCGGCGGTGTGGCCGGTGGCGGTGGCCGCGATGGTGGCGGTGCCGTTGACCTGGTCGCTGTCCTGGGCCGCCGAGACCGTCACGTTCTGCGCCGTGTTCCAGTTGGCGGTGGTGAACGTCAGCGTGGCGGGCGCGATGGTGATGCTGGTGTCACCCGTCCTGGTCAGGTTGACGGTGACGTTGCCACTCGGCGCCTGGCTGAGCCGGAAACCGACCGTCCTGGAAGCGCCCTCGGGGACGCTGAGGGAGGTCGGGGAGGCGACGATCGACGGCGTCGAGGTGCCGCCGCCCACGGTGAAGGGGACCGCGGCGGTCTCGGTGGAGAGCGCCGGGGAGGCGTTGTCGTAGGCCCTCGCCCTGGCGGTGTGAGAGCCCGACGCCAGACCGGTGGCGGAGTAGGAGTAGGGGGCGCTGGTGTCGGTGTTGACCAGCGTGCCGTCGACGTAGAACTCCACCTTGCTGACGGAGCCGTCGTCGCTCGCGGTCGCCGCGAGCGGCACGGCGGCACCGGCCTGGTAGGAGGAGCCGGAGGCGGGGCTGGTCAGGCTGACCGTGGGGGGCTGGTTGCCCGGCTGCTGCCCGCCGCAGGTCACGCCGTTGACCGTGAAGGCGGTGGGCTTGGGGTTGCTCCCGGTCGACGATCCGTTGAAGCCGAGGCTGGTGGAGGCGCCGGTGGCGAGGGCGCCGTTCCAGGAGAGGTTCCTCGCGGTGACCTGGGTGCCCGACTGGGACCAGGTCGCCGACCAGCCCTGCTGGAGGGTCTGCCCGGCGGTGAAGGCGAAGCCCAGGGTCCAGCTGGTGAGCGGGTCACCGAGGTTCTTGAGGGTGACGCTGGCGGTGAATCCGCCCTGCCAGTCGTTGGTGGTGTAGGCGACGTCGCAGGCGACCGCGGCGTGCGCCGTGGCGGCCTGCCCGGTGGCGAGACCGGCGGCGGCCATGAGCATGGCCGCCATGGTCGCCACCCGGTTGCGCCAGGTATGGCGGCGCGGATTGACTGTCATTCGTGATCATCTCCAGGACGATGGTGGGAGCGCTCCCATAGTCCGGATGTTTCACGGATGTGTACAGCTTGTTGCACGTCGGGGGCCCCTGAATGGGACCGTCCCAGCCCCTGACCTCACCGAACGGATTTCCGGCGGGATGAAAGTTTCAGACTCCTCTCCGAAGCCGCTCCCGGACGGTGCGTGGTAACCGCCGGTGGGTGCCCCGGGAGCCTTCCGGCGGCACCGCCCACGCCGGGCGCGAGCCGGTCTCCCGACCACCGGTGGAAAGCGCGCCCCCGGGCAGGGGCGCCACTCCTCGCTCACGCCAGTCCTCGCCCGCGCCGGCCTTCCGAGCCGCCTGCGCGAAAGCGTGTACACGGCCGGAACCGCCGACCTGCGCGAAAACACTTACCCGGCCAGAACCGCCGACCTGCGCGAAAACACGTACCCGGCCGGAACCACCACCCTGCACGAAAACGCGCACCCGAGCAGAACCACCGACCTGCGTGAAAGCACATACCCGGGCAAGATCCCCGGTCTGCGTGAAAACGCGTCCCCGAGCGGAGCCGCCGCTACTCCATGACCGCCATGGCGGCGCCCACGATGCCCGCCTCGTTCTGGAGACCGGCGGGGACGATCGGGGTGCGCAGCTTGATGAACGGCAGGAACTTGTCGGCCTTCTTGCTCACCCCTCCGCCGATGATGAACAGCGACGGGGAGAAGAGCGCCTCGAGGTGCTCCAGATACTCCTGCACCTTCTCGGCCCACTCGTCCCAGTCGAGGTCGTGTGCCTCGCGCGCGTGGTCGGAGGCGCGTTTCTCGGCCTCCTTGCCCCTGATCTCCAGGTGGCCGAGCTCGGTGTTGGGCACCAGGCGGCCGTCGATGAGCAGGGCGCTGCCGATCCCGGTGCCGAAGGTCAGCAGCATCACCACGCCCCTCCTGCCCTTGGCGGCGCCCGCCGCCACCTCGGCCAGCCCGGCCGCGTCCGCGTCGTTGAGCACGGTCGTCGACAGCCCCGTCGCCCTGGAGAACAGCCTCTGCGCGTCCGTGCCGATCCAGTCCTTGTCCACGTTCGCGGCCGACCTGGCGACCCCGTCGACCACGACCCCGGGAAAGGTCACCCCCACCGGCCCGTCCCAGGCGAAGTGCTTGACGATCTGCGCCACCACCTCGGCCACCGCCTCGGGCCTGGCGGGATCCGGCGTGGGGATGCGCAGCCGCTCCCGCGTCAGCCGCCCCATCGCCACGTCCACCGGCGCACCCTTGATCCCCGACCCACCGATGTCGATTCCCAGCGCTTCCATTGCTTACCTCCTGTTGACTCCCCCTTCCCCGTGATAGGCGACTGATACTCGTTTGCAGGAGCGGTCAACCCGGCTGAAAGCGGTTCATCACACACTGTGGTCCTCGCAGCCGGAAAGGAACTCCTCCCATGACGATCAGCCGCTTCCTCACAGGATTCGCCCTCACCGCCGCCCTCGTCTCCATCGCACCGGCGACCGCCCAGGCGGCGACCGGCCCGGTGACCACCGGCCCGACGGCCGCGCAGGACGCCGGCCCGTGGGGCACCTACTACGCCCCCGGCAGGAAGGCCAAGGCGAACGGATCGCTCACCGTCTCCGGTGAGGACCACGCGGTCATCCCCGCCGCCGAGACGGGCAGGATCTCCGGCAAGGTCTACGACCTGACCAGGGGCCCCTCCTGCGGCTGGGCGGTCTTCCGCCTCACCTACCGGACCCCCGACGGCAAGAACCTGCCGTTCAAGCACCGCAGCGTCGTCGACTGCTCGTACGGCACCCCGAAGCCGTTCACGTTCACCCAGCACGACCTCTACCAGGTCGAGCTCAAGGTCTGCTCCGAGGCCAAGGCTTCCAAGCCCTCCCTGAACTGCCTGTACGCGGGCAGCTGGAAGGTCCTCTACACCTCGAAGTGAGTGGCGGGCGGGATCTCCCCGCCCGGCACGGCCACCGGGCCGCCGCCTCGACGGGAGCGTCAGCTCACCGGGGCGGCGGCCCTGCGCCTGCGGCGCACCATGACGCCGAGGGCGGTGGCGGGCACGACCAGCCCGGCCACCAGCCCCACCAGGGGCAGGTAGTTCTCGTCGGGCTCGACGGAAGGGCCCTCGCCCTTCGCCGGGAAGGTGAGGGTGGCGGTGACCGCCCGTTTCACCATGCCGCTCATCAGGACCAGCCTGCCCTTCCACGGACCGTCGGGCATCCGCCCGTCCATGGTCACGGTCACCGGGGCGATGGATCCCGGAAGCAGTGTGACCCCGAGGTCGGCGGGGAAAGGCCCGGCCTGCAGGCCGCCGGGGCCGTCCGTCAGCGACAGTGACCCGTTCATGTCCAGGGTCCGCTCGCCGGTGTTGCGGACCAGTGCCCGCAGTTGCAGGCTCCCATCCGGGATGCGCGCGGGTGTCAGGCTCTCGATGCGGAAGTCCGACGGTGGCTCCCCGCCCGGCCCGACATCGAGGTAGACGCGGATCCCGACCCGGTTGACGACGCGCACGGGGTGGAGGTCGTCGGGTTCGGCGGCGACCTCCGCCCAGACGACGCCGAACCGCTCGCCACGCGAGGCGACGGGCGGCACCTTGATCGTCACCTGGGCGGTCGACGTGCCGCCGGGCGGCAGGTCGGCCGAGTGGCGGTCGAGCGACATCCAGCTCACCAGCTCGTTCCGGGGGCGGCCCTGCGGCGCGTTGAAGCTGTTCCGGACGACGTCGGCGGCGGCCGGATACAGGCTGACGTGCTGGGGTTTTCCGGACGTGTTGGAGATCTCCATCTTTCGCCGGATGGTGGTGCCGGGATTGAGATGGTCGACGATGTAGGAGAGCGCGCGAGGATCGCCGCGGCGACTGACCGGCGCTTCGAGAAGGCGGACGCCGATCATGCCCCGGCGATCGTCGGCGACCGGGCTCGCGCCGGCCGAAGCACCGGCCGACGCGTTGGCCGACGCACCGGCCACGCCCGGACACAGCGCGGCCAGCAGCGTCAGCGTTCCAGCGATCCGGCTACGCCACCTGATGTGTCACCGTCCCGGTGTAGTCGCCGACCTGGGCCGTGATGGGGACGTTCACGATCAGCGTGGGGTTCCACGTCGCCGTGCTGCCTCCCGTGCCTCCCGTGTGGGCCATGGCCGGGATGGCGGTCTGCGTCGTACCCGTCAGGGGGACGGCGTCGTCCGCCGTGGGCTGACCGGGGATGAAGACGCCGCCGCCGGAGGTGGCCGTCGCCGGCCCGGACCAATATTCCACGGAGGTGAAGGGGATCGTCAGCTCGGCGTCGGTGAAGTCCGTCGCGAACACCGTCGCGGTCCAGACCGAGTCGGCCCCACCGCGGGTGTCGGAGACCGACACCGGGCCGATCTGCCCGGTGATCGTGCCGCCGGGGGGAGCCGAGCCGAGATCGATCGGGCCGGCCGGCGCGACGATGTCCAGGCTTCCCGCCTCCACGGAGAACGTGACGACGGTGTCGGCGGTGGGGGCGGCCACCGCGGGTGCCGCCAGGATGAACATCAGAGCGCCTACGCCCGCCGAGGTGAGCACGACGAATCTCTTACGCAAGATCTCTTCCTTCCGAATGACGAGACATGTCTTCGGGGGGTGGCAAGTGAGTGATCTTCCACACTTGTCGCGATAACTCTAAGAGATCCCCAACTACTCAGAGTGACGAAAACGGCAAACGGGAGACCCGGAGATGTTCCTGTGACGACCAAAGCCCCGGAAGGGGACAAAGGGGTCACGTGGCACGATTTCGGGGAGTTCCCGGAAAACTCGGGTCGTCACGCGAGCCGGTTCGAGGCCGCCGCGGAGCCACTGCCGGGGTGTCAGCTCAGGAAGCCAAGGACACACTGGCTTCTTATTCGTGACATATGTTGGTAACAGATGAATGCGAATTCGGAAGATAACGACGCGGGATGTTAGATCATCCATGAACGCGGCCGGAGGCGGGTCCCGCGTCGCGGCGGTCGCCATCTCGGGTCCCGCGTGCCCGAGGCGCCGGGACGACCGGTGAAGGGGCCGGTGTCACCCGGCCGGTGAAAGGGCCGGTGTCACCCACCCCCCCTCACCGGCGAAGAACACGCCTCCCGGCCGGGCCTCTCAGCGCTTGACCGGGCCCGTCGAGGCCCTGACCACCAGCTCGGGTTCGAAGAGCAACTCGTCGGCCGGGACCAGCGCCTTGTCTATCTGGGCCGCGAGGAGGTCGACGACCGCCCGGCCCATCGCGTCGATCGGCTGGCGCAGCGTCGTCAGCGGCGGGTCGGTGCAGTTCATCAGCGCGGAGTCGTCGTAGCCGATCACCGAGACGTCGTCGGGCACGGAGAGCCCCGCCCTGCGGGCCGCCCTGATCGCGCCCAGCGCCATCACGTCGCTGGCGCAGATGACGCCGGTCACGCCTCTGCGGATCAGCCGCGCGGCCGCCGCGTGCCCCCCTTCCAGGGAGAACATGGTGTGCTCTATGAACTCGGGGTCGAGGTCCGCCGCGTCCAGCTTGCGCCGCGAGGGCACGTGGTCGGGGGGGCCGAGCACCATGCCGATCCGCTCGTGGCCCAGCGACCGCAGGTGGCCGAGAGCCATCTCGGCGGCGGCCACGTCGTCGCACGAGACCTGCGGGAACGCGAGGTGCGCGACCGCGGCGTTCACCAGCACGGTCGGCAGGCGCCGCTCCCGCAGCAGCTCGTAGTGCTCGTGGGGGGCGTCGGCCTGGGCGAACAGCCCCCCGGCGAAGACGACGCCGGACACCTGCTGCTGGAGCAGCAGGTCGACGTACTCCGCCTCGGAGACACCGCCCAGGGTCCGGGTGCACAACACGGAGGTGAACCCCTGCTGGGCCAGCGCACCCCCGACCACCTCGGCGAACGCGGGAAAGATGGGGTTCTGCAGCTCGGGGAGGACCAGCCCGACCAGTCGTGCCCTGTCACCCCGCAGCTGGGTCGGCCGCTCGTAGCCGAGCACGTCGAGCGCCGTGAGGACGGCCTCACGGGTCGCCTCGGACACTCCGGGCTTCCCGTTGAGCACGCGACTGACCGTCGCCTCGCTCATCCCGACCTTCTTGGCCACTTCTGCAAGCCGTCGCGTCATGATGAAACTATAAGGCAAGAGAAGCAATTACTTGCAGCGACTTGCGAAAGTTGCGTCAGCAGTCAGGTCCGGGTGGCCGTCCCGTTCACCTTTCGGTGATCCGGCCGCCGTCGACGTGGATCCGCCGGGTGGTGTGCACCGCGTCCAGCATCCGGCGATCGTGGGTGACCAGCAGTAGCGTACCGGGATAGGAGGCGAGCGCGGACTCCAGTTGCTCGATCGCGGCCAGGTCCAGGTGGTTGGTCGGTTCGTCGAGCACGAGCAGGTTCACCCCGCGCGCCTGGAGCAGCGCCAGCGCGGCCCGGGTCCGCTCCCCCGGCGACAGGGTGGCGGCCGGACGCGGCACGTGCGCGGCACGCAGCCCGAACTTGGCGAGCAGCGTGCGGACGTCGCCGGGAACCATGTCGGGTACGGCGGCGGCGAAGGCGTCCACCAGGGATTCGTCGCCGAGGAACAGCTCGCGCGCCTGGTCAACCTCGCCGACGACCACGCCGGGGCCGAGTGAGGCGTCGCCCTCGTCCAGCGGGAGCCGGCCCAGGAGCGCGGCCAGCAGGGTGGACTTCCCGGAGCCGTTGGCGCCGGTGACCGCCACCCGCTCGGCCCAGCCGACCTGCAGACTCACCGGGCCGAGGGTGAACGCGCCGCGCCGGACCACGGCGTCGCGCAGCGTCGCGACGACGGCCCCCGACCTCGGGGCCACCGCGATCTCCATGCGGAGCTCCCACTCCTTGCGAGGCTCCTCGACCTCGTCCAGCCGCTCGATCAGCCGCTCGGTCTGGCGGGCCTTGGCGGCCTGCTTCTCTGTCGTCTCGGTACGGAGGTTGCGGCCGATCTTGTCGTTGTCGGACGCCTTGCGCCGCGCGTTCTTGACGCCCTTCTCCATCCAGGCGCGCTGCATCCCCGCGCGCCGCTTGAGGGAGGCGACGGTGTCGGCGTACTCCTCGTACTCGTCGCGGGCGTGCCTGCGGGCGACCTCGCGTTCGGCGAGATAGGCCTCGTAGCCGCCGCCGTGCACCCTGATCAGCTGCTGGGCGAGGTCGAGCTCGACGACCCGGTTCACGGTCCTGGCCAGGAACTCGCGGTCGTGACTGACCAGGACGGTCCCGGCGCGCAGGCCGGTGACGAAGCGTTCGAGCCGCTCCAGCCCCTCCAGGTCGAGGTCGTTGGTGGGCTCGTCCAGCAGGAAGACGTCGTAGCGGCTGAGCAACAGGGAGGCCATGCCCGCCCGCGCGGCCTGGCCGCCGGAGAGCGCCGTCATCGGCCGGTCGAGCTCCACCGCGAGGCCGAGTTCGGCGACGACCTCCCCGGCCCGGTCCTCCAGGTCGGCACCGCCCAGGGCGAGCCAGCGCTCCAGGCCGACGGCGTAGTCGTCGTCGGCGCCCGGGGCGCCCTCCACCAGCCCCTGGGTCGCGGCGTCCAGCGCGCGCTGCGCGGCGGCCACCCCGGTACGGCGGGCCAGGAAGTCCGCGATCGTCTCCCCCGCGCGACGCTCGCGCTCCTGGGGAAGGTAGCCGACCGACGCCGAGGGCGGGCTGAGCCGCACGGAGCCGTGCTCGGGAGGAAGCAGCCCCGCCAGGATCCGCATCAGGGTGGACTTGCCCGCGCCGTTCACCCCGACCAGGCCGACGACGTCGCCGGGGGCGACCACCAGGTCGAGCCCGGCGAAAAGCGCTCGGTCGCCGTGCCCGGCGGCCAGATCCTTGGTGACGATGGTGGCACTCATACCCGAACGCTATCCGCCCGCGGACACCCCGGCGCCTCGCGCCATATGTCCGTTAAGTCCGGTTAATAACTCCGACTCGTCGCGGACCGGGCCCCCTCCCCCTCAAACCTTATTCCCGACAAATCGGACATATCGTATGTGTCGGAGAAAAAATTTCCGGGACTCGATTATTGATGGTTGACCTGGCTATTCCCACCGGAAAACGTTACCTTACGGAGATCTAAACTCCCTTTTTTGCGGACTTCAGGCAACATCAGTCGCTTCTGTGCCGTCTTATGGAACGGGGACGGTCAACCCTGGCCGCCTCCGAGAACGGGGAGAAGAGGAAAGCGTCTTGATGAAACGAATCGCCATCGGTCTGCTGTCGGCGGCGGTGAGCGGCCCGCTGCTCCTGTCCGCGGGAACGGCCTCCGCGGAGCGAGTCGCTCTCAGTGTGCGCATCGACAACGTCAGCCCGAACCCGGTCGTCGTGAAGGGAGACGACGACACGAGGGTCACCATCGAGGTCCGCACCACCGAGGCCACCCGCGTGGAGCTGCGCCTCAGGCCGGTCTCCGACCAGGCCCGCACCCAGGCCGCCCAGGAGCCCAGGCTCCTGCACCAGGGTGACCTGTGGCGCTTCACCACCAGCTTCGACGAGAACGATTTCGAGGGCCGCTGGGTCGCGATCGCCGACGCGTACGACAAGGACGGCAAGAAGGTGACCGACGAGGTCAACTTCTCCGTCGTCCACGAGGACGAGAAGGCCGAGACCCGCGTCTACCGGTTCTCCGCGAGCCCCGAGAAGGTCCGCAAGGGCCGCTGGGTCTACTTCACCGGCCGTCTCCAGGTCGACGACGACCGCTGGAAGGGCGTGCGGGGCGAGGAGGTGGAGATCTACTTCCGCAAGCGCGGCTCCAACACCTGGAAGTTCGTGACCTCCCCCGACACCGGCTGGAACGGCACCTTCCGCGCCAAGGCCCGCGCGTACAGCAGCGGTGAGTATCGCGCGATCTTCGACGGCACCGACAAGCTCGCCGAGAGCCGCAGCCGGTCCGACGGGGTGCGCGTGTACACCCGCCGCTGGTAGTCCCACCTGAGGCCGCACCACGGCCGGACGGTGCCGGACGGCGACCGACGCGGAGGCCCGGGGCGACCCGGGCCTCCGTCGTTTCCGGCGTACCCCGCTTGATCCTCCGGCTTTCGGGCAGCGAAGGGGTACGACGACCGGAGGGAAGCCGCGCCGATGACGACGGGTGATTTCTACGACTACTCCGAACTGCTGGAGGAGCACGAGAAGGAGATCGTGCTCCGGGTACGGGAGTTCATGGCGCGCGAGGTCGCGCCCATCGCGAACGAGGCGTGGACCAACGCCCGCTTCCCCCACCAGCTGATTCCCGAGCTCGCCAAGCTCGACATCGCGGGCCTGGCCTACCGGGGGGCGCGCAGCCTGCTGACCGGGTTCGTGGTCCTGGAGATGAACCGGGTGGATCCGTCGATGGGCACGTTCTTCGGCGTCCACAACGGCCTCGCGATGGGCAGCATCGACCGGCTGGGCTCGGAGGAGCAGCGGGAGCGGTGGCTGCCGCCGATGGCGGCGATGGAGAAGATCGGGGCGTTCGCGCTGACGGAGCCCGAGGGGGGTTCCGACGTCGCGGCGGGGCTGCGCACGACGGCCCGGCGCGAAGGCGACGTGTGGGTGCTCAACGGGGCCAAGCGCTGGATCGGCAACGCGACCTTCGCCGACCTGATCGTGGTGTGGGCCAAGGACGAGGCCGACGGCCAGGTCAAGGGATTCGTGGTGGAGAAGGGCACGCCCGGCTTCGCCGCGACGAAGATCGAGAACAAGATAGCCCTGCGCACGGTCCAGAACGCCGACATCACGCTCACCAACTGCCTGGTGCCGGAGACCAACCGGCTGCAGAAGGCGAACGGCTTCCGCGACACCGGCACCATCCTGCGGCAGACCCGGGGCGGCGTGGCCTGGCAGGCGGTGGGGTGCATGACGGGCGCCTACGAGCTCGCGCTGGAGTACGCCGGAACGCGCGAGCAGTTCGGGCGGCCGATCGCGGGATTCCAGCTCGTGCAGGACCTGCTCGTGCGGATGCTGGGCAACGTCACCTGCTCGCTGGGCATGGTGGTGCGGCTCGCGCAGCTCCAGGACGCGGGCGTCTACAAGGACGAGCACTCGGCCATGGCCAAGGCCTTCTGCACGGCTCGGATGCGCGAGGCCGTGGGATGGGCCAGGGAGATCCTGGGCGGCAACGGCATCGTCCTCGACTACGACGTCGGCCGGTTCGTGGCCGACTCCGAGGCGATCTACTCCTACGAGGGGACGCGAGAGATCAACACCTTGATCGTGGGACGGGCGATCACCGGCACGAGCGCCTTCGTCTGAACGCCCCACTGGGACGAGCACGACGAGCGCCACGGACCACCTCCGTCTGGGCGCCCCATCGGGGAGACGAGCACGACGCACGACGGCGCCGGTCAGTGGTCGCGGCGGGTGACGAGCGCGCTTCGGATAAGCGCCACGGGCCGCCCTCGCCTGAACGATCCGTCAGGGAGACGAGCGCGACTTCGTCTGAACGCCCCGCCGGGAAGACGAGCACGACGCACCACGGCGCCGGTCAGTGGTCGCGACGGGTGACGAGACGGGCGAGTGCGGCCAGCTCGGCAGCGGGCCGGGGCCGCGCGCCCACGGCCTCAAGGTGACGCAGGGCCCGCGCGAGCAGCTCGTCGGCCTCCACCTGGGTCCAGTCCCGCCCGCCCGCGGCCTCGACGAGCTTGGCCGCGTGGACCAGCTCGGTGTCCGACAGCGGCTGCTCGCGGTGGTAGAGCCCGGCCAGCTCCCGTCCGGCCGGGGTGCCCGACGTCAGGGCGGCGACGACCGGGATGGATTTCTTACGGCTGCGCAGATCCGAGTGGACCGGCTTGCCGGTGGCCGCGGGGTCTCCCCAGATGCCGAGCAGGTCGTCGACGAGCTGGAACGCCAGCCCCAGGTCCCTGCCGAAGGCGACGAGGTGCTCGACCTGCTCGGGGGCGCCGCCGCCGAACAGGGCGCCGAGTCCGCAGGCGCACCCCAGCAGGGCCCCGGTCTTCCCGACCGCCATGCTCAGGCACTCGGCCGGCCCGACGTCCCGGCGCTCCTCGAAGGCGACGTCCGCGCTCTGGCCGTCCAGCAGCTCCTGGACCGCGGTGCTGAAGATCCTGGTCGCCTCGGCGGTGACCGGGTGTCCTCCGGTCGCGAGCACGTCGAAGGCGAGCGTCAGCAGCGCGTCACCGGCCAGGATGGCCGGGCTGACGCCGAAGACGGTCCAGGCCGTGGGGCGGTGGCGGCGGGTCCGGTCACCGTCCATCACGTCGTCGTGCAGAAGGGAGAAGTCGTGCACCAGCTCGACGGCCGCCGCCGGCCGGAGCGCCGCGACGGCGGGACCTCCGACGGCCTCGGCCGACAGCAGGGCGAGCGCGGGACGGATCGCCTTGCCCCCGCCGGTCGCGGACGGCCTGCCCTTCTCGTCCCACCAGCCGAAGTGGTATCCGGCGATGCGCCTCATCGAGGCGGGCAGCGTGTCGGCCGCCGGGCGCAGGGTCGCCCCGACCATGTCCCGGCTCCAGGCCAGCACCTCACCCGCGGACCGCCCGCCCGTCGACGTCTCGATGGTCGTCATGCTTGCTCTCCCTCGCTCAGCGGCCGGTCCGAAGGTGTGTGAATCGCTCGCCCCGTCTCAGTGGCCGATCTCGACGTCTTCCAGGATGCCGAGCGCGTCGGGCACCAGGACGGCCGCGGAGTAGTAGGCGCTGACCAGGTAGGAGATGATCGCCTTCTCGCTGATGCCCATGAAGCGGACCGAGAGGCTGGGCTGGTACTCGTCGGGGATGCCGGTCTGGTGCAGGCCGATCACCCCCTGGTTGTCCTCGCCGACGCGCAGGGCCAGGATCGAGGTGGTCCGGGTGCCGGTGATGGGGATCTTGCTGCAGGAGAGGATGGGGACGCCGCGCCAGGCGGGCACCCCGCTGCCGCCGACGTCGACGCCCTGCGGGTAGAGCCCGCGCGCGTTGCACTCGCGGCCGAAGGCGGCGATGGCGTGCGGGTGGGCGAGGAAGAAGCTCGTGCTCCTGCGGCGGCTGAGCAGCTCGTCGAGGTCGTCGGGGGTGGGCGGGCCGGTGCGGGTGTGGATCCGCTGCTTGAGGTCGGCGTTGTGCAGCAGCCCGAACTCGCGGTTGTTGATCAGCTCGTGCTCCTGCCGCTCGCGCAGCACCTCGATCGTCAGCCGGAGCTGCTGCTCGATCTGGTCCATCGGGTCGTTGTAGAGGTCGGCCACCCGGCTGTGCACCCGCAGGACCGTCTGCGCGACGCTCAGCTGGTATTCGCGCGGGGTGAGCTCGTAGTCGACGAACGTGCCCGGCAGGTCGGCCTCTCCCCGGTGCCCGGCGGCCACCTCGACGGCGGCCTCGCCGTACTTGTTCTGTGGTCCGCGGGAGGCCGTCTCGCGCTGCCGCAGATGGGTCTGGAGCGCCTCCGCCTGGTCGGCCAGCTCCAGGAAGGCGTGCCGGGGCAGGACCATCGCCGTGCCGCTGGTGACCGCCTTGGCGGTGAACGGCCACTCGCCCTCGTCGCCGACCAGCGCGTCGTCGCCGAAGTGGTCGCCCGCGGCCAGCACGGTCAGCACGATCTCGTCGCCGTACGGCCCGGTGCCGACCTTGTTGACCTTGCCGTGCGCGATGAGCACGACCTCATCGGCCGGCTGCCCCGCCTCCGCGAGCACGTCACCGGCCCTGAACTCCCGCTGGACGAACCGGCCCGCCAACGCGTCGAGGACGTCGGAGTCGTCGAACCCGCGCAGCAGGGGCAGCTCGCACAGCTCGGCAGGGATGACCGCCACCTGCGCCCCGGAGTTGGTGAAGCTCACCCGCCCGTCGCCGATGGTGTAGGTCAGCCGCCGGTTGACGCGGTAGGTGCCGCCCGAGACCTGCGTCCAGGGGAGCATCCGCAGCAGCCACCGTGAGGTGATCTCCTGCATCTGGGGAGTCGACTTGGTCGTCGTCGCCAGGTTACGCGCGGCGTCCGTACTCAGACTCAGCTGCGACCGGCCAGCCTCGAACTCCGTCACAACACACCACCGATCCGTACTCGTACTGACAGGGGAGAAGCCATGGAACAACCAGGGGGAACGCCAATTACCCGCGACAGAAACGGCAGAATCGTTGACCCCCCGATGCGCGGAGCCGGATATGGCCCGCCACCGTGGACGGCTCAATTTTGGGTCGCCCTTAAATATCCCGTCAAGCATTGGATACGACCTGGCCGACAATTGACAAAGCCGCCATCGCTAAATGCCCGAAAAAGATTGAATGTCTTATTCATCTCAGCGCTTCATGCGCATGGTGGGCTTTATGAGCTGGGGATATCCGTCATACCAGACATCGCACCGCGTATCCCCGGCGGACGACATCGCGACGCGGGAAACCCCGTCGCACGGCGCGGAGAATCCCCGGCCGCCTCGGCTTCACGCGAAGGCACTGCGGGACAACAGCGAAGGCTACATTTCCCGATTTACCGTAAAAAACGGAAAGTTCGGCAGAGCCGGTCAGCGTGCCCGGTCCGGCGCGCCGCCCAGGAGTTCGGCGAACAGGTTCTCCCAGAGCGGCATGATCACGTCGGGCGTGTAGTCGCGCGCGGTGACGGCCGCGGCGGCCCCCATCCGCTCCCGCAGCCCCCGGTCCTCGATGAGCCGGATCATCGCCGCCGCCAGGGCGTCGACGTCCCGGGGTGGGACGAGCAGCCCGTCGATCTCGGGGGTGAGCACGTCGGCCGGACCGGTCGGGCAGTCGAAGGCGACGACGGGCAGCGCCTGGGTCATCGCCTCGATCATCACCATCGGCAGCCCCTCGAACCGCGAGCTGAGCACGTAGAAGGAGGACCTGGCCAGCTCCTCGTCGAGGCGGTCGGTGCGTCCCATCAGGGTGACGTTGTCACGCAGCCCGTGCTTCTTCAGGAGCCCGCTCAGCGCGTCCTTCTTCGGGCCGGTGCCGTAGATGCGCAGCCGCCAGTCGGGGTGGTGGTCGACGACCTGCCGGAACGCGGGGATCAGCAGGTCGAAGCCCTTCTGCCCGACGAGCCGCCCGGCCGCGACCACGAGCCTGTCCTCCTGCCGGGCGGGTGGGCGCCGTACGGAGCCGACCGCGTTGGGGATGCGCACGACGGGAGTGCCGGGCAGGAGCGCCTGGTACTCCCTCCTGTCGGTCCCGGTGAGCACGGCCACCGCGTCCAGGTCGCCGTAGTGGCGGGCGATCGCCGACCGGACCGTCTCGGGGTGGGTCGCCAGGTTCATGTGTTCCTGGGCGATCCTCACGACGCTCGCGGGGGTGCGCCGGGCGGAGATGAGGTTCAGCGCGGGACGGGTGGTGACCAGGATGCCGTCCTGGAGCGCGGAGACGTAGTCGATGACGGCCCGCTCCACGCGTTCGGTGAAGTAGGAGGCCGCGAACTCCCCCGCGGGCACGATCTTGCCGCGGATCCGCCGCCAGGCCTTGCGCCCCACCGAGTCGACGGGCCTGCCGTCACGCTGGTCCGACAGCGCCAGGAGGCGGACGCGCTCGTCGATCGTGAACTGGGGCTTCTCCCTCCGGCGCACCACGCTGACGATCTCGACCTCGTGCCCGGCGGCGGCCATCGCGTTCGCCTGGTTGATCACCGTGCGGATCGTCCCGCCCATGCCGTACGCGTGCAGGAGCATGTAGCGGATCTTCATCACACCGGAAGCGCCGGAAGCCCCAGAAACGCTGGGAGCCCCGGAAGCGCTGGGAGCCCCGGGCGCCCCGGGCGCCGTCACGCGGGCTCCGCGGCGTGCGGCAGGTATCCCCAGCTCTCGCACATCGGCCTGAGCGACTCGGGGATCTCCCCCACCCCCGGCAGGTCGCGCGCGGGCTGCACGCTCCCCGAGCGGATCTTGTCCTTCCAGTCGCCGAGCCCCTTCTCCAGCACTGTCTGTTCCCCGTACGTCAGCATCTCCGGCTCCCAGGGGACGCCGAGGAAGTCGCAGAGGCGGCGCGCCTCGGCCTCGGGATCGGCGGTCAGGTCCTCGTAGCGCACGGTGCACCCGCTGAGCGCCCCCCGCGCCCGCTGCACGGCCTTCATGTAGCGCAGGGCGTCGAGCGCCGCCTCCTCGGGCGTCCTCTTGCCCGCGCCCGCCTCGTACCACGAGCTCGCGATGGACGCCGGGTGGCGCAGCAGGAAGACGAAGCGGGCGTCCGGCCAGCACGCGGCGATGCGCCGGTACGCGAAGGCGTTGGCCGGGGTCTTGTCCACGACGAACGTCTTGCCGCTCCTGACCAGCTCGCGGTGGAGCACCCGATCCCACAGCAGGTGTTCCAGGTCGGCCCGGTCGTGCCCGAGGGCTCCCATCGCCTTCTCCGCCAGCGAGGTGCCGAACTCCACCCGGAGCCTGCGTACGTGCAGCTCGTGCGGGGCGTGCAGCATCGAGTGGGCGTTGAGCAGTGCCCTCAGGAGCGTGGAGCCGGATCTCACCGGCGAGAGGATGAAGATCGGGGCGTCCAGCAGCCGGTCGGCCTCCGGGTCCGCGGGCGGCCTGAACGACTCCTCCACGGCCGCGGGTGCCCGTACGGTCACCGGTGTACCAACTTTCCCTACTCGGTTAAGCTGGAATCCGGTAAGCTTGACAAGGGCGTCGTTTGCCTTGCGCTGCCAGTCCATGCCCAGGGAGGGTAGCCACCTTTCCTGGCATTTAACTGTGTGTTCACTCAAGAACACCTCTCCGTCCGCGGGCGCGCCTTCTTCCCGTCGGTGGTAAAGGCGGGGCAAAGCCGGTGATTCATTCCCTACGCGGGGTAGGGACACGTTCCCACAGCTCAGGCGGCATGCGACCGGCGGCGATCAGGATCGGGCGCACCTCGCCGAGCACGCCACACCCTTGAGGAGGAGATCGAGTGATTCGCGACATACGGCCGGAGACGGCCTCCTCCCAGACCCCGCCCGGCACCTCTCCCCGGCCCCCGTCCCGCGACGTCGACGACGCCACCGCAGAGGCCCTGGGCAAGCTCTCCGAGGCGCTGGAGACGACCGAGAGGGCTCGCGGGCACCTTTACTCCTTCCACCAGCTGATCGGCCACGCCGACCTGCAGCTCGACGAGGCCGTGAAGCTGCTGCGCGCCGCGGGCCACCCGGAGATGGCCGACCTGGTGACCCGCGAGCTGATCGGCCTCAACGTCATCCCCGGCCGGTGGACCTTCCAGATCGTGGAGGAGTACGAGGACGGCTACCACAGCGCCTTCACCGGCGTGGAGAGGCGGGTCAGGGAGCGGCTGGCCGGCGGGCGCCGCCACCTCCACGAGGCCCGGATGAAGAAACGACGCCAGGGCTGATCATCCGCCCCCTCCCCCCGCCCGCGCTCCTGCGACGCCCCGGATTCCGGCGTACGAAAAGCCTCGGCAGCCTCGGCCCACCCGGGATTCCGGCGTACGGACCCCGGTGGCGCGCCCCGTACAGTGTGATGCATGGGGATGGTCAAGACCGTGGGGCTGGTTCTGCACCCGCAGCGCGATTCGAAGGTGGCCATCGACACGATCGTGGAGTGGGCCCGCGCCCGCGACGTCACGGTGCTGGGGCTGCCCGACGAGGTCGGGCGCATCGACTGCAGCGCGGTGTCGGTCGACAGCGCCACCCTGGTCGACCGCGCCGACCTGCTCGTCAGCCTCGGCGGAGACGGCACGATGCTGCGCACCATGCGGCTCATCTCGGAGCGGCGGACCCCGGTCCTCGGCGTCAACCTCGGCAAGCTGGGGTTCCTCGCGGAGATCGACGTCGACGAGCTGCCCCCCGCGCTGTCGGCCATCGACAACCATGACTACACGGTCGAGCCGCGCATGGCGGTGCGGGCGACCCTGCCCGACGGCACGGCGGTGACCGCTTTTAACGACATCGCCATGGTGCGGATACCGGGTGACGGGCTGTCGGCGGTGTCGATCACCGTGGAGGGCCACCCCTTCGTACGCTACGCGGCCGACGCGGTGATCGTGGCGACCCCCACCGGGTCGACCGCCTACAGCTTCTCCGCGGGCGGTCCCATCGTCTCGCCGACGGTCGAGGGGTTCCTCGTGGTCCCCGCCGCGGCGCACTCGTCGTTCAACCGGGCCCTCGTGCTGTCGGCCGACGAGCGGGTCGTGCTCGACCTGCTGCCGACGAGCGGGCGGCTGGCCGTGGAGGTGGACGGCGCGGTGGCCGCGCACCTGAGCCGCGGGGACGGGCTCAGCGTCACCGCGATACGCGCCGCCGCCTGGGTGGTCCGGTTCGGCCCGAAGAGCTTCTACGACCGCGCCCGCCGCAAGCTCCGCGTCAACGGCAGCGCCGAGGTCGACTAGGCGTACCGACCTGAGAGGCCGGGTACGCGGGGCGCTTCGAGAACACCGACGCCCCCGGGTCCGGCGGGGCATCGTTCCCGGGTGACCGGGCTCCCCCACGGAGCCCGGTCACGGGTGTTCCGGCCCTCGCGAGCCCAGAACACCCGGCGGGGTCAGCGACCGGGCGAGGAGCCGTTCACGGTCAGGACGTGCTCGGTCTCGATGGCGGGGAAGGTGCCGGTGTCGATGATCCCGTGCTCGTGGAAGGCCGCCTCCAGCAACGCGTGAGCCTTGGGCTCCAGCTTCCACAGGGCCCTGTACTCGCGGGCGGTGGCCAGGGAGACGCCGGTCTCGTGGGCGATGTCGGCCGCGCGGGGCACGAACTTCCGCTCGATCTGCTTGTCCCAGTATTCCCGCGCGGCGCGCATCAGGGCCGCGCGCTGCGCCGTGTCGACGACCGGCGGCGGGACGTCCAGCACCTGGAGCTCGTCGTCGTCATCGTCGATCGGAGGCCGCAGCGCGGACGGGCCCGCGGCCACCGCGGGACGCGCGGGCGGCTCCTCGGCCTCCGGTGCCCACGGCACGGGCGGGGTCAGGTCGATCAGGGCCGAGGTGTTGTAGAGGGCACCGATCTGGGAGAGCAGGGCCTCCTGCCGGGCGGAGTCGACCGCCAGGCCGCTGTGCTCCACCGCCCGGTCCATGGCACGGTCCAGCTTGCTGAGGGCCGCGCGCATCTTCCTGTCGGACGCGCCCGAGGCGCGGAGCGCGCGGGCGCGCTTGGCCGCCAGCGCGACCCGGGTCAGCCTGCGGTGGGCGTCCACCTCGCTGGCCGTACGGTCGCTGACCTCGGCCAGCCCGACGCGGACCAGCGCCCGCTCCGGGGTGATCCGCCAGTTGATGCGGGAACGCCCCGTGATGCGGTGACGTTCGATCGCCATGCCGCGCTCCCACAGCCACGCCGCCACCAGGGGGGCGGCGAGCCGGAAGATGGCCTCGGCGGCGCTGCGGGCGTCCATGCTCGACAGCACGGCCGTCAGGCCGGTGAGCGCCCACACGGCGACGCCGTCGATGCCCGCGGAGAAGTTCTCCCGCATGTTGCGGCGCGCCCGGACGGCGCTGGTGATGACGGCGACCTCGATGAACGCGAAGAGCAGCAGCCGCAGAGGGCCGTCGAAGCCGAGCACGTCACCGGAGAAACGCCACATGCCCTGGGCGGAGACACCCGTCGCGATGCTGGCGGCGACGATGGTGAGGATGTCCTCCGCCGGACGGGGTGCGATATGGCGCTGGTAGAACCGGACCGCCACGCGCCGGGTCGCGCGGAGCGCGAAATACGCCACGACCAGGAGGACGAGGGCGAACACTCCGATGATGACCGTCAGAACCGGCTGGTCCGATGCGAAGGTGGTGATTTGATCGATGGGGGGCATCAGTCACTGTCCGTCAGTCTCGATGTCCGACAGGATATCTAGCGATCATTCCAGAATGTCGGCGGCTTGTTTGCGAAACGGGCGCTCACGAGCGTGACAGAAGTGAACACAGTTGCGACAAGGACGAGTAAAGATCACAAACCCACCCGCCCGGCCGGGTACCGGCCAGGCGGTTTCCCCCTGACCGGCATCCGACCGGCCCACCGGCCCACCGGAGCGGCCCGGCCGGAACCGGCCGGTGACCACGGATCGGCCGATGACCGCCGGGACGTACCGGCGGCGCCCGGAACGGACGACCCGGCCGGACGCCCCGATCAGACGGGGTCAGACGGGGTCAGAACGGGTCAGAACGGCCAGCTCGCGTCGCGGCCCGTCTCCAGCAGCGGGATCAGCCGGAACGACGCGTCGGAGAAGCCGCCGAACTCGTGGCGGTGTCCCGAGCCGGTCGGCATCGCCGCCCGCCGGTAACCCTGGAGGTTGAAGCCGTACATCGGGACGCGCTCCGGCACCGCGCCGGTGACCTCGGCGCCGTCGTGGCCGTTCATGGTCTGCATGTCGGACAGGATGACGACCCGGTCGTGCCCGCGGTAGACCCGCCGGAGCGAGGCGGCGATCCGCGTGCCGTGGCCGACCTCGCCGACGCGCCCGCAGAACCGGTCCATCTCCTTCAGGACCGACGCGCCCCGGCCCATCCCGTGCCGGAACACGCCGTCGGCGAAGCCGTACAGGTCCACCCGCTCGCCACGGGCGGCGAGCGTCACCCCGAACAGCGCCGCCGCCTGGACGGGCGTGACGGTCGACCGCTCCGAGACCGCGCCGGAGGTCATCGACGCCGACGTGTCCACGAGGACGAGGGTGCGCCCGCCGAACGACGGCACGTTGCCCGTGGCGAGCGTCAGCGCCCTGTCCAGGGCGTGGCCCCAGCGCGTGCTCGGGGCGTTGCGGTACGCGGAGTAGAACCGGAACGGCAGCTGCCGCGACCCGGCGACCTCACCGGGGTCGGTGAGCTTCGCGGCGACCCGCCCGGCCACCTCGTCGGAGACACCGGCCTCGTCGAAGTTTCTCAGGTTACGGATCAGTGCCATGTAGCCCATCGACGGGATGACCGCCTCCCACGCCTGGCGGTCCATCGGGCCCTGGAGCCATCCGGCGAGCGCCTCCCAGGTCATGCCCGCGGCCCGCAGGCGGCCGGGGTCGGCCAGGGCCGCGCGTCGCGACTCGACCGGCAGCGCCGCCAGCCCGGCGCGGGCGCGCAGCGTCGCCAGCGAGTCGTGGATCGGCCGATCGCGGTCGTGCCTGCGGTCCAGGGCGTGCGCGAACAGCTCGCCCTGCCACGCCTTGTCCGCCGCCGGGGCGGGGTGGACGAGGTCGATGACGTCGGCGAAGCGGAAACCCCTGGTGCCGGTGTCGTACTTGAGCAGGCCGCGCTCGGTGTACAGGCGCCGGACGGCGTCGGCGACGCCGCGCTTGACCGGCTTGGGGATCGCCCGCCCGTACGTGGAGGTCCAGTAGGCGAGGGCCTCGCCGGGCTCGTCCGCGCGCTGCAGGACGCCGTCCACCAGCTGCCGGTTGAGGCCGTGCAGGCCGGCGGCGAGCCGCGCCCTGACCGACTCCAGCGCGGCGACGACCGGGGCGGTCCGCATGTTCGCCTCACCGCGCAGCCAGGGAAGGAAGCGAGCCATCCACGCGCCGTCCTCGACCGCGACCCGGTGGACGAGGTCGCGGAAACGCTCGTCGCGGTCGCCCGCCTTCTCGTAGAAGGTGTTCTCGCCGACCATGTTCGACACCGCGAGGAGGAAGAGCTCGCCCTTGGCGTCGCGGGCGTATCCGGGAGCGCCCTCGTGGGTGCGGCCGGACGGCGTGCGCTCGGTCCTGACCGGGCTGGAGAGGGCCGGTCGGTTGGTCGCGGTGTTGAACTTGGACATGGACGGGCCTTTCTACGAGTTCCGTACGCCCCCCACGAGCCTCGCGGGCGAGAAGGACACGGAAGGCGACGATCACGATGATCGTGCCGAGCGCGCATGCCGGGAGGGCTCCGTCTTCACGTGGGCGTGTCCGAGGTCGAAGCGAGGAAGGTACAGACGCTCTTCCCGACTGAGCTACGCGGCCGGAACCGCGGCCGGACTCGAACCGGCGACCGCCCCGTTAACAGTGGAAGTAGCCCTCCCCCGCGCACCGGGCACGCGTGTGAAGCCGTGCTCCTCCCGAGATCGAGGTGACCGCGGTGTGCCCGGCCTGCCGGGCGGCGGCCCCGCTGAGTGGAGCCGCCAGGAGTCGAACCTGGAAGTAACCGCGATCGGCGCACCGGGAGGTGCGTGGACGTTTCAGCTGACCTTCCCGAGATCGGAGTCGGTGACGGAACGAAAGCGTGCTGCCTTTACACCACGCGCCGCACGGGTCTGGGCGGCGCGCCGGGAATCGAACCCGGTCCGCTCGATCCCGAGTCGAAGTAACCGTCGCCTTCGCACCGGGAGGGTCTCTGTGAATGTGTGGACTTCCCCGAGGTCAAGGTCGGCCGCGGACTCTGACGTGCTGCCGTTACACCACACCGGCCCTGAGCCGGAGCCGGGAGTCGAACCCGGACCCTCGCTTTGGAAGAGCGAAGTATCCGCTGCCTTCGCACCGGGGAAGCGTGTTATCCAGTTGTCTGAGCCTCGTATTGTCGGAGCCTCGTATTCCGGAGACGGCTCCGGCGCGCTCTTCCCGCGATGGACGACCGGTTTCGTTTCCGAACTCCGAGGCGTTTCCAACGGTAGCCGCCACCGCCGCTCGTCACATCTCATTATTCGCCGGAAAACAGGGGTGTGGAAAATAGGGGTGGCAGGGGTCGGTGACGGGGGGAAAATGTCGGTCCCCGGAGGGATGATGGAGGGGTGAACGACTGACGGGGACGCGGCGGGGGTCCCACAGGACCTCCCCCGCCTCCCAGGAAAGGATCACGTGATGACGACCCCGATGAACGTGTCCGATCTGGCACAGGTTCTCTTCGTCTCCGCGCTGCAGGCTTCGGACCACCCCTCTCCGGACCAGGTGCGCATGATCATCGAAGGTCGGCTCCGGGCCCGCCACGCGGATCTCTCCGATTGCGCGGCCCTCGTCGCCCAGGAGGCGGGGGACCATCCCGAGGCGTACGCGAGCCGGATGCGCTGGGCGCTGGGCGAGGCCGTCCGGGTCCGCCCGTCCATCTCCTTCGTGAGCTGACGCCCGTAACCAGCAGGACCGTCCCGTAACGTCGAGGGATGGACGCCAGACACGACGCGGGCACTCCGCGCACCCACGGACCGTCACACACCGGCGGCGGCCCCCGGTCGCTCTGGGCCGACCACGACCGCGTCCCCGAGCTGCTGGAGGCCACCCGCGCGTACGCCGTGCGCCTCCTCGCCGGGCTCGGCGACCGGCCGGTGGCGCGGACACCGGTGAGACCCGCGCCCGCGCCCCTGCCGGAGGCGGGGATCGGCGCGGAAGGGGCGATGGAGGAGTTCGCGCGTCGATGGGAGCCGGGCTTCGCGGCCGGTTCCGGCCGTTACCTGGGCTTCGTCACGGGTGGCGTGACGCCCGCCGCGCTGGCGGGCGACTGGCTGACCGGCACCCTCGACCAGAACCCCACCTCGGGCCTGGACTCGCTCGCCCCGGACCTCGAACGGGAGACGGCCGCCTGGCTGCGCGACCTCTTCGGCCTGCCGCCCGAGCACGAGGGGACGTTCGTCAGCGGCGCGACCATGTCCAACTTCGCGGGCCTGGCGGTCGCCAGGGAGTGGCTGGGCGAGTTGCGCGGCGTGTCGCCGGCCGAGGAGGGCGTCGCCGCGCTCGGGCCGGTGACGGTGCTGTCGGGAAGCCCGCACTCCAGCGTCGTCAAGTCGCTGTCCATGCTCGGCCTGGGACGGTCGGCGATCCGCCGGGTCGGCCTCCTGCCGGGCCGGGAGGCGGTGGACGTGGACCGGCTCGCCGAGGAGCTCGACCGGCTGGACGGTGCCCCGGCGATCGTGGTCGCCAACTCCGGAACGGTGAACACCGTCGACTACGACGACCTGCGCGCCGTCGCGGCCCTGCGCGAGCACCACCCGTTCTGGCTGCACGTGGACGCCGCGTTCGGCGCCTTCGCCGTGCTCTCCCCCGAGCACGCCCACCTCGTCGCGGGCCTCGGGGAGGCCGACTCGGTCTGCGTGGACCTGCACAAGTGGCTGAACGTGCCCTACGACAGCGCGATCCATTTCACCCGCCGCCGCGACCTGCAGGCCCGCGTCTTCCAGAACTCCGCCGTCTACCTCACCCCGGTGGGCGACGACCCCGACTTCGTGCATCTGACGCCGGAGAACTCGCGGCGCCTGCGTGCGCTGCCTGCCTGGTTCACCCTGGCCGCGTACGGGCGCGAGGGGCACGCGGAGATCGTCCGGAGCTGTGTCGCCCTCGCCGCCGGGCTCGGCGAGCGGATCGCCGCGATGCCCGCCTACCGGCTGCTCGCCCCCGTCCGGCTCAACGTGGTCTGCTTCACCCTCGCCGCCTCCCCGACTCCGGCCCGGATCGACGAGGTGGCCGCGGCGATCACCAAGTCCGGCGAGGCCTTCCTCACGCCGACCGTCCACGAGGGGGTGCCCGCGCTACGCGCCGCGTTCAGCAACTGGCGCACCACCGAGGCCGACGTGGAGCGGGTCGCGAAAATCCTCCAGGAGGTCGCATCCCGGCCGTAAAACGCTCGACGCGCCCGTCCGCGGCGGCCGCGTCGACCCTCGGAGCGGATTCCACAGCCGCGATGTCCAAGGACCTCGGACCGGTGCCGTCCCAGCCCGCGCCGGTCTTCCGTGGACGTGGTTCCGCCGGTCCGCGTGGACCCGCTTCTCACTCCACCCCGGCTGAGCCGGAGGCCGAGGCCTCGCCAACTCCGCGGCGGTTCTGCATCCCGCTGGAACGGTGATCCTCTCTCGCACGACGCCGGTCGGACTGGTTGCGCAGGCTGAGCCGGGATGCGAGGTTGTGGCACGTTTCATGGCACCCGCGTGGGGGCGAGAAGCTCGCGTACGCCGTCGATGGGCGGGTGCTGGTCGACTACCCCCATTTCTGCATGGAGCAGGCGGTCTTCTGCAAGCTCATCGCCGATCGCATGATCCAGCGATATTTCACTCAATGGCCGGAGGTAGCCAAGGCCACGCGGGCGGCGGCCGACCGGGACACTTCAACGGTCATCACCCTGATGCCGGGGCTCGTCGACCAGAACATCCGGCTCGGCAAGCAGTGGTTCGACCGACCCAGCGGCGAGTCCCGCGAGGAGGACCGCGGCTGGATGCGCTGACAGGCGGCGATCGCGGCGAGGCTCGCCATCACCGCGCTTGTCCGGGAAGCGGACGACCTGCTCGTGCGGGACGGCGGGGAAGCGGCGTCCGGGCGCTGCGGCGGGCCCGGATCTGCGGAATTTCCCCGGAAAAACAGGCCCCCGGGCGGAGATGATCTACTGAACTCTGGCGGTCCGGCCGCGGATGGCATCCTGTCGGGACACGAGTCTCCGACGGAGGCCGGTAGCCGAGCGTTACCGATCGCCTCTTTTCCGCTCCTTTCCGCTACCTCCGGGTAATCTGACCGCCCCAAGGCTTTGAGTTCCACTAGCAGACTCCTGCGGCCCCCTCCACTTACCGTGAGGGTAGGTTACGCATCGTGTCGGCGTCCTCGACGTCGCACGGCGCTCCGCCAGCCCGGGGCATCGCCCGGGGCTCGACCGATTCGACACCGATTCGACGTGGAGTGATCTGCCATGACCAAAATCAGGAACGCCCTCGCAGCCGGAGCCATGATGGCCTCCGCTCTCATCGTCCCCGCGGCGATGCCGGCCTCGTTCGCCGCCGCGGACACCATGGCCCTGACCACCCCGGAAACTCTCACCTCCGCCCTGAAGCCCTGCCGCGAGCACAGGAACCCCGACAGGTGCCGTGCCCGGCGCGAGTACGAGCGCGAGTACAGGCGCGAACACGGCCGCGACTACAGGGGCGAGCGCGAGTACAGAAGCGAACGCGGACGCGACAGAAGCGAACGCAGGCGGGACATGAACGAGCGTCGGCGCGACATGAGCGAGCGCGGGCGCGACATGAGCGAGCGTCGGCGCGACACGAACGAGCGCGGGCGCATCGACAGGGGCGCCGGTGTCGGCGGCCGCATCAGCGACAGCGTCGGCGGTACCGGTACCGGCCGCGGGATCAACAACTGACAGGTGCCCGACGGACGACTGACACGGCCACCGGCGGTCAGGAGGCCGGAAGAGCGCCACTGTGAGCGCGAGCCACGCTCCTCCCCCTGTGGAGCAGGCCCAGGCCAGGCTCGCGGAGGATCCGTCTCACGATGGGCGGCCCGACCCACCGAGCATCCGGGTCGGGCCGCTCGTCGTCCGGCGAGCTCTCCAACGTGCGCCCGTCACCGCGCGACGGAACCACCCACGCGCGCCCGCCCCCGTGAAACGACACCGGCCGTCGTGGGATCCCCGCGCCCCGTACGCGTGGGAGGACAGCCCGTCCTTGCGGCGCGCCTCAATGACATCACCAGCGGCCCCGTGCGCGAGAGGGCTCGTTCTTGCGGCGCACCTCGATGACGTCGCCGACTTCCCCCGTACGTGAGAGGGGGCCGGACTAACGCGCGGCTTCGTGAGCGTCGACGAGCCGCTTGGGAGCCGTCAGGCACCACGCCTCGGTGACCAGCTCGAACAGCTCCTCCGCGTCGATCTTCGCGAGGTGCACCACGACCCAGCCGAACCGGCCCGCGGTGAACTGGACCTCGAACACCTCCGGCCGCTCCGCCACCAGCGCGATCTGCTCGTCGATCGTCGACTTGAGCCCCACGGTCTCCGTCTTCTCCCACAGGTAGCCGAAGCCCTTGTCATGCACCTTCAACGAGACCCACTCGCCGCCGTCGCTCTGCTTGACCTCCGGCAGCTTCTTCAACATCTCCAGGAACTCATCCACGCTCACACCCATGGGTCACCTCTACCAGAACGCACCGACATTTCTCTCCGGCATTCGTCCCGGATCGTGGCGGTACGGCGCCACGCCGCGCGACTCGCCCACGACTTACCGGACGGAGCCACCGCACCGGAGGCGGCCCCGGCACGCCTCTGGCCGACACGCACCGCTTCCGGCGCGACCGCGGTGATCCCCGGCATGGACCGGGGATGTCCAGCGCCGACGTCGAGGAGGAGGAGGTCCGGCTGACCGGGCGTGGTGTGGTGTGGCCTGAGTCCCGGCGGCCGTCAGCCCGTGACGCCGGGCTCGCCGTTCTCGATGTGTCCCATCAGGCGGCGGGCGAAGGTGGTGTCCCCGGCGACGGTGATCCACAGGTCGTACCATCCGGTCGCGGCCCGCCACGGCACCCGCGCGGTGTCCCGGGGCGCGACTCGCAGCGTCCGCGCCGTCCCGCCGTAGGCCAGGGGCGAGATCGTCACGTCGGCCGGTTCGTCACCGAGGTTGACGACGGCGATCTCGATCGTCCGCGCGACCGCGTCGATCACACTGGACGTCTCCACCGGATCGTCCGTCCCGCCCCGGAACTCCCGGCGGAAACCGTTCGGCCCGGTGAGGACGAGTGCGTACGTGGGGCACGGGAAGTAGACCGCCTCGCGGGCGTGGCCGAGCACGTCGAAGTGCATCGGACGGACGAGTTCCCCCATGTAGCCGTACAGCGCCAGGTGCGCGCTCTCGGTACCGGTGTTGCTCATCGTGATCTCGACGGCACGGCCGCTGGTCCGCGCCGAGGCGTCGGGCCGGTACGGCAGCGCGCGGGCGGGCCTGACTCCCGGCTCCCCGACGGGCATCCGCTGCTCGGCGGGAACCTCGGGGTACCAGCGGCCGGGTGGGACGTCCTCGCCGATGAGGGCGCCCTGGGTGGCCGGGACGCTCAGGAGGGCTGACACGTCCCGGCCCGGCGAGATGTCCTGGCCGGTCGAGATGTCCTGGCCGGTCGAGATGTCCTGGCCGGTCGAGATGTCCTGGCCGGTCGAGATGTCCTGGCCGGTCGAGATGTCCTGGCCGGACAGCACGCTCTGGTCGGGCGGAGTGCCCTGGGCGAATGAGACGTCCCGGACGGGTGAGGTGTCCTGGCCAGGCGGGGCGCTCCGGGCGGACGAGGTGCTCTCCGGGCCGCCGGGAACCGGTGTTTCCGGCGCGGGCCACGCCTCCGGGCGGGCGAAGTCGAAGGCGGAGGTGAGATCCCCGACGACGGTCCGCCGCCAGTCGCTGATGTCGGGGGCCCTGATGCCGAGCCAGGTCTCCAGGAAGCGGACCATCGAGCTGTGGTCGAACGTCTGCGAGCAGACGTGACCCCCCACGCTCCACGGCGACACGACGATCATCGGGACGCGCATGCCCAGCCCGATGGGCCGCCCGCCGACGAACTCCCCAGGGGTTCCGTCGGGCGGGACGGGCGGGGGAACGTGGTCGAAGAAGCCGTCGTTCTCGTCGTAGGTGACGAGGACCGCGGTGCTCGCCCACACCTCCGGACTCGACGCCAGCGCGTCGAGAATCCGATAGACGACCCTTCCGCTCTCCACGGCCGAGGACCCCTCCGGGTGTTCGGAGTCGGCGAGCGAGGTCACGACGTAGGAGACCGCGGGCAGGCGTCCCGCCGCCACGTCGGCGGCGAACCACTCCCCCAGCCCGCCTGTCCGGGTGCGGCGCAGCGCCCGGTCGTAGAGCACGCGGTCGGCCGGGCCGAGTCGTGCCGCCCTCTCCTCCAGCTCGGCGAGCATCGGCGCGGGATCCTCGGAGGCGCGCACCTTCTCGTAGAAGGAGTGCATGCTGCTCTGCCCCAGTTTCGCCATGACCGCCTTGAACGCGGCGAAGAACTCCAGGTTGTTGCACTGGTAGTTGTCCCACTCCTGGTAGACCTGCCAGGAGTGCCCGGCCCGGGTCAGCAGCTCGGGCACCGTGGTCCAGGAGTAGCCCGGGTGCCCGTCCTCCTCGCAGGCGCCGTTGTCGACGGCTCGCTGTTCGGTACCGGGCTCGTGACCCGTGTGCCCGGAGACGTGGTAGTTGCGGTTCGGGGTCGTGGAGCTCAGCACAGAGCAGTGGTAGGCGTCGCAGATCGTGAACGCGTCCGCCAGCCCGTAGTGGAACGGGAGGTCCTCGCGGTCGTAGTACGCCATGGTGGACGGGCCCTTGTTGGGCACCCAGGCGTCGTTCCAGCCCATCGCCCAGGCGTTCTGCGTGCCGAGCCAGGTGTGGTCGTGGGTGTCGAGCAGCATCGGGTCGGCTCCCGCGCGCTCTGCGGCCTCCCGTACCGGGAAGGGCAGGATCCCGTCCTGCTCGAAGACCGGCCGGAGGGCCCGGGTGGACACCGCGTTGCGGTCCCCGTAGCCGCGCACTCCGCGCATCCGGCCGAAGTAGTGGTCGAACGACCGGTTCTCCTGCATGACGAAGACGACGTGCTTGATGTCGGAGAGGGTTCCGGGAGGGGCGGGCCGCGCCAGCAGGCGCGTCAGAGAAGGGGGAAGGGCGGACGAAGCCGACATTGACGCATCCCTATAACGGCATTTCGAGCAAGCCTCAACCTAACAACCCGGCTCCTACCCTCCACACCCGACACCCTCCCTGGTAGACGGCCCGGTACCGGCCCGGCCGGGCAGCCGATCCGGACGGAGGTGAGGGCCCCTCCCACGCCGGGAAAAAGGGTTGAGCGGCGGCGACGGGCGCGAGCATGATCGGCTCGTGGATCTCGCCGCCTCCCTGCCCGCCTTCGTCGTACCTCGCCCTGGCGGCGGTGATGGGAGGCGCGGGCGCGTGATCCGTCGCCGCCTGGAGGCCGTCAGCGGCACCGTTCTCATCGTCCTGGGCCTGCGCATGGCCGCCACGACCCGCTGACGCCACGCGGGCGAACAGGCTTGCACCTCCTGTAGAGGGAGGCGCCAGGCTGGGGGCATGAACGGCGACACGCTCCACTCGATCGGTGATCTGGCCCGGCGGACCGGGCTGACGGTCAAGACCGTCCGGTTCTACTCCGACCGCGGGATCGTGCCGCCGACCGGTCGCAGCCCGGCCGGTCACCGCCTCTACGGCATCGACGCCGTCGCACGCCTTGACCTCGTACGGACGCTGCGCGACCTGGGAGTGGACCTTCCCACGATCCGCAGGGTCGTGGACCAGGAGATCTCGCTTCCCGAGGTCGCCGCGGCGCACGCCGAGGCACTGGCGGTGCAGATCCGGACGCTGCGCCTGCGGCGCGCGGTGCTGACGGCGGTGACCAGGCGCGGGTCCACCCCCAAGGAGATGGATCTCATGCACAAACTGGCCAGGCTCTCCGAGGACGAGCGCCGACGTCTGATCGACGACTTCCTCGACACCGCCTTCGGTTCCCCGGACGCCAACCCCGAGTTCGCGGGGGTCAGGCGCTCGATGACCCCCGAGTTGCCCGACGACCCCGAACCCGAGCAGGTCGAGGCGTGGGTGGAGTTGGCCGAACTGTCGCAGGACCCGGACTTTCGCGCCGTCATGCGCCGTCTGACCGGGCAACACACGGCCGAGCGCGCCCAGGGCGGTGTCACGGGCCCGCGCCGCGATCCCGTCGCGATGGTCCGCGACCAGGCCGGTCCAGCCCTGGTGTCCGGTATCGACCCGGTCTCGCCCCAGGCCGATCCGGTCGTCGCGGCGGTCACGGCCCGGTACGCGCACGCCGTCGGCCGCCCCGACGACGCCGACCTCCGGCGCCGGTTGCTGATCCGGCTGGAGAGCGCGAACGATCCCCGCAGGGAGTCGTATCTCCGGCTGCTCGCGGTGATCAACGGCTGGTTGGCTCCGGAAAGCCTGACGCCGGTGCTCGACTGGTTCATCCAGGCCCTGCGTGCCCGGATACCGGCGTAGCGGACGCTCCCGGCCGGTGCTGCTGTTTCGGCTGGTAGGAGCAGAGCCGGCCGGTCTGGATGGTCAGACGCGGTTCCTCGCCGAGGAGCGGGTCGGCGACGGCGCGCCGGACGGCCTTGCCGACCGAGACGCGGGCGCGTTCCTCGTCGCCGACGAGGTCACGGGTTCGTCCGGCCAGCCCGGTCGCGGACGCCAACTCAGAACGCGTGCCGCGGGCGTGCCTCGACCGGCGCGGCAGCCGTCCCGGTCCCGCGCCGCCGGTCCGACCGGCCTGGTCCCGGGACCACGCCGCGAGACCTCTCCACGGTCACGTCACGAGGGGAGCCAGGACGGCCACCAGGGCGGGTCGCAGTCGCCCGTGATCCCCTCGGTGGCGACGTCGTAGACGATCGTCACCACTGGCCCGGTGATCGAGACAATGGTGGCGAGAGTCGTCAGGATCGCCTTCAGCCAGCCGTGATCCGCGAACCACGACAGGTGGGCGAGGAGAACGACAGGAAACGCGGCGAGCAGCGAGATGAAAGAAATGACGGGGAATACAATAAGCCGACTCGCCACCCAGACCAGGCCGGCGAAGCTCTCCCCCGCATTTGTGCCACCGAGGCAGTAGCATTGCGTTCTGGCCACCAGAAAAGCGTCCAGAAAAGTCCCCAAAGCCGCGCACGCCGACGCGACAACAGCCGATGCCCCACACCCCATGGCCCAGAGCGCATCACTCTCCCCTGACGCATTCCGCTCAGTCACGGCGCAATCAAAACAGATCCCTGTGATTGCTGGGCGCAGGGGATGTGAGAATACGGTGCAGATATTCCGGCGTGCGGGAGCCGAGGGCCCGCGCGGTTATGCCTTGGGTGCCTGCGAGATGCGCACCATGTTGCCCGAGGGGTCCCGGAAGGCGCAGTCGCGCGGGCCCCAGGGCTGGTCGATGGGCTCCTGCAGCACCTCGGCGCCGAAGGCCCGCACGTGCTCGAAGGCCGCGTCGACATCGCCGGTGCGGAACACGGTCATCGGCAGGACTCCCTTGGTGAGCAGCTCCTGCAGGGCGTCGCCGTCGGCCTGGGACCGGCCGGCGTGCGGCTCGGAGAGCACGATCTCAAGGTCCGGCTGGGACGCGCTGCCGAGGGTGACCCAGCGGAAGCCGTCCGAGGCGACGTCGTTGCGCACCTCGAGGCCGAGCGCGTCGCGGTAGAAGGCGAGCGATTCGTCCAGGTCGTTGACGGTGATGTGGCAGTACTGGAGAGAAATGTTCATGTGGCCAACGCTAGAGGAGGGCATCGCGGACCACTTCTCCGATCCTGACCGGTTGGTCCCTGGTCGGCCGGGTGTGGATCTTGGCCACGCACGCGGGCATCGCCAGCACGGCGCGGTGCTCCCGGGCCCGGTACGCGCTCGGCGTCATCCCCACGAGCTCGGTGAATCGCGAGCTGAACGAGCCGAGGGAGGTACACCCGACCGCCATGCACGCGTCGGTCACGCTCATGCCCGCGCGCAGCAGCGCCATCGCCCGCTCGACCCGCCGGGTCATGAGGTAGCTGTACGGCGACTCACCGTAGGCCGCCCGGAACTCCCGGGAGAAGTGTCCCGGCGACATCAGCGCGTGGCGGGCCATGGTCGGCACGTCGAGCGGGCGTGCGTACTCCCTGTCGATCAGATCCCGCGCCCGGCGCAGGTGCGCGAGGTTGGCAAGGTGTAGCCGATCCATGGGACGAGGGTACCTTCCCGCTCCGACAGCACTCCCGACAAGGCGAGCGGTCAGGCCCGTGCCCGTGACGTGCGGTTCGGGCCGACGGACCGCCCGGGTCCCGCGATCGCGGGATCAGGCCGGAAACCGGCGGATCGGGAAGACTGTTTCCAACGATCCGAGGTGGCGGGTGATCCTGACATGAGGGCGAGCATGGAGCCCATGCCGCCGGACCGAGGTCTGGGGCGGATCATATTCCTCAACGGCGCGTCGAGTTCGGGGAAGTCGACCCTGGCCAAGCTGCTGCAGCACCGGTTGGATGAACCGTTCCTGCACGTCTCCTCCGATCATCTCGTGGCAAGCGGGATGCTGCCCGAGCCGCGAGATGCCGAAGGTCCGTTCGCATGGTGGACGGAGATGCGGCCGCGATTCTTCAAGGGCTTTCACCAGTGCCTGCCCAGCCTGGCCGTCATGGGCAACAACCTGATCGTGGAGCACGTCATCGAGTTCCGGGCCTGGCGCGAGGAGCTTGCCCGTTGCCTGGAAGGTTTCGACGTGTTCCTTGTCGGCGTGCACTGCGATCTAGCGGAGATCGATCGCCGGGAGCACGCGCGCAAGAACCACCGTATTGGCAAGGGTCGCTCGCACGTGGAGGTTGACGGCATCCACACGTTCGGCCCGTACGACTACGAGGTGGACACCAGCGCCGGGGTGTCGGACGCGCTGGCGGAAGCGGTGCTGACCGCCTGGCGTGCCCGGGGCGAACAGCGTGCCCTGAGCTGAGCTCAGCTGGTGGCTGAAGCCGCGTCTGGCACGGACCAGGATCGGCCGAGGACGACGGACCGGGCAGGACCAGACCTGTGACATGGGTCGGCACCCGACCGGATCAGTTGCCGAGTGCCGCTCGCCGCCCATGATCCGGTGTGAGGTTCTCGTAGAACCAGGGCTGGTCGTCGGGTCGGTAGGTGAGGCTCGGCCGGCACAGCAACTCCCGCAGGACGTCCCGCGCCTCGTCGCCCGATACCCGTCCCGTCCTCCAGCGGGTGACGAGCTCCAGGGCGTTGTCCAGATCTTCGGCGGTGTCCTCGGCGCCGTCGTCGTCCGGCAGGGCTAGGAAAGAGGAGCCGCCGGGGTCGTCCTCGCCGAGGAGCTCGCGCAACAGGAGGGCGCGAATCCGTGTCTCCCGCCTGAGAGGTGCGGCGACGCCGGGGTCCTGGTGGTCCTCGACGGCGTGGACCGCGCGGGCCAGGGTCGCGCTCGCGTCCGCGTAATCGTCCGCGTGAACCTGCCAGGAGCTCAGCTTGATCAGCGCGGCGACGAAACGTTCCCTGTGCTCGTGCCGCGAATGGTGCTCGACCGCCCGGGACAATGCCTCGGACACCTCCTCGCGGTGACCGAGATCGTTCAGGACCTCGGCCAGCATGGTGGCGGTGACGCCGGCGTTGAACCAAGCCTCGATCCGGACGTCGATCTCCTCGGTCTCGCGGATCAGGGGAAGAGAGGTCGCGAGCTCGCCCATCGCGAGGTACGTACAGCCGGCTTCGTACTTGGCGAGCGATAGTTTGTCCTGATCCGCATGGATCGAGGGGGAGGCCAAGGCCTGCCTGCACCAGAACAGCCGGTCGGCCTGCTCGTTCAGCCAGCGGCAGAGAAGAACGTTGTTGAGAACCGCCGACAGGGCGTCCGGGTGCAGACCGAGCCGTGCGAACAGATCGGCGGCCGTCCGCCCGTGGTCGAGGGCCTGGCGCCACTCCCGCTGCCGGCCGAACAGGGTACTCAGCTTGAAATGGGTCCGCGCCTCCGGCACCGGCAGCCGGTAGGCGGAGCTGATCTGGAGTGCCTCGCGGTAGGAGTCCGCGGCGAGCCCGGCCGCTCCCATCTTCTCCAGTTGCTCGGCAGTGTCGTGGCAGGCGGTGACGGCCCGTTCCGGTTCGCCGTTCCGTAGCAAGAGGCGGATCCGGACCTGGTTCATGCGGGCGACTCCGTCGATCTCCTTGCGCCCGGAGTAGAGAAGCCAGAGATCGAGAGCGAGATCGGTGGCCGTCGCCACCAGGGCCAGGCGCTCGGCGAGCTCCTCCGCCGCATGGAAGATCTCGGGGTCCAGTTCGCCGGAGAACTCGGCCTCGGGGGACAGATCGGTGATCTCGCGCAACCGGTCGCGAAGGAACCGCACCGCGCGCTCCTGAAACGCGCGCAGGACGCCGGGGTCCTCCTCGGAGTCGCGCCGTTTGAGCGCGAACAGCCGGATCAGCTCGTACAGGGTGAAGCTGCTCTCCTTGGCGCCCTGCAGATCGACGGTCAAGGTACGTCCGCTCAGGTTCTGATCAGCCAGGCGGTGGAGGACGAGAGCCTGTCGGAACGGGTCGAGATCAGAGGCGTGGCTGTACGCCCGCGCCGTCACGGCGGCACCGGGAAACGCCGTCATCAGTCGCAGGGCCCGGCGGCCGTCGTCGGACAGGAGCGCGTAGCTGAGAGCGATCGCCGCCCCCACCGGCCGGGCGCCGGTGTCCAGGTACTGCAGCCGGGTGACCTCGTTGGCCAGGATGTCCCGTAGATGCCCCGGATCGACCTCGGGGCCGGCCGCCAGCCAGGACCCGACAACGCGCAGGGCCAGCGGAATGTCGGCACACAGTTCGGCGATGTCGCCCAGCGTGACCCCGTCGCCGCCACGCTCGCCCGCGTACATCCGCAGCAGCGCCACCGACTCCGCCCGGAACATCGGTTCGACCCCGAACGACAGGCCGGGGTCAGCGAGATCCTGCAGGCGGTCCCGGGAGGTGACGATGACGGCGCACGAGGCGGCCCGCCGTACGAGCGGCGCGACATGAGCGGCGTCGAGGACGTTGTCGAACAACAGCAGGACGTTCCGATCCTCCAGTGCGGTCAGGAACAGATCCAGCGCCGCGGCCTCGTCGGTGGCCGTCTCACTGAGGCCGATCCCGAGTGCCTCGGACAGGATCCGCACGGCCGTGCGCGGCCCGCGCCGCCGCTGTGGATCCAGCCCGAACAGATCGAGGTAGTAGACCCCTCCGGAGAAACGATCGGCCAGCCGCCTGGCCACCTCGACGGCCGTGGCGGAGGTCCCCGCCCCCGGCTGTCCCGACAGATGCGTGACGGCGCTACCACGGGACGCCAGGGTCCGCACCAGTCCGTCGCAAACCTGGGAGAGCAGCTCGTCCCGTCCGATGAAATACGGGTCGGACGGCGGGAGCCAGCACATGCGCTGCGCGGTCGCCCCGATCAGCTCCCGATGGCCGGCCCGGTCGGATCGGCGCGGCGCCTGCGCCAGGTCCGCCGCCTCGGACGTGCGCTCCACCACCGCGACCTCGGTCGAGGCCGGGAGGGGCAGCAGCGCTTCGAGATGGCCGAGGAAGCGCCGGGTCCCGGCGGCCGTGGATCCCGCCAGCGCGGCCGTCAGGTGGTCGCGGCAACCGGCGGACACGTGCCGGAACAGAGCGCCACGGATCTGCTCCCCGACCACGTGGACCAGCGTCTCCCAAGCCTCCCTGGGCTGCACCACGCCGTCGCCCAGCGGGGCGCACCACAGGTCAACGGCCCGGTCGTGGCCGGGCAGGCCGGGGAGCAGAATCCGGGCGTCCAGACCATGGCGCCGCAGGCGCTCGCGCAGTTCCAGCGCCCAGACAGAGTCCTGACGCGCGGCCAGGGCCGTCTCGACGGCCAGCCGGTCGACGACGGCGCCGAGACCGCCGGGCCCGCTGCATGACCGGTCGAGATCATGCAGGACCGTCGCGGCCTCGAACGCGGCCTCGCCCGGACCCGTGACGGAAGGGTTCCCGAGTTCCGTCGTGTCCGCGGGCAGGGCGGGCGCCAGGACCGAGCCCGCGGCACCGCCGATGAGGACGATCTCATCGTGCAGGCGCAGCCCCGGCACGGCGGACAGCAGCTCGGCCAGATGCTCGGCACAGCTGATCCACACCGAGTCGCGCAGCCACCGGTCCCTGCTGTTGTAGCGGCCCGACACGACGCCGAGCACCGCGTCGTCGGCGGTGCGCAGCAGGGGGGCGCCGCTCATGCCTTTGAGCACGGCACTGCTACTGAACCGGGCCAGGTCGACGCCGTCGCGGTGAACGGGTCCCTCCCAGTGCCCGGTGGCGGTCAGTAGCTCGTACTCGTGGCCGGGATCGTCGATTTGAGGGACGCCCATCACGTAGCCGTCGGTGCGCAGCCGTACACCGGCCGACGCGGCGAGGCCGGGGACCGACCTGTCGAACGGCCGTTCCGCGCGCAGCACGGCCAGATCGCGGGCGGGATCTCCGGCGACGACCCGTGCCCCGAACGTCGGCGAGGAGCCGTCGAGCGCGCCGACCTCGATCTCGGCCTCCGGCTCGTCGCAGCCGAGTTCGGCCAGCACATGCCAGGCGGTGACGATGATCCTCGGGGTGAACTGGAAACAGGTTCCCCGTGCGAGGCCGCCGCCGTCCAGAATCCGTCCGAGGAAAGCGGGGACCTTCACGCCCGTGCCGCCCCGGCGTCCTCCTGGGACTCTGACTCGGGCGATTCGGGTACGGGCGTGACCTGCCCGTACACCAGTTTCACCTTGAGGGACGCCTCACCCGAGGCCTCGGACAAGATGATGCCGCCCTTGGCCGAGAACTTCAGCCCGAACTCCACCTCCACGGCCGACGGGGCCGCGGCCCGCCGCGCGGTGTCCCGGATCATCTCGGCGGTCGACGAGGCGATCTCGACAATGGCCGCCTGCGCTCGGGGCCAGAGGTCTTGAAGGTGTTCCGCCGGGTTCGCATTCCGCGAGGTGAACTCCGACCCGCCCACGGCCGCGGTCTCGACGAGCACGGTCACCTGCCCGATCCGCATTTGAATCGTCCCCATCCGCACCCCTTCCGTTTCTCAGAGCCCATGATCCGCGATCGGAGGGGCGTACGCCTGAGAATTCACACGATAGGCAGGCGTGGGCGCTGACGCGACAGGGCTGCCCGGCAATAACGTCACACTTTCAGTAGCGTTCTCAAGCGCAGCGTGTTGACGGGCTTCGCCGGATTTCAAAGAACACTCGCCCGTGAAACCGGCATGCTCCGGGAGCCCCTAATGGGTGTGGCGTACCCGACTCCACCGAACTCGGGGTACGTCAGACGGCCGAGAGGAACCGTGACCGCCGCTCCCCGCCGCTCCGGCGGACAGTCGGTCGGCGACAGGTGCCCTTGACGGTAAGGGGGTTGATATCGGTTTTATGACTCCGGGATGGTTACCGGCGGGTCGGCCCTACGGTGCAGCCATGCCGGTGAAGTCCTCGCCCTCATGGCGTATTCGACTGGTTTCGCGGGATGCTCCGCGCTCCGACGAGAAGACTACGCCGCGCGGGAATCCTCCGCTGAGGTCACGCGGCCATATCCGAATCCCCTCGGCCGGCCTGTCCATCTGACCGGCTTCTTCCATTCGATTCCCGGAGAACTCCCAATGTCGAGCAAACGCCGTAAGAAAATGTCCCGCGCCACCGTCGCGCCGGGATCGAGAACGCGCGAACCGGCTCCCGAACCACCTCGGCAACCGCCGCCACAGGAACCGGCCCGATCGGGCACCGGCAGCGAAGCCCCGCCGTCGCGGTGGCCGAACTGGGTCAGATCCCCGGGAGCATGGGTCGTCGGTATCGCCTTCCCCTTGCTCGGAGCGATATTGATCACGTTCATCAACGGTCTTGGACTCGATGTCATCGACGTTCCAGCGGTCCGAGACTCCACACGCGCCGCCTTCAAGGAGCCCGACGACATCGAATACAGCATCCGCTACGAAGATCCCGGATTCGAGATGATCTTGCCCTCCAGAGTGGAGTTGACCGCCAGACAGAAGGCCTTTCTCCGAAAATGGAGCTACGAGAACATGGGTGATGACACGTCGTATGGCCTCAAGGATCTGGTACGTGAACTCCGCACCGCCGGGGCCGCCACTCGCACTGACCAAATGCACATCGTGGTGGCGCTGGAGGGCAAACGCCACCAGGACATCCACGTAGACGCCATCTACCCGGTAGACGTACAGCGTGTCCCCCCTTACGACGGGACATGGGTCAACATTCCACCGCAGGATGGAGGGCGGATCCTTCAGATGATGTTCGATTTCAACGAGCACACCCCTAGCGCGCGTACGACCAAGGGCGGTGTTGACGGCACACCTCTCAAGCCTGGGCAGCAGTACTTCCGCGGTAACAAAATCACCATTAGGGACGGCAAGGAAGACACGCTCAGTATTTCCATGACCGGCCCCCGGGAAGCGGTGACCTTCAAGATCCGCATCGACTATCGCATCGGTGGAGAGTCTCGCCACATCGTCATCACCGACCGGGGACGCCCCTTCGCGATCACTTCCCTCAACTGCACCGACCGCGGCCGCACCGGCGGGAATGGCAGGAAGGTCTTCGGACACGTCTCCTACGATCACATTTGGAGCCTTCGGAGCGGAGACATCGTTTCGGTGAAGAACCCTCGGCGGTGGAACACCTGGAACTGCTGACCGGCCGGTCGCGACCGGCGACGACGAACCCCGGCCCCGTCTACTCGTCCTCGGTGAACACGATCTCGCGGCGCCTGCGGATCGCCGGGAGGACGGTGACGACGAGTGCCGCCACGGCCAGGGCCAGGAGCACCGCGGAGATCGGCCTGGTCAGGAAGATCGACGCGTCGCCGCGGGAGATGATGAGCGCCCGCCGCAGGTTCTCCTCGAGCAGGGGGCCGAGGACGAAGCCGAGCAGCAGTGGCGCCGGCTCGCAGCCGCACTTGATCAGGATGTAGCCCAGGAGCCCGAAGAAGACGATCGCGTAGACGTCGTACGCGTTGAACTCCAGGGAGTAGGTGCCGATCGCTGCGAACAGGATGATCATGGGGAACAGCACCTGGTACGGGATGCGCAGCATGCGCACCCACAGGCCGATCAGCGGCAGGTTCAGCAGCACGAGCAGCACGTTGCCGATCCACATCGACGCGATCAGGCCCCAGAACAGCGCCGGTTCGTCGGTGATGACGTTCGGGCCCGGGGTGATGCCGTGGACGATGAACGCGCCGACCATCAGTGCCATCACCGGGTGGGCGGGCAGCCCCAGGGTGAGCAGCGGGATGAACGACGTCTGCGCGGCGGCGTTGTTCGCCGACTCGGGGCCGGCGACGCCCTCGATCGCGCCGTGCCCGAACTCCCCCTGCCGCTTGGAGATCCGCTTCTCGACGGCGTAGGAGGTGAACGAGGCCAGCACGTGGCCACCGCCGGGCAGGACGCCGAGCGCGGCGCCCAGGCCGGTACCCCGCAGGATCGGGCCGACGATCCGGCGCCGGTCCTCGCGGGTCGGCCAGAGGTTCCGCACCTTGCCGACGATCGCCGTGCGAGTCTGCTCGTTCTCCAGGTTGCGCAGGATCTCGGCCACCCCGAACATGCCGACGGCGACCGAGACGAAGTCGATGCCGCCGTACAGCTCGCGCTGGTCGAACACGAAGCGGGGCGTGCCGGTGTAGAGGTCCTGGCCGACCGTGCCGAACAGGACACCGAGCGCGATCATCGCCAGTGCCTTGAGCGCCGTGCCGCGCGCCAGCGCGATCGACACGATCAGGCCGAGCAGCACCAGCGAGAAGTACTCGGCCGGGCCGAACCTCAGCGCGACGCGGGCCAGCGGCGGGGCGGCGACGGCCAGCACGACGGTGGCCACCGTACCCGCGACGAAGGACCCGATCGCGGCGGCGGCCAGTGCCGCGCCGGCCCGGCCCTGCCGGGCCATCTCGTGCCCGTCCAGCGCGGTGACCGCCGCCGACGACTCACCGGGCAGGTTGATCAGGATGGCGGTCGTCGATCCGCCGTACTGCGCGCCGTAGTAGATGCCGGCCAGCATGATCAGCGCCGTCACCGGCTCGAAGCCGAACGTGATCGGCAGCAGCATCGCCACCGTCGCCGTCGGCCCGATGCCGGGCAGTACGCCCACCGCCGTCCCGAGCAGCACTCCCACGAAGCAGTAGAGGACGTTCTGGATCAGGAGGGCGGTCGAGAAGCCCAGCGCGAGGTTGTCGAGAAGTTCCATGCCTCAATCCGGATGCCGCGTCAGAACCCCAGCCACGGGCCCCATAGCGGGATCCGCAGCTGAAGTCCGACGACGAAGATGAGCGTGCCGGCCACCGTCAGCCCGGCGGCCACCGCGACGGCCGTGAGCGGCCGTACGCGCGAACTGGCCAGCGCGGCGAGCAGGGCGGTCACCGCCGACGCCGGCACGAACCCGAGACCCCGGACGGTGAGTCCGAAGAACAGGACCGCGAGCACGATGGCGGCGACCGCGCGCCAGGGGATCGGCCCGAACGAGACCATCTCGCCGGCGACGAGTCCCTTGACGACGATCGCCAGGCCCAGGGCGGCCACGATCGCGCCGACCAGCAGTGGGAAGGCTCCGGGGCCCATCCGCAGCGGGGTGCCCAGCTCGTAGCCGAGCGCCCCTGCCGCGAACGCGCCACCGATCAGGACGAACACTCCCCCGGCGAGGACGTCCGGGAGGGACCGGCGGCGCTCCACCTCAGGAGGCCTTGACGCCGGCGTCGGCGATGACCTTCGCCCAGGTGCCGAGTTGTTCTTCGAGTTTGGTCCGGAGCGCCTGCGGGGTCGCGTCCCCGGCCGGAACCGGCGCGGTGCCGAGCTTGGCCATCTGGTCGACGACCCCCTGGTCGGCCAGCGCCACCTTCAGCGCCTCGGACAGCTTCTGGACGATCTCCTGCGGCGTGCCCTTCGGGACGTAGAGGCCGTGCCACACGCTGACCTGGAGCTGGGGTAGCCCGGCCTCGGTCGTGGTGGGCAGGTCGGGCAGGCTCTTCACCCGCTCCGGCGTGGTGACCGCGTACGCCTTCACCTCGCCCGCGGAGATCTGGCCGCTGGTGTTGGTCGTCTGGTCGCACATGAAGTCGACCTGGCCGCCGACGAGGTCGGTCAGCGCGGGGCCGGTGCCCTCGTACGGGACCTCCTGGAGCTTGACACCGGCGGCGGTCTGGAACAGCAGGCCGCACAGGTGGGACGCGGCGCCGATGCCGGCGTTGGCCAGCGTGACCTTGCCGGCGTTCGCCTTCACGTGGGTCACGAGGTCCTGGAGCGTCGCGGGCGCGAAGTCCTTGCGGGCGACGACCGTCATCGGCACCTCGGTGACGAGCCCGACCATCTCGAAGTCCTCCAGCGGCTTGTAGCCCAGGTTCTGGTACAGGGCGGGCGCCGTCGACATGCCGATGTGGTGCATGAGCACGGTGTGGCCGTCGGGCTCGGCCCGCGCGACCTCCCCGGCGCCGACCGTGCCGCCCGCGCCCTCGGCGTTCTGGACGACGATCTTGGCGCCGAGCTTGGCGGCCATCGGCTCGGCGATCATGCGGGTGACGGTGTCCGTCGGGCCGCCAGCGCTGAACGGCACGACGAACGTGATGTTCTTGTCCGGGTAGCCCCCGGCGGCGCTCGCGCCGGTGGCGCCTCCGCCGGGGACGCCCCCGTTACCGGAACAGGCGGCGACAAGCGAGACGACGCCGATCGCGGCGACCATCCGTGCGACGGCCCGGTACCTGCTGGTCGCTCTCATATCGCGGCCTCCTCCTCTGCGCACGCGCGTTTGTCGGTGAGTGCGCGGCCTCAGTCTCGGCTGGCGGGGACGCGGATGGTGTCAGAGAAATCCCAAGAATGCGCTGAATGTCAGAGAAATCCCAAGAACCATAAGGGCTAACAAAAGCGATGATTCGCAGCGTACAATCCGGTATGCGGATCACCATCATCGAGGATGACGACCGCGTGGCGCGGGGTCTGGTGACCGTCCTGGCCCAGGCGGGCTTCGAGGTCCACCGCATCGCCACCGCCGCGGAGGCCGTGCGCGCCGCCCCGTCCGACGTGGTCCTCGTCGACCTGGGGCTGCCCGACGGCGACGGGCTCGACGTGATCCGCAAGCTGCGCGACCGCCCGGAGACCGCCGTCATCGCCGTGACGGCACGCTCCGAGGAACACGAGCGGGTCCGTGGCCTGCGCGCCGGCGCGGACGACTACATCGTGAAACCGTTCGGCATCCCGGAGCTGCTGGCCCGGATCGACGCCGTCCTGCGGCGCACCCGGGTGGCCCGCGCCCTGAGCCACCCGGACGAGCCACTCGTCCTCGGCCCGATGCGGATCGGCGTCGGCACCCGCGAGGTCGTCATCGGCGGCACACCCGTGACGCTGACCCGCAAGGAGTTCGAGCTGCTCCTGCTGCTGGCCCGGAGGGCGCCGAACGTGGTGAGCCGCGACGTCATCCTCGACCAGATCTGGGGCGCGACCTGGGAGTCCTCCAGCCGCACCCTCGACACCCACATCGCGGCGTTGCGGCACAAGCTCGGACCGGCCGTGCTCATCCGCACGATCCACGGGGTCGGCTATCGGCTCATGGCCGACCAGCCGGAGCTGATCGGCTGACGCGCCGTGCACCGTCGGCTGCTCGTCGTCCTGGTGCCCCTCGCGGTGCTGCTCGTCGCGGCGCTCGGGGTGCCGCTCAGCGTCACCGTGGCCGAACGGGAGATGCAGGAGACCTACGTCGACCGGCTCAACGACGTCGGCCGGTTCGCGTCGCTGGCCGAGACCGCGCTGTCGACCAGGCGGACCGAGGCGCTCCGCCAGGAGCTCGCGCGCTACCACGAGCTGTACGGCATCCCGGTCGCGGTGATCGACATGTCGGGTACGGTGCTGCTCGGGCCGGCCGGCGCGTACCGGGAGGCGGCGCGGGCCGAGCCGGCGTTGCCCCGGATCGTGACCGCGGCGCTGGCCGGGGCGAGGTCCGAACCGTCCGGGGCGTGGGCGCCGTGGGACGACTCCGCGCTCGTGGTCGCGGAGCCGGTGGGCCGGGACAGCGAGGTCATCGGCACCGTCGTGACGATCTCCGACCTGTCGAGGACGCGCTATCGCATCCTCGTGCGATGGACCCAGCTCGCCGGGCTCGGGCTGCTGCCGTTGATCGCGCTGGTGGCCGTCGCCTGGCCGGTGTCGGCGTGGGTGCTGCGGCCGGTGCGGGAGCTGGACGCGGCGAGCTCGCGGATCTCGCGGGGCGACCTCACGATCCGGGCGGACGCCGAGGCCGGCCCGGTCGAGCTGCGGCGGCTGGCGGGGTCGTTCAACACCATGATGGACGCGGTCGAGAACGCCGTGCAGCGGCAGCGGGCGTTCGTGTCCGACGCGTCGCATCAGTTACGCAATCCGCTGACCAGCCTCCGGCTCGCCGTGGAGAGCCTGGAACCGCATCTGCGCGCGGACGGCGACGGGCGGCAGGTCTACGACGTCGCCGTCGACGAGCTGAAGGCGATGCAGCGAATGCTGAACTCGCTGCAGGCCAGTGCGCGGATGGAGAGCATCCGGACGGCGTCGCCGGTGGATCTCGACGCGGTGCTGGCGACCCGGGTGGACCGGTGGCGGGCGTTGACGGCGACGGCGGGGCAGACGCTGGTGGTCGACGTGCCGCCGGGGCTGCGGTTGCTGGAGCCGCCGGGCGGGCTGGGCAGCATCCTGGACGAGCTGATCAGCAACGCGTTACGGCTGTCGGACGCGCGGGTGGTGGAGGTGACCGCCCGGGTCGTCCCCGGCGGCGCGGGCACCGGGGACGGCGGCTCCTCCTCGACCGGCGGCGTGGTCACGATCGCTGTCCGCGACGACGGCCAGGGGATGGACGCGGCCGAGCGGGCCCAGGCGCTACGGCGGTTCTGGCGGTCGCCGAGGCACCAGAACGTGCCCGGAACCGGCCTGGGACTGGCGATCTGCGCCGACCTGGCCGGGGCGGCCGGGGGCGAGCTGCGGCTGGAGGATGGCCTGCCGCGTCCGGACGGGTCCGGGCACGGATTCGCCGCGGTGGTCGCGTTGCCGGTCGTCCCGCGGGCGGCGTCGTCATCCGGGACCCCGGCTCCCCCGCAGGACTGAGAGGCCCGGATTCGGTCGTAAGCGTGGAAAACCCGGCTCCGCCGTGGGGGTGTCGCTGTCGCGGGGGTGGTCGCTGTCCCGGGTCACTGCTTGCGGTCGCGGAACCAGGCGGCCGCGCCCGGATGGAGCGGGATCGACGCGGTGGAGATCCCGGTCCGCACGTTGATCTGCCACGCTTCGGGGACGGCCTCGGGAACGGCCTCGGCGTCACGGCTGGCGGAGATGATCGCGCCGGTGTGCGTGAAGATCGTGTCGGTGATGGCGTAGACCAGGTCGTCGAGCAGGTCGTTGCGCACGAGAAGCACGTTCGGCACGGCGACGGTACGGGTGGCCGGGACACCGGCGTAGGCGGTCGCGGGGATCATGGCCGGAGCGTACGGACCCGGGAACGCCGTGAAGAGCGCGTCCGCCTGCGCCTCCAACGGGATCAGCCGGATCCGGTGCCGCTGCGCCAGTTCCGTGATGGCGGGTGTCGGGACGCCGGTCAGGGAGAACATCGCGTCGATCTCGCCGTCGCGCAGTGCCGCCGCCGATTCGGCCTGGCTGAGATACCGGCCGTCGGCGTTCACCAGGCCGAGTTCGAGCACCCGCAGCGACGTGAACTCCGTGCCCGAGTCGCGGGCGCCGAGGGATACGCGCCTGCCCCTGAGGTCCCGGAACCCGTCGATCGCCGAACCGGCCATGACGACGAGGTGCAGGTGGCTGTCGTAGAGACGGCAGATCGCCGAGAGCCCCTCGGGCACGCTGCCGTCGGTCGTGATCAGCGCGTCCAGGCTCGTCAGCCCGAGGTGCACCTCACCGGCCCGCAGCATCCGGATGTTGTCGGTGGACGCCCCGCTCGGCACGGTGACCAGGGTGACCCCCGGCACCCGCGCGGAGATGTGTTCGGCCAGCGCGCCGCCGATGCGCCGGTACACCGCCCCCGCCGGCCCGGTGGCCAGTCGCAGGTGGACCTGGTCGGCCTCGGGCCGCCGGGAGCAACCGGCGAGCAGCCCTCCGGCGGCCAGGATCACCGCCCGCCGGCTGAGACTCGGCTTCGGGTTCGGCGCCATGCCGAGATGATACGGACAGCGGCCGCCGATCGCCGACGGCACGCGTCTCGTCAACGCACCGCCTCCGTGCCACCTCCCCGGCTGAGCAGGGTGGTGAGCTGCTCTCGGCACAGTCGGCGATAGTCCGCGGAGCCGGGGGCGACGCCCAGGACACTCCGCACCATCCGCGGCATGGCCACCGGGGCGAAGGCGGCCATGTGCATGAGCAGCACGATGAACTCGGCGCTGACCGAGTCGGTGAGCTCGCCCGCGCGCTGACGATCACGGATGCGGCGCACGCCGTCTTCGATTCGCCGCTTCTGTTCGCTCCTGGCCTCCTCGGCCCCCTGGCCGGGATCGTCGCCGAGGGCCTGCCACACGACCAGCCGCGCCAGGTCCAGGTGATCGAGGGTCATGTCGAGGTACGCCTGCAGCGACTCGGCGAAGGCGACCTCCGGAGGCACCAGCGTCTCCTGCCGGGTGGACCAGCGCCGTCTGAGCTCGTCGAGCAGGCCCTGCTTCCCGCCGAAGTAGTAGGCGATCAGTTGCTGGTTGACACCGGCTCGGGCCGCGATGCCCGCGGTCCGGGCGCCGGAGTAGCCCTTGGCGCCGAACTCGACCGCGGCCGCGTCGAGGATCTTCTGCCGTGTTCGCTCGGCCATCCGGTCACGCCCCCCTGGAGTGCGGTGCCGGCGGGGCCCGGTACGACCCCGCCGTCTTCCCCGCGCGCCTCGGAAACGAGGTCGCGGGTGTCGTCGACATGGTCGGAGCCGGTGTCACCGAGGTCGCGGCGCCCGATCCATCCCGTAGGACCGAGGTCGGGCGAACCAGCGGGCGGAATCGCGGGAGGCTTTCGCGGACGGCCGACCCGCCGAAAATACCGGCTTGTTGGGCCGCCACCCGCCCCAACAAGCCTCAGGAAGGACCGAGCCTAAGCCGACCGGGGTCCGGACATGTCAGTTCGGCTCCGTGTCGGTCCACTCCGCGATCTCGTACACGTCGTACTCGGACACCTCGCCAGGCTTGTGGGACCGGTAAGGCTGACTCCCGGCGGGAGCTTCCAGGAGCCACGCGGCGGAGTCGCCACGAGATCCCGCATGGCCGGCGGCGTCCTGAAGACGCGTCCGGGGTCGAGAACGTACAGGATCTCAGCCGTCTAGCGTTGCTTGAGGCGGAGTGCTTCCTTGCGGACCTCGACCTGGAGGGACCGCTCGCGCTCCAGCCACGCCGGGTTTTCCGCCTTCAGCGCATCGATCTCAGCGGTGGTGAGCGGCTCGGTGATCCCGCCTCTGAGCAGGCCGGCGACGGAGACCCTGAGCTTCGCGGCGATGACCTGCTTGGTGTGCGGGCCGTTGCGGCGCAGGTCGACGAGCCAGGCGGGTGGCGTCGACTGCAACTCGTTCAGCTCGTCCCTGGAGACGACACCCGCCTGGAACTCGGCGGGAGTGGCCGAGAGGGGGACACCCAGCTTCTTGGCCGCGGTCGCGGGCTTCATCGTCTGGATGGTCTTCGGTTTGGACGAGGTCATGGGGTCAAGGGTAGTCAGCCGGAACAGGTTCCCTTGACATCGGCACCCTGTCGGTACCCTGAGGAAGTGACTGATGGAGAGACCGGCGGGATGTTTCGACTGGCGTACGTGCCCGGGGTGACACCCGCGAAATGGGTCAACGTCTGGACCGAGAGAATGCCCGGCGTGCCGGTCACCCTGGTCGCGGTTCCCGCCGCCGACGCGGTGGGGCTCCTGCGGAACGGCGGTGCCGACGCCGGACTCGTCAGGCTGCCGATCGACCGGGACGGGCTCAGCGTGATTCCTCTCTACGTGGAGACCACGGTGGTCGTGGTTCCCAAGGACCACGCGGTGGCCGCCGCTGACGAGGTGTCCGTCGCCGACCTCATCGACGACGAGGTGTTCCATCCTCTGGACGACAGCATCGAGTGGACGGCCCGGCCGGGGCTGCCCGCGTTCACCCGCCCGGCCACGACGGCGGACGCGGTCGAGCTTGTAGCGGCCGGCACCGGAATCCTCCTGGTTCCGCTGTCGCTGGCCCGCCTCCACCACCGCAGGGATCTCACCTACCGGCCGGTGACGGACGCGCCGCGGTCTCAGGTCGCGCTGACCTGGCCCACGGAGGCGACCACTGACCTGGTGGAAGATTTCATCGGCATCGTCCGCGGCCGGACGGTGAACAGCTCGCGGGGCCGTACCCCGGCCTCCTCCGTACAGAAACCGGCGCAGCGGCAAGCACAAAGGCCCGCACAGAACGGCTCCGGTCGCCGGACCGTGCCGACCGGCCGTAGGAGGAAGGGCAACCGGCCTCGGTGACCTGCGGACAGATGCGCCGATGTGATGCCGCGCACACGCAGGAATTCGAGTCGCCCCCCACCGGCCCCGAGGGGCGGGACGGAGGAGGCGGGGACGTTCCGCTCTGCGCGAAGCCGGCAGAACTCGAACGCGCCATCTACCTATGGTGAGGCATGGCCTCCTCTGTCCCGCCGCTCCGCCCGGCGATCGATCGGACCGATCCCAAGCCGTCTCCGGCTCACGAGCCGCTGTGGCGGCACGCGCTCGGTGGGTGCCTCAGAGGTCTTCGCCACGAGCGGGGCGAGAAGCTGAGCGAGACGGCGCGTCGCGCCGGAGTCTCGCCGCAGTATCTCTCCGAGATGGAACGAGGCGTCAAAGAGCCATCGAGCGAAATGATCGCCGCGGTCGCCGGCGCGCTGGATGTCACCCTGGTCGACCTGACCCTCGCCGTCGCCGAGAGCCTGCGGTCCATTCAAAGCAGCACGTCGAGAGGTGCTACCTGCTCGGCGGCGTACGCTCTGGCCGCGTAGCGTGGCCTGCCCGAATCATCCGCGAGCCTACGAGTGCTTCTCGATGATCTCGTCGAGAAGCCCGTACTCCAAGGCCGCGGTCGCGGTGAACACGCGATCGTGATCGGTGTCGGCGCGCAGGGTCTCGATGGTCTGGCCCGTGTGCCGTGACAGGATGCGCTCGATGTCCGCGCGGACGCGTACGACCTCGTCGGCCTGCAGGATGAGATCGGGGATCGCTCCGCGCCCCTGAGCGGCCGGTTGGTGCAGGATCACTCGTGCGTGCGGGAGGGCGGCACGTTTCCCCTCGGCCCCCGCGGCGAGAAGGACGGCACCCACCGCGATGGCCTGTCCAATACAGGTTGTCTCAACCCGCGGGCGGATATAGCGCATGGTGTCGTATATCGCGAGCATCGCACTCGGGTCCCCGCCTTCACAGTTTATATAGAACTGTATGCTGGCATCGGGGTTGTCTGACTCCAGAAAAATAAGCTGCGCGATGAGCGCGTTCGCGACGCCCGCGTCAATCGCGGTTCCCAGATAGACGATTCGCTCGGTGAGCAGGTGCGAGTAGACATCCATGATCCGCTCGCCACGAGAGTTCCGGGCGATGACATTGGGGATCGTGTACGTGGTCACTGGCCGACTCCTTCTGCGACGCCGAATCCGAGCCGTGGGCGATGGTGTGGCGCGATTTCGTCGAAGTCCTGGACGATCGCGTCTATGAAGCCGTAGTCCAGCGCCTCTTGCGCCGTGTACCAGCGATCATGCAGAGAATCCTCGAATATGCGCTCCACGGACTGCCCCGTGTCCTCGGCGATGAGACCGAGCACCGTGTCGCGAGTATGCCGAAGGTCGCCGGCCTGCAACTCGATGTCGACCGCGGTGCCACCGATTCCGGCCGAGCCCTGGTGCATCAGGACACGTGAGTGTGGCAGGGCACGGCGCTTCCCCCGGGTGCCCGAAGACAGCAGGAATTGCCCGGCGCTGTAGGCGATGCCCAGCACGAGGGTCGATACGTCACAGGGAATGAGCCGCATGATGTCACGGATCGCGAGCATCGATGGAACCGAGCCGCCCGGGGAGTGAATCCACAATGCGATATCGGTCGACGAATCCTGCGCGGCGAGTGCTATCAATTGCGTGGCGAGTAACGTCCCGTTGTCGTCATCGAGAGGGCCGTCGAGAACGAGAACACGCTGCTCGTAAAGCTCATGTCTTACCCGCGCGCTGAACAGTGGAAGTTTCGATTCTTCACCCATGCGTCCATCATGTGGGGCGACCCGGAACGGCGTCGACACGATCCGCCTGGGGCAGATCTGCTCTGAGCAGCGAGACTCGGCTTCCAGCCCGGTTCATACCATTGCGGCCGGGATCGGATGGGGCTGTTGCCATCGGCGGGCACTACCGGGTACATCTCCGAAGTGGGGGCGCGACCAGGACCGGTACCGGCACTGACCTGGGCGTACGATCCACGCATACGCCTTACCGAGGGTAGCGATTAATTGTCGAAAGTAACGAGAGCTGAGCTTCGCCGTCTCGGGTCCTTCGTGGCGATAGTCATGCGCGTGGGCGGCGCGACCGTGACCGGCCGGAGAGCCGCAGCGCGGCCGGCGACGTCCGCCCCCATCCGAGGTCGTTGTCACTCAGTCGGTCACTCATCGATTCAGAAGTTTTCGCTCCACAGATACCAGGAACCCTGATAGTGCTCGACGTCGGCTTCGTATTCTTCCTCCTCGGGCAACTGAGGCTTCCCCTGCGGGCTCCATATGACGCCACGCTGATGGATACCGTCTCCCCCAGCGGCCAGTGCGAAGCGCACGGTGTTTCCATACCGTTCGGCCCAGGAGACGTCGAACAGTCCGAGCGTTACAGGCCCCATCTTCCAGTCTGTGCTTCCCGCCACCGCCGACCGTGCGGCCTTCTCGAAACTCCCCTCGGACAACGCGAACCTGGATCTCTCCGGTTCTCCCTGGCTACCCAGCGCCAACAGCGGGATTACGATGATCAGTGGCGCCGCCCAGCGCAGCAGGTTTCGCCTGACTCCCGGTCGCCGCTCTGGAGCGAAGAGTTCCACAGCGAGGCGCACAAACCAGACCACGCCAAGCACGAAAAACGCCAGAAGAACGGGCAGTATCCACAGAGGACCAGTACCAGGAAAACTCTCCGCGTACAGAAGCAGGATGCTCAGGACCGTCAGCGAGCCAATCAGAGGCAGACCCGGTGCGCCGATCGAACTTCTCGGGGGCCGCTCTTGCAGAGTCACGGCAACTCCCATCAGGGTCGATCAGATCCGCTCGAATCCTATCCATGGACCCCGGTAAGCGCAGAGCGCCGGAAACTCGGAGTTCTACGCAGGGTGAATGCCGTCTATTCGTCTTCGTTGTGCTGCAAGGGATTGCAGGCCGTCACGTGACCTGCTGTCCTCTCACGGATTTGCCGCTCTTACGTCGTCGCGACAGATCATTGAGAATCGACGGCCAGGCGCATCAGCATGTTTGGTATCTACTGTTTGTCTGGCGGGTGCCCCAGTTGGGCGAACTTCACGGCTAGGTGTGCCTTTCGGCGGCGTCGAACGCGGGCGCGAGCGGGGCCAGCGCCGCGCGGAGTTGGTCGGGTAGCGAGCCGGAGGGCACGACCAGCCCTCCGGCGCCGAAGCTCCCGCCCGGCTGGAGCCAGCCTTCCAACGCGATGCGCACCGCCGCGGCCACACTCGCCGCGAGGACACGGGCTGTGCGCGCTCCGGCGTCACCAAGGCGTTCGGCGATCACCGCTGTGAGAGGGGGCTCGATTCCTGCGGCGGTGTCGAGGAACGCGTCGCGCAGCGCGGTCCGGGTGGTGATCAGCAGCAGCGCCTCGTGTTCGCGCTCACCGGTGTTCGTGTACTGCTCGATCACCGCCTCGGTGACGGCGTCAGCCAGACGCACTCCTGCGGGCCGGGCCGCGACCGCCGCTGCGATCCGCGCCTCCCGGTCCGCGGTGACGGCGGCGACGATCGCCTGCTCGCGGCTGGCGAAGTAGTTGTTGTAGGTGCGCGGTGAGACCCCGGCCGCCTCGGCGATGTCCTCGACCCGCACCTGGTCCGGTCCACGTTCCACCGCCAGGCGCAGGGCCGCCTCGCGCAGCGCCTCGCGCGTGGCCTGCTTCTTCCGCTCCCGCAGCCCTGGCGGTGGTGTCCTCACGGTGCCAGCGTGCCACACAGGACTGCGTGCACGCAAACTTGCGTGTACGCACTTTTCCTGTCAGCCTCGACCCCACCGAGACCGACGGAGAGGACGGCACCATGCGAGCAAGAGGAATGACCTACGACACCGGGTTCGTCGTGCACGGCCAGATATCCCGCGAGAGCTTCGACCCAGAGGTCGTCCGGCGCGAGCTCGCCATCATCCGCGACGACCTGCACTGCAACGCGATCCAGATCATCGGCGGCGACCCGGACCGACTGGAGCTGACCGCCGGCGCCGCCGCCGAACTCGGCCTGGAGGTCTGGTTCTCGCCCTATCCACTGGAGCTGGACCCGGAGCAGATCCTTACGCTCTTCCGCGACTGCGCCGAGCGGGCGGAACGACTCCGGCGAAATGGGGCCGAGGTCGTGTTCGTCGCAGGTGTGGAGCTGAGCGTGATGAACCGCGGGTTCCTGCCCGGAGAGAGCCCGGAGGAGCGGGTCAAGCAGCTGATGAGCCAACCCGAGCGGCGGGCCGACGCGATACGCGAGCTCGGTGTGCGCATCAACGCATTCCTCCGCGACGCCGCGGCCACGGTCCGCGAGCGTTATCAGGGGAGGCTCACTTACGCATCCATCCAGTTCGAGCAGGTGGACTGGACTCCCTTCGACTTCGTGACGTTCGAGCTGATCCGCTCCGCCGAGGTCGCCGACCGGTTCCGGGACGCGGTGCGTACTCTGGCCCAAGGCCCGAAGCCGCTCGCCATCACCGGGTTCGGCACCGCGGCCTACCGCGGCGCGGGGGACCGGGGCGGGCGGGTGCTGGAAGTGGTCGAGCACGACCCAGAGACCAGGGCCCCTGTGCGGCTGAACGACGTATACGAGCGCGACGAGGCCGGTCAGGCCGCGTATCTGAGCGAACTACTGGAAATCTTCGAAACCGAGGGCGTGGACAGCGCGTTCGTGTTCCTGTTCGCCTTGCCTGGCTACCCGCACCGCCCCGACGGCGACCCCAGGGACGACTTGGACCGGGCCAGCCTGGGCGTCGTCAAACTACTCGCAGGGCGCCGGGGGCAGACCTACCCCGACATGGAATGGGAACCCAAGGCCGCCTTCGCGGCAGTGGCACAGCGGTATCGGATGTGACAGGCCCCGCGCACGATGACCACGGCTCGGGGTCTGCACTGCGGCGCAGTGCGGATCCCGAGCAGGTGGAAGCGGTATTCGCCGAGCTCACCGCAGACCTCACCGCAGACCTCGCGCCGGTCTACCGCCGCCGCGACCTGCGGGCCAACGGCGTGTTGTACCCGCGCGGGTTACTGATGCCTCGGCGGCGGCCAACTGGTGCCGGAGGTGCGGAACTCGTGCCTCGTCCTGTAACCGGCGTTCCACCGTCTTGACATCCACCTCGCAGCGATCCGTCAGATTCTGGCTGCTCAGCTTCGCATCGAGCATGGCACGGCGTAAGGGGACATTGGCCACGGCGCACCTCGTGGAGCGAGGACGTTAGGACGTTTCTGGAACGCGGCGGGTTCGTCACTCAACACATGAAATGACGCTCACTTCATGTCAACCCCCGCGATGTCATCGCTCACGGCGTCTTCGGCCTCCCAGCGCAGCAGGTCGCCCGGTTGGCAGTTGAGTGCCTCGCAGAGCGCGGCGAGTGTCGTGAAGCGCACCGCCTTGGCGCGACCGTTCTTGAGCACCGCCAGGTTGGCGGGGGTGATCCCGACGCGGTCCGCGAGGTCGCCCACGGACATCTTCCGCTTGGCCAGCATCACGTCGATGTCGACGACGATCGGCATCAGATCGTCTCGTCCAGCTCGGCCTGCATCTGTGCCGCTTCGACGTCGCGCGTGATGGCCTGGGCGAGCAGCATCCGCAGCACGAGCACGATGAGCGCGACCCCCAAGATGGCCAGGCCGACGCCGCCCATGATGACGGTGACGCCCGGGTCGGCCCGCTGGCCCGGCGCGTTGAGGGCCGTGACCGCGAACCACAGGAGGGCAGCCGCCACGATCGCGCCGATCACGGCGTCCACGTACCGGAAGGCGGCGGAAGAGAACACGGTTTTGCGTCGGACCATCGTCACCAGCCGCCATACGCTGACCAGGGCGACCTGGGCCGACACCATGCCCAGGACCGTGATCACGCGCAGCGGGGTCAGCGGGAGCGACCCGCCCTCCGGGTCACTCCCGCTGACCAACGCCCACACCGTCAATGCCTGTACGAACACGGTGCCGACGAGCACCACCACGAGCACGGCGCGAAGCGCACGCACTGTCAGCTTTCCCATGACCCATCCTTCTATCGATTCACGATGAGAAGCTATCGAATCTCGATAGGTTAAGCAAGGGCTGAGGGGGAGGGCCGACAGCGGTTTCGCACCGTGCAGTCGACCTTGCGAACGAGGCTCTCCGACCTGACCGAAGCTCCTTCCTGAATATGAGCTAGAGGTTATATTCTGAAGATGGCATGGGAGATCGTCCTACTGGAACCCGTAGAGTCCTGATTCCTCAAACTCTGTGAGAGTGATCCGAGCTCTGCGGCCCTCGTCGAGAAGGCGATCGACCGGCTCTCCGAGGTCGGCCCCGCCCTCGGGCGCCCCTTGGTGGACACGTTGGAGGACGACGACCTGAACAACCTGAAGGAACTCCGTCCAGGCTCGCGAGGGCGTTCTGAGATTAGAATCATCTTCATCTTCGATCCCGACAGAGAAGTGGTCTTCCTCGTGGCCGGAGACAAGGCAGGCAAGTGGTCACGCTGGTATGACGAAGCGATCCCGCTGGCCAAGTCCCGCTACATGGAATACCGCGCGGAGAAGAAGGCCGAGCAGACCAAGGAGGACAGGCGATGAGCCCTGCGCGCCGCTGGCAGGAGGTCAAGGCTGAGGCCCACCGGCTTCATCCCGAGCTGGCCACTCCCGAGCGACAGGCTGCCGCTGAAGCCGAACTGGATGCGTACGTGGCGGGGTATCACCTGAAAGAGCTACGTAAGTCGCTGGGCAAAACTCAGGTCGAGGTCGCTGCCGCGCTCGGCATCTCCCAGTCACGGGTCTCCCAAATCGAAAACGGCGACCTCGACGCCATGGAGCTGGAGACTCTCCGGGCCTACGCGGCCGCGCTGGGCGGACACGTCGAGGTGACGATCAGTGTCGGCCCACACTCCGTCAAAGTCGCCTGAAATTGGCCGAGCCCATTCAAGACAACTACCCAACGGGGACATCTCGCGCGTGAAGGCGACATCTGTCTAACCAACGCTGTGATGCACGTAGCGGGCAAAAAGAGAAGCTCTTGACCTATTTCAGCAGATCAAGGGCTTGTGATGGGCACTACTGGGTTCGAACCAGTGACATCTCGCTTGTAAGGCATCCGAGCAGGGACACTACCAGCGCCGATACCGGCCCTGACCTGGGCGTACGGTCCACGACCGTCCACCAGCGTTCGCCCCCCGTCCGGGGGCGTTGTCACTCAGATAGTCACCCGAAACCCGCGCTCTCTGCACGTCCTCCCATCAGGCTGATTTCGATGCCCCACGACACACCAACAGCGAGCGGGATTCCTGTGCACCAGGTAACCGGCGTCCGTCGATCAGGCCGCATGCGGCTCGAACCAGACCGAACCCAGATCATGACCGGAGGTAAGACGAACGTCGGCGTTCAGCGCCGCGGCCAGATGTCGCAGCAAGGCGATCGTCGGCGCAGTCCCGCCCTCCTCGATGCACTCGATTTCATCCTCGGTCATGCCCGCGCGCTCAGCCAGTTCCGCCACGGTCAGCCCAAGTGCGCTACGCCGGTCGTACAACGCCTTACCGAAGGCCAGCGCCTCTCGAATCATGATCCGTTCGGGATCCTCAACCGAGGGTTCAGGCCGCACCCAGCGGGTGTGATAGCCAGTCATCACGCCTGCCTCTCATAGATCTCGGCCACCGGCCCGTGATGGTCGCGTTCACAGATCTTCTGCGCCCGGACCGCCCTGTCGATCTGCCGCTGATCATGCTGCTTCGTCTTACGAAAAACCGTGAGCAGCACGATCGTCCTACCCGGAGTACACCAGTACGTCACCCGAGCTGCAACATCACGCAACCGAATACGCAGTTCCCAGACTGGCCCCTCCAGGTGATCCGACCACGGACCGCCAAGCTCGGTCCCTTTTCCCGCCAGCAGACCGGCCACTTCGTCAACGCGTTTGAAGTCACTGTCACTTAAATTGTCGAGCCACTCTCGAACCTCCGGCTCGATCTCAAAGCCGTACAGTTTGCGCAACTGAGACTCCCCCCACACACGCACCTTACCGAGGGTAGCGAGTCATCACCGATGGCGACGGGCGAGGATGAAATCGCGTGCACGGAACCCACTTCACCCTGTTTGCATCGCCAAAGGCAGAACAGCACAGGTGCGTGCTCACACGGCCCGGCTGTTTAAGCGAGGTGTGACCGAACGATGCAGCCGAGCGGACTCAGACGAAAAACAAAACTTTTGACCTGTTTTGGCAGGTCAAGGGCTTGTGGTGGGCACTACTGGGTTCGAACCAGTGACATCTCGCTTGTAAGGCGAGCGCTCTACCGCTGAGCTAAGCGCCCGGGGAATCCCGTCGGACAGACGGGATAACACTTTACGCCACGCGGGGGGACTTCAGCACATCGAGAGACCACGTGGTTCCCGCGTCGGCGAAGCCGGCGGCGCGCCAGCCGAGGAGGGCGGCGCCGAGCATGCCTGCGGACATTCCGAGGGCGGCCTGGCGCAGGGGCGGGGCGTCGCGGAAGGCGAGGCGTTTCTGGAGCCGCTCGGCCAGCGGGTCGGAGAGGAGGGGACCCGCTTCCGCGAGGCCGCCGCCGAGGACGATGGCGGAGGGGTCGAGGAGAAGCGTGTACGTGGCCAGGGCGAGGGAGAGTGCCTCGACCGCGTCGCCCCAGATCTCCGTGGCGAGAGGGTCACCGGAGGCGGTCAGGGCGGCGACCTGCTCGGCAGTGATGGTGGCCGCAGCGGCGGGGACAGGTGCGGCCTCCACGGCGGGGACCGGGACAGGGAAGTGGACGGGCGCGGCCTCCGTGGCGGGGGCGGGGTCGGCCTTCGTGGCGGGCAAAGTGGTGGCCGAGGAGGTGCCGCGTGGGAAGGAGGAAGCGGGAGGAGAGGAAGAAGAGGGAGAGGCGGAGAGGGCGCGGGTGGAGTAGCGGCGGGCTACGGCGGAGGCGGAGGCATAGGTCTCCAGGCAGCCGAGCTGGCCGCAGGCGCACGGTTCGCCCGCCGGGAAGACCGGGATGTGGCCGATCTCGCCGCCCCAGCCGGCGCTTCCGCCGTACGGCTCGCCGTGCACGATCGTGGCACCCGCGATGCCGGTACCGATGGGCAGGAACAGGAAATCGGAGAGCTCACGGCCGGCGCCGAGGACGCTCTCGGCGAGACCGCCGGTACGGACGTCGTGTCCGAGCATGACGGGGACGTCCAGCGGGACGAGGTCCGTCGCCGGGACGTCGCGCCAGCCGATGTTGGCGGAGTACAGAGCCGTCTCGGCGGTGACCAGGCCGGGTACGGCGAGGCCGACCCCCTCGGGAGTGCCGCCTCCCGCGGTGGCGAGGTCGTCGATGAAGGACCGGATCGTCGCGATGACGGCCGCCGGGCCCCTGTCGCGCGGGGTGGCGCGGCGGTCGGTACGGACGATCTCGCCGGAACGGGTGACGAGGCCGCCTTTCATCGACGTTCCACCGACGTCAAGGGCAACAACGAAGGAGCTCATGCACCCATCCAGCGGGTCGAAGGGGCGGGACCGAGCCCGACCCTAGCGCACGCCAGGCGCGCCGGAATGGAGGGATCTCCCCCGTATGACCGGGACGTCCGTGCGAGACCCGCGGACCGCGCGTCACCTGGGGATCTCTCCCTCACGGCCGGGAGACCTGCGTACGAAACGGCAGACCGCGCACCGCCCGAAGGGATCTTCCGCGCGTGACCGGGGCGCGCGCGTCCGTGCCCGACCCGCCCGTGCCTGACGCCTCCGTACCCGACTCAGCCGCGCGTGACCGGGACGCGTCCGTGCCTGACCCGCCTGTGTCCGACGCCTCCGTGCCCGACTCAGCCGTACCGACCCGTCCATGCTCGATGCGGTCCTGCCCAATGCAGCCGTACTCTCGACGCAGCCATGCCCGACCCGTCCGTGCCCGGCGTTCGCGACTGGACGGCTCCGGGAACGGCCAGGCCCGCTGGGATTGTCAGGGGACCCGGCGTAGGACTCTGGCCAGGGCGGCTTCCACCTCGTCGGCCAGGCCGGGCGCGTGGGAGGCGGCCAGGCCGCCGTTGCCACGCGCGAGCCGTACCGAGCCGCAGGACCGGCACTCCACCTCGCCCAACCGGCAGATGAGGGCGACGGAGCCGCACAGGGAGCAGGTGTCGAGGTCGGCTTCGTGGGTGCGCCGGCAGTCCGGGCAGATCAGCACCTGCGCCTCGTGGCGCACTCCGCGCGTCCACGGGCTGGAACCACGGATCGGGTCGGTCTGCCTGGCCCCGCAGGAGAAGCAGGGCATGATCGCCTCCGAGAGGTCGGACCGGCGGGCACCTCGCGAGCGGGCGTCCGCCGGATCACCGCTTAGGGAAGGTCGGCGAGCACCTTGCGGTACTCGGCGACATCGCGGGCCCGCGAAATCGGGTTCACGACGCGCCAGCGGACCACGCCCTCGCCGTCGACGATGAAGGTCCCGCGTCCCGCGTAGCCCTTCTCGTCATCGAACACACCGTACGCCCGCGCGACCTGTCCGTGTGGCCAGAAGTCGGAGAGCAGCGAGAAAGCGTAGTTCTTCTGATCCGCCCACGCACGGTGGGCGAAGATTGAGTCAACTGAGATCGTAATAATTTTAACGTCTTCGGGCACGTCGGCGCCGAGCTCGTCGCGAACGGCGTCCAGCTCGTTGCCGCAGACGCCGCTGAACGCCAGAGGGTAGAAAATCAGCACGATCTTTTTGCCCCGGTGCTCGGAAAGCTTGACCGGGGTGCCGTGCTGGTCCCTCAGCTCGAAGTCGGGAGCCTGGTCACCCACCTCGATCGCCATTGATCGGGGATCCTTCCTCGACTGACGACAGGCGTCATTATCCTGCCGTACGGCCCGCGCGAGCCGTACGGCAGGGCGGACCCTTAGCGGCGCGCCTTGGGCGTCGCCAGACGCGTCCCCGACCAGTCGGGAGCGGCACTGATGCTGCTGGTCTGCGAGAGACCCGCAGTGGTGGCGTCTTCCCCGATGTCGCTCGGCTCCACGTGCCCGTCCCGGCCGGCTTTGGGAGTGAGCAGCCAGATCTGGCCACCGTCGGTGAGGTTGGTCACCACGCTGCTCAGGGCGTCGAAAAGATCGCCGTCACCATCACGCCACCAGAGCAGCACGACGTCGACGACGTCCTCGAAGTCTTCATCGACCAGCTCGTTACCGGTCAGCTCCTCGATGGAGTCGCGCAGATCGTCGTCGGTGTCCTCGTCCCATCCGACCTCCTGCACCACCTGACCCGGCTTGAGGCCGAGTCGTTCGGCCAGGCCGCGTTCGCCCTGCGCCTGACCCGCGGTCGCGCTCACGTTTGTCCCTCCTGCTTGAATGGCCCCGCAATCACACGGTGCTCAGAGTGCTTCGGCACAGTCCACACGCTGTGACCCTCAGTCGTCAACGGTCGCCACGGCAACGACTGGGCTACGTATGAATTAGTCCGACAAAAATGACAAACGGACCTGGCGTTCCAGATTGTCGACGTTGAGATCCACCACGGCGATGGATTGCCAGGTTCCCAGCGCGAGCCGTCCCGAGAGAACCGGGACGGTGGCGTACGGCGGAATGAGGGCGGGCATGACATGCGACCGTCCATGCCCTCGTGATCCGTGCGCATGCCTCCATCTGTCGTCGGCCGGAAGCAGACCCTCCAGGGCCGCGAGCAGATCGTCATCGCTGCCTGAGCCCAGCTCCAGCAGCGCGACCCCCGCGGTCGCATGGGGCACGAAGACGTTCAACAGGCCGTCGCCCCCACATGACCGGACGAAGCTCTCGCACTCGGAGGTGATGTCGTGCACCCGGTCCCGGGAACCCGTTACCACCTCGATCGTCTGAGATCTCACATACCGATCCTACGATCCATCGTGAGCTGCGATGACGACCGCACCCGGTCCCGGAGACGCGGGCGGCCCTCGCCATCACCCGATCTTCCTCCGGCACGGGGTCAAGATCGACGCGTACGGCTCCCGGAATGTCCTCCCCTGGACCGTTCCCCCGCTGGGAAAGGCACCCGGAAACGCCGGGGCGGGGCGTCGGACGCGCCGGCCGAATGTGACGCGTGTCCGGGCCGCGGGGCCGGATGTCGGCCTCGTACGTGTCGGCTCCCGCCTGGGTATCGGCGATCGTGGAAATCGTCCTCCTCGTCCCGGCGTTCACCGGGCCGGATCGCTGGACCGGCACGGGAGCGGGGCGGTCACGACGCGGAGGGGCTCGGCGCGGCCTTGGCCGAGATTTCCCTTGCCCGACGGGTCCCGGCGGGTCCCGGCGGACCGGGGCCACCGATTCGCAAATTTTGCACCTCGCGGTGACAAGCCCGGCCTGCCCCGATCGACCTCGACTGGCCCCGACCGGCGGGGGCTTCGTCGTGATCGCGAGCGGCCCGGGACCGTTCGCCTCCCTCCGGTCCCGGTACCGCTCACGGTTGGCGTGCGAATCGTTACCAGTTCGGCACGGAGCAGCGCGGGACGGACGCCCTGTTTCCCACCCGGAGACACGACGGAGGGCCCGCGGAGGGCGCGGCAGGAGACTCAGCAGGAGAAACGGTGCGAAAGATGACGGGAAAGCAGCGAGAAACAGGGCGAAAAGCGGTACGTGGGACGCCCCGGAGGGCACCTTCGGGGAGGATCATGCGTTGTATACGGTGAGGGTCCCGACCACGCCACCCGACCGCGCCCACCCGGGCACGCCGGGCGGAGACGGGAGGGCACTCGGGGGGACGACCTCCGAAGTCCCTCTCCGAGAGGACCCGACGCCCCCCTCGCGGGACCTCCGAAGGTCCTCGGAGGGTCTTCCGAAGGCAGGTGAGACGGCGGGTCCCAGATTCCCAGGGAGGGAACCTGTAAAAAAGAGGGAACCTCGATGTAACCTTTGGTGGCGATTCGTCCTACCATCGGTGGTCTAGGCCACTTTCGTATCACTGCCAGCAGGGATCTCCTGGTTACCGGTAAGTAGAGATGCACTTTCCGGGGTAAGCGACCAGGATGGAAGACGACCTACACCAGACAAAAGTCCATCCTCGGAAGGCGAGACCCAGTGGCTTCCGGACGCCAGCGTTTCTCGATCATCAGCGACGGCCTACCCAGCCAGCTTCCTGATGTCGACCCCAGCGAAACCCAGGAGTGGCTCGAGTCGCTCGACAACGTCATCAAGACGGAAGGTCGCACTCGGGCCCGTTATCTGATGCTCCGGCTGTTGGAGCGCGCCCGCGAACACCAGGTCGGGGTGCCCGGCCTGCGCAGCACCGACTACATCAACACCATCCCGCCGGAGCGCGAGCCCTGGTTCCCCGGCGACGAGTACGTCGAGCGCCGGATCCGCGCCTACACGCGCTGGAACGCGGCCGTGATGGTGACCCGGGCCAACGCCCGCACCAACGTCGGTGGGCACATCGCCACCTACGCCTCCGCCGCGTCGCTCTACGAGGTGGGCTTCAACCACTTCTTCCGCGGCAAGGACCACGGCGAGTCCGGAGACCAGGTCTTCTTCCAGGGCCACGCCGCACCGGGCATCTACGCCCGCGCCTTCCTGGAGGGCCGTCTCAACGAGGCCCAGCTCGACGCCTTCCGCCAGGAGCTCTCGCACGGGTTCAAGGGCCTGCCGTCCTACCCCCACCCGCGCCTGATGCCCGACTTCTGGGAGTTCCCCACGGTCTCCATGGGTCTCGGCCCGATCGGGGCGATCTACCAGGCCCGGTTCAACCGCTACCTGCTGAACCGGAAGATCAAGGACACCAGCCGGAGCCACGTCTGGTGTTACCTGGGCGACGGCGAGATGGACGAGCCCGAGTCTCTCGGCGCGATCGGCCTGGCCGCCCGCGAGGAGCTCGACAACCTCACCTTCGTCATCAACTGCAACCTGCAGCGTCTCGACGGCCCGGTGCGCGGCAACGGCAAGATCATCCAGGAGCTGGAGTCCTACTTCAGGGGCGCCGGCTGGAACGTCATCAAGGTCGTCTGGGGCCGCGACTGGGACCCGCTGCTCGCGGCCGACGTCGACGGCGTGCTGGTCAACAAGATGAACACCGTCCCCGACGGCCAGTTCCAGACCTACTCCGTCGAGACCGGCGGATACATCCGCGAGAACTTCTTCGGTGACGACCCGCGCCTGCGCAAGATGGTCGAGCACCTGTCGGACGAGGACATCCGCAAGCTGTCGCGCGGCGGCCACGACTACCGCAAGGTGTACGCGGCCTACAAGGCGGCCCGCGAGCACGTCGGCCAGCCGACGGTGATCCTCGCCCAGACCATCAAGGGCTGGACCCTCGGCAAGGACTTCGAGGCGCGCAACGCGACGCACCAGATGAAGAAGATGTCCAAGGCCGACCTGAAGGAGTTCCGCGACCGGCTCTACCTGCCGATTCCCGACTCCGCCCTCGAAGGCGACCTTCCCCCGTATTTCCACCCGGGCGAGAACGACCCCGAGATCCAGTACATGAAGGAGCGGCGCGCGGCTCTGGGCGGTTTCCTGCCCAAGCGCGTGACGCGTGCCAAGCCGGTCAAGCTTCCCGGCGACGCCGCCTACGCGCAGCTGAAGAAGGGCTCCGGCAAGCAGAACGTCGCCACCACCATGGCGTTCGTCCGCCTGCTCAAGGACCTCATGCGCGACAAGGAGATCGGCCACAGGTTCGTGCCGATCATCCCGGACGAGGCGCGCACCTTCGGTCTCGACGCGATCTTCCCGACGGCGAAGATCTACTCGCCGCACGGCCAGACGTACGAGGCGGTCGACCGCGAGCTGCTGCTGTCGTACAAGGAGTCGACCGAGGGTCAGATCCTGCACGAGGGCATCAGCGAGTCGGGCTCGATGGCCTCCACGATCGCGGTCGGCTCGTCGTACGCCACGCACGGCGAGCACATGATCCCGATCTACATCTTCTACTCGATGTTCGGCTGGCAGCGCACCGCCGACCAGATGTGGCAGCTCGCCGACCAGATGGGCCGGGGCTTCCTGCTCGGCGCCACCGCCGGCCGCACCACGCTGAACGGCGAGGGCCTGCAGCACGAGGACGGTCACACCCCGCTGATCGCCTCGACGAACCCGGCGGCGGTCTCGTACGACCCGTCGTGGGGGTTCGAGGTGGCCCACATCATCCAGGACGGCCTGCGGAGGATGTACGGCGAGCAGCCGGAGAGCGTCTTCTACTACCTCACCGTCTACAACGAGCCCTATCCCCAGCCCGCCGAGCCCTCGGACCTGGACGTGACGGGCCTGCTCAAGGGTCTGTACAGGTTCGCCCCGGCTCCGGCCGTGTCCGGGCCGAAGGCCAACATCCTCGCGTCCGGCGTGGCCGGGCCGTGGGCCATGGAGGCCCAGCGGATGCTGGCCGAGGACTGGGGCGTGGCGGCCGAGGTCTGGTCGGCCACCTCCTGGGCGGAGCTGCGCCGCGACGCGCTCGCCGCCGAGGAGCACAACATGCTCAACCCCGACTCCGAGAAGCGCGTGCCGTACGTCACGCAGGCGCTGTCGGCGGCCCAGGGGCCGTTCGTGGGCGTGAGCGACTACATGCGGGCGGTCCAGGACCAGATCGCCCAGTGGGTTCCCGGTGACTGGAGCTCGCTCGGCACCGACGGCTTCGGCCTGTCGGACACCCGGTCGGCGCTGCGTCGCCACTTCCACGTGGACGCGGCCTCGATCACCCTGGCCGTGCTCACCCAGCTGGTCAACCGGAACGAGCTCGACCAGGAGGTGCTGGGCGACGCCATCTCCATGTACCACCTGAAGAACGGCGTGACCGAGGCCGCGGGCGCCGAGAGCAACGACACCCAGTCCATGGGAGTTTGATCGTCCCCGGGCGGGTTCTCCTTTTCACGGAGAGCCCGCCCGGTTAGTGTTAATCGCTCCCCCCGATCACCGAATCCAGGGGGAGAGCGTTTCATGACAAGAATCCTTAGGGCGGCCGCGACGGCCACGGCCCTGTCGACCGTGCTCTCCGCCTGCGGTGGTGGCCCCGGCGGGAACGCCTCCTCCGGAGGCGGCCTTGTCGGCGGCGAGGTCGTCTCGGGCACCTCCCAGCCGACCGTCACCTCGACCACCTCGACCGCCACCCCAGGGGAGGCGATCGCCTGGGGCCCGTGCACCGACATCAAGCGGCCCGGCGGCGAGGCCCCCGCGAAACCGGAACCCGCGCAGCAGTGCGGGAAGCTCAAGGTCCCGCTTGACTACGCCAGACCGGACGGCGAGTCCATCGAGATAGCCGTCATCCGCGTCAAGGCCACGAACCCCGGCAGGCGGATCGGCTCGCTGGTCTTCAACTTCGGCGGCCCCGGCGCCTCGGGCGTCGACACCATGGCCCAGGCGGCCAAGGCCTTCACCACCCTGAACGGCCGCTTCGACCTGGTCAGCTTCGACCCTCGGGGGGTCGGCCGCAGCGACGGCGTCCGGTGCGGCGACAACGCGGTGATGGACAGGTTCACCTCGATGGACACCCTGCCCGCCAACGAGACCGAGCGCGCCAGGAGCCGGCAGATCACCAGGGAGTTCGTGACGGCCTGCGGGCAGACCTCGGGCAGGCTGCTGCCCTACGTCGGCACCGTGAACGCCGCCGCGGACATGGACCGCCTCCGCGCGGCCCTGGGCGAGAAGCAGCTGAACTACTTCGGCATCTCGTACGGGACGCAACTCGGCGCGGTCTACGCGACCAGGTTCCCGCGGAACGTGGGCCGGTTCGTGCTGGACGCCCCGCTGGACCCGAGCGTCACCATGGCGACGCGCACGATGGTCCAGACGAAGGGGTTCCAGCACGCCTACGACGCCTTCCTGAAGGACTGCGCGAAGCAGCCCCGCGAGTGCGAGATCGGCAGCGACGCGACGATCGCCAACAAGAACGTCATGAAGCTCATGGACGAGCTGAACGACAAGCCCCTCAAGGTCGGCGGGCGCCTCCTGACGCAGGGGCTGGCGGGTATCGGCATCGCCGCCGCGCTGTACTCGAAGATGACCTGGCCGCTGCTGGACCAGGCGCTGAGCCAGGCGATGAAGGGCGACGGGCGGATTTTGCTCGCGCTGGCCGACAGCTACAACGGCCGCCAGCCCGACGGGAACTACACGACGCTCATGAGCAGCTTCCCCGCGATCAGCTGCGTGGACACCGCGGAGCGGCCCACCCCCGAGCAGCTGACCGCGCTGGAGAACGAGACGCTGAAGGTCTCCCCGCTGTTCGGCGGCGCGGGGATGGGCCTGATCTGCTCGATGTGGCCGGTCCGCGGCAGCGACGCGGCCAGGCAGATCAACGCCACGGGCTCGGCGCCGATCCTGGTGATCGGCGGCACCGGCGACCCCGCCACGCCGTACGAGTGGGCTCCGAAGCTGGCGGGGGAGCTCAGGACGGGCGTGCTGGTGACCTACAAGGGTGAGGGGCACGGCGCCTACCTGTCCGGTGACACGTGCGTCAAGAAGCTGACCGACGCCTACCTGATCGACGGGAAGGTCCCGGACAGGGGCATCGTCTGCACCGGCTCATGACACGGCGGGTGCTCAAAACCGGGGGCTCAGGACCAAGGGCTCAAGGTGAGTGCTCAGGGCGGAGGTTCAGGACCGGGGCCAAGGTGAATGCTCAGGACGAGTGCTCATGACGGGGGCTCAGCAGGTCTCCAGGCGGGGCCGCGCGGTCTCGAAGCGGAAGCCGACCCTGCCCAGGTGGTCCTGGAGCAGCTCCTTCACGGTCCCGTCCGCGTACATCGACGTGATCACTTCGTTGATCTTCCGGCAGGCCACCGGGTCTCCGGGCCTGAGCGCGACGCCGTACCGCTCGGAGGTGAGCCTGAGCCCGGCGACCTCGACCTTGACGTCGCGCAGGCGGGCGCCGAAACCGGCGATCAGCAGGTCGTCGCCGACCATGGCGTCGGCGCGGCCGTCGGCCAGCTGGAACGCGCACTCCGCCCAGTTCTGCGCCGGTACGGCGACGAAGTCGACGCCCCTGTCGCGGATCATCGTGCCCGTGGTCTGGCCCGACGGCACGCAGATCCTCCTGCCGCGCAGTTCCTTCAGCTTGTCGATCTTCGCGCCGGTGCGGACGAGCACGTCGCGGTGGGCGAGGTAGTACGGTCCGGCGAAGGCGACGCGGCGGCGGTCGGCGGTGTCGATCGAGAAGTTGGCGATCACGAGGTCGACCCTGCCCTTCTCCACCGCCTCCTCGCGCTCGTCGTACCCCACGGGCACGAACCTGAGCCCGCCCTCGGGCACCTTCAGGGCCCTGGCGATGTGGGCGGCCACGTCGGCCTCGAATCCCCGGGGCGGGTCGCCCAGCGAGATGCCCGGCAGGCCCTCCCTGAACCCCACGCGGAGCCTGCCGGTCTTCCTGATCCGGTCGAGCAGGGGCGAGCCGGTGGAGACCTCCTGGACCGGCGTCGGCGGGCTGGACGCCGGTGGGCGGGTGGGCTCGGCCCGCCCGCCCGGCGCGACACCGAAGTCAAGTGCCAGCAGGGCACCGGCCACGCCGAGGACCGCGACCCCGGCGGCGATCGCGGCGACGACCGCGGACCGGCGCCGAGGGCGCCCGGACGGCTCCTCCGGCCGCGTCAGGTCCCCGGTGGCGGCCCGCGCGCCCTCGGCCAGCTCCTCCTCCGATACCTCCGGGGCCTCCGCCTCGTCCACCGGGTGGCCGAGCAGGCGTTTGAGCAGCACGTCCGAGGTGGGCCTGAGCCTCTGGTCCTTGTTCAGGCAGGCGGCGACGATCTCGCGCAGCCCGTCGGGCAGGCCGCTCAGGTCGGCCTCGTGGTTGATGACCCGGTTGAGCGTCGCCACGATCGTGTCGCTCCCGAAGGGAGCCCTGCCGGTGGCGGTGAAGACGATGGTCGAGCCCCAGGCGAACACGTCGGCGGGGAAACCCACCCGCTCTCCGGCGATCTGCTCGGGCGCCATGTAGGCGGGGGTGCCGACCGCGCGGGTGGTGATCGTCCCGCTCTCGTCAATGATCTTCGCGATGCCGAAGTCGACGACCCGGGGGCCGTCGGTGGCGAGCAGGACGTTGTCGGGTTTGAAGTCGCGGTGCGCGATGCCCGCGTGGTGGATCGCCGTCAGAGCGGTGGCGGTGCCGACGGCGAGGCGTTCGAGCGCCTCTCCGGCCAGCGCTCCCTCGCGCTCGACGACCTCGCGCAGCGAGGGGCCCTCGATCAGCTCGCTCGCGATGTAGGGCGCCTCGCCGTCGAGGTCGGCGCCGAGCACCCGGGCGGTGCAGAAGGCGGCCACCCGGCGGGCCGCCGCCAGTTCGCGGGCGAAGCGGGAGCGCGCCTGGGTCTCCTCGGTGAAGCGCACGTGCAGCAGCTTGACGGCCGCCCGCTCGCCGTCCTCGGACTCGCCGAGGTAGACGACCCCCTGCCCGCCCTCCCCCAGCCTGCCCCTGAGCGCGTACTTCCCCAGCCGCGGCGGATCCCCCGGCCGCAACGGTCTGATCTCCGGCACCGCGGACCCCTCGTTCACTGTGCTTTGCCAGAACATTACACACCAGGGAGGGCGGCGATCGTCCCCCTCCGCCGGGCGGCGGCCGTAAAGACGGCCGTAAAGACGAGTTAAGCGAATTCCCTTAAAGAGTGTTTAACAGGGTCTCCGCTATACCTGTTCCCATACGAAGGGAATGGCGATGAAAAAATGCGTGACAGCGGCGGCGGCGATCTCCTTGGTGGCGCTGGCCGGGTGCGGGCAGAACGGGGGCGCGAAGGTCGCCTCCGCCGGAGAATCGGCCGCCTCGGCCACCCCCTCCGCGTCGTCGCAGGCCGACGGGCTGAAGTTCGCCCAGTGCATGCGGGAGAACGGGGTCGACATGCCCGATCCCGAGCCGGGCGGCAACAATGTGAGGCTGCGCGGAAAAACCGACACCGAGGTCCTGGAAAAGGCGTCCGAGGTCTGCCGGAAATACAATCCGATCGGTTCGGGAAAGAAAACGCTGAGCGACCCGAAGACCCAGGACGCCCTCCTGAGGTTCGCCCGGTGCATGCGGGAGAACGGGGTCGACATGAAGGACCCCGACTTCTCGGGGGGCCCGGTCCGCATCGGCGGGGAGGGGATGGACCCGGAGTCGCCGCGGACGAGAAAGGCCATGGAGTCCTGTCAGGAGCACCTGCCCGGCGGCCTGGGGAAGCGGCCGTGAGGCGGGGCGGGGTCCTCGCCGGGACGGCCGTGGCGGTCCTGCTCGGCGCGGGGGGCGTGACGGCGGTCGCGCTGACCGGCCGGGACGGCGTCCCGGCGGCCGCCTCGGCGGCCCCGGCGCCGCTGGCCGAGATCACCCGCTCGGATCTGGTGGACACCAAGGCGGTGGACGGCACGCTCGGCTACGCGGGCCGCAGGGAACTGCCCAACCACGCCCCCGGAACGGTGACCCGGGTGCGGAAGACGGGCGTCGTCGTACGCCGGGGCGGCTGGCTCTACCGGGTGGATGGCCGACCGGTGATCCTCATGTACGGCGATATACCGATATATCGCACTCTGTTCTCTGGAACGGGCGGCAAGGACGTCGAACAGCTGGAACGCAACCTCGAAGCCCTCGGCCACGACCCGGGAACGGTCGACGGCGACTTCTCCTGGCGGACCGAGCGGGCCGTACGGGAGTGGCAGGAGGAGGCGGGCTTGGCCGAGACCGGCACGGTCGGCGCGGCGCAGGTCGCGGTCGCCTCGGGTCCGGTCAGGATCGCGGAGGTGGCCGCCGAGACCGGGACCTCGGCCGGACGGTCCGTGGTGACCACGACGAGCACCCGCAGGGTCGTCCACGTCGACCTCGACTCCGGCGACCAGCGGCTCGCCAGGATCGGCGCCACGGCGACGGTGGACCTGCCGGGCGGCGGCCGGGGCAGGGGCCGGATCACCTCGGTCGGCACGGTCGCCGAGCCCGTACGGGAGAACGGGCAGCCGACCGGCGAGTCCACGATCGACCTCGACGTCACCCTGGACGACCCCGGCGACCTCGGCCGCCTCGACCAGGCCCCCGTGACGGTGAACCTCCGCAGCGAGCGGCGCGCGGACGTGCTCTCGGTGCCGGTCGAGGCCCTGCTCGCCCTGCGCGAGGGCGGGTACGGCCTGCGGCTGGCGGGCGGCCGGATCGTCCGGGCCGAGACCGGCCTGTTCGCGGCGGGCCGCGTCGAGGTCTCGGGGACCGGGCTCGCCGAGGGCGCGAAGGTCGAGGTCCCGCGATCGTGAGCCGGAACCTCGAACACCCCTCCCTCAACGCGGACCACATCCCCGCCGTACGGGCCGGGCGACGGCCGGTGATCGAGCTGTCGGGGGCGGAGAAGAGCTACCCGGGCGGGGTCCGCGCCCTGCGGGGCGTGGACCTGCGCGTGGACGCGGGCGAGCTCGTCGCGATCGCCGGCCCCTCGGGGTCGGGGAAGTCGACCATGCTCCACCTGATCGGCACGCTCGACCGCCCCTCGGCGGGAACCGTCCGCATCGCCGGGCACGACGCCGGGACGCTCCCCGACAGGGAACTGTCCGCGCTGCGCGCCCGGCACATCGGATTCGTCTTCCAGCGCTTCCACCTGGCCGCCGGGGTGAGCGCGCTCGACAACGTCGCCGACGGGATGCTGTACGGCGGCACCCCGCGCCGGGAACGGCGGGAACGGGCCGCCGACGCGCTCGGGCGCGTCGGCCTCGGGCACCGGCTGGCCCACCGGCCGCACGAGCTGTCCGGCGGCGAGCGCCAGCGGGTCGCGGTGGCCAGGGCCGTGGCCGGAGGACCGTCGCTGCTGCTGGCCGACGAGCCGACGGGAAACCTCGACAGCTCCTCGGGCCGGGACGTGCTGGCGATCCTGCGCGAGCTCAACGCCTCCGGCACCACCGTGGCGATCATCACCCACGACGAGGAGGTGGCCGCCGCGGCCCCGCGCCGCGTCAGGCTGCGCGACGGCGTGATCGTCGCCGACGAGCGCCGCGAGGGGGGTACGGCATGAGCGCCGGGAGCGGACGTGACCTGGTGCCCGGACGGCTCGCCTGGGCGGACCTGCTGCGGGTGGGGGCGTCCGGGCCGCGGACCCGGCCGGGGCGGGCGGTGCTGTCGGCGCTGGGCATCGCGCTCGGCGTCGCCACCATGGTCTCGGTCGTCGGGATCTCCTCCTCCAGCAGGGCCAGGCTCCTCGACGAGCTCGACCGGCTCGGCACGAACCTGCTCACCGTCACCCCCGGCCAGACCCTCTTCGGCGCCACGGCCGCGCTGCCCGAGAGGTCGGTCGCGATGGTCGCCGGGATCGGCCCCGTGACCAGCGCGAGCGCCACGGGCGACACCGGCGAGAGCGTACGGCGAACCGACGCGATCCCCCGGGAGCGCACCGGCGGCCTCGCCGTCCGGGCGGCCTCGCCGGACCTGCCGGTCACGCTCCAGACCCGGGTCGAGCGCGGCGTCTGGCTCAACCGGGCGACGGGCGCGCGGCGGGCGGTGGTGCTCGGAGCGGTGGCGGCGCGGCGACTGGGCGTGGGGAACGTGGGCGAGCAGGTCTGGATCGGCGGGCAGTGGTGGACGGTCGTCGGCGTCCTGGCTCCCTCGCCGCTCGCCCCGGAGATCGACAGGTCCGTGCTGACCGGCTTCGAGGCCGCCCGTACCCACCTCGGCTTCGACGGCCACCCGACCACGCTCTACACCCGCTCGGCCGACGAGGCCGTCGACGACGTACGGGAGGTGCTGCCCAGGACCGTCAACCCGGAGAACCCCGAGGAGGTGGAGGTCAGCCGGCCGTCCGACGCGCTCGTGGCCAGGGCGGCGGCCGACGGGGCGTTCACCGGCCTGCTGCTCGGCCTCGGCGGGGTGGCGCTGCTGGTCGGCGGGGTGGGCGTGGCCAACACCATGGTCATCTCGGTGCTGGAGCGCCGGGGGGAGATCGGCCTGCGGCGCTCGCTCGGCGCCACCAGGGGCCAGGTGCGCGCCCAGTTCCTGGCCGAGTCGCTGCTGCTGTCCGGCGCGGGCGGCGCCGCGGGGGCGACGCTGGGGACACTGGTGACGATCGGGTACGCGGCCGTGGGTGACCTGCCCTCGGTGGTTCCCCCCTGGTCCCTGGCGGGCGGCGCCGGAGCGGCCCTGCTGGTCGGGACCGTCGCGGGGATCTACCCCGCGATGCGCGCGGCCCGCATGTCGCCGACCCTCGCCCTCGGCACCGCCTGAGCGCCGCGCTCCCTCCCCCGCGTCCCGCGTCCGCGCCTCGGGGCCGGGGGAAGAGGGGCGGCGCCGGGGAGGAACGCGGCCGGGAATCGGCAGGGGACGAGAGGCGCGGCGGGGAGGGGCGGCCGGGAATCGGCAGGGGACGGGCTGGGGCGCGGGCCGGGGCCCTTTATCCGTTGTTTAGCCGTGGGAAAGCAGGATGACGCCCATGCGAGTGCTCATTGCGGAGGACGAGCGGGTGCTCGCCGACATCGTGGCGACCGGCCTGCGGCGGGAGACCATGGCCGTGGACGTCGTCTACGACGGCGACGCGGCGCTGGAGCGGGCGGCGGTCAACGACTACGACGTGATCGTGCTGGACCGGGACCTGCCGGTGCTGCACGGCGACGAGGTCTGCCGCCGCCTGGTCGCCGGCCGGATCCCCGCCAGGATCATCATGCTGACCGCCGCCGGTGACTCGCGCTCGAAGGTCGAGGGCCTGTCGATCGGCGCCGACGACTACCTCACCAAGCCCTTCGACTTCCCCGAGCTGGTCGCCCGGCTGCGCGCGCTGGCCCGCCGGTCGCCCCAGTCGGTGCCGCCCGTGCTGAGCAGGGCGGGCATCACCCTGGACCCCGGCCGCCGCGAGGTCTTCCGTGACGGCCGGTACGTGGCGCTGAGCCCCAAGGAGTTCGCGGTGCTGGAAATCCTGATGCGCGCCGACGGCGGCCTGGTCAGCGCCGAGGACCTGCTGGAGAAGGCATGGGACGAGAACATCAGCTACTTCACCAACTCGGTCAGGGTCACCGTGATGACCCTGCGCAAGAAGCTCGGCACCCCTCCGGTGGTGGAGACGGTGACCGGATCGGGATACCGGCTTTGACCTCGCGGCGCATCTCGGTGCGGCTGCGCCTGACCCTGGTCTACGGCAGCCTGTTCTTCGGGGTGGGGGTCGTGCTCGTCGGGGTCAACTACCTGTTCGTGCGGGACGTGCTCTCCCGGCCCTCGGAGGCGGTCGTCCACGGGCTCCCCGAGGCGGTGGCGGGTCTGAAGGCGACACAGCCGTCAGTGGTGTCGCCGCCCAAGGACACGGTCTTCCTGCGGGCCATCAGCGACGTGAGGGCCCGGTACCGCGAGGACGTGATGGGATCGATGCTCCAGTGGTCCCTGCTGGCGGTCGCCGTCGTCGGGGTGGCCGGGCTGGCGATCGGCTGGATCGTGGCCCGCCGGGCGATGGCCCCGCTGCAGACGATGACCGAGGCGGCCCGCCGCCTGTCGGAGAGCACCCTGCACGAGCGGATCGCCCTGGGAGGTCCCCGCGACGAGATCCGGGACCTGGCCGACACCTTCGACTCCATGCTGGAACGCCTCAGCCGCGCCTTCGACAGCCAGCGCAGGTTCGTCGCCAACGCCTCCCACGAGTTACGTACCCCCCTGGCGATCAACCGGGCGCTGCTCCAGGTCTCCATGACCGACCCCGGCCTGCCCCGGCAGGTCAGGACGGTCGGCGCCGAGCTGCTGAACGCCAACGCCCGCCAGGAGCGGCTGATCGAAGGGCTGCTCCTGCTGGCGCAGAGCGAGCGCGAGCCCGCGGAACGCCTGCCCGTGGACCTCGCCGAGCTCGCGGAGAGCGCCATGACCTCGGCCCCCGAGACCACCGCCGACCTGCGCCCGGCCCCGGTGGAGGGTGACCCGGTGCTGCTGGAACGGATGATCGGCAACCTGCTGGACAACGCCGTGAAGTACAACGACGAGCGCGCCCTGGTCGTCCTGCGCACCCACAGGGACCGGTGGGGAAGCGTCGTCACCGTGGAGAACACCGGCCGCGTCGTCCCCTCGGGCCGGGTCGAGGACCTCTTCGAGCCGTTCCGCCGTCTCGACCGCGACCGCACCGGCTCGTCCGGGGGCGCCGGTCTCGGCCTGTCCATCGTCCGCGCGATCGCCCAGGCCCACCGAGGCTCCGCCGAGGCCAGCCCCCGGCCCGGCGGGGGGCTGGTGGTCACCGTACGGCTGTGAACCCGGCGGCGCCGGGGCGGGACGGTGCGGCCCGTCCCGCCACCCCGCGCGGGCACGGCGATTCCCCCGAAAGATCTGGATGACCGGTTGAACAGACAAAACCGCATCGATACCCTGTGGCGACGTATCTCATTGGAGCTCGATGGCCGCACCGCAGAACCCCTCCGGCAAGACGCCCCCCAAGTCCTCGGGTTTCAAGGCCTCCAGGGCGGTCGCCATCACCGGGATCGGTGTCGTGTCGCTGCTCCTGGTCGGCTACTGCTCCGCGCGGGAGGACTACGAGGAGGTGGGCGCCGAGTGCGTCGACCTCAACAGCCGCCAGCCGGACGGCACCTACACGGTCATGGACGAGGACTACTGCGACGACGACCGGCACTACTACGGGGCGCGAGGCGCCTACGGCTGGTACTACGGCGGCGTCAGGTCCGGCGCCCACATCCGGCAGGGCACCACCGTGCGTCCCTCGGACGTCCAGATCACCAGCCGTAAGGGCACGGTGATCCAGCGGGGCGGCTTCGGCGGGCGTAGCGGATCGGGCGGCGGGAGCTGATCCGGCGCCGATGAGCAAGCCGATGAGCAACAGGTGAGCAGGAGATGAGACGCGAGACCTCGCTCCCCCGCGACGACTGGGAGAGCGTCATCGAGGGCCACGGCCTGGCCTACCACCGTTCCGCGCACCCCGAGGGCCTCGACCGCCCGTACTGGGACGAGGCCGTCCAGTACGTCTTCTCCATGGACGAGGTCCTCGACCTGGAGAACCAGGTCGAGGAGCTGCACCGGATGTGCCTGCACGCCGTGGAGCACGTCGTCACCAGGGACCGCTACGCCGACTTCGCGATCCCGCGGTGGGTGGCCCCGGAGATCGCCGCCTCCTGGGAGCGGAACGACCCGCACCTGTTCGGCCGCTTCGACCTGCGCTACGACGGGACCGGCCCCGCCAAGCTGCTGGAGTACAACGCCGACACCCCCACCAGCCTCCTGGAGAGCTCGGTGGTGCAGTGGTTCTGGCTGCGCGACCGCTACCCCGACGACGACCAGTGGAACTCCATCCACGAGCGGCTGATCGCCAGGTGGCAGCAGATCTCGACCGGCCTGCCCACCGGGCCCACGCACTTCGCCTGGACCAACATGGACGAGTCAGGCGAGGAGGTGATGACCCTCGCCTACCTGCAGGAGACCGCCGACCAGGCCGGGCTCAAGACCGTCGCGGTGGCCATGGAGGACATCGGCTGGGACGACCTCAACCTCCGCTTCGTCGACATGGAGCGCAGGGTGATCCGCTCGCTCTGCAAGCTGTACCCGTGGGAGTGGGCCGTCGCCGACCCGTTCGGGACGCGGGCGGTGCGCCAGCAGGTCTCCACGACCTGGATCGAGCCGCTGTGGAAGATGCTGCTGTCCAACAAGGCGCTGCTCGCGGTGCTCTGGGAGCTGTACCCGGGGCACCCGAACCTGCTGCCCGCCTACCTCGACGGCCCCCGCGACCTGTCCTCGTACATCGTCAAGCCGCTGCTCGGCCGCGAGGGCGCCAACATGAGGATCGTCAGCCCCGGCGAGCACGTCGAGACCTCCGGCGGCTACGGCGCCGAGGGATACGTCTACCAGGAGTTCCAGGCGCTGCCCCTCTTCGAGGGCTGGCGTCCGGTGCTCGGCGCCTGGGTCGTCCACGACGAGGCGGCGGGTGTCGGCATCCGCGAGACCTCGGGGTTCATCACCGACGACACGTCGTCATTCGTCCCGCACCGCATCGAACTCTGAGTCCCGGAAAGAGAAACAACACATGAGTCCCACCCCCCTGCCGCCCACGCCGCCCGCGCTGCCCGACGTGACGCTCTCGCTCGCCGAGATCCTCGGGCGCGGCGCGCTCGCGATCGTCTCGTACGCCGCCCTCGGCGTGATCCTGCTCATCATCGGCTTCTACGTGATCGACCTGGTCATCCCCGGCAAGCTCAGCAGGCTCATCAAGGAGGAGCGCAACCCCAACGCGACCCTGCTCACCGGCTCCGGGCTCGCGGCCGTCGGGCTGATCGTGGCGGCCTCCATCTGGTCCTCGGGCGGCGCCCTGCACGAGGGCCTGCTCGCGACGCTGGTCTTCGGCCTGGTCGGCATCGCCGTGCAGACGGTGGCGATGGTCGCGTTCGACAAGGTGGCGGGCATCTCGGTGCGCGAGCTGGTCACGGAGACGGAGCTCCAGCCGGGCGCCCGGCTGCTCGCGGTCACCCACCTGGCCATCGGGCTGATCACCGCCGTCGCGGTCGTCTGAGCCCGCACGCCGGCCACCCCTGGCGCGTCCCGCGCGCCCGCGTCTCGACGGACACGCGGGATACGGGATCACAAGACGGGACGTGACAGGACACGCGGGATACGAGCGTACGAGACAGAGCACGGCCGGACACACGGGACCCGGTCGTGCGGGACGTACAGCATCGGAGGGCGCGCGCTGTCCGGAACCGCGGCTGGCGCATCTCCCGCGACCTGGCACTCTTAGTGGCGTGAGGGAACGGAGCGAGCGAGCGTTCAGGCACAGCGACGTCGTGACCGGGGAGGACGGGAGGGATCCCGACTCCGACCGGGTCCGGGAGGACACCACGCGCCGGCTGGAGCGGGCCATGGGCACGCTGGGCACGGCCGCCATGTCCCGCATGGACGACCGGCTGATGTGGTTCCGCGCCCTGTCGGCCGAGGACAGGTCCTGGGTCGGGCTCGTCGCCCAGGCCGGGATCGCCGCGTTCGTGGAGTGGTTCCAGCACGCCGGCGAGGGCCGCCCGACGCCCAGCATCGAGTTCTTCGGCACCGCGCCCAGGGAGCTGAAGCGGTCCATCTCGCTGCAGCAGACCGTCGACATCGTGCGGGTCGTGGTCGAGGTGGTCGAGGCGCAGACCGGGGAGCTGGCCGCGCCCGGCGGGGAGGACCAGCTCCAGCAGGCGATGCTCCGCTACACCCGCGACGTCGCGTTCGCCGCCGCGCAGGTGTACGCGCGGGAGGCCGAGGCCCGCGGGGCGTGGGACGCGCGGCTGGAGGCGCTGATCGTGGACGCCCTGGTCAGGGGCGAGGTCGACGACGGCCTGCACTCGTGGGCCGCCGCGCTCGGCTGGACCTCCGCCCCCGTCGTGGTGCTGGCCGGGCAGACCCCGGACGACGACCCGCAGGCGGTCATCGACGCGCTGCGCGACCGGGGTCGCAGGTCGGGCCTGGACATGCTGGCCGGGGTGCAGGGCGACCGGCTGATCGTGATCGTGGGCGGGGCCGACAGCGTCGCCGCGGCGGCCAGGCACGTGGTGCCGCGCTTCGGCGCCGGTCCGATCGTGATCGGGCCCGAGGTGGCCGACCTGCACTCGGCCGCCAGTTCGGCGCGGGCGGCGATGGCCGGGCTGCGGGCCGCCGCGGGGTGGCCGGACGCGCCCAGGCCGGTCCTCGCCGAGGACCTGCTCGCCGAACGGGCCATCGACGGCGACGGCGACGCCAGGGCACAGCTGATCGAGAACGTCTATCTGCCGCTGATCGGCACGCCGCTTCTCGACACCCTCGCGACCTACCTGGAGCAGGGCACGTCCCTGGAGGCGACGGCCCGCCTGCTGTTTGTCCACCCGAACACGGTGCGCTACCGTCTGCGTAAGATCACGGAGTTGACCGGCTACCAGCCGACCGAGGGGCGATCCGCCTTCACTCTCCAGGTGGGGCTGATTCTCGGGCGTCTGTCCGAAACGCCGGTGACCTAAAGTCCTTTACTTAACCTTTGTGAAACTCCCACTGTAGGTTCCCTACAAAGAAGTGGGGACAAACTTCGTCTGGATCTCTATCCATGTATTGAACCTCTACAGGGCAGGCTGGATTTTGTGCTCGTCATCGTCGCTCCGGGCCAGGGTGCCCAGACACCAGGCTTTCTCAGTCCATGGCTCGAACTACCGGGCGTGGCCGATCGGCTGACCGCGTGGTCGGAGCTGGCCGGCCTCGATTTGATCGCCTACGGGACCACCGCCGACGCGGACGAGATCCGTGACACCGCCGTCGCGCAACCACTCCTCGTAGCCGCCGGGCTCGCCGTCGCCGAGGTGCTCGGGGCCTCCCCCGACCTCGTCGCCGGGCACAGCGTGGGTGAGTTCACCGCCGCCGCGCTGGCCGGGGTGATCACCCCCGAACAGGCCGTCGGCCTCGTCCGCGAGCGCGGCCAGGCCATGGCCAAGGCCGCGACCATCACCGAGACCGGCATGTCCGCCGTCCTCGGCGGCGTCGAGGAGGAGGTCCTCGCGGCCATCGCCGACAAGGGGCTCACCCCCGCCAACATCAACGGCGCCGGGCAGATCGTGGTCGGCGGCACGCTGGAGCAGCTCGCGGCCTTCAAGGCCGAGCCGCCCGCGCGGGCCCGGGTGATCGCGCTGTCGGTCGCCGGCGCGTTCCACACCGCGCACATGGCCTCCGCGGCCAGCCGCCTGCGCGAGGCCACCGCGGGTCTCACCCCGGCCGACCCCGTCGTCACGCTGCTGTCCAACAGCGACGGCTCGGCGGTCACGAGCGGCGCCGAGTTCATGGAGCGCCTGGTCACCCAGGTCGCCAACCCGGTGCGCTGGGACGCCTGCATGACCACGATGGCCGAGCGCGGCGTCACCACGATGATCGAGCTCGTCCCCGGCGGCACGCTCACCGGCCTGGCCAAGCGCGCTCTGCGCGGGGTGAGGACCGTCGCCCTGAAGACCCCCGACGACCTGGAGGCCGCGCGAGCCGCCCTTGAGTCACCTGAGGAGCGGTGATCGACGAATGAAGACCTCACAGGGCGCGCCCGGCGCGAAGATCCTGGCCTTCGGCCACTACCAGCCTTCCAACGTGGTCACCAACCACGACCTGTCGGCGACCATGGAGACCAACGACGAGTGGATCCAGAGCCGCGTCGGCATCAAGGAGCGCCGGATCGCCCCGGACAACGAGTCCGAGATCGACCTGGCCGTGCAGGCGGGCGGCAAGGCCCTCGCCGCGAGCGGCCTGGCGGTCTCCGACATCGACCTGGTGATCGTCGCCACCTGCACGCTGGAGACACAGATCCCCAACGCCGCCGGCCGGGTGGCCACCCGGCTGGGCATCGACGCCCCCGGCGCGTTCGACGTCAACACCGCCTGCTCGGGCTTCTGCTACGCGCTCGCGCTCGCCAACGACGCGATCCGCGCCGGCTCGGCGACCAACGTGCTCGTCGTCGGCACCGAGAAGCTCTCCCAGTGGATCGACTGGACCGACCGGGCCACCGCGGTGATCTTCGCCGACGGCGCGGGCGCCGCGGTCGTCGGCCCCTCCGACACCCCGGGCATCGGTCCCGTGGTGTGGGGCAGCGCCGGCGACAAGTTCGACGCGATCATCATCAAGGACCGCGACTCCTTCCTGCACCAGGAGGGCCAGACGGTGTTCCGCTGGGCGACCACCGCGCTTCACCCCGTCGCCAAGGAGATCTGCGACCGTGCCGGGGTGGACCCGGCCGACCTCGCGGCCTTCGTCCCCCACCAGGCCAACCTCCGCATCATCGAGACGATCGCCCGCAGGCTCGGCGCGGACAACGCCGTCATCGCCAAGGACATCGTCCTGGCGGGCAACACCTCCGCCGCCTCGATCCCGCTGGCCCTGTCGCGGATGATCGAGCGCGGCGAGGTCCAGTCGGGCGGGCTCGCCCTGCTGCTGGGCTTCGGCGCGGGCCTGACCTACGCGGGCCAGGTCGTCGAGATCCCCTGAAGCTTCCGTGCGGCCCCGCCGCACGGGATACCAGAAGAACCACGATTCCAAGATTCCAAGGAGAACACCCGACATGGCTCTGACCGAGCAGGAGATCCTCGCCGGCGTCGGCAAGATCATCAACGAGATCACCGGGATCCCGGCCACCGAGGTCACCCCGGAGAAGAGCTTCGTCGACGACCTCGACATCGACTCGCTGTCCATGGTCGAGATCGCCGTCGCCGCTCAGGACGAGTTCGGCGTCGAGATCCCGGACGACCAGCTCAAGCACCTCAAGACCGTCAAGGACGTCATCAACTTCATCCAGAACTGAGACGTCCCGGCTCTTTCCCCAAACCAGTTTGACCAGCGATTCACAAGGAGCGCAGCAGTGAGTACAGACCAGGTACGCGTCGTCGTCACCGGGCTCGGCGCGACCACGCCCCTCGGTGGAGACGTCGCCTCGACCTGGTCGGCGCTCCTCGCCGGTCAGTCGGGGGTCAGCGACATCACGGCCGACTGGGTGGACTCCGTCCCGGTGAAGTTCGCCGCCTTCTCCGCCGTGGACCCGACCGAGGTCCTGCCCCGGCCGGAGTCCCGGCGGCTGGACCGGGCCGAGCAGTTCGCCCTGGTCGCGGCCCGTGAGGCGTGGGCGCACGCCGCGATCGACAAGGTCGACCCCGAGCGGCTCGGCGTCGTCGTGGGCAGCGGTATCGGGGGCATCACCACGATCCTCGCCGCCTACGACACCTTCAAGGAGAAGGGCTGGCAGCGGCTCTCACCGTTCACCGTCCCCATGCTGATGCCGAACGGCTCGGCGGGCTGGATCGGCATCGAGGTCGGCGCGCGCGCCGGCGTCCACGCCACGGTGAGCGCCTGCGCCACCGGCGCCGAGTCGATCGGGTACGCCATCGAGATGATCCGCTCCGGCCGGGCCGACGTCGTCGTGGCCGGCGGCACCGAGGCGGCCATCCACCCGCTGAACATCGGGTCCTTCGCGGCCATGCGCGCCATGTCCACCCGCAACGACGAGCCGCAGCGCGCCTCCAGGCCGTGGGACAAGGGCCGCGACGGCTTCGTCCTCGGCGAGGGCGCCGGGATCCTCGTCCTGGAGTCCGAGGAGCACGCCCGCGCGCGCGGCGCCACGATCTACGCCGTGGCCGCCGGTGTCGGCTACTCGGCCGACGCCCACCACATCGCGCAGCCCGAGCCGACCGGCGCCGGGGTCATCCTCGCCATGCGCCGCGTCCTGGAGGACTCCGGCCTCACCGGCCAGGACATCAAGCACGTGAACGCGCACGCCACCTCCACCCCCGCGGGCGACGTCGTGGAGACGATGGCGATCAAGGAGGTCATCGGCGACCACCCGCTGGTCAGCGGCACCAAGTCGATGACCGGTCACCTGCTCGGCGGCGCCGGTGGCATCGAGTCCGTCTTCACCGTCCTCGCCCTGCACGAGCGCCGCGCGCCCGGAACGATCAACGTGGACGACCTTGACGACGGCATCGAGGTCGACATCGTGCGCGGCGAGCCCCGCGCCCTGCCCGACGGCCAGATCGCCGCGATCAACAACTCCTTCGGGTTCGGCGGGCACGACGTCGCCGTGGCCTTCACCAGCATCTGACAGGAGCTCGTGATGACCGTGCTCGACAACAGGGGGGTGAGCGAGGACTCCGACCAGGAGCCTCTTGATCCCCGTGACCCCCAGGTGCGTCTCTCCGCTCTGCTCGACGAGGGCTCGCTACGTCTGATCTCGCCGGTCGACCGCAGCGGCGTCCTCTCCGCGACGGGCCGCGTGGAGGGTGTGCCGGTCGTCGCGTTCGTCAGTGACCCCCGGGTCCAGGGCGGTGCGATGGGCGGCGAGGGGTGCGAGCACATCGTGCACGCCTACGACGTCGCGGTCCGCGAGCGGATTCCCGTCATCGGCGTCTGGCACTCCGGCGGCGCCCGCCTCGCCGAGGGCGTGGAGTCGCTGCACGCGGTCGGCCGCGTCTTCGCCGCGATGACCCGCGCCTCCGGCGTGGTCCCGCAGCTGTCCGTGGTCGTCGGCCCCGCCGCGGGCGGTGCCGCGTACGGCCCGGCGCTGACCGACATCGTGATCCTGGCCGACGCGGGCCGCATCTTCGTCACCGGCCCCGACGTGGTCCGCAGCGTCACCGGCGAGCAGATCGACATGGCCGCCCTGGGCGGCCCCGAGCCGCACAGCAAGCGCAGCGGCGTCGTGCACGTGGTCACCAAGACCGAGACGGACGCCTACGTGCAGGCCCGCCGGCTCGCGGTGCTCCTCGGCCACCAGGGCCGGGTGCGCGCCGACGTCGAGGAGGTCGACTTCTCCGGCCTGCTGCCCGACAACGTGCGCCGCGCCTACGACGTGAAGCCGCTCGTCACGGGCCTGCTCGACGAGCCGGGCGTGGAGCTGCACGCCAAGTGGGCGCCCAACGTCGTCACCACCCTGGGCCGCCTCGGGGGCCGGACCGTGGGCGTGGTGGCCAACAACCCGCTGCGCCTGGGCGGCTGCCTCGACTCCGCCTCGGCGGAGAAGGCAGCACGGTTCGTCCGGATGTGCGATGCCTTCGGGGTGCCACTGGTCGTGCTGGTGGACGTGCCCGGCTACCTGCCGGGCGTCGGGCAGGAGCACGACGGCGTGGTCCGCCGAGGCGCCAAACTCCTGCACGCCTTCGCCGAGGCATCCGTGCCGCGGATCACCCTGGTGACCAGGAAGGCCTACGGCGGCGCCTACGTCGCGATGAACTCCCGCTCACTGGGCGCGACCAGGGTGTTCGGCTGGCCGACGGCCCAGATCGCGGTCATGGGCGCGGTCGCCGCGGTCCGCGTCCTCAAGCGCCGCGAGCTCGCCGCCGCCCCCGAGGAGGAGCGCGCCGACCTGGAGGCCAGGCTCGCCGCGGAGCACGAGATCCTCGCCGGTGGCCTCGACCGGGCCATCGAGCTCGGCGTGGTCGACGAGGTCGTCAAGCCCGAGGAGACCAGGGGCGCCATCGCCAGGGTCCTGGCCCAGGCGACCCCCGCCAGGGGTGCCCACGGCAACATCCCCCTCTGACACCCCGGCCTTCCGACGAGCCCCCACCGGTCGCCGGCGGGGGCTCGCCCGCTTTTCCGCCGCCCTCTCCCCCGCCGGGAACCTCCCCTTCGGAAATCTCCTCGGAAATCTCCCTTCGAGAATCCCTCCTCGGGAACCTCCGCCCGGGAGTCCTCACCGCCGGGAAATCCTCCGCTCTTCCCCCGCGGAGGGAATCCTCGACGCGGTGACGCCGTCCCCCGGGGCCGGACGGTCAGGGACGCCGGAAGCCCGCGGAGGCCCGGCGTACGAGAGGCGCGGGGTCTTCACGCCGCATTGGACCAGGCGGAGGCCCCGCGTACGAAAAGCGCGAGGAGCCGAAGGACTCGACGGCCTGTGAGGACACCGCCGCGGGCACCTCGCCCGGGGCGGAGCGGCCGGGCGGGCACGTTCCAAACCCGGGTCCGGGACGTCCGTACAGCGCGAGGGATCGGGCGTGCCCCGCGGGGCACGCCCGATCAGACGGCGGCGTGCAGCCAGCGGACCGGAGCGCCCTCGCCCGCGTAGCGGAACGACTCAAGCTCGGCGTCCCACTGCTTGCCCAGCAGGCGGTCGAGCTCCTCCTCCAGCACCACGCGGCCCTGGCGGGCCATCAGCATGGCCGAGCGCAGCCGGTCCTCCGGGATCAGGATGTCGCCGTTGGCCCCGACCACTGCCGTGAAGGCGCCGAGGGAGGGGGTGTAGGCGTGCCTGGTCCCGTCGGCACCCGGCGAGGCGTCCTCGGTGATCTCGAAGCGGATCCGCTGCCAGCCCATCAGCGACGAGGTGATGGCCGCCGCGGTACCGACACGGGCCTCCCACTCGGCCTGCGCGCGCACGTGACCGGGCGCGGCGGGCTGCGGAGTCCAGGTCAGATCTACGGGCACGCCAAGGACACCTGCGACCGCCCATTCAATATGAGGGCATAGCGCAGGCTGAGCCGAGTGGACGTAAAGCACGCCACGAGCAGACACCGGACCTCCCGTTTCGTACGAGGTGCGCCTTCCCCAACGGCCTCGTACCAGGATGATCACAAGTGACTGAAGGAGAGACTACCGTCGGTCGTGACGTCGCACCAGAGGGGGGTCATACCGAGATGTTGTGCCGCGGGCACTTGGCCAGGGCATCCTCGGGAATGAAGAAAACCCCGTGAACTGGTGAGCGCCCCCGGAGGACCAGATGAATACCGGTATCGAACGGGTCGAACCCATCCCCGGTTCGCCCGCCCTGATCAGGAAGGGCCAGATGCTGACCGACGCCTCGGGCCTCGCGACCACCGCCCGCTGGGCCGACGCGGTCACCGAGATCGGGGGAATCTACCGGGTGCGGCTCTCGCCGGGCGTGGACGTCTGCGACCTGGTGGCGTCGGTACGGGCGCGGGGCGTGCGCGCCTCCCCCAACCACGTCCTGACGGGCCAGCCGCTCTACTTCGGGGGCCCGGCCTCCCGGCCCTTCCCCCGCGCCGCCCTCCCGGCGCCCGAGCCCGTCCCGGCCGGGCGCGCGGCGGACGCCGTGACGGTGGCGCTGGCCGACACCGGCCTCGCGGAACACCCGTGGTGGCGGGAGAGCCCGTGGTTCCTGGAGCGGGGCCGGGAGACCGACGAGGTGCCCGACTCCGACGGCGACGGCGAGATGGACCTCCAGGCGGGGCACGGCACGTTCATCGCCGGGCTGATCCTGCGGTCCGCCCCGCTGGCGCGGCTGCGGCCGATCCGGGTGCTGGACGGCCACGGTGTCGGGGACGAGGCCGGACTGCTGCGCCTCCTGGAGCGGCTGCGGGCCGACCCGCCCCAGGTGCTCAACCTGTCCTTCGGCGGGCACACCTTCGACGACCAACCCTCCCCGCTCCTGGAGGCCGCCCTGGAGGGACTGGCCGGTACGGTCACGGTGGCCTGCGCGGGTAACACCGCCTCCGACCGCCCCTTCTGGCCCGCCGCGTCACCCGGGGTGATCGCCGTCGGAGCACTGGACGCGGAGGGGAGGACGAGGGCCCCGTTCTCGGCGTACGGCCCGTGGGTGGACGCGTGCGCCCCCGGCGAGTGGCTGTCCAGCACCTTCCTCGAACACGGGGCGTTCGACGGCTACGCGCGCTGGAGCGGGACCTCCTTCGCCACCGCCCTGGTGAGCGGGGCGATCGCCGCGGCGTGCGCGGACCGGCCCTCCCCCGAGGCCGTGAAGCACGTCCTCGACCCGGCGGGGACCAGGCGGATCCCCGATTTGGGAGTCGTCGTGCCCATGCCCGGCTAAAGTCTCACCCAAAGTCTTCACACGGACACGCAGAGTGTTCTCCGTGGCTCTGGAGGTGCCGGTGAGCGACCAGCGCACGATCGACGCCGTCCCGGTGGACGACCAGGCGGCCTGGGACGCGCTGGTCACCCGTTTCACGGGGCTGCTGTGGTCGGCCGTGCGCGCCTACGACCTGAGCCCGGCGGACGCCGCCGACGCGGTGCAGGGCACCTGGCTGCGGCTGCTGGAGAGCCTGCACACCATCCGCGACCTCGACAGGATCGGTCCCTGGCTGTTCACCACGGCCAAGCGCGAGGCGTCCCTCCTGAGCCGGCGGCACCGGGGCGAGCGGCTGGTCGCCGACCCCGCCGAGCACACCGGCGCCGAGCACGCGCGGCTCGCCCCGGCCGGCGCCGGGCACGCCCACGCCGACCCCGCGCTGACCGTGCTGAGCGCCGACGAGGCCCGCCGCCTGTGGCAGGCCGTCGACGAGATGCAGGAGCCGTGCCGGTCGCTGTTCCGGCTGATGGCCACGGCCCCCGACGCGGGCGTCCACCAGCTGGCCGGGCGCCTGGGCATGCCCAGCGGCAGCTACGGCCCCACCCGGGGCCGCTGCCTGAACCGACTCCGCACCATGCTCACCGCCCGGGAGGCGACACCGTGACGCGACATCCGACGGCGATCGACGACGAGTCCCTGATAGCCGCGCTGCGTCTGGCCTCGGGGAGCGACCCGGTGCCCGCGCGGGTGACGGCCGCCGCCCGCGCGGCCTTCGGCCTGCGGCTGCCCGGCGCCACCACGGCCCGCCCCGTGGCCACGCCCGCGCCGCGAGGTGTCCGGTCCGCCGAGGAGCCCCGGCTGCTGAGGTTCACCGCCGCCGAGCTCACGGTGGAGCTGGAGATCACCTCCCTGGACGGCCTGGTCGACCTCGCGGGCCAGGTCTCCCCCTGCCCCGAGGCAGGCGCGCTGGTGGAGATCCGCACCCCGCACCTCACCGAGTCGCGCGCGCTGTCCCCGGCGGGCCAGTTCGCGGTCACCGGTCTGCCGCCGGGCTGGTTCAGCGTGGTGTGCCACCGGCCCGGTGACTCCCCCGTGGTCACCAGCTGGACCCGGATCCGCCCGTAGGTGACCCTCGACGAGGCACTCGCCGACGCCGAGCACGCGGTCGACCTCTCGGGCAGCGACCCGGCCCGCGCCCTCGCTCTCGCCCGCACCGTGCTGGCCGCGCTGGCGGCGCTCCCCTCGCTCCCCGCGTCCTGCCGGGCGGGTGCCCCGGAGGGCGGCGCGGCGGCGCGCCTCGCGGGGTGCGGGCACTGCGAGGCCGAGGCGGTGGCGCACCGGGCGCTGGCGGTGGCGGCGCGCGAGCTGGGCGACCTGCCGTTCGCCGAGGAGCGGCTGCGCCGGGCGGTGCGGATCGCGCTCTCGGCGGGGCTGCCGCACCGGGCGGCCCAGGCGCGGCTGTCGCTGGTCCACGTCCGTACGGAGCTGGGCCACCCGGAGCAGGCGCTCGCCGTCGCCGCGGACGCCGAGCCCGGCCTCACCCCGGCGGAGGTGGGCAAGCTGGGCGTGCACCGGGCCGTGGCCCTGGCGCGGCTCGGCCGCTACCGCGAGGCCGTCGACCACTGCGACCGGGCGGTGCCCGTCCTCGGCGGCGACGTCAGGTTCCTGGCCGGGGCGATGCTGAACCGCGGGCTCGCCCGGGTGTTCCTCGGGGAGTTCGGGGCGGCGGAGGCCGACCTGAGCCGGTGCGCGGAGCTGGCGAGGGACGCGGGCCTGGAACACGTCCTCGCGCTCGCCGAGGGCAACCTGCCGTTCCTGGCCGCGCGGCGCGGTGACCTGGCCGCCGCGTTCAGCGCCTACCGGCGCGCCGAGGACGTCCTGGTCGGCTATCCCGAGCGGCTCGCGACGGTGCGCTGCGACCTGGCCGAGGCCCTGATCTCCGCCCACCTGCCCGGCGAGGCGCGGGTCCTGCTGGAGATGGCGGTTCCCGAGCTGGCGGCGGCGGGCGCCGGGACGGCGCTGGCCGAGGCCCTCCTGCTGCTCGCCAGGGTCGAGCTGCGCACCGGTGACCCGCGCCGCGCCCGGGAGAGCGCGGAACTGGCCGCCCGCGAGCTGGCCGCGCAGGGGCGGGCGGTCCTGGCGCCGGTCGCCGAGGAGATCCTCCTGCGGGCCCGGCTCGCGCTGGAGCCGCCCACGGCGGAGCTGCCCGCGGCGATGCTCTCGTGTGCCGACGCCCTCGACGCCGCCGGGCACGGGGACACCTCGGCGGCGCTCAGGCTCACCTCCGCCGAGGTCTCGCTCAGTCTGGGCGACCGGCCGGCCGCCGAGCACCAGCTCGCCCTGCTCGCCCGCTCGGGCCGAGGGGTGGTCGCCCTCCAGGCGACGGCGCTGCTGCGCTCCCTGGCGGGAGACCGGCGGGGGGCGTTCGCCGCGGTGCTGGCCGGTCTGGCGGAGGTGGGCGCCGGGACGAGGACGTTCGAGGATCCGGTGGTCCGCGCGCACGCCGCCAGGGCGGGCGAGCCGCTGGCCGGGTTCGGGCTCGCCCTCGCCATGCGGACCGGGCGGGGCCGCGCGGTCCTGGCCTGGGCCGAGCGGTGGCGGGCGGTCACCGGGGGTGCGGGCCGGCCGCTCGCGCCCCGCCCGGCCGCGCTGCGGGCGGCGCTCGGGGAGTCGGTCCTGGTGGAGTTCGTCCGCCACGAGGGCGACCTGGTCGCCGTCGTGGTCACCCGGGACCGGGTGACGCTGCGCCGCCTCGGCCCGTTCCCCGTCGTCGCCGAGGCCACCGTCCGCCTCCGGTACGGGCTGCGCAGGGCGCACCTGCTCGACGGGAATGCCCCCGAGCCCGGCACGGAGGCCGCGGAGCTGGAGCGGCTCCTCTTCGGCCCGCTGCGTGACCGGCTGGGCGACCGGCCGCTGGTGATCGTGCCGACCGGGACGCTGCACACCCTGCCCTGGCCGCTGCTGCCGATGAACGCCGACCGGCCGGTGACCGTGGCGGCGAGCGCCGCCGCCTGGCTGGCCGGGCGGCGGGTGCCGGCCGTACGGGACGGGAGGGGCACGGCGGTGCCGGTGGCGGTGGCCGGGCCGGGGCTGCGGTACGCCGAGGCCGAGGCCCGCATGGTCGGCGGGTGCCATCGGGGTACCGAGCGGGTGGCGGCGCGGCGGGCGGAGGTGATGGCGGCGCTGGAGCGGGCCGACGTGGCCCACCTGGCCACGCACGGGATGTTCTCGCCGCGCAGCCCCCTGCTGTCGAGCATCGACCTCGACGACGGCCCGCTGATGGCGTACGACCTGCTGCGGCTGCGCACCCCGCCCGGGTTGGTGGTGCTGTCGGCGTGCGACGCGGGGATGGCGCACGCCCCCGCGGACGGGGCGCCCCTGGGGCTGGCGGGCACGTTCCTGTCGCTGGGGACGCGGTGCGTGGTGGCGAGCCTGGTGCCGGTGCGCGACGAGGAGACGCTGACGCTGATGACCGCCTTCCACCGGGCGCTGGCCGCCGGTGACCCGCCCGCGCGGGCGCTCGCCGTCGCGAGCGGGAGGACCGGCGTGGCGGGCTTCGTCTGCTTCGGCTGCGGGGACCGGCCACCGGTGACCGGCCGCGAGTGACCGGCCGGCGGGTGCCGGCCGGGAGTGTCAGGTCGGGAGTACGCAGATCGCCCGGGGCGGTCAGCCCGTGGCGACCGGCCGGGAGGGGTCACTCACCCAGTCGGACCACGACCCGACGTAGAGCGCGGCCGGGATGCCGGCCACCTCCAGGGCGAGCACCTCGTGCGCGGCCGTCACGCCGGATCCGCAGTAGGCGCCGACCTCCACCCCGGGGACGACGCCCCGGGTGTTGAAGCGTTCGCGCAGGAAGTCGGGCAGGTGGAAGCGGCCCGAGGGGTCGACGTTCTCACCGGTGGGGGCGCTGACCGCGCCCGGGATGTGCCCGGCGACCGGGTCGATCGGCTCGACCTCGCCCCGGTAGCGTTCGGCGGCGCGGGCGTCGAGCAGCACCCCGTCGGCGGCGAGCTCACCGGCCCGCCCGGCGTCGAGCACCGGCATCCCGCCCGGCCGCGCCTCGAAGTCGCCGGGCTCGGGACGGCTCTCCTCGACGGAGACCGGCCGTCCCTCGGCGACCCAGGCGCGCAGGCCGCCGTCGAGGACCCGCACGTCGGGGTGGCCGAAGTAGCGCAGGAGCCACCAGGCGCGGGCGGCGGCCGCGGTGGAGTCGGCCCCGTCGTAGACGACGACACCCCGGGAGCCGGACACTCCGAGCCTGCGCATCGCCTCCTGGAACGCCTCGGCGGAGGGCAGCGGGTGGCGGCCTCCCCGGCCCCCCTCCCCGGCGTGGGCCGCCAGGTCGGTCTCCAGGTCACAGAAGACGGCGCCGGGTAGGTGCCCCTCGCGGTAGGAGTCGATCCCGGCCGGTCCCGTGGGCGCGACGGCGAGCTTCCAGCGCACGTCGAGGACGCTCACCCCGTCCAGGCCCGCCAGCTCGGCGGGAGTGATCAGCGGGTTCATCGGATACCTCCAGCGTGGAGCCCCCGGCTTCGGCCGTGGGGAGGATGTCAACGGGTGCTCGTCTCCAGGAGAGGGACGTACTGCTCGGCGGGTGTCAGCGAGCCGTGGCAGCCGAGGAACCCCGCCTCGTGCGGCTCGGCGACGGAGGCGACGATGGCGCAGTCGGTGTACGGGACGGCGAGGACATCACCGATCCTGGGCAGCCATTCCCGGCGGACCGACGGCCCGAACCAGCCGGACTCGACCGCCTCCTTCCTGGAGACCACCCAGGCCCTTCCGGCGAGGACGTCGCGCCAGGTGTCGAGGACCGCGGCCGAGGCGCCGGGGACGGTGTAGAGGTGGCGGGCCCTGCTCTCCCCGCCGAGCAGGGCGAGGCCCTCGCGCAGCGCGGGCAGGGCGTCGACGTCAACGCGGTCGGTGACGTTGATCATGCCGTGGTCGGCGGTGACGTACATCGCCGAACCCGGCGGGAGCGTCTCCGCCAGCCGCTCGGCCATCCGGTCGACCAGGGCGAGCTGGTCGAGCCAGGCCGGGGAGCCCCAGCCGGTGACGTGGCCGGTGGAGTCGAGGTCTCCGTAGTAGACAGAGACGTGGGCCCGGGGCTCGGCCAGCGCGTGGCGGACCCCGGCGATCCGGTCGTCGACCTCGTCGGCCCCGACGAAGCGCACGCCCCGGTAGACGGCCCTGTTGAAACCGGTGGTCTCGAACTTGGCCGGGCCGACGTAGCTGACCGGGATGCCTGCCGCCGCGGCGCGCTCGTAGACGGTCGGGGTCGGCTGCCACTCGCCGGGCTCGACGAGGGGGCCGGGGGTGGTCCAGCGCAGGCAGTTGAGCAGGTGACCGGTGCCGGGCACGGCGAGCTGGTAGCCGAGCATGCCGTGCCCGCCCGGCGGCAGGCCGGTGCCGAGGCTGGCCAGGCTGGTCACGGTCGTGGCGGGGAAGCCCGCGGTGAGCACCCCGCCGGGCATGGCGGACAGGAACGGCGCGACGCCGGGGTGGGCGCGGAGCAGCTCGGCGCCCATGCCGTCGACGAGGAACAGCAGGACCCGCCCGGCCGGGGCGAGATCCAGCGGGTTGTCGCCGTCCATCCCGACCGCGGCGAGCAGCGAGGAGGAGAGGTCCGCGAGCGAGGCCGTCCCGTACGCGGGGATCAGCGGGTTCACGAGGCGGTGCGGGCGGTGGCCTCCGACAGTGCCTTGGCGAAGGCCAGCACGTGGGAGACGGCCTCCGGCCCGTCGGCCGCCTCGCTCACCCGCAGGGAGAGGTCGTCGGCCGTGATCGCGCCGGTGTATCCGTGGTCGGCCTCGCAGTTCTCGTCGCCGCAGGTGGCCGGCTCCAGGTCGACGTGGGAGATGGCTCCCCAGCCGATGGTGAGCGTGACCTCCGTGGGCGGCACTCCGGGCACGTAGGAGGCGGGGTCGGGGACGACCCGGGTGACCGCGACCGACTGGATCCGGCTGAGGCGCACGGCCTCGGTGGTCGTGGAGGCGTGCGACGCCGACACCCCCTCCACCGGGGGGTGCTCGTCGGTGTGGCAGACGAGCAGCCGGGTGGGGGAGAGCACCAGCACGGTGACGTGCCTGCGCACCTCCATGGCCGGGTCGAAGGTGGCCTCGTGATGCACGACGTAGGCGTCCACCTGCTCCTTGCCGAGCGCGGACTCAACCGCGTCGGCGACCAGGTCGGGATAGTAGCCACTGCGGTCGATGGCGTCGCGCAGGCCGGCGGACGAGAGTCGGGTTTCCCTCATGGGTCCATCCTGCCCTGTCCGGGGCAGCGCTTTCACCGGGAGCGGCAGAGCTTCAGCCGGTGGCGCAAATCGTGACGCGGTCCACCATCGCCTTCTTCCGGCCGCGAAAGCGCCATCGGGGGCGGTCCGGGGCCCGCTGAGGTCCGTTCCTGCCGGTGACTTTCCCCTCCGATCGGTTTGGCGCGATCCTTTCCGGGTTACCGGGAGCAGTGATGGGGGTGGCGGGCGCGTGGCGTCCCGGGCAGCGGCAACGGGCGATTCCGCGCATTTCCCGCTTTGTTTCACATATCTCGGAATGCTTTTCACCGCCTCCGAACGAATTGGAAACGGTGAATTCCTACCGGAATCGGGGGCGAGGGAATATGGCCGGTGAGGATCCGGATTCGACGGGACGGGCGGGGCCGGGGCGACCGGGCTCACCGGGTGAGACGGGGCCGGCACGGCGGACCGGCCTCTCGCGCCTCGCGGCGGCCCTCCCGGTGACCATCGTGACGGTCGCCATGACGACCGCGGCGGCGACCGCCGCGGGCCCGCTCACCTCGGGGGCGGGCTTCCCCGGCGACCTGGTCCTCACCACGGTCCACGACGGCCCGTTCGAGGCGGGCGGCACCGGCACGTTCTCCATCGACGTCACCGCGAGCCCCGGCTCCACCGGGATCACCCGTCCGACCCGGGTCACCTACTACTTCCCCTCGGGCCTCACCCCGGTACGCGCCTGGGGCACGGGCTGGAGATGCCGGATCGCGGCCGGGATCGTCGACTGCGACACGCGCGACCTGGCCGCCCCCGGATTCCAGCTTCCCCGGATCACGGTCGGCGTGGCCGTGTCGCCGACCGCGTCGGGGACACTGACCGCGTCCGGCAGAGCCGTCCACGCCGCCCACGCCGCCCGGGACGCCGCGGACGCGATCGACCCGGGCGCGGAGACCGGCCCGGGGGCCGTCGGAACCGCGATGGAGACCGGTCCCGCGCCCGCCACCGTCGCCAGCACGGTCCAGATCGTCCCCGCGGCCCCGCGGACGGGTTAGCCGAGGCGCCGGGGACCGCCGTCGGGGCGCGGGCCCTCGTGGCTGCGCAGTACGGCGCGGGCGCCCAGCACGATCGCCCCCGACTCCCCCACCAGCACCGGGTCGAGGGTGAGCCGCGCCACCTCGGGGAGGTCGTCGGCCAGCCGCCCGAGCCGGATCAGCAGGTCCTCCAGCGCCTCGACGGCGACCGGCGGGTAGCCGTACTCGCCGAGGAGGAGAGGCGCGGCGCGCGGCGACCTCACCAGCGCCACGGCGTCCTCCCTGGTCAGCGGGGCCAGACGGTACGCCTCGTCGCGCAGCAGCCGCGCGGTGATCTCGCCGAGCCCGAAGGAGACCACCGCGCCGAAGGCGGGGTCGTCCATCACCCCCGCCACGGTCGGCACCGCGGGCTGCGGCGCCATGCGCTGCACCGCGAGCACGGCCTCGGGTTCGAGCTGGCGCGTCAGGTCGGCGTAGGCGTCGCGCACCCCGTCGGGACCCGACAGCCCGAGGCGTACGGTCCCGGCGCGCTTGGCCGCCTCGGGGCCCGCGGCCTTCAGCACGACCGGCCAGCCGAGCCGCGACGCCGCCTCGACGGCCTCCTCCGGTGACCCCACCGTCTCCGACGGCCAGACCTCCACCCCGTAGCAGGCGAGCAGTCCCGAGGCGTCGATCTCGGCCGGGGCGTCCGCGAGCGTCGCGAGCACGAGGTCCCGCGCGGCGCCGGCGTCGACGCCGGTGAGCTCCTCGGGCACTCCCGCGGGCCGCTCCAGCCAGCGCGCGTGCCGCACGACGTGGGCGAGCGCGCGGACCGCCTCCTCCGGCGCCGCGTACGAGGGGATGGAACCCCGGCCGGGCAGGGCGCCGACCCGCAGCTCGTCGAGCATGCCGAACCTGCCCTCGAAGGTGGCCAGCACCGGTTTGCCGCAGTCGCGGGAGGCGCGCAGCAACTCGGCGGCGACCTCGGCCCCGTCGCCGGGGATGGGCGGCATGTAGATCGCGACCACGGCGTCCACGTCCGGGATCACCGAGGCCAGCGCCGCGCCGAACTCCTCCGCGCGGGCCCGCGCGCCGAGGTTGACCGGCGGCCGGGGCTCCAGGCCCACCCGCACGCAGGCGTCGGCCGCCAGCAGCGCCATCGCGTCGGAGTTGCCGACCAGGCCGACCCTGGGCCCGGCCGGCAGCGGCTGGTAGGCCAGCAGCTGCGCCACGTCGAACTGCTGGATCAGGTCATCGACCCTGATCACCCCGGCCTGCTCGAACAGCGCGCTGAGCGCGGTGTCGGGCAGGCCGAGCACGGGCGCGGCGTGGCCGGTGGGCACGTCCTGGGTGGTGCCGCCGCTCTTGACGACCACGATCGGCTTGCGGCGCGAGATGCGCCGCGCGAGGCGGGCGAACTTGCGGGGGTTTCCCAGCGACTCCAGGTAGAGCAGGATCACGTCGGTCCGAGGGTCCTCCTCCCAGTACTGGAGCAGGTCGTTGCCCGACACGTCGGCGCGGTTGCCCGCCGAGACGAACGAGGAGATGCCCATGCCGCGCTGGGCCACCCGCTGCAGCAACGCGGTGCCCAGGGCGCCCGACTGGCTGAAGAAGCCGACCCGGCCGAGCCCGGGGAGGGTGGCGGCGAGCGTGGCGTTCAGCCGTACCGCGGGGTCGGTGTTGGCGACGCCGAGGCAGTTGGGGCCGACGACCCGCAGGCCGTACGCGCGGGCGATGCGCACCAGCTCGTCCTGCCTGGCCCGGCCCTCGGCGCCGGTCTCGCCGAACCCCGAGGAGACCACGATCAGCCCGCGCACGCCCTTCTCCGCGCACTCCTTGACCACGTCGATCACCCCGTCGGCGGGTACGGCGAGCACGGCGAGGTCCACCTCCCCGTCGATGGCCGTCACGCTCGGGTAGGCCCGCACCCCCGCGACGGCCCGCGCCTCGCGGTGCACGGGGTAGACCGGGCCGGTGAAGTCGGCGCCGAGCAGGTTGCGCAGCACGGTCTGGCCGACGCCGCCCGGTTCGCGGCCCGCTCCCACGACCGCCACCGAACCCGGGGAGAGCAGCCGCTCGATGGAGCGGGACTCGGCGCGGTGCTCGCGGGAGGCGGTCACCTCCTGGGCGGTCTCGGTCGGGGTGAGGTCGAGGGTCATCCTGACCACGCCGTCGGCGAAGCGGCTCTGCGCGGTGTAGCCGACCTGCTTGAGCACCGCCATCATCTTCTGGTTGGCGGGCAGCACGTCGGCGACGAAGCGGGCGATGCCCTTCTCCCTGGCGGTGGCGGCCAGGTGTTCGAGGAGCACGGAGGCGACCCCGCGGCCCTGGTGGGCGTCCTCGACGAGGAAGGCGACCTCGGCCTCACCGGGCTCGATCCGGTCGTAGCGGATGACCGCCACCATCTCGGTGCCGATCGTGGCGATCAGCGCCACGCGGCTCTCGTAGTCGACGTTGGTGAACCAGGTGATCTCCCGCTCCGACAGCCTCGGCCGGGGACCGAAGAAACGGAAGTAGATCGACTCGTCGGACAACCGGCCGTAGAAGGAACGCAACCGGTCGGCGTCGGCGGGCCGGATCGGGCGTACATGGGCGGTGCCGCCGTCCGACAGGACGACGTCCGCCTCCCAGTGAGCGGGGTACTGAGCAGCCTCCACAGTCCCGAGAGTAGACGCGAATCTCACATGACAGACCACCTGGACGAATTCACGCAACGCTTGTGCATCGACTATGGTCCGGTGTCCGGTCAAGACCCCATACGCTGGCCGGAAGCTGTTAAGTTTTTCGCGGTTAGAGGCACGGCCAGAGGTATGGCTTGAAGCATGTCTAGAGGCACGTCGGCATCGAAGGCAGCAAGGTGGTGACATCATGACGCGGGTGGTCGTGGTGGGCGATCTCATGACCGACGCGGTCGCGCGGGCTCGCTACCCGCTGGCCCGCGCCAGCGACACACCGGCGATCGTCACCATGCACGGCGGTGGTTCGGGCGCCAACATCGCCTCCTGGCTCGCCGTCGAGGGCACCGAGGTCGCCTTCATCGGGCGGCGCGGCGCCGACATCACGGGCCGTAACCGCGACATGGAGCTGATGGGGTACGGCGTCGACGCCCGCCTCGTCATGGATCCCGAGCGCCCGACCGGCACCTGCGTGGTGCTCGTCACCCACAAGGGCGAGCGGACCATGCTGTCCGACCCCGGCGCGAACGCGGCGCTGTCCCCCGAGGACCTGCCCCGCGACCTGTTCTCCCAGGGCGGGCACCTGCACCTGTCCGGCTACACCCTGATCAACGAGGGTTCCCGCGACGCCGGTATGGCCGCCCTGGAGATGGCCCGCCGCTCGGGGATGTCCGTCTCGGTCGACTGCTCCTCCTCCGCCCCACTGGAGCGCACCGGCGCCGAGCCCTTCCTGGAGTGGACGCAGAGCGCCAAGCTGCTGTTCGCCAACGCCGACCAGGCGAAGGTCCTGACCGGCCGCGACGACCCGGCCGCCGCCGCCAAGGTCCTCACCGCCTGGTTCCCGCAGGTCGTCGTGAAGCTCCGCGACGAGGGCGCGCTCTGGTACGCCAACAACCGCCCCGACCCGATCAAGGTCCCCGCCGAGACCGTGGAGCGCGTGGTCGACGGCACCGGTGCCGGTGACGCCTTCACCGCGGGCTTCCTGCCCGCCTGGCTGGGCGGCAAGCCCCCGGCCGAGGCCCTCGCCTCCGGCTGCCACCTGGCCTCCCGGGCCATCTCGCACCTGGGCGCCCGGCCGCGCCTCTGACCCGCCCGCGCGGGGTGTATCCCCGGATTCTCCGCTTCAGTAGGAGATCCAATACTGTGGCCGGACCACGTTCGCGGCGACCCCCTGGAGTGACGCATGCCGGAGCCCCGCCCTCTGCGGCCGGGTGACCCGGAGCGGATCGGCCCGCACCGGCTGGTCGGATTCCTCGGCGAGGGCGGCCAGGGCGTGGTCTACCTGGCGCGCACGCCCGGGGGAGAACGCGTCGCGCTCAAGGTGCTGCACGCCAGGCTCTCGGACGACGCGCAGGCCAAGCGGCGCTTCCAGCGGGAGGCCGACGCCGCCCGCCGGGTCGCCCCGTTCTGCACCGCCCGGGTGCTGGAGGCCGACGCCACCGGCGACCGGCCGTACATCCTGAGCGAGTACGTCGACGGCGAGTCGCTGCAGCAGGTGGTGTCCAGGGAGGGCCCGCGCGAGAGGTACGCGCTGGTCAGGCTGGCCGTCGCCACCGCCACCGCGCTGGCCGCGATCCACCGCGCCGGGATCGTGCACCGCGACCTCAAGCCCAGCAACGTCCTGCTCGGCCCGGACGGCCCCCGCGTCATCGACTTCGGCATCGCCAAGGCCCTGGACTCCGCGTACAGCCTGACCACGGACCTGGTCGGCACGCCCGCCTACATGGCGCCCGAGCAGTTCCACGAGCAGGAGGTGGGACCGGCGGGCGACGTGTTCGCCTGGGCCGGGACCATGGTGTTCGCGGCGACCGGGCAGCCGCCGTTCGGGCTGGGCAACCTGGCCGTGGTGATGCGCCGGATCCTCGTCACGGAACCGGACCTGTCCGGCGTGCCGGAGTCGCTGCGCCCGCTGCTGGGCGCGGCCCTCACCAAGGATCCCCGGTCGCGCCCCGGCTCGGCCGACGTGCTCGACATGCTGCTGAACGCGGACGGCGGCCCCGCGGCGGTCGCGTCTCCCCCGCCACCCCGCGCGCCGTCCCCGGCCCGGCCCTCTTTCCCCTCACCGGCGCCGCCCCCCGTTCCCTCCCCGCCGCGATCCGTCTCTCCGTTCCGGGAACGGTCCTCCGTTCCGTCCCCGGCGCCGTCCCACACGACGCCTTCCACCATGCCTCCCGCCGGGCTCTCCCCGCCGTCACCCGGCCGCCTCTCCCGGCTCGCCGGTACGGTGAGAAGCCGCAGGGTCCTGGCCGTCGCCTCGGCCCTGGCGACCGCCTGCGCGCTGGGCGTCGCCACCTGGCTGGTCCTGCCCTCCGGCGAGCCGGGCGTCGTCTCGCGGGCGACACCGAAGCCCGCGCCGACCGGTTTCGACGCGGCCTCGGCCTCGGTCGTCAACCCGTCGGCGCGCAGGGGCGGGACGATGAGGTTCGGCGCCGGGTTCGTCGCCGACTCCTTCGACCCCGCCAACACCTACTACCCGTCGATGTGGAACGTCGCACGGCTCTACGGACGCTCGCTGACGATGTACCGGCCCGTCCCCGGCGCCGCGGGCAGGGAACCGGTGGGCGACCTGGCGGAGGGCCCCGGCGTGCCCAGTGACGGCGGCAGGACGTGGACGTACCGGCTCAGGGCGGGCCTGAAGTACGAGGACGGCACGCCGATCGTCGCCGCGGACGTCAAGCACGCCGTGCTCCGCGCGATCGGCAAGGACACCCTCACCCGGGGCCCGTACCACTTCGAGGAGCTGCTGAACCTGCCCTCGGGCTACCGGGGCTACTTCGCGTCGCCGAAGGCGGACACCGACGCGGCGATCCGCACCCCGGACGACCGGACCGTCGTGTTCCACCTCAGGAGGCCCCACGGGGCCTTCGACCACGTCGCCCAGGTCCCCCAGACCATGCCGGTCCCCGAGGCGAAGGACACCGGCGCGGCGTACGAGAAGCACGTGCTCTCCTCGGGCCCCTACATGTTCGAGAGCGCGGAGCGGGGCAAACGGCTCGTCCTGGTCCGCAACCCCCACTGGTCTCCGGCGACCGACCCGAACCGCCGGGCACTCCCCGACCGCTACCAGATCACCTTCGACATGGAGCAGGACGCCGTCGACAAGGGCCTCCTGTCCGGTGACCTCGACCTGGACCTCGACTCGGGCGCGAGCGAGAACCTGCCCGAGCGGATCGCGGCCGATCCCGCGCTCAGGGCGCGGGCCGACGCGCCCACGATCGGCTGGCTGCGGTACGTCGCGATCAACCCGCAGGTCCTGCCCTTCGACAACGTGGCCTGCCGCAGGGCGGTGTTCGCCGCGGCGGACCGGGAGGCCCTGCGCGACGCCTACGGCCGTGGCCTGCGGGCGGGCACGATCGCCACCGGGCTGCTCCCGCCGACCATCTCCGGACACCGCTCGCTGAACCTGTACCAGACCGGCAAGGGCGACGTGGCCGCGGCTCGCGGGCAGCTGGCCGCGTGCGGGCGGCCCGGCGGCTTCGCGGCCACGATCGTCTTCCGTGCCGAGCAGTCCAGGGAGCGGAAGGCGGCCGAGGCCCTGAGGACGGCCCTGGGACGCGCCGGGATCCGGCTCACGCTCAAGGGCCTGTCCCAGGCCGGCAACGCGGCCCACCGTGGCGGCAGCCCCGCCTATCTGAGGAAGGAGAAGATCGGCCTGTCCATCCGGGCCTGGACCGCCGACTGGCCGGAGGGCGCCAGCTACCTGCCCTATCTGACGGACAGCCGGAAGATCCTGGAGGACGGCCTGTCCTCCAACGTGAACGTGCGCCTGCCCGAGGCCGACCACCTCATCGACCAGGCCGGGGCCGAGCTCGACCCCGCCCGGCGCGAGGAGCTGTGGGCGCGGGTCGACCGCACGGTCATGGAACAGGCCCTCGTGCTGCCCGTGCAGTGGGACACCCGCGTCCTGCTCCGCGGCACGCGCCTGACCAACGTGCACGTCAGCCACGCCTTCTCCGACTACGACTACGTCGGCCTCGGGCTCTCCTGAGAACCCGCGTCTTCCCGAGGCCCGCACCCTCCTGAGGCCCGTACCTTCCTGAGGCCCGTACCTTCCCGGAAACCCCGCGCTTCTCCGGAAGCCCCCGTTCGGGGGCCCGTGCACGCGGATCCTCTCGCCGCGCGGCCCCCGCGCGTCGTGCCGAACCCATCCGCCAGGCGGTCGTCCCTAGCTGGTGACCGCGAGGGCGAGGGGCAGCACGGCCGGGGCCCCGGCGTGGCGGAGCATCGCGGCTCCCAGCGTCATCGTCCAGCCGGTGTCGACCAGGTCGTCGACGAGCAGGACCGGGCCGCCCGCCTCGGCGACGGCCGCGCCCAGGGCGGCGGGCATGGCGAGGGTGCCCCGGATCGCCTGGACGCGCTGCGCGCTGTTGAACTGCCGTCCGGGCGGGCCCGACCGGTAACCGAGGTCGCCCAGATAGGTCAGGCGCCCCACCTGGGCCAGCCGCTCGGCCAGGCCGCGGACGAGCTGAGGGCGGCTTCCCGAGGGCACCGCGACGACGCCGACCGGGCGCTGGGCCCACTCCCAGGACGACAACACCTTGATCACGGCGGCGAAGACGTCGTCGGGGACCGGCCCGTCGGGGGCGCCGTCGGCGAGGAGGCCGCGCAGGCGGTTGCCCCAGCCGATGTCGGTGAGCCTGCCCAGCACCCTCCCCGGCTCGGCGCCCAGCTCCGGCTTGATCCGGCCCTTGAGGTCGGCCAGCCCGGTCGGCCACTGCCTGCGGGCCTCGATGTCCACCCCGGGCCGCTGGAGCCGGTCGGCGGCCGACCGTACGGCCCGCTCGTCCACCTCGGGTGAGCGGTGGGTGCCGGTGCAGTTGTCGCAGCGCCCGCAGGGGGCGGCGGTGTCGTCGTCGAGACGGCGGCGCAGGAACTCCTCGCGGCAGCCGGTGGTGTCGAGGTAATCGAGCATGGCCCGCTGCTCGGCCTCCCGCTCGGCGGCGACCCTGGCGTAGCGCGGGGCGTCGTACGCCCAGGGCTCACCGGTGGACTCCCAGCCGCCCTTGACCCGGCGCACCGCGCCGTCGACGTCGAGGACCTTCAGCATGGTCTCCAGGCGGCTCCGGCTGAGGTCCACCCGGTTCTCCAGGGCGGCCGTGGACATCACGCCGCCCTCCTCCAGCGCGGCCAGCACGGCACGCACGACGGGCTCGGGCGGGAAGGCCAGCGAGGCGAAGTAGGCCCAGATGTCGCGGTCCTCCGCGCCGGGCAGCAGGATCACCTCGGCCCGCTTGACCCCTCGGCCCGCACGGCCGACCTGCTGGTAGTAGGCCACCGGGGACTGGGGGGCGCCGACGTGCACGACGAAGCCCAGGTCGGGCTTGTCGTAGCCCATGCCCAGCGCGGAGGTGGCGACCAGCGCCTTGATCTTGTTGTCGAGCAGCGCCTGCTCGGCGGCGAGCCGCTCGGCCTGCTCGGTCTGCCCGGAGTAGGCGATCACCTCGTGGCCCTGCTCGCGCAGGTAGGCGGCGATCTCCTGGGCGGCGGCCACGGTGAGCGTGTAGACGATGCCGGAACCGGGGAGCTCGTGCAGCGCCTGGGCGAGCCAGGCCAGGCGCTGCTCGGCGCCGCGCAGGCGCACGACCCCGAGATGGAGGCTGTCGCGCTCCAGCGCGCCGCGCAGCACGAGCGTCTCCTCGCCCATCTGCTCGGCGACGTCGCGGGTGACCCTGGCGTTGGCCGTGGCGGTGGTCGCGAGGATCGGCACGCCCTCGGTGAGCTCCTCGAACAGCGTGCGCAGCCGCCGGTAGTCGGGGCGGAAGTCGTGACCCCAGTCGGAGATGCAGTGTGCCTCGTCGACCACGATCAGGCCCGCGCTCTCGGCCAGCTCGGGCAGCACGTGGTCGCGGAAGTCGGGGTTGTTGAGCCGCTCGGGGCTGACGAGCAGCACGTCGACCGCGCCCTCGGCGACCTGGTTGTAGACCTGCTCCCACTCCTCGGGGTTGGCCGAGTTGACCGTGACCGCGGTGATCCCGGCGCGCTCGGCGGCGGCGATCTGGTTGCGCATCAGGGCCAGCAGCGGCGACACGATCACGGTCGGCCCCTCGCCCAGCTCGCGCAGGAGCGCGGTGGCGATGAAGTAAACAGCCGACTTGCCCCAGCCGGTGCGCTGCACCACGAGCACCCGGCGCCGGTCCATGACCAGCGCCTTGATGGCCGCCCACTGGTCCTCGCGCAGCCGGGCGTGCTCCCCGGCGAGCGCCCGCAGCCGGTCGGCGGCCTCTTCGCGCAACATCAGCTCTTCGCTCACCCGGTCATTGGTACCAGGTCTCGCCGACTGTTTTCCCCCGGTACGGCACACACGTGCCGCACGTGCCGTACCGGGAAGGGGGTGGAGCCCGGCGCGCCCTCACCGCGAGGGGGGAGAGCTGGGGACATGATGGGCTCCGCGCCGTGATTTGATGCATCCACTATGGACGTCACCACCTGGTACCTCGAACAGACCTCCCGTTCGGACCTGCTGCCCGCCAAGCCGCCGTCGGTCGAGGTCGACATCGTGCGCGCGGAGCTGCCCTCGCCCGAGTTCAGCCGGTTCCTCACCACGGCCGTCGGCGGAGACTGGCACTGGACCAACAAGCTGCCGTGGACCTGGGACGAGTGGGCGGACTGGCTGGCCGGCGGCGTGGAGACCTGGGTGGCCTACCACCGAGGCACCCCCGCGGGCTTCGTCGAGCTCGTCCCCCAGGAGGACGCGGCGGTCGAGATCAACTCCTTCGGTCTCCTGGCGTGGGCGATCGGCAAGGGCGTCGGTGGTCACCTGCTGGAGTTCGGCGCGGCGAGGGCCTGGGATCTGGCCGACCGGCAGCCGGAGCGGGAGCCGACCCGGCGGGTGTGGCTGCACACCTGCTCCCTGGACAGCCCGGTGGCGCTCGCCAACTACCGGGCGCGCGGTTTCAGGGTCTACGACACCAAGGTGAACGTGCCCGGCGACGAGCACGAGGGCGAGACCCCCGGCCCCTGGCCGGGAGCGGGTCCCCGGACCCGGGGATTCACCGCCGCCTCCGGCACCCCGCCGAAGCGGCCCTAGGGCCCGTTTTGTGGATCCTCGCCGTTGCGAGGATCCACAAAACGGGCCCTGGCATCCGCGGGCAGGCCGGAAGGCCCGGAAGTGTCGGATGGGCTGGGTATGGTATCGAGTCTCGGTACGATGCCCGGTCGCCCCCGTCACCGGTCTCCCGCCGGACATCCCGGCCACGGCTCCCCGGGGAGCCGGCGCCAACGGTTGGACCACGAAGACAGAAGGAGGATGCGCCTCCCCCCGGCCTGACGGCCGGGGCGCGCGCGCAGGAAATCAGATGGCTCGACGGACGACCACACCCCCGACCGACGAGGGCTTCGAGGAGCGGATCGTCGACATCGACGTTTCCACCGAGATGCGCACCAGCTTCCTCGAATACGCATACTCGGTCATCTACCAGCGGGCGCTGCCGGATGCCAGGGACGGCCTCAAGCCGGTCCAGCGCCGGATCCTCTACTCGATGAGCGAGATGGGCCTGCGGCCCGACCGGGGCCACGTCAAGTCGTCGCGCGTCGTCGGCGACGTGATGGGCAAGCTCCATCCGCACGGTGACACCGCCATCTACGACGCGCTGGTCCGCATGGCCCAGCCGTTCTCGATGCGCCTGCCGCTCATCGACGGGCACGGCAACTTCGGCTCCCCCGACGACCTGCCCGCCGCGATGCGCTACACCGAGGCCCGGCTGGCCTCGGCGGCGATGGCCGTGGTCCAGTCGATCGACGAGGACACGGTCGACTTCAAGCCCAACTACGACGGCCAGGAGACAGAGCCCACGGTCATGCCGTCGGCCTTCCCCAACCTGCTGGTCAACGGTGCCACCGGCATCGCGGTCGGCATGGCCACCAACATGGCGCCGCACAATCTGGTGGAGGTCGTCGCCGCCGCCCGCCATCTGATCAAGAAGCCGGACGCCACGCTCGACGACCTGATGCGGTTCGTCCCCGGCCCCGACCTGCCCACCGGCGGCACGATCATCGGCCTCGACGGCGTCCGCGACGCGTACGCCAAGGGCCGGGGCACCTTCCGGATGCGCGCCAAGTGCGCCATCGAGCAGGTCAGCCCCCGCCGCAAGGGCATCGTCGTCACCGAGCTGCCCTTCAACGTCGGCCCCGAGCGCGTGGTCACCAAGATCAGGGAGCTGGTCACCGCCAAGAAGCTCCAGGGCATCTCCGACCTCAAGGACCTCAGCGACCGGCACAAGGGCCTCAGCCTGGTCATCGAGATCAAGAACGGCTTCATCCCCGAGGCCGTGCTGGAGGAGCTCTACCGGCTCACGCCGATGGAGGAGACCTTCGGCATCAACAACGTCGCCCTGGTCGACGGCGAGCCGCGCACGCTGGGCCTGCGCGAGCTGCTCCAGGTCTACGTCGACCACCGCGTCGACGTGGTCCGCCGCCGCTCGCTCTACCGCCGCCGCAAGCGCGAGGAGCGCCTGCACCTCGTCGAGGGCCTCATCGTCGCCCTGCTCAACATCGACGAGGTCATCCAGGTCATCCGCTCCTCCGACAACTCCGCCCAGGCCCGCGAGCGCCTGACGGAGATCTTCGAGCTGTCGGAGATCCAGGCCAACTACATCCTCGACACCCCGCTGCGCCGCCTGACCCGCTACGACAAGCTGGAGCTCGACCGCGAGAGCCAGACCCTGCGCGACGAGATCGCCGAGCTGACCGCGATCCTGTCCTCCGACGACAGGCTCCGCAAGGTCGTCTCCGACGAGCTCGCCCAGGTCTCCAAGACCTTCGGCACCCCGCGCCGCACGGTGCTGCTGGAGTCCTCGGGGGTCGCGAGGAACGTCTCGGTCCCCCTGGAGGTGGCCGACGACCCCTGCCTGGTGCTGTTCTCCTCCACCGGCCTGCTGGCCCGCACGTCCGACGCCTCGCCGCTCGCCGGTGAGGGCGACCGCTCGGCCCACGACGTGCTGGTCTCCGCCGTGCGGAGCACCGTCAGGGGCGAGGTGGGCGTGGTCACCAACCAGGGGCGGATGATCCGGGTCCAGGTGGTCGACCTGCCCACGCTGCCCCGCTCGGCCAACCCGCCGTCGCTGTCCGGTGGCCACCCGGTCTCGGAGTACGTCACCGTCAACCCGGGCGAGACGGTCGTCGGCATCGGCTCGCTCGATTCCGACGGGCCCGGTCTGGCGCTGGGCACGGCGCAGGGGGTGGTCAAGCGGGTCGTCCCCGACTACCCGGCCAACCGCGACGACTTCGAGGTGATCACCCTCAAGGAGGGCGACACCGTGGTGGGCGCGGTGGAGCTGGAGAGCGAGGAGCACGATCTCGTCTTCATCACCTCCGAGGCCCAGCTGCTGCGCTACTCCGCCTCCGTCGTCCGCCCGCAGGGCCGCCCCGCGGGCGGCATGGCCGGTGTGCGGCTGGACGGCGACGCCACGGTGATCTGGTTCGGCGCGGTCGATCCCGCCCGCGAGTCGCAGGTCGTGACGATCGCCGGTTCCTCGACGGCACTGCCCGGCACCCAGGTCGGCGGCGCCAAGGTCTCCGACTTCGCCGAATACCCGCCGAAGGGCCGGGCCACCGGCGGGGTCCGCGTCCAGCGGTTCCTCAAGGGCGAGGACGTCCTGCTGCTCGCCTGGGCGGGTCCCGGCCCGGCCCGCGCGGTCTCGGCCGTCGGCAAGCCCGTGCCTCTCCCGGAGGAGCTGGGCCGCCGTGACGGCTCCGGCGTACGGCTCACCCACACCGTGTCGGCCGTGGGCGGCGCCCTCGGCGCCGGAGACGGCGAGCGGGGCCCCGGAGCTCCCGCCCCGGAGGAGTGACCTTCGCGAACGAGACCCCGGGAGCCCCCGCCAGGACGGCAAGGGCTCCCGGGGCCGGGTACGGCGGGCCCTGAATCACGCGAGGCGGTCAGCGGCCCACGGGGTCCTCGTGAGACCTCCGGCCGAAGGCCCATTACCTGAGCCCCCTGGCGTCACACGGGGCCCTCGGGAAACCTCAGGCCGTGAGATCCCGTGTCGTGGGACTTCCGGCCGGGCCGTGGCGCCCTGACGTCACCCGGAGGCCGCCCGACCGCGAAGCCGGGATCACGGGGAGACACCGATCGGCACCAAGGCCCTGAGATCGCGCAGGACGGTCAGTCGACGCACAGGCAGAACGGGTGTCCGGCGGGGTCGAGAAAGACCCGGAAACCGTCTTCCTCGCCCGGCTGGTACGGGTGTTTGGACGCGCCGAGCGCCAGCGCCTCCTTCTCGGCCTCGTCGAGGTTCTCAACCGTCAGGTCGAGGTGGAACTGCTGGGGCCGTTCGGTGGTCGGCCACTCCGGCGGCCGGTAGTCGGGGACCAGCTGGAAGCAGAGCCGTCCGGGCCTGCCCCCGGTGACCACCACCCAGTCGTCCTCGGCGCTGGCGATCCTCCAGCCCAGGAGGGCGCTGTAGAAGCCGGCCAGTCGCCTGGGGTCTGGACAGTCGAGGACGATCGACCTCAGCTGCGCGATTCCCATGCTTCCTCCCAAACTCGGCACCGATGAAGATCCTATGGCGGTGTCACCGGGAGCTTCAACGGCGTCGCGCGCCGATCGGGCCCGGGGCACACGGGGCGCCCCGGCCCGGTGCCACGGCCGCGGCCCGGTCCGCCTTTCCCGGGGAGACGGGCTGAAACCCGGCCCCCTCAGGTGAGCGCGCCCTGGAGCGCGAACCGGATCGCCATCAACAGTTGCCAGGGCTCGCCCGTCTCCCAGAAACGGACGACCTTCGCCACCCGGTCGGTCGGCTCGAACTCGCCGGTCCCCTGCGGGCCGAAACACCCCGCCTCCACGAGGACGGCCACGAACGGGTCGTCGTCCTTCAGCGACCGGGTGTAGACCGCCGCGTCGAGCAGGGCCAGCGCCGAGCGCGCGTTGCGCCCCCCGTCCCTGGCCTCGACCCGGTCCAGCTTCCGCCTGCCCTGGTCGCGAAGATAGTCGGCCAGCGATTCGGTCCTGCTCATCAGCCTCTCCACACTTCCGTACTCTGGGTGACGACATGATGACCCAGGGAGAGAGGCGGTGGTGGGATCTTGGTGAAGTCGTCACCCGGCGAGCCCCGGCAACGCCCTGGAAACGGGCATGAAGCATTATTAGTCCGTTGTTCGCTTCGACCGAGGGATGCGTACGTGAGTGCTTTCGACGACCTGCTGGCCGCCAACGAGGAGTTCTCCGCCACGTTCACCAATGCCGAGCTGACCGGCCGGGCCGCCCGCGGTCTCGCCGTGGTCACCTGCATGGACTCGCGGATCGATCCGCTGGGGCTCTTCGGCCTGAACCCGGGGGACGCCAAGATCCTCCGTAACGCCGGGGCCCGGGTGACCGACGACGTCCTGCGCACGCTCGTCCTGGCGGTCACCCTGCTGGGGGTGGAGCGGGTGCTGGTCATGCCGCACACCGACTGCGGCATGAACAAGGTCACCGACGAGGAGGTGCACGCGCTCGCCGCCCAGCGTGGCGTCGACACCCGCAGCCTGGACTTCCACACCGTCCCCGACCAGGACGCGGCGCTGCGCCACGACCTCGTACGGATCAGGACCAGCCCGTTCCTGCCCGTGGGGATGCCGGTCGGCGGGGCCGTCTACGACGTGCGCACCGGCAAGCTGATGCCGGTCGAGGTCTGAACGCCGGGATCCGGCCCCGGCACCGGCCGGGGCCGGATCCCGGTTTCACGATCCCGCCGCGTTCGCCGGAGGCGGCCCGATCACCCGGCCGGCGCTCCGGGCCCGCCCGCGCCCGTCCCCGCCGGAAGGTCGTCCGGCGGGGGTGATCACGCGTCGATGTGGTCGCGGTCGATCTCGGCCGCGCTGCTCACGATGAACTCCCGGCGCGGGGCCACGTCGCTGCCCATCAGGAGGGCGAAGATGCGCTCGGCCTCCTCGATGTCCTCAATGCGGACCCGGCGCAGGGTGCGGTGGCGGGGCTCCATGGTCGTCTCGGCCAGCTGGTCGGCGTCCATCTCGCCCAGGCCCTTGTAGCGCTGGATCGGGTCCTTCCAGCGCTTGCCCCGGCGCTCCAGGTCGCGCAGCACCCGCTGCAGCTCGGCGTCGGAGTAGCAGTAGACGTACTTGCCGTGACCGCGCGTGGGGTTGGTGACCTCGATGCGGTGCAGCGGCGGCACGGCGGCGAAGACCCGCCCGGCCTCGACCATCGGCTTCATGTAGCGGTGGAAGAGGGTCAGCAGGAGGCAGCGGATGTGCGCCCCGTCGACGTCGGCGTCGGCCATCAGGATGACCTTGCCGTAGCGGGCGGCCTCGATGTCGAAGGAGCGGCCCGAGCCCGCGCCGATGACCTGGATGATCGCGGCGCACTCGGCGTTCTTGAGCATGTCGGCGACGGACGCCTTCTGCACGTTCAGGATCTTGCCCCGGATCGGCAGCAGCGCCTGGAACTCCGAGTTTCTGGCCGCGCGGGCGGTGCCCAGCGCCGAGTCGCCCTCGACGATGAACAGCTCGCTGCGGTCGACCTCGTCGCTGCGGCAGTCGACCAGCTTGGCGGGGAGCGCCGAGTTCTCCAGGGCGGTCTTGCGGCGCTGGTTGTCGCGGTGCTCCCGGGCGGCGATGCGGGCCTTGGCCGCCGCGACGATCTTCTCCAGGACCGCGCGGAGCTGCGGCTTGGCGTTGCGCGACGGGTTGGCGAGCAGCTCCTTGAGCTCTCGCGAGACGACGTGGGCGACGATCCTGGAGGCCGCCGAGGTGCCCAGGACCTCCTTGGTCTGGCCCTCGAACTGCGGCTCGGGCACCCGGACGGTCACCACGGCGGTGAGGCCCTCCATGATGTCCTCACGGGTCACCGGGGCGTCGCCGTTCTTGAGCAGGCGGGTCTCGCGCAGCTGCTCGTTCAGGGTGCGGACGAGGGCGCGCTCGAAGCCGTTGACGTGGGTGCCGCCCTTGGGGGTGGCGATCACGTTGACGAAGGAGCGGACGGTGTTGTCGTAGCCCTTGCCCCAGCGCACCGCCACGTCGACGGTGAGCTCCCGCTGGACCTCGGTCGGGGTCATGTGCCCCAGGTCGTCGAGGACCGGGACGGTCTCGTGGAAGTGGCCGGTGCCCCGCAGGCGCATCACGTCGCAGACGGCCTCGTCACGGGCGAGGAACTCGGTGAACTCCGAGATGCCGCCGTCGAAGTGGAACTCCTCCTCGACGGACTCCTCGCCGCGGCTGTCGCGCACGGCCAGGGTGAGGCCGGGGACCAGGAACGCGGTCTGGCGGAGGCGGACGTGGATCTCGTCGAGGGAGACCTCGGCGTCGGGGAGGAAGATCTGGTGGTCGACCCAGAAGCGTACGCGGGTGCCGGTGACGTTCTTCGCCGCGGCGCCGCCGTCGCGCAGCCCGGACTTCTTCTTGAACTTGGCCTTGGGGCCGTCGCCGTCGAAGACGCCGGGCACGCCCCTGCGGAAGCTGATCTCGTGGATCCGGCCGTCGCGGTCGACCTCGACGTCCAGCCGCGAGGACAGGGCGTTGACGACGGAGGCGCCGACGCCGTGCAGGCCGCCCGAGGCGCCGTAGGAGCCGCCGCCGAACTTCCCGCCCGCGTGGAGCTTGGTGTAGACCAGCTCCACGCCCGCCAGGCCGCTCTTGGGCTCGACGTCGACCGGGATGCCCCGGCCGTCGTCGCGGACCTCGATGGAGCCGTCGGGGTGCAGCTCGACCTCGATGCGGCTGCAGTAACCGGCCAGGGCCTCGTCGACCCCGTTGTCCACGATCTCCCAGAGGCAGTGCATGAGACCGCGGCTGTCGGTCGACCCGATGTACATGCCTGGACGCTTGCGGACGGCTTCGAGACCCTCCAGCACCGACAGGTGGCGGGCCGTATAACCCGTCTCCGCGCTAACTGCGGTCACGCCCACTCCCACTCTGTCGAACACGTGTGCGCAGCTTACCGTTCTTCCCACCACGACGCGTACAAGCTTGCCATCCGGCGGGCACGGGCGTTACATCCGGCGTGATCATCGTTACTTTCGGCCACTTTCCGCTCTGGGCGTAGCAGGGGGTCGGTTGGGAACGTTCGTATCGGGTTAGATGTTCTCTCAAGTGACTGACGCCAGATCCTCCACCTCAGGGGATGACCTGAAAGGCGATACGTGACTGGAACCCTCGCCCCCGCCAAGCAGCTCACAGCTGCTGACCGCTGTGACCGGTGCGGCGCCCAGGCTTACATCCGCGCGACCCTGCCCGTAGGTGGGGAGCTGCTGTTCTGCGCTCACCACGGGCGGCAGCACGTGGCCGTGCTGAGAGACAAGGGCGCCAGCATCCAGGACGAGTCCGCTCGTCTCAGCGACACCCCGGCAACGGCAGGCAACGACGAACGATAACCAGACGAATGGAGCCATCATCGGATCCGATAGTGATATCGGCCCGCCACCGTGAAGCCCTCACGCTCGTAGAGCGCCCTGGCAGCGGTGTTCGACTCCACTACGACTAAATATGCCCGCTGTGTGCCCTGCGCCCGCGCATGCGAGAGCAGGGCACGCAACACCCTCCGTCCATGGCCCCCGCGCCGCGCGTGCGGTCTCACGGCCATGGAGTAGATCCCGAACCACTCCCCCTGGACCACGCCCCGCCCGACGGCCTCCCGGCCGAGCGAGGCGTAGACGGCGGGCACGCCGGTGAGGATTCGCGCGGCCGTCACCAGACCGTCGCCACCGAACCTCCCGTCCACGCTCCACCAGGCGTCCAACCACGCCTGTGAGGGCGCCTCAGCGAGCTCGACCTTCCCACCTGACTCCCCAGGCACCTCCGGCACCTCGTCCCCGGGGACGAGGCACGCCGTCATGATCAATGTGGGATCCACCACCCGGTAGCCGCGCGCCGCCAGCGACGCGTCCAGGCCGGGCGCGGCACCGCCTCCCATGGAGAAGACGCAGGGCAGCCCGCGATTGGCGTAGAACCTCTCGGCTCCCTCGACGGCCGCCTCCAGGTCCTCCGGCTCGCCCAGCGGCAGCACGGAGTTGGCCCGCTTGGTCACCCCGTCCGCGGCGCGCAGCGTCCAGCCCCCGGCGTCCACCCGGTGGAGCGCCGGCCAGGCCCGGTCGACCAGCCGGTCGAAGACCTCATCGATCATGCTGAAGGATCCTAACCCCCCGATCGCCCCACTACGCTCGGCGACTGTGCTGATTCTGCTGCCTCCGTCCGAGGGGAAGGCCGCGCGGGGCGACGGCCCCGCCCTCGACCTGCCCCGGCTGAGCTTTCCCGCCCTCGGCTCGCCCAGGGAGATCGTCCTGGACGCGCTCACCGCGCTGTGCCGGGAACCGGCCGCGCGGGACGTCCTCGGCCTGTCGCCGGGGCAGGCCGGTGAGATCGGCGCGAACCTGCTCCTGCGGACCGCGCCGACGCTGGCCGCGGCCGACCTGTACACCGGCGTGCTCTACGACAACCTCGGCCTGGCCTCGCTGTCTCCCGAGGCCGCGGCGCGGGCCTCGGAGAGGCTGCTGATCTTCTCCGGCCTCTGGGGCCTGCTGCGGATCGGCGACCGCGTGCCGCCGTACCGGCTGTCGATGGGGGTGCGGCTGCCGCCGCTCGGTGGCCTGGGCGCCTTCTGGCGCCGGTCGATCACCCCCCTGCTCGACGCCGAGCCCGGCCTGGTCGTGGACCTGCGCTCCAGCACGTACGCGGCGGCGTGGCACCCGGGCGGCCGGGCGGTGGCGGTACGGGTGCTCAAGGACGGGAAGGTGGTCAGCCACATGGCCAAGGCCACCCGAGGCGTGATCGCCCGCTCCCTGCTGGAGGGGGGTGCGGATCCCGAGGATCCCGAGGAACTCGCCAAGATCCTGGACCACCTCGGCCACTCCGTCGCCCTCTGCGCGCCGCCCACGGGAAAACGGCCCTGGACGCTCGACGTCACGGTGTGACGTCGAGCGGACACACCGGGGAGCCCCCCGGCCGGTTCACGCCGCGACGAGGTGGAGCCGCCCGCAGGCCCGCTGGAACTGCTGGGCGGGATCACCGAGATAGGACCACGGCAACCTGCTCACCCTGCCTCCCGTCCGCATCAGGTGCCCGCGCGCGGGCCGCCGCAGATCGGCCAGGTAGAAGGCGGCCCCGAACAGGTTGTGCGCCTCGATCGACCGGGGATGGCCGTCGCTGCCCAGCCAGCGGCCCGAGTGCGAGACGACCTCGCGCAGCGCCCCGTCGGAGAACCAGCCGCCGCGCGACATCGGCGACCGTTCGGCGGACACCTGCTCGAAGTGGGCCAGCGGCACCAGGGACGCCATCGGGTCCCCGTCGGGCGCCCGCGAGACGGCCTGCCTGGCGAACTCCAGCATCTCCTGGGCACTGCCACCCCAGCCGGGGGACAACGTCATGAGCCGGGCCACGTGGGCCGGGAACAGCGTCGGATAACGGCGAACGGCCTCGTACCAGACCGCGTCCTTCTCCTTGCGCGGCCGGTCGAGACCGAGGTAGAGCCACATGATCGATTCCCAGGGCACCGGATCGGAGGGCGCGAGGGACGCGGCGGTGAAGAGCGGCGTCCCGGCCGACTCCATGGCCTCCTGGAACGCCTGCACCCGCCGTGCCTGCACGGCCCGCGCCCTGACGTCCGGCTTGATCGTCCAGGCTTCCTCGACGCGGGTGCGCCCGAGCCAGAGCCAGAGGTCGGGATTGGCCTGGTCACGGGCCGTCAGCGCCTCTATGGCATGGCTGTGACCGACGGCCGCCCTGGCCAGCGCCTCGACCCTGAGCGCGCGGCTCTCCGGATCGCCACGGGCCGCGCCGATCGTCATCGTGCCGGCTTCGAACACCTTCCGGCGTACCGCGGCGACCGCCTCGTCGAGCATCGCGTCCGCCCACGGACGATCGGCGATCACCCGCAGCCCTCGGGCGCGAATCCTGTCAGCTTCGGCCACACCCATGAGGCGGCAGCCTAGGAGCCCGTTTCACATGGCGTGCTACCGACCTGTTACACCCGCGTTAACGACAAAGGGTCCGCACCATATGGTGCGGACCCTTTGTCAGGAAGCCTTAGTCAAGGTAGTCGCGCAGGACCTGGGACCTGGACGGGTGGCGGAGCTTGGACATCGTCTTGGACTCGATCTGCCGGATGCGCTCGCGCGTCACCCCGTAGACCTTGCCGATCTCGTCCAGCGTCTTCGGCTGACCGTCGGTCAGGCCGAAACGCATCGAGACCACGCCCGCCTCGCGCTCGGACAGCGTGTCCAGAACGGAGTGGAGCTGCTCCTGCAGAAGCGTGAAACTGACCGCGTCCGCGGGAACGATGGCCTCGGAGTCCTCGATGAGGTCACCGAACTCGCTGTCCCCCTCCTCACCCAGCGGGGTGTGCAGGGAGATCGGCTCGCGACCGTACTTCTGGACCTCGACGACCTTCTCGGGGGTCATGTCGAGCTCGCGCGCCAGCTCCTCCGGGGTGGGCTCGCGACCCAGGTCCTGGAGCATCTGCCGCTGGACGCGGGCCAGCTTGTTGATCACTTCGACCATGTGGACCGGGATGCGGATGGTCCGCGCCTGGTCGGCCATGGCGCGGGTGATCGCCTGCCGGATCCACCACGTGGCGTAGGTGGAGAACTTGTAACCCTTGGTGTAGTCGAACTTCTCGACCGCGCGGATCAGGCCCAGGTTGCCCTCCTGGATCAGGTCCAGGAAGAGCATCCCGCGCCCCGTGTAGCGCTTGGCCAGCGAGACCACCAGGCGGAGGTTCGCCTCCAGCAGGTGGTTCTTGGCCCGGCGGCCGTCCTCGGCGATCCACTCCAGCTCGGCGCGGACGTCGACCGGGAGCTTCTCACCGTCGGTGCCGAGCTGCTCCTCGGCGAACAGGCCGGCCTCGATGCGCTTGGCGAGCTCGACCTCCTGCTCGGCGTTGAGCAGGGGGACCTTGCCGATCTGCTTGAGATAGTCCTTGACCGGGTCGGCGGTGGCACCGGCCGCGGCGACCTGAGGCACCGGGGCGTCATCGTCGTCGTCGGTGAGGATGAGGACCTCGTCCTCGTTCACCTCGACGGCCTCGGCCTCGGCCTTGGGCTCCTCCTCGGCCTCGGCCTCCACCTCGACCTCGGCTTCGCCCTCCACCTCCACCTCGGCTTCGACCTCGGCCACGGCCTCCAGGTCGAAGTCCTCGATCTCGACGTCCTCAAGATCGATGACCTCGTCGTCGTCACCGGTGACCGGCTTCGGCGCGGGAGCCGGGACGGCGGCCGTGGGGCCGGCCTTCTTCGGCGGCGGGGCGGGAACCGGCTTCTTGGCGGCCGGGGCGGCCTTCTTGGCCGGGGCCGCCTTGGCCGGAGCCGCCGGCTTCTTGGCCGCGGCAGCGGCGGGCTCGGAGCCGCTGACGACCGCGGTGACGGTCTCCGGCTGCTCCTTGGCCGCGGCGGCGGTCTTGGTCTTCTTGACGGCGGCGGGCGCGGCCGGGGCAGTGCGGCGCTTGGCGGGAGTGCGGGGCTTCTTGGGAGCCGCGGAATCCTCGGCGGTCAGCCGTACTGTGATGCCCTCTTTGCTGAGGCTTCGCAGGATTCCAGCGACCTGCGCCATCGGAATGTCCGCTTCCTCGACGGCCTTGCGGACATCCTCGGACTCGAGGAACCCCTGCGAGCGCCCCCGCTCCATCAGCTGCTGAATGACGGGCTCGTTCAGCTCGGATGGCTTCGAGCGAGTCGAACTTGCAGGCGACACGAACACCTCTCGAAGGAAAGCGTGACGAGAATGGACCCAGATGCCCAACTAGGGGCAGTTTTACCTCTAGTTGTGATTAACAAGGCCGCGCGAACCGCGACGTACCTGTCCAGCATTGTGGCATGACACCGTGGTCCATACGGCCGCCTCCTGGCGGTTGCCCTCCACCCTAGGCCGACCAAGAGAGTAGTGCGTACGTAAGCGAGGCACCGATACCCGAAAGCAACCGTTATGACTGTTTCATTCAGTCACTCTTCGTGGCGAGGGGAACGTGGATCGCGAGCACCGTGACGTCGTCATCCTGCTCATATCCGGACAGCATGCGGTCGACAAGAAAATCTAGCAACATGTGGGGGCTTCCCACCACTTCGGCCGGCGCTTCGGTCACAACAGAACAAAGATCGGCAAGCCCGGCATCGAGGCCACGCTTGCGGTTCTCCACCAGACCATCCGAATACAGGACAGCGGTGTGGCCAGGCGGGACGCAGAACCTGAACTGCCGGCGGCTCGTGGGCCAGCCCAGCGGGGTGCCCGGCTCGCCGTCGCACAGCAGCGGCACGCCCTGCGGGGAGACCAGCAGCGGCGGCGGGTGACCGGCGAGCGCCAGCGTGCCCTCCCCGGTGCCCGGCTCGACGACCATGTACGCGAGGGTCGTGACCTGCTCTTCCTCCTCGGTGGCCTCGAAGACCCTGTCGAGACCGGTGAGCACCGCCGCGGGCGGCGGGTTGGTCAGCGCCAGGGCCCGCATCGCGTTGCGGATGCGGCCCATCCCGGCCGCGGCCTTGACGCCCTTGCCCATGACGTCGCCGACCACCGCCGCGACCCGGCCGTCCTGGAGCACGAACGCGTCGTACCAGTCGCCGCCGACCTGCACGTGGCGGCTTCCCGAGCGGAACCGCTGGGCCAGGACCAGGCCCCGGACCACCGGCAGGCGGTCGGGCAGCAGGCTGCGCTGGAGCGTCTCGGCCGTGCGGTGCTCGCGCTCGAACAGGGTGGCCCGCTCCACGGCGAGGGCGCACTGCCCCGCGAGCGCCTCCAGGAAGACCCCGTCCTCCTGGGAGATCTTCTGCGGGCGGGTGAAGGAGAACCTCAGCGCGCCGAGCGCGCGCCCCGCGGCCAGCAGCGGCAGACCCACCCAGGCCCGCTCGTCGCTGTGGGCGATGAACCCGGTGATCGCCTCGTTGTCGCCGCCCGCGTCGACCAGCTGGGACTTCAGGCTCTCCGGCGACTCGGCGAAGACCGGGCGCCGGCTGTTGACGGCCATGGTCATCACGCTGGAGTGCGACAGCGGGATCTCCTCGCCGGGCGCGCCGGGGACGTCGGGGATGCCTCCGCTGTTGACCAGCTTCAGCGCGGCCCGGTCGACGTCGAGCAGCGCCACGGCCGAGCGGTCGGCCGCCAGCGCCGTACGACCCACGTCGATGATCACCTGGACCACCTGCTCGACGGTGAGCGCCTCGGCGAGCATCGCCGTGGCGCCCTGCAGCCGCGCGGTCCGCAGGGCGGCGGCGCCGAGCTGGTCGGTCAGCCGGCCGCGCATCTCCTCGGCCTCGCGCTGCGGGGTGACGTCGGTGTTGGCGCCCACCCACTCGACGACCCGGTTGTGCCGGATGATCGGGACGGCGCGCACCTCGAAGTGCCGGTAGCCGCTGGCCCGGGTGCGGACCCGGTAGCTCCACTCGAACATGATCCGGCCGCGCAGCGCCTCGCGCCACGCCTCCTCGGTGTGCGGGCGGTCGTCGGGATGGACGGCCTCCAGCCAGCCGTGGGTGAGGTATTCCTCGAGTCCCTGGCCGGTGATGGCCCGCCACTGCGGCGCGTCCTCCTCCACGGCGCCGTTGGGCGCGGTGATCCACACGAGCTGGGACTGGGCCTCGACCAGCGAGCGGTAGCGCTCCTCGCTGCGCCTGAGGTCCTCCTCGACCTGCCTGCTGTCGGTGATGTCGACGCCGACCAGGCAGATAGCGCGGAGCGCGCCCTTGTCGTCGTGGATCGGGGAGAAGGTCAGCGACCAGTGGTGGGTCTCGCCGTCGGCGGTGCGCACGCGGATCCGCTGGTCGCCCTCGACCTCGGCCCCCGCCACGATGCCGCGGACCGACCCCTCGATCAGGGCGGTCAGGTCGGCGGAGAGCAGCTCGCCGGGGGCGTGGCCGACCAGGCGCTCGGCGGGCAGGCCGACCACGTCGGCGAAGACCTCGTCGACGCGCTCGAAGCGGCCGCCCGGGTCGAAGAACGCGAAGGCGAACGGCGACTGTGACAGCAGGCCCTGCAGCAGGCCGGAGTCTGAGATGTCCACACCCGACTCCCGGGGACGGGGCACGGAGGTTTCGGCGCTCATGGTCGGCACCTCCGTCGCGTGCCAGGGTCTCCCACGAGGCACATCTCCAAACTTGCGAATTGGTGTAGCGCGGCTCCGGGGGACCGGATCCTGGAGTACATCATCGGCGATGGGCAGGTGCGGACGGAAGCCCCGCCCAGGATGCGGTCCGCGCACCCCGGGAACCCGGGGAGCACCGCCGCTCCGATGACCGGAACCCTCGCGCCGGCGCGAGGGGGCTCCCGCACGGGCGCCGACCGGCCGGCGTCGCGCCTCCGAACGTTTGCGGCCAGGACCATAGCAGGATCGGGCCGGACCGTCCCGGCAACTGCCCACCTCATCTCCGTCGGGCTTGCAGGCGAGATCAGGCTACTGACTCGCCGTCAATTCGGCTCCCTGTTCGGGGACACTCGCTTACTCCACTGTTGCAGGATTCAGTCAAGACACGGGGCCAGCTTTCCATATCACGGCGCCGAGGGTTGACACTCCCGAGATAAGTTGTGGAATGAAAACGCACGTCCTCGCCGACACATCCGGGGGATGCCCCCGGGAAACTCCGGAGGAATGCGACATCCATGCCCGTTCTCGCCACCCGCCTCGCCGGGCTTTCCGTGACGACCTTCGCCGCCCCCTCAGCGCCCTCGGCGCCTTTGGCTGCCCTCCACGAGCCGGTGACCTCTCACCTGGCCGAGGAGTTCCTGACGGTCCCCCTCGACACCGTCGACAGATGCGTGGCCGAGGTCCGCGCCCGCGCCGAGCATCTCGGCATCGAGCCGACAGCCGAGATCGTCGAGCGCGTCGCCCGCGAGCATTTGCTCGCCCTTGTCAACTCCGCGCCGCCGCCCCGCGGTCCCCGGTAGCATCGGGAGCACCCGGCCGTCTTCTACGCACCGTTTGGACCGGGAATGCGAGAAGGTTGGGACGTGAGCGAGGGAAGCGAGCGGGCCAATCAGCGCGGCGCCGCCGTCCGTGATGGGCTCGCGCGCCCGACGGGGGAGGCTGCTTGAGCCGGCGACATCGTCGAGACCCCAGGGAGAGCCAGTCCCCCGAGGCGGTCTTCTCCGAGATGTTGCTCGCCGCTCGCGAGCTACTGGCCGTACGCAGCCCGCTGGACGCCGAGCTCATGGTCTCCGACATGATCGGAGCCTGGTGGGGGCGCCGGCTGCGCCGCGGGGACGCCGAGCAGGTCCTCGGCGAGGGCCTGGTCGACTACGCGGCCAAGGCGGGCTCGCCCGCCGCGCTCACCCTGCTGATCGCGCTCGCCTACCTCGGCACGGCCCGCCAGGCCGCCAAGGCGGAGGGCGCCGCGCTGGCGCTCATGGAGCGCGACGTGGCCAGGCCCCGCTGGGCCGACCGGCTGGGCGTGGTCAAGACGACCGGCTGCTTCGTCTCCCGCGACGCGTACGGCGACCAGGACACCGTGGTGTGCACCTTCGGCTACCGGGGCGCCGACAGCGTCGAGGACCGGCACGCGCTGGTGGTGATCGTCGACTACAACATGCGCGGCATCGCCCGTGACGCCTGGGTCTCCTCGCACGTCGACAAGCTGCTGGAGCAGGCCAGGGCCGAGGCCGAGGGCAACCCGATGCTCAGGTTCGGGGAGATCGAGCCGCAGCAGGCCAGGGCGCTGCTCGAATCGGCCATGAAGGCCACCGCCGAGTACGGCCAGCGCAGGACGGCCGTGCCGGTCAGCGACAGCTACAGCGCCTACCACGCCTTCGCCAGGTCCCGGATCAAGGCACTGCCGCCCGGCAGGAAGCGGCCGGCCCCGCTGCACAGCGAGGCCCCCTACAGCCGTGACCGCCGGGCGATGCTGGCGGCCGAGTTCCTCTCCTCGGACGCGGCCGAGCACCTGTCCGATCCCTCGGCGGCCTCCCGGTGCGCCGACCACATCATCGACTACGGCTGTGACCAGGATTTCGGCCGCCCGCTCCGGGTGAGCCCGACCAAGTGCGAGACGTTCCTCCTCGACTGGCTGCCGCGCAAGGTGATGCTCAGCACCGCCGAGCAGGAGGCGGTGCCGCACGTGCTGGGCGCGTGGGCGCGGTTCGCCGCCGGCAGGACCTGCCTGCCCGACGAGGGTCTGCGGGCCACGCTCGACGCGGTCTGGGAGGCGACGGGCAAGTTCGCCGAGTCCTACCGCGACCCGACGACCTTCGGGCTCGACCGCGACCTGCTCGCCCGGCTGCTGCCGGACGGCGACCTGTCGGCGCTGGCCAGGCGGGTGTTCGCGTTCCCCTTCCTCCAGGGGACGCACGGCGAGATCAAGCTCAGCCTGCTCAACCCGGCCGACGACACCGACCGGCGGATCCTGCTGGGCATCGACCACGCGGGGGAGCTCGACCGGCGCGACTATGACGAGCACCTCGCCTGGCACGAGGAGATCGCCGCCCGGCTCTGGGAGGGCGACCCTCCGCAGCTCTGGGAGGCGGCGCAGCGGCTGCTGGACCTGGGCCACGACCGGCACGACGTGCTGCACGTGCTGATCGAGATCGCCGAGCGCATCGGGGACGACCCCGAGGAGCTGGCCATCGCCCTTGATGACATCGCGGACATTCCCGACGAACCTCCGGTGTAGGTGAGCCATGGTGATCGATCTCAACGCCGATCTGGGCGAAGGCTTCGGGATCTGGCGGCTGGGCGACGACGAGGCCCTCCTCGACGTCGTGACCAGCGCCAACGTCGCCTGCGGATTCCACGCGGGCGACCCGCTGATCATCCGCCGCACGTGCGCGGCGGCGATCGACCGGGGGGTGGCGATCGGCGCCCAGGTGTCCTACCGGGACCTGGCCGGGTTCGGCCGCCGCGAGATGGACGTCGATCCCGAGGAGCTCTGCGCCGAGGTCCTCTACCAGCTGGGGGCGGTGGACGGCATCGCCAGGGCGATGGGCGGCCGGGTCTCCTACGTCAAGCCGCACGGCGCGCTGTACAACCGGATCTGCCGCGACCCCGAGCAGGCCGGGGCCGTCGTGGCGGCGGTCGCCGACTACGACCGGGATCTGCCGCTGCTGACCCTGCCCGGTTCCGTCGTCCACGAGATCGCCGCCGGGGAGGGGGTCGCCACCGTCGTCGAGGCCTTCGCCGACCGCGCGTACACCGGCTCGGGAACGCTGCTCTCCCGCCGCTCCCCCGGCGCGGTGCTGCACGACCCCGGCACGGTCGCGCACCGGGCCGTGCGGATGGCGACCGAGCGGGTGGTCGGGGCGGTGGACGGCTCGCTGGTCCCCGTCGAGGCGCGCTCGATCTGCGTGCACGGCGACACCCCCGGCGCCGTGCTGATGGCCCGTGCCGTCCGCGAGGGCCTGGTGGGCGCCGGAGTGACGCTGAGGTCCTTCGCGTGAGCGTCCGGCGGGCCGGGGAGCACGCGCTGCTGGTGGAGACCGGCTCACTGGAGATCTCCCACCGGCTGGACGCCCTGCTGCGGGCCGATCGGCCCCCCGGGGTGGTCGAGATCGTGCCCGGCCCCGTCACGGTCCTCGTCACCGCACCGGGGGCCGACCCGGCGCGCCTGCGCGACGAGCTCTCCCGCCTGCTGGACACGGCGTCCGCCGCGGACGCCACGGTGACCGCGCCCGCGCCGGAGGTGACCCTTCCCGTCGTGTACGACGGCGCCGACCTCGATGGCGTCGCCGCGCTGAGCGGGCTCTCCCCGGGGGAGGTGGTCGAGCGGCACACCGGGCGGGAGCTGGTGGTGGGCTGGCTGGGCTTCGCCCCCGGGTTCGCCTACCTCACGGGGCTGGACCCGGCGCTGCACGTCCCCCGGCTGGACACCCCGAGGACCTCGGTGCCCGCCGGGGCGGTGGCGATCGCCGGCCCCTACTCGGCGGTCTATCCCTCGGCCTCCCCCGGCGGCTGGCGGCTGCTCGGCCGCTCCGCGACGGCGGTGTGGGACGTGGCCGCCGACCCGCCCGCCCTGCTCACCCCGGGGACGCGGGTGCGGTTCCTGGCGGTCGGCGAACCATGATCGAGGTGATCGCGCCGGGGCCGTACGCCACCGTGCAGGATCTCGGCCGGCCGGGGTACGCCCACCTCGGGGTGCCCCGCTCGGGTGCGGCGGACGAGCCGAGCCTGCGGCTTGCCAACCGCCTGGTCGGCAACCCGGAGAACGCCGCAGGGATCGAGCTGACCTTCGGCGGCGCCCGGCTGCGCCTCACCGCCGGCGCCTGGGTCGCCGTCACCGGCGCCCCCTGCCCCCTGGACGTCGTACGAGCGCGCGAGGCGGTCTCCGGCGGGACGGCCCCGGCCGCGCCGGGCGGGGCGTCCGTGGGCGGGGAATCCGCGGACGGTATTTCTCCGGGTGGTGCTTTTCCGGGCGGTGCTTCTGGCGGTGCCTCTCCGGGCGGGGTGATCCGGCGCGTGACGGTCTCACAGGGGATGTGCGCGCCCTTCTGGGTCCCCGCGGGTGGTGAGTTGTGCCTGGGGACGCCCGGGACCGGCCTGCGCACCTACGTCGCCGTCCGGGGCGGTGTCGACGTGCCCGTCACGATGGGGAGCCGGTCGGCCGACTCGCTGTCCGGGCTCGGGCCTCCCCCGCTGCGCGCCGGGACGGTCCTGCCCGTGGGACCGACCGGGGACCTGCCTCCGATCACCGTGGACGCGGCGCCTCCGCCGGAGTCCGGGGCGGGCGTCCTGCGGGTCCTGCCGGGGCCCCGGGACGACTGGTTCGTCCCCGAAGCCCTGGCCACCCTGTGCGCGGGGCCGTACGAGGTCAGCCAGGACAGCAACCGGGTGGGCGTGCGGATGCGCGGCGCCTGCCTGGAGCGGGCCAGGAACGGGGAGCTGCCCAGCGAGGGCATGGTGGCGGGGGCCGTCCAGGTGCCGCCCAGCGGCCAGCCGATCGTGTTTCTCACCGACCACCCGCCGACCGGCGGCTATCCGGTCATCGCCGTCCTGACCTCGGCGAGCCTCGCCGGGGCCGCCCAGCTCCGCCCCGGCGACCGGATACGTTTCCACCGCGCCTGACGTGCCCACGGCGGCCCGGCCGTCGCGGACACGTACGGCGACGGACACCCCCGGGAAACGAGGCCGGTGGGCCGACACGGCGCCCCTCAGCGCGGGAGCGCGGACACCCGCTCGATCTCGGCGGCGAGGGCTGCGACGGGAACCTCCTCCAGGAGGTCGACGGTGATCTTCCCGTCCCTCGCCTCCCAGACCCCGGCCACCCTGCCCTCGTGGATGACGACCGGGGAGATCCAGCCCGCGGCCCGGCTGACCTTCGCCTTCGCCTCGGCGGGCAGGAGGGGCTCCAGGTCGCGCGGAGCGGCCAGGACGTACTGGTCGAAGCCGGGCAGGAGGTGGACTCCGGTGGCGGGCCGGGCCGCGGCCAGGTCGTCGAGGTGCTCGGCGAGCATGACCATCGGCCGGCCGTCCACCTCGATCTCGGCCAGCTCGGGGGTGAGGTCGCGGAACCAGCCGCGCAGTGTCGCCTTGCGAGTGGTCCCCCGGCAGAGCCAGCCGTCGAACGTCTCGGGGACGCCGGGGCCGTGGGCGCCGAGGAAGGAGCGGAGCAGGCGCACACCGCCCTCCTCCACCGAGGGAAGCGCGTCGGGCCAGCCGGGCACCTGGTCGCGGGGAGCGGCGAACGTCACCCGGCCCTCGCGCGGCGGGCCGTAGCAGAGCTCGCCGAGGAAGCTCAGCGGCTTGAGCAGGGCGCCCCAGCCGGAGGTCAGCGCCTCCCTCAGGTGGGCGTCGCCGGTGACCTCGATGACCCTGTCGACCAGCTCCTCGCGGGTGAGGACGCGGCCCGCGAGCGCCTTGGGCACGGCGTCGAGGATGGCGGCGACCTCGGCGGCGGTGACACCGTGGCCGCGCTGCCAGGAGCCCTTCTCCCAGTTGCGCAACGAGCCGAGAACGGCGGCGTAGGAAACCAGCTCGTCGGCGGGGACGAGATGCAGGGTGCCGCGTGCCGTCCAGGTCTTGACCAGGCTGCGATCTCGCCACAGGGCACGGTCGATCTCACCGGGATCCGGCCGCGCGCTCCGCACGGCCACCGCCAGGGCGGCGGCGGAGGCCAGCTGCGCCTGCACCCCGGTGAGCCTCCGCACGACGGACACCGCGTCGGGCCCGTCGGCCGGGTCGACGAACTGCCGCTTCAGCCGCCAGGCGAGCACCTGGGGCCAGGTCACCGAGATAGCCATGGCCAACTTCTACACCCCGCCCCCGACAGAACATGACCCACCCGTGACCACCGCGACGCGGACCGGCACTCCGGCCTTCGAGCCCGGGGACGAAGACCCGAGCACCGCCCCCGGGCCGGGTGGTCGTGCCGCTTGACCAACCACCACAGGCCGACGCCCTCGGCCCGGCGGCGAAGACCCGAGCATGCTCTGAACCGATTGACCGTGCCGCTTGACCAACCACCACACCACGAGCCGACGCCCTCGACCCGGCAACGAAGACCCGAGCTACCGCCTCGTGCCGCTCGGGGTCTTCGGGAGTCTCCGGTTTCCGGGGAAGAGCGCACGTCAACGGACGAAGCCGATGTCCTGGTATCTCAGGTCGTAGAAGCCCCGGGCGCCGAAGTTGGCGAGGTTGCTCTTGACCGCGACGTTCTGTGGTCGCTGGTAGAGCGTCACCACGTTGACCGCCTGCCAGATGAGCTTGTCCGCGGCGTTGGTGTCGGCGATGGCCCTGGCGTCGTCGAGATCGGCGGTCGCCTTGTTCATGGCGGCGTCGATCTGCGGGGAGCCGATGCGGCCGAGGTTGGCGTTCCACTGCTTGGTGCCGTCGGGGCGCCTGACGGCGTCGGCGTACTGGCCGTAGGCGCTGGAGACGGGAAAGGGGGTGCCCACATACGCGAACGCGGTGATGTCGTAATTGCCGGGAATTATGTATTTGGTGAAGTAGTCGTCCGTGGGCACCGACTGCAGGGTGACCCCGACACCGATCTGGCCGAGCATGTCCTGGACGAGCTCGGCCTCGGATTTGCCGATCTGCAGGCCCGAGGGCAGGACGAAGCGCAGGTTCAGCTCCTTTCCCCCCTTCCTGCGGGTCCGGCCCTCCAGCTTCCAGCCCGCGGCCTCCAGCTCCCTCCCGGCCCTGCCGGGGTCATACGTGCCGATCTCACCGGCGTTGTCCTGGTAACCCTCCTGGGTGTTCATGAAGAAGTGGTTGTTGAGCAGCACGATCGGCCAGTCGAGGCCCTGGAGGTCCGACTGGGCGATGGCCTGGCGGTTGATGCCCATCGCGACGGCTCTGCGGACCTTCGGGTCGGACAGGACCGCGCTCTCACCGTTCATCGTGATGTGCCGGAAGTCAGGTCCGGCCGCCTGCCGCACGATCGCGTCCGGGGTGCTCTTGGCCCGCGCGTAGTCGGGCGCGGACGGGCCGATGTCGAAGGTGTCGAGCTCGCCGTTGCTGAAGGCGCCGACCAGCGCGTCGCTCTGCAGGGAGCGGTAGATGATCCGGTCCAGCTTGGCCCGCTCACCCCACCAGCGGTCGTCCCGCGCGATGGTGACGGTCTTGGCGGTCGGGTCGAACGCGACGAACTCGAACGGCCCCGCCGTCACCGGGACGCGGTTCAGCCAGGCGGTGTTGAACGCCTCGGCGGTGGCGTTGGTGCTCCGGGGGTACAGCGGCGCGAACAGCGACTGCCAGTCGCCGAAGGGTTTGGCGAAGGTCACCACGACCTGGTGGTCGTCCCGGCCCCTGGCGACCTTCTCGATGTTCTGGTAGCCGGTGGTGCTCGCCACCCGGTAGCCGGCGTCGCGGCCGTTCAACGCCTGCCACTGGGCGCGGTAGTCCTCCCAGGTGATCGGTGTGCCGTCGGACCACCTGGCGCGCGGGTTGAGGGTCAGCGTGACGACCTGCCTGGGCTCGTGCGCGGTGACCCTGCCCTCGGACAGATAGTCGGTGTTCGGGGAGATCTTCCCCTTGGCGTCGGAGCGGAAGGGGGAGGGCATGAGGCCGTCCATGACCCTCTTGACCGTCGCCAGGTTGCCGTCGATGTGGTTGAGGTTCCAGTTGGACGGATACTCGTTGATCCCCCAGCGGAGCACGCCCCCGTCCGCGATCCGGTCTCGGGCGACCGGGTTGACGTCGTAGGCCTTGACCGCCGGTACGGGCCCGCCCGGTTTCACGCCCCTCTCCTGCCCGCATCCGACGAGACCCGGTGCGACGGCCATGGCCAGCGCGGCGGCGAGCGCGCCCACGCGCCGGATTGATATCACGGTGTTCCTCCCGGGGCATACGACTGGACGTGCGGCTGGGCGTGCGAACGGCGTACGGCCGACCTGCTCCGGGCTTGCGTCCGTGCCTGTGTCCGGGCGCGTGTCTGGACGAACGGCCGGGTCATACGGCGTCGATCCTCTCGGCGAAGTGGCACGAGACGCCGTGGTCGTCCCCGAGCCGCCGCACCTGGGGCTCCTCGTCCACGCAGCGTCGCCTGTCGGTCTCACCGAGGGCCTTGAACAGGGGACAGCGGGTGCGGAAGCGGCACCCCGAGGGAGGGTCGGCCGGGCTGGGCAGGTCTCCCTCCAGCAGGATCCGCCTTCTGGAGCGCTCCAGCACCGGGTCCGGCAGCGGGATCGCCGACAGCAGGGCCCGCGTGTAGGGGTGCATCGGGCTGTCGTAGACCCCGCCGACCCGGCCGATCTCGGCGATCCTTCCCAGGTACATGACCGCGACCCGGTCGGCGATGTGCCGGACCACGGCCAGGTCGTGCGCCACGAACAGGTACGACAGGCCCAGGCGGGTCCTCAGCTCCTCCAGCAGGTTGAGCACCCCCGCCTGGATGGACACGTCGAGCGCCGAGACCGGTTCGTCCAGCACGACCAGCCGGGGCTCCAGCGCGAGGGCGCGGGCGATGCCGATGCGCTGGCGCTGGCCCCCGGAGAAATCCTGCGGGTAGCGGGCGGCGTGGCCGGGTTCCAGGCCGACCAGGTCGAGCAGCTCGCCGATCCTCGGCCCCGGCCTCCGGGCGCCGTGCGCGCGCAGCGGCTCGGCGAGGATGTCGTAGACGGTCATCCTCGGGTCGAGCGAGGCGAGCGGGTCCTGGAAGACGATCTGCATGTCGCGCCGCACGGCCATCCGGTCGCGGGCGCTCATCCCCGAGGTGTCGTGGCCCAGCACCGTGATCCTGCCGTGCTGCGGTGCGGCCAGTTCGAGGATCTCCATCAGGGTGGTCGTCTTGCCGCAGCCCGACTCGCCGACCAGGCCGAGCGTCTCGCCCTCGCGGACGTCGAGGCTGACGCCGTCCACCGCGCGGACCGTGCCGACCCGCCGCCGCAGGAGCGTCCCCTTGACCAGGGGGTAGTGCCTGACCAGGTCCTCGACCGCCAGGACCACGTCGCGCTCGTCGCGCGGGCGCGGCGGCTCCTCGACGGCGGGGGCGGCGAGGCCGGTGGAACCGGTGGAGTCGGCGGGGCCTGCCGGGCGCCGGGCGGGACCGGCCTCGGCACGCGTGGCCGCGCCCCCTGAGGGGCCGCGTACGCCGTAGAGCTGGGCGGGCGACCAGCCCGCCGCCTCGATCTCGCCGGAGCGCACGCACGCCGCGAGGTGGCCGGGCGAGCCCACCGGCTCCGGCTCCGGCTCCGGCTCGGCCTCGGCGCACGCCGGTACGGCGATCGGGCAGCGCGGCTCGAACGGGCAGCCGGGCGGCAGCGCCGCCGGTGACGGCGGGCTGCCCCCGATCGGCACCAGCGGCTGCTCCCGGCCTCGGTCGAGGCGCGGGACCGAGCCGAGCAGGCCCATGGTGTACGGCATGCGGCTGCGGTAGTAGACCTCGTCCACCGAGCCGACCTCGACGGGGCGCCCGGCGTACATGACGAGGACCCGGTCGACGAACCCGGCCACCACCCCCAGGTCGTGGGTGATGATGACGATCGCCGCGCCGGTCTCGCGCTGCGCCGTCTTCAGCACCTCCAGCACCTGCGCCTGGATGGTCACGTCGAGCGCGGTGGTCGGCTCGTCGCAGAGGATCACGTCGGGGTCGTTGGCGATCGCCATCGCGATCACCGCGCGCTGGCGCATGCCGCCGGAGAACTCGTGCGGGAACGCCCTGGCCCGCTGCGCGGCGTTGGGGATGCCGACCAGGTCGAGCAGCTCGACGGCGCGCCTGGCGGCCTGGGCCGCGCTCACCCGCTGGTGCACGCGGATCGCCTCGGCGACCTGGTCGCCGACCCGGTAGACGGGGGTGAGCGCGGAGAGCGGGTCCTGGAAGACCATCGAGACGGTCTTGCCGCGGAACGCGGTGAGCGTCTTCTCCGGAGCCCCCAGGATCTCCTGCCCGAGCAGCCGCACCGAGCCGGTGACGCGGGCGTGCGCCGGGAGCAGGCCCATCACGGCCAGCGAGGTGACCGACTTGCCGGAGCCGGACTCCCCGACCACGCCGAGCACCTCGCCGGGGCGGACCGCGTAGCCCATGCCCCTGACCGCGCGGACCGCGCCGGGGCCCGAGCCGAAGGTGACGTCGAGGTCGCGCACCTCGAGCACGGGGGCGACCGGGTCCGGCGCGGGCGCGTGCCCGCCGGTCCGGCCGATCCGGGGTGTCGCGCCCGAGGGCCACTCGCTCTTCACCGGTCACCCACCCCTGTGGGACGTGGGGTCGAAGGCGTCGCGCAGGGAGTCGCCGACCAGGTTCACCGCGAGCACGGTGACGATCAGCAGGCCCGCGCAGAACCAGAACGTCCAGGGGGCGTAGAGGGCCGTCCGCGCGCCGTCGGCGATGAGGCTGCCCAGCGAGACGTCGGGCGGCTGGATACCGAAGCCGAAGTAGGACAGGGACGTCTCGGTGAGGATCGCGGCGCTGACGTTGAGGGTGGCGTCGACGACCAGCAGCGAGGACATGTTGGGGATCACGTGCCGGAAGATGATCCTCGTCGGGGGCACGCCCATGAACCTGGCCGCGTGGATGAACTCCCGCTCCCTGAGCGAGATGGTCATACTCCGGACGATCTTCGAGGTGACCATCCAGAGGAAGAGCGCCAGCACCAGCACGAACACCGGCCACTGTCCCCCGACGAAGAGCGGGGACATGATCGCCAGGATCAGGAAGGCCGGGAGCACCAGGAGCAGGTCGGTCAGCCAGGTCAGCCCCCGGTCGGTCCAGCCTCCGAAGTATCCGGCGAAGGCCCCCACCACGGCCGCGAGCGCGGTGCCGACCACCGCGGCGAGCAGGCCGACGATCAGGGACCGCTGCAGGCCGCGCAGCGTGACCGCGTACACGTCGGCGCCGGTCTGCAGGGTCCCCCACCAGTGCTCGGTGGAGGGCGGCGCCATGAAGGCCGTGAAGTCCTTCGAGACGTACGTCCAGCGGGTGAGGTACGGCCCGGCGAAGGCCAGCAGGAAGATCAGCACGAGCAGCGTGAAGCCGGTCCTGCCCCGGCCCGAGCGCAGGAGGCGGCCCATGACCACCCGCAGCCGCGAGGGCGCCTTGATCCTGTCGACGGACGCCCGCTGTTCGGCGAGCTCCTCGTCGGCGATGGTCATCTCCGGCTCACCCCACCCGGACGCGAGGGTCGAGGACGGCGTGGAGCACGTCGGAGGCGAGCGCGGCCAGCAGCACGGCCAGCGCGGCGAAGCAGCTGATCGCGGCGACGGTGTTGACGTCGTTGGTGGAGATCGAGTCGACCAGCTGCTCCCCCATGCCGTGCCAGCCAAAGATCTTCTCGGTGAAGGTGGTGCCGACCAGCAGTGCCCCGAAAGTGAAGGCGAAGTAGGTGACCGCCGGGATGAGCGCGGTGCGCAGCGCGTGCCGGGTCAGCGCGGCGCGGCGGCTCAGCCCCTTGGCCATGGCCGTGCGGATGAAGTCGGCGCCGAGCACGTCGAGCATCATGTTGCGCTGGTAGCGGCTGTAGACGGCGACCAGCCCGAGCGACAGCGACAGCGTGGGCAGCACCAGGTGCCGGATCCGGTCGAGCGCTGCGGCGGCGAACCCTCCCGGGAGGCCGGGGGTCGCCTCGCCGCTGACGAGGAGGATCTGGGTGCCTGCCGCCTCGTTGAGCCGGATCGCGGCGATGATCAGGACGTTGGCCAGCACCACCGTGGGGATCGCGAGCACCACGAAGGACAGGCCGGTCGCCACCCGGTCGAAGAGGCCGTACTGCCTGACCGCGGCGTAGGCGCCGATGAGCACACCGGCGACGCTGCCGAGGACCAGCCCGCTCGTGATCAGGCGCAGGGTGACGCCGACGCGGCGCCCGAGGTCGTCGTTGACCGAGCCTCCGGCCGCCGTCTTGCCGAAGTCGCCGCGCGCGACGCCACCCGCCCAGGTCAGGTAGCGCTCGAACAGCGGGGTGCGGTCGTTGAGGTTGAGCTCGGTGAGGCGCGCGTCGACGACGGCCGGGGGGAGCGGAGGGTTGCGGCCCTCGTAGTTGGATCGCGGGTTGAGGGCCGAGGCGGCCAGCATGTAGGCCAGGCTGGTGGCCACGGCGATCAGCACCAGGTAGTTGAGCAGCCTGCGGGCAAGGAATCCCGCCATCTTTCCTCCTCCGGAGCCCCGCCGCTGTCAGTGACCATCTTGCTACACTCGGCGACCGGTGGGCTGCATAGCGTACCGAATCGGAGGGATCTCGGTGAGAGACGGCGCCGCTGGGCCCGCGGGTCAGCCGACCCGGCCCGGAGGACGACCGGCCGCGCACCGGGGACGGCCGCGCGGGCGTTGGAGACGGCCGGGCGGGCCCGCGGTCACGTCCCGGAGAACCGGGAGCCCCTCCCGGAGGACCGGGAGCCTTTTCCGGAGAACCGCGAAGACACCGCCCGCGCGGCCGGGGGCGCCTTCCCGGGAGCCGGGGTCACTTCCCGGCGAGCTCGTCGACGGCGGCGCGCAGGTCGGCGCTGGTGATGGTGGTCAGGTCGGCGGCGCTGGCGGTGGCGCCGCCGAGGGCGGCCAGGCGGACGTCCCTGCGCATCGCGGCGCGCTCGAAGAGCGAGCGCGCGAACCTGCCGTTGCCGAGGCCGTCGATCAGGCCCTCGTCGCAGACCCAGGTGAAGACCTCGGCCAGGTCGCGGCGGGCGTCGTCGTCGAACCTGTCGCCCGAGGAGTCGGCGAGCAGCACCGCGATCTCGGTGAGCTCCCCCGGCGCGTACGAGGGGAACAGCACCCGCTGGTTGAACCTGCTGCCCAGGCCGGGATTGGACGACAGGAAGGCGCTCATCTCCTTCTCGTATCCGGCCAGGATGATCACCAGCCGGTCGCGGTCGTCCTCGGCCCGCTTGAGCAGCGTCTGCACGGCCTCGGCGCCGAAGGCGTCGCCGCCGCTGTAGCCGGAGTTGACCAGGCTGTACGCCTCGTCGACGAACAGCACCCCGCCGAGCGCCCGGTCGACCAGCTCGTTCGTCTTGATCGCGGTGGCGCCGAGGTGCTGGCCGACCAGGTCGGCCCGCTGGGCCTCCACCACGTCGGGCTGGGCGAGCAGGCCCAGCGCGGCGAAGATGCGGCCCAGGATGCGGGCCACGGTGGTCTTGCCGGTGCCGGGCGGCCCGGCGAAGACGAAGTGCCGCATCTGCGGCGGGGTCGGCAGCCCTCGTTCCTGGCGCATCTTGGCCACCCTGAGCTGCGCGGCGATCGCGTGCACCTGCCGTTTGACGGGTTCCAGCCCCGCCATGCGGTCGAGATCGGCCAGCGCCTCCTCGAGGGAGGGGGCGGCCTGGTAGCCCCGATAGCGGGCGGTGATCTCGTCGAACGCCTTGACGACGTCGCCCTCGACCGTGGTGACCAGGTCCTCGGTGGTGGGCGCGCCGCCCGCCCCCACCACGCGCACGTCCCTGGCCTGCGCGACGGCCTCCACGAGGCTGCGGACGAACCGGGCGTTGCCCAGGTCGTCGACGATCGCGCGGCGGTGGATGTCCTCGAAGCGGGCGAGCAGGGCGGGCGCGGCCTCGGGCGCCATCCGGTCGCCCCGGCGCCGCTGCAGCAGCTCGGTGATCTGGAGCAGCTCGTCGGGGGCGTAGCTGGGGAAGCGGACCCTGCTGGAGAACCTGCTGCCCAGGCCGGGATTGGACGACAGGAAGGCGCTCATCTCCTTCTCGTATCCGGCCAGGATGACGATCAGCCGGTCGCGGTCGTCCTCGGCCCGCTTGAGCAGCGTCTGCACGGCCTCCGCGCCGAACCTGTCGGGCTGGCCGTCGCCGGAGTTGATCAGGCTGTACGCCTCGTCGACGAACAGCACCCCGCCGAGCGCCCGGTCGACCAGCTCGTTCGTCTTGATCGCGGTGGCGCCGAGGAACTCCCCCACCAGGTCGGCGCGCTGGGCCTCCACCACGTAGGGGGTCTCCAGCAGGCCGAAGGCGTAGAAGATCTTCGCGACGGTCCTGGCCACGCTGGTCTTGCCGGTGCCCGGCGGGCCGACGAACACGAAGTGCCGCATCGGCGGCTCGGTGGAGTATCCGGCCTCCCTGCGCAGCCTGGCCGCCTCGATCGAGGCGGCGATCGAGCGGACCTGCTCCTTCACCGGGGCCAGGCCGATCATGGCGTCCAGCTCGCCGAGCGCCTCCTCCACCGAGATCGGCGGCGGCGCGTCGCGCTCACCGGCTCCCTGGGCGGGGGCGAGGTGGCCGCCCTCGCGGACCCGGAGCCCGGTCTGGTGCCGCTCCCCCGCCTCCAGCGCGCCCCGCACCCGGCGGGCCTGCAGGAACCGGTAAACCAGCACCCCGGCCGCCACGGCGTACGCGGCCCAGATGGCGACGGCGGGCACGAACCCGGTGACGACCACGCCGAGCAGGACGGCCGTCAGCCCGGCGGGTACCAGCGCCATGACCGTGGTCACCCACGGGGGGACCCAGCGGATGAGGTGGGCGGCTCCGGCGACCAGCAGGCCGAGGATCATCAGCGCCGTCGGGATCGGCGAGCTCGCACCGGAGGCGCCCTGGACGATCAGGATCGTCGCCAGCCAGGCGAGCACCACGAGCAGGGTGGCGGCGGCGCGGGGGAAGCTCAGGGTCAGCGCCGCGAAGCCGAGCAACGCCAGCGTGCCGAAGAACGTGTTGAGGACCGACCAGCCGAGCCCGAACGCCAGCGCGACGGCTCCGGCCAGCACCGCGACGTAGATCAGCCTGCGCAGGGGCGGCGAGAGCCGGAAGTAGCCCAGCCGGACCTGCTCGAACAGATCCCGTGCCGCCGCGCGCCCCGCCGGACGGGCCCTGCTGGATTCCCGCATCACGCCTCCCCGGTTCGCCCCCGGTTATACCGCAACGAGGGGACGTTTGCGCGTGCCTGGGGGGCGCGCCACGCCGTCGTACGGGCACGATCAGATATACGGATGAGAACGGATGAAACCAACGTTCGAGGCAGCAAGCTCTTCCTGTGCCGCCCCTTCGGTCACACCCTTCTCCGTGCCGCCTCCGCGCCCCGCGCGCGGCGGCCCGCGCCCGCGTTCCCCGAGGGTGGTACGGCCCGGTTCCGGCCGCCTTCCGCCGCTCGTCAGGGCGGGGAGGCGCGCCGGGGGGCGGGCAGGAAAATGTCACCGCCCGGCAAGGCGGCCCACGGTCCCGGCGACCTCTCGGCCCGGCGGCCCGCGATGCCGGTGGACACCCCGCCCGGTCCCGGCGGTTCATGGCCCCGGCCCGGTCCCGGCGCCCGGTCTCAGCGCCCGGTCCCGGCGTTCGGTCCCGGTGTCAGCGACCGGCGGTCCGGGGGTCCGGGGGACGGTTCAGCCTCGGTGGGCGCGGCCCTGGTGGCGGCCGGGATACTCGCCGACCACGACCTCCTTGGGGGTGATCCTCAGCAGGTCGGCCTCGGTGTCGCCGATGGCGATGCCGCGTACCTCGGCCCAGAATCGGCGGTCGAGCGGATCGGCGACGAAGACCGCCACCCTGGGGTCGCGTTCGGCGGCCTCCCAGGCGTCGGAGGCGGCGATCAGGCGCAGCTCGCCGCTCGGGCCGACCGAGCTGACCGCGCCGACGGCGAGCGCGCGCGGGCCGCTGGGGTCGGCGTACGCGAGCACCACCCCCCGCGCGTAGGTGAAGGCCGCGCGCACCTCCCCGCTGAGCCCCACCGGCGGCGCGGCGTCGCCGGGCAGGCGGCTCCCGCGGCCGTCGCACATGACCAGCGAGGCCCGCCACGGCCCCGGCGCGCCCCGCCACCACGCCCGTATCGACCTCGTGGCGAACATCGCCACCGGCAGGGCCAGCAGCACGATCCCGGCCCACCAGACCCACTCCCCCACCGGGGCGAACCCGAGGAGCGTCGCTACCCCGGCCGCGCCGAGCAGGACCGACGCCGAGGCGGGCAGGGCCAGCGCCGCCGCCAGCACGCGGTCCGAGGCGAGCGCGCGGGTGAGGGCCGGGGCCGGTCCCACCCGGCCGCGCGCCCAGCCGAGCACGAGCGGCACGGCGAGCGCGGCCAGCGCCCAGCTTCGCTCGTCCAGGACGGCGACCGCCACCACGACCGCCACCGGCACCGACCAGACCCGGCCCGCCACCAGCCAGAGGGTCACGTTCACGTCGCGCCTGGCCGTGCGGTCGTCACCGGCGGCGGCGAACTCGGCCAGCGCCCTGCCCGGCCGCCCGCGCCACGCCTCGACGAGGACGCGCAGGACGAGCAGTACCGCCCCGTTGAGGAGCACCAACCCGGCGAGACCGGCCCAGACCGCCCCCGGCGCGCCCGATACCGGGGTGTGAAGGAGCGGCGGGATCTCCGTGGGCAGGGTGGCGACGACCGCGACGTACGCGGTCACGGCGACCAGGGTGATCGAGACCGACGTGCTGAGCCAGAGATCGCGGGCGAGCATGCCCGGCACGTACGACCAGAGCCTGACCCGGTGCGCCTGCCTGAGGGTGATCGCCAGGACGGCGAGCAATATCAGCCCGCCGCCGATCCTCGCCACGGCGGCCAGGCCGAACCCGAACTCCGCCGCGCAGACCGCGACGAGGGCGGCGGCCAGCAGGATCCGGGTCTGTCGCGACCAGGTCTCCAGGGCACGCCTGGCCCGGCTCGTCTCGCGGGGGTCGACCGGCCAGGCGGGGTCGTGGTGGACACGCGGGCGTTCCCAGCGCAACTGGGCCAGACCGAGGTTGATCCTGGCGCCGGGGTGGCCGGGCAGATGGCGCAGCGCCTCGCGGTAGGCGGCCTCCGCGAGGCCGTACTCACCCCGCAGCAGGGCGAGGTCACCGGCGAGGACGTGCGGGTCCGGCTCCTCCGGCGCGTAGCGTACGGCCCTGGCCGCCTGGGCCCGCGACTCGCGCCAGCGCCCCGGCACCCTGCGCAGCGCGGCTCCCAGGCGCATCCGCGCGGCCCAGGAGCCCGGTGCGAGGCGTACGGCCTCCTCGGCGGCCGCCACGGCCTCCGCGTCGCGGCCGAGCCGCTCGAACGCGAGGCTGGCGAGGCGGTACCCCCAGTCGGCGCCGGACTCGGAGCGGGGGTCGAGGTCCAGCGCCCTGCGGGCGGCCTCCAGCGCGGCCTCGGGCCGGTCGCGGCCCAGCCACGCGGCGGCCACGGCACACCACTGCCGGGGATCGGCGGGATCCCGGGGCGGCGGGACGGGTCCCGAGGCGGGGTCGTGCCCGTGCCGGGAGCCGTCGGGATCCCCGGACGGCGCGGGGACCCGGCCGAGGGCGTTCCCGGGGCCGGCGGGATTCCGTGGCGACTCAGACACCCGGCCGGAGACGTTCCCGCGTCCGGAGGTGGCGGGGTCCCGTGGCGGCTCAGACACCCGGCCGGGGGCGTTCCCGTGTTCGGGGTTGTCGGGGTCCCGCGGTGGCGGGACCGAGGCGGGGTCGTGCCCGCCGGGCCCGCTCACCACGGCGGCTCACGGGCCTCGCGCTGGCTCCCCACGATCGCCATGGTCCGTGCGAGATCACCTTTTGCCTAGATAGCGGTATATGCCTGTATCTCTCTAGAGAGGTCACCCACGGCGCCTCGGAAGGCCTGGAATATCGCCCAACCCGGGGTGCAAAACGGACATTCCCCTGTGAATCAATCACCCAATGCCGCCCCGGACACCGCCCGACTTCGCCTAAGCTGCGACGCATGTTCGTCCACGCCGACAGATCCTGAGCGGCTCATGACCACCGTCATGGCCAGGCGCACGGACGGCGACCCACGGGCATCCGGGGCCGGCCGATGGTCGGTCCTCGCCATCCTCTGCTTCAGCCTGCTGCTGATCGCGGTGGACGCCACGGTGCTGCACATCGCGGTACCGGCACTGACGGCCGCCCTCGAACCGTCCTCCGTGGAACTGTTGTGGATCATCGACGTCTACTCGCTGATGGTCGCGCCGCTGCTGCTGACCTTCGGCACGCTCGGTGACCGCTACGGGCGCAAGCGCCTGGTGCTGGCCGGATACCTGGTCTTCGGCGTCGCCTCGGCCGCGGCGGCGTTCGCGCCGACCCCGCTCGCGCTGATCTCCGCACGCGCGCTGCTCGGCCTCGGCGGAGCGATGATCATGCCCGCCACACTCTCGATCATCCGGCAGGTCTTCACCGACCGGCACGAGCGGGCGATCGCGCTGGGCGTGTGGAGCGCGGTGGCCGCCGCCGGGGCCGCGGTCGGCCCGATCGTCGGAGGGGTGCTCGTCGAGCACTTCTGGTGGGGCGCCGTCTTCCTGATCAACGTCCCCATCCTCGTGGTCCTGCTGCCCGCCGCGGCCAGGGTCCTCCCCGAGTCCCGCAGGCGCTCCGGCCGGCCGTGGGACGCGCTCAGCGCGGCGCTGTCGGTGCTGGGCATCCTCGGGGTGGCCTTCGGCCTCAAGGAGGCGGGCACCGGGCATCCGGGCGGGGTAGTGGCGTTCCTGGGCGGGGTCTGGCTGCTGGCGTGGTTCGTCCGCAGGCAGCGACGGCTGGCCTTCCCCCTGCTGGACCTGAGCCTGTTCCGGCTGCGGGCGTTCCGCGCGGGGGTGGGCGCCGTGCTGCTGACGGTCTTCGCCCTGGTCGGGCTGGAGCTCATGCTCGCCCAGTATCTCCAGCTGGTCCTCGGCGACAGCCCGCTCCAGGCCGCCGTACGCATGCTCCCCCTCATGATCGCCTCGATCGCGGGCGGCCTGGCCGGGGCGCGGCTGCTGCGGTGGTTCGGGCTGCGCGCCACGATGGGCGGCGGGCTGGCGCTGACCGCCCTCTCCCTCGCCCCCACCCTGACCTGGCACACCGAGGGGCATCCGGTGGCCCTGACGCTCTGCTTCATCGGTATCGGCTTCGGCATCCAGGTCACCCTGCTGGCCGCCTCCGACACGATCATGTCGTCCGCCCCGGAGTCCCACGCGGGCGGCGCCGCCGCGATCGAGGAGACCGCCTACGAGCTGGGCGCGGGGCTCGGGGTCGCGGTGCTCGGCACGATCACCACGGTCGTGTACGCCCCCTCGCTGCCCTCGGTCCACGGCGTCGCGCCCGCGATGATGGACCAGGCCCGCCAGTCGCTCGCCTCCGCCGCGCACGTGGCGCGGGAGATCGGCGGCGGCGTGGGGGACGCCCTGCTCGCCTCGGCCCGCGTCGCGTTCGTCTCCGGCCTGCACGCGACGGTGGCGGTGAGCGTGTTCCTGCTGGGCGCCACCGCGCTCGCGGTGACACTCCTGGTGCCCCGCCGCCCCGGCGAAGAGGAGGGGGACGACCCCTCGTGACGGGTTTGGAAGGCCCCTGCTCGGTCATCTATCGGTCAAGCATGGGCAGGAACGGGGAATCTAACCAGAATGAGGAACCGTGCGACAAACCCTTCATGATCTCGCCTCCCTGGCCGCGAGGCTGGGTGTGGGCGGGATCTTCTTCGCCAACGGCTGGCACAAGCTCGAAGCGGGCCTGAACGCCACCTCCGACCAGTTCGAGGCCCTGGGCGCCTCCGGAGCCGAAGTGTGGGCCGCCACCACCATGCTGACGGAGCTCATCGGCGGCGCGCTGCTGGTGGCCGGTCTCGCCGTGCCCGCGTGCGGACTGCTGCTGTTCGCCGAGGCTCTCGCCGTGTTCGTACTGGCCAGCGGCGAGACGGGCCTGCCGCTCACCGGGGGCGACGCCAAGCTGATCGTGGCCCTCGGGGCCGCCTCCATCCTGCTCGCGGTCGGCGGCGCGGGCCGCCTGTCGGTCGACCACATGGTGGTGATCAAACGCCGCGAGGCCGAGGCCGCCGAGGACTTCGCCGCCGAGGCCGAGGCCGACGACGTCATCGCCGCGCTACGCGAGCCCGAGACCCACGCGGCGCCCGCCCCCGCCCGGCCCAGCGCCGGGAAGAAGCCCGACGAGCCCGCCCCTGCGAGGCTCACCCCTGAGGGCGCCACCTCGGAGGGCACCACCTCGGGAGGTCCCACCCCGGAGGGCACCACCGACACCGCGGAGTTCCCCGCGGTCGCCCGCCCCCGTACGCGCACCCGCAAGCCCCCGTCCGGTGCCGCGACCTCCGTGCCCCCCGCGACCGCACCCACGCCGGTCGGGACGCCCGTGCCCGGCAAGACCGCCGACACCCTCGTGGCCGGGAAGAAGGACAAGCCCTCCCCTCGAAGCTAATGATTTAAGGCCATATATCCGCTTTTGTGAGAAAAACTTTTTCGGCCCTCAACTGAATTCACCCCCGCAGGGCGCCGATCCCGCCGGGCATGGCCGGATTCATGATCGTGGCGCTGTCGACCCCCTCCGTGTTCGATGGATGGCGTTCGCGGCCGGATACCTGCCGCTGATCGTCGTGCACGCCGGGCGTACCCTCGGTCCACCTCGGCCCCCGGCCCGGGTGTGCCTGTTCGACCTCGGCGGGATCGCGCTCATCGCCATGGCCGCCCTGGCCCCGGCGCCTCGTACGAGCCTCTGGGCGCACCCGGGAAGAGGTCCGCTGACCCGCGCCGCCGGCGTCGCTAGGAGATGGTGACGGTCCCGGCCCGCCAGTCGCGGTAGACGGTACGGAAGGGGGAGGTCGTCCGGCTTCCGTGGAGCAGGGCACGCCAGTCGAAGTCGAAGGTCGCGGGCCGGTCGTCGGCGTCCAGGCGCAGCCGCCACTGGATCGTGGACTGCCGTTCGAGCTGTTCGGGCGTCCATCCTCCGGTGATCTCGGAGAGCTTGTCGACGACCGCCGCGGGCGCCCTGGTGGTGACGAGCTGGCCGGAGTAGAGGCGCCCCTCGCGGGTGATCCGCGTGGTCTGTATGGCCAGGTCGAGGATGACGTCGACGGAGGCCGTCACGATCACCATCTCCGCCATCGACAGTGCCTCGGGAGGGTCGGCCTGGTCCTTCACCCTGCGGGCGTCGAGGTAGGTCTCCTGCCGCCCCTCCTCCCACAGGACGGCCACCTTCCTGGCCTTCCCGGACCTCATGCGGACCCTCATGTCGAAGCCCGTTCCGTACTGGCTGGCCTCGGCGTCGACGCCGCCGTAGCCCAGCCGCCCGGTGGCGGTGCCCAGGAAGTCGCTGTCGGTGAGCTGACCTTCGAACGTGAAGTCGGCGACGGGCGCGGCGAGGACCGCGCTCTCGACGGCCGCGACGAGCTCGGCCGACCTGGCGGGCGGCGGACCGGGGGGCGAGGAGGAGACGCGGGTGCTCGGCGCGGGAGCGGAGGCGGACGCGTTGACCGCGGCGGGCGTACTTCCCGCGGAGGCGGGCGCGGGGGTGGACGTCCCGCCGCCGAGAGTGGGGGTCCCCGGCACGGTCGGGATGGACAGGGGTCCCGGGGAGGGGCTCCCCGTCCCCCACCGCCAGAACACCCCTCCCGTCACGGCCAGCGCCGTCGCGGCGACCCCGCCGGCCAGGAGCAGCCGCCTGCGCGTCACAGGAGCGCCCTCGACGGTCGCGGTGAGCCGCCCCTGCCGGAGGGCGCCGGTGACGTCGCCCGTCCGCGCCTCGCCGAGCAGTTCCAGCAGCACGTCCCTGGCGCTGGGCCGACGTGCGGGATCCTTGGCGAGGCAGCGCGCCACGATCGAGCGGAGCGGCTCGGCCAGGTCGCCGAGTTCGGGCTCGCCGTGCAGGATCCGGTAGGCGATCGCCGCGAACGTGTCGCCGCCGAACGGCGGCCTGCCGGTGGCCGCGTAGGTCATGGTGGAGCCCCACGCGAAGACGTCCGTCGCCGGTCCCACCTGCCCGGCGTCGAACTGTTCGGGAGCCATGTAGGGAGGGGTGCCCATCAGCCCTCTCGTGGTCGCGGTCACGTTGGCGAGCCTGGCGATGCCGAAGTCGATCACACGTGGCCCGTCCGGGCCGATGAGCACGTTGCCCGGCTTGAAGTCCCGGTGCACCACTCCCGCCCGGTGGATGGCGGTGAGCGCGGTGGCCGTACCGACCGCCAGCCGGTGGAGCACGGCCCCGCGGACCACTCCCTCGGCCTCGACGACCGCGGCCAGCGAGGGACCGTCGATGTGCTCGCTGGCCACGTAGGGCGGGTCGTGGTCGAGATCGGCGGCGAGCACCCTGGCTGTGCAGAACTCGGCGACCTGACGAGCGGCGGCGACCTCTTTCTCGAACGAACGCTCGATGCCGCCTCGCATGACCTTGATCGCGACCTTCTCGCCGCCGTCACCCTCTCCGAGGTAGACGACCCCCTGGCCACCCTCGCCGAGCCGTCCGGTGATCAGGTAACCACCGATCCGATCGGGGTCACCACGGCGAAGTGGACCAGAAACCACCAGTGCCTCACATGATCGGAATGTGGGCAAAGAGTAACTCAGACCACCCTGGCGAAACAGCCGGGCGCCACCGTTCCACCGAGTCAGAGCGCCCGGCACCGGCCGTTCACGAGGCGGGCACCTCCGCGTTCCGCGCCCGTTCTCCTCGGCTCTCCTCCGCCATGACGTACCTTGGCCCCGCCCTCGATCAGCCCGGACGACGCCACCCGGTGACGCCCTCCGCACGGCCCTGGGCGTCAAGGACCTCACCGGGTGACGTCGTCGGCGCGGTCCTGGGCGTCGAGGACCTCGTCGCCGTGGTCGAAGGCCCACTCGCCGAAGGCCCCGATCAGCGGCACCAGTGTCCGCCCCAGGTCGGTGAGCCCGTACTCGACCCGGGGTGGCGCCTCGGCGTAGACCCGCCGGGAGACGAGGCCGTTGTACTCCAGCCTGCGCAGCGTCTCGGTGAGCACCTTCGTGCTGATCCCGCCGATCTCCTCGCGCAGCTCGCCGGGACGCCGGGGACCGGCGCGCAGCGCCCAGACGACGACGGCGTTCCAGGTGTTGCCGATCAGGTCGAAGGCGAGCCGGGCGCGGCAGTCGGCGAGGAACACGCCGGGTCCTCCAGTCTCTCCGAGACGTTACGCACCGAACGGTGCCTGATGAACTGTCTACCTTCGTCCTACACCAGCAGTCGAGCAGGGGAGGACGGATGCGCATCGGCATCCTCGGGGCGGGCCGCATGGCGGACGCGCTCGGAACGCACTGGGCCCGCGCGGGCCACGAGCTCACGGTGAGCGGCCGGGACCCGGCGAAGGCCGCCGCCCTGGCGGGCAGGCTCGGACCCACCGCGCGGGCGGGCACCTGGGAGGAGGCGGCGGTCTTCGGCGAGGTGACGCTGCTGGCCGTCCGCGATCACGCCGTCACCGAGGTCCTGGAGGCCGCCGGAGCCGCCCGGGGGACGCTGGACGGGCGGGTGCTCGCCGACTGCGTCAACCCGGTCGTCCAGGGACGGTTCACCCTGGCCACCGAGGGCGGCCCCTCGATGGCGCGGCGCGTCGCGGACGCCACCGGGGCCCACGTCGTCAAGGCGTTCAACCTGTGCCACGAGGACGTCTGGCGGATGACGCCGCCCGCCTTCGACGGCGTCCCGCTGGCGGTGCCCCTCTGCGGCGACGACCCCGCCGCGCTGGCCGCCGTACGCTCCCTCGTCACCGACCTCGGATGCGAGCCGGTCGACGGCGGCGGCCTGGAACGCGCGGGCCTGCTGGAGGCGACCGCGGCGTTCATGATCGGCCTCTGGGTCGGCGGCGCGGACGCCCAGGCGGTGCTACCGCCCCTGAAGTACGCCTTCGGCGCCCCCGGCTGACCGCGCGTTCGTGCGGGTGACAGTCACCGCGGTTCCGACACCGGTTCCGACACGGAGGCGAAACGGTCGGCGAACGCGGCTCGGTTGGCGGAGTCGGGTGAACGGTCCCAGACCGCGAACACCACCCGTTCGAACACCGCCGCGAACGCGCCGCCCGCGGTGAGGTGGGTGTGGAACGCCTCGGCGACCTCACGGGGATCGTTGCGGAACACCCCGCATCCCCAGGCACCGAGGACCAGCCGACGCGCTCCGTGATGGGCGGCCACGGTCAGGACCCGTTCCGCGCGTTGGTGGAGCACGTGCCGGATCAGGTCCCGTAGGCCCGGGTCACGGCGTAGCGCCTCTCCGGCGTTGGGGGCGGGAGACGTCAGGAACGAGACGGGGTACGGCTCGCTCAGCAGCCGGCCGTCATCGCCGCGATGCACGGGAACATCGGGAGACCAGATGACGCGGTGACTGTAGAGCAGGTCGGGAGAGGTGCGATGGGCGGCGTAGTAGTCGGGAGCCCGCAGGAGACAGGGATACAGCAGGGAGTTGCGGCAGAGGTCCTCTTCCTGGGCCTTGGCACCGCCGAGGTAGCCGCCTCCGGGGTTACGAGCCGAGGCGAAGTTCAGGACGGCGATCCGCCCGGCCCCGGCGAGGTGCAGCCGTCGCGCGGCTTGGAGACTCCCCTCGGCGGTCACCTGGAAAGACGTCCGGTGACCGGTCGTCGGGCGGGGAACGTCGATGTATCCATCCGCCGGATGGCTCGCGGTGCCGGAGAGCGCCGCCCGCAGTGCCGGGCCCACGACGACGGTGCCGTCATCGGTCGAATACTCGCCCTCAGCGATGATCCGCGCGTTGACGTCCGCGATACCACGCAATCTTCCGCTCACGCGTCCGCATGCTAGGCCGTGACCATCTCACCGGACGAACGGTTTTCGCGACCACCCGATCCACCTCGCCGCTGCTTCGAGACTCTTCGCGCGGACCCGGGTGGAGAGCTTTCATAGATCGTATGTCCGGGTGACAGCGATGAGGTCGCCGTCCTCGCGGGTCGACGCCACCAGGCCCGGCGGCCTCGGCACGTAGCCGGGCACCGTGGAGAGCCCGTACGTCTCGGCGATCGCGGTGACCCGTACCCGGTCCGTCCCCGGAACGCGCAGGGTGATCTCGGCTCCCCCGGGTGGCAGGGCACGGAACCGGACCTCGCCGGGCCAGATGCCGGTGCGGACGCCGGTGACGGCGACGGCCACCGGCCCGCTTCCCCCGACGGACGCCGTGGCCACGGTGATCGGGTGATCCACCCGCAGTGTCACCCCGCGCACGGCACGCCCGGCGGTCACGCGCAACGTGACAGTGTCCCCCCTGTCCCCCCTGTCCCCCCTGTCCCCCCTGTCCCCCCTGTCCCCGCTGTCCCCGCTCCCGCTGTTTCCGTTCCGCGAGAGCACCGACACCCTCGGCTCTCCGGCCCTGATCGCCTGAGCGGGGCCGGTCCACAGTTCACCGCGCGCGTAACCCGCGGGCAGCGACTCCACGTCGCGGCCGGACACGTACCTCCTGGTCCATCCGGCCGGATCGACGTCGGCGCTGACCCACCGGGCCACCCCAGTGTCGGCGTCCATCACGTACGCCAGATGCGTGCGCCGGGGGTGCCCCTCGTCGAACCTGTCCACCGCGAGCCCGAGGCCGACCAGCGCCATCGCGAGCACGACCGCGATCGAGGGCGCCGCGACGGCCGCGTGACGGCTCAAGCCCCGGCGGGGATCGGGGAGCGGGAGCTCCGCGATCGGCAGCACCGTGAGACCGAAGACGGCGAACACCAGGGCTCCCGCACCGCCGAGCGCGAGGCCCATCCCGTCCAGCGCGTTCCTGGCCAGAGCCGGTAGCAGCAGCGCGGACGCGACCGCCCCGCAGCTGATCGCGGCGACCCGCCATGCCGGGAATCGCGGAAGCAGCAGCGCGGTGAGCCCACCGAGCGCGCAGAACAGCACCGGAAGAGTGAAGACGAAGGCCGCTCCCGGCGCGGCCCACGCGCAGAGCACGCCCAGCGCGGCCGGCCACGCCAGCGCCCCGGCGGCGAGTGCCGCGGGCCCGATCCGACGGCGCAGGGGGAGATACCAGCTCAGCAGTGCCACTCCCGCCAGAGCGGCAACGGCGGCCTGGTACGCCAGCGGACGGTGGAGCAGGCCGCCCATCGTGTCGTAGGCGGGCCGCCAGGCCACCAGCAGTTCCCACATCCCCTGCGCGAGGACCGCCGACAAACCCAGCGGGAGTGTCGCGGACGCCGCACCGGCGAGCACTCTCGGAATGGAGACCAGTCCCCGCCGCCGCGCGAGCAGCGTCAGACCCGCCAGGGACAGTACGGCGAGCGCCGCCAGGGGGCGGACCAGGTAGCCGGGATACGTGACCATGCTTCCCAGCACCCTGAAGTAGGTGGCGTCGCCGTCGGAGGTCAGGTCGGGCAGAGTCGCATCACCCAGGGTGCGGGCGAGCGCCAGCATGTTCGAGCCGTGGTGTTGCAGGCTGCCCCGGTCGAGGTTGGCGATCGAGTCGTCGGCGGTGTGGTAGCGCGAGGAGCGCTCGATGTAGGCGAAGTTCATCCCGGTGAAACCCGCCCCGATCAGCGGGGTGAAGTCGGTGTTGTTAGGAAGCATCCGATACAGCTCGACCATCGAGGAGTCGCCGCGCGGATGCGGCACGGCCTCGGCGAACGTCTCGACCAGCCGCGCGTTGTTCCTGGACGTCTCGAACATCAGGGACGGCCCGCCGACACCCCGCGCCTCCCAGTTGAGCAGCACCCCGCCCCTACCGGCCAGGGGATGTTCGCGGACGAATGCCTCGGCCCCGAGAACCCCGTCCTCCTCACCGTCGGTCATCAGGAACACCAGGTCGTTGCGGAGATCTCCCTGGGTTCGCAACGCGCGCACGGTCTCCAGCATCGCGGCCACGGCCGCGCCGTCGTCCGACGCGCCGGGTCCCATGGCCGCGGAGTCGTAGTGGGCCGCGATCATGACGGTGCCCGTCGGGTCCGTGCCCGGCAGGGTCGCCACGATGTTGTCCACCCGCCCGAACGTCGCGAGTCCCGAGGCCGAACGGGCTCCGACCGCCCGCTGCACCTCGACCTTCAACCCCTCCGAGCGCAACTGCCCGACCAGGTAGTCCCTGGCCCTGTCGGCGGCCGGACTGCCCAGCGGACGCGGTTCAGCGGCGAACCGCCCGAGGTGTTCCAACGCCCGCCCGGCGCTGAACTCCCGTTCCGGCGCCGACGACGAAAGGGGTTGCATGGTGCTTTCCCCCATCGCGGTCAGCATGATCATCCCTGCCAGCACCAGCAGGCCCGCGATCCCCGCGACGCCCCGGCGGGGGACGTCGATCAACTTTTCCATCATGGCCGGAAACGCTAGGTTTCCCCACCCGGCCGCCGGAATGATGCGCGTACCCGTAGCGGGCTGTGGTTTTCCGCACGCGGACCAGGAACGGACCGCGACGCGATCAGCGGCCCGCCCGGGATCGTCCACCGGATGCCGGGCATAGACGAACCGCCCCCGCCGAGCGTCCCACCCGATACGCCACCAGAACCGCTCCCCGTCACACCACCAGCCCCACCCAGACCGACACCAGCGCCAGCCCGTAACCGTCGTGCACGTCGGAGGCGATGCCGTATGTCTCCAGAGCCTCCTGGAGCTCCTTCGCGGCGATTACCTCCGCCGAGGGCTTCACCGCGAAAGGTGCCCACCTGCCTGCGAGATTGCCTTCACTACCCGGCTGAGGACGCACGGCATCCGGTCTATCCGGAAGTGTCTGATCGGATTTCGCGACTTGCCCGCGTATCACCGGCATGGGCTGGCCTTCCTGACAGTGAGGTGAGCTGATGTCGTCAGCACGTCAGGAAAGACCGTAAGGAGGGTGCGTTCGTGAGCCCCGTACCATCGTGAAGCTAAAAAACCCGTACTGAAATGCGGGTCAGGTGATGCCTGACCACGCCGATCCGCGAACGCCTGTCCTCGGCCGTCGGCCTGCTGGCCGACCGTCTCGGCTGGGCCGTCTATGACGCGGGCGACACCGCGAAGGCCACCAAAGTGCTCACGCTCGCACTGGACACCTCCGCACGCGGCACCGACCGGGACCTGCGCGCCCACGTCATGCCGGACCTGTCCACCGTCGTCACCGACTCGGGCCGTCCTCGTGAAGGGGTGGAGATTCTCCGTCTGGCCCTGGGAGACGAGCGGATCGGCTCGGCCGAACGCGCCAACCTGCACGCGGTCGCCGCCCGCCACTGCGCCGCCGCCCACGACCGCCAGGCAGGACTGCGACACGTGGACCTGGCCGAGGAGGCACTGACCAGACCGCGCCCGGCGTCATCTGTGAGTGTCGTGCCCCGACAACGCTGTGCAGTTCTTCCATGACGCGTTCCCAGGATGGCATGCGCGCGTCTGACGGCGCGGCGGGATCGAAGAGGACCCGCACCCCCATTTCCCGGAGCGCGTCGAGGCTGCGGCCGAAAGCGAGATGGCGAGCGAGGGCGTCCTTCAGCAGTGGGACGGCCACAATCGGAACGCCGAAACCCATCATCTCGTGCGGCGCCACCGCGACCCCCTGATGTCGTGGTCAACGACAGGAGCGTTCCTGTGATCATCCGTGGAAAAATCTACGCGACGCCCGCATCACCTGTTGAAGCCCTTGATGAGCAGCCACAGCGCCAGCACCATCTCGCTGACCGACAGCGGTGCGATCAGCACGGCGTGCGCCGGCGCGGATACCTCGATCACCCCGAAGAGCACGAGCAGGGCGTCCACCGCGTACGGCACCACCGCGACCAGCGCCCATCCGGAGATCAGCCGCGGCACCAGCCCGCCCCGCCACAGCGCCCCGTTGAGCAGTACCACGGCCAGGCAGAAGAACAGGGAACTGACCGGATAACCCCAGGTGCCGTACGTGCCGGACCACGAGGCATCCCCGCCGGACGCGGCGACGAGCGGCCCGAGCGCCGACAGCAGCAGCAGCACGACCTCCAGCGTGCGCGCCACAACGTATCCGACGGCCACCCCCTCGCCGCGTTCGCGCAGCACCGGGAAGATCGCCGCCGGGATCATCGCGATGGCGGCGGCCATCACCACCACCAGCAGCGCCCCGGCCCGCGACCGGTCCCCGGCCAGCAGCACCGCGCTCAGCACACCCGCCACGGTCGCGGTGACGAAGAGGCCCCCGACGATCCGGGCCGTCGTCCGTCTGTTCATGCTCACTCCGAAACTCCCAAACTCTGAAGACGACTGAAGACGACTGAAGACATCTGAAAACGATGAGGACCGCGATGTCCGCTATGGTCCGATCGATGCGGCACCCACCCTGGCCGGGGACGGTGTGCGAACGGTGTGCCGGCGGTTGGCCGGGCGAGGGGGCGGTCCGTGGTCCGGATCCGGCTGCTGGGCGGCGTGACCGCCGAGACCGACGACGGCGACCCGATCGACGTGGGCGCGGCCAGGACGCGCACCCTGCTGGCGGCCCTGGCCCTGTCGCCCGGCGTGCCCGTGCCGGTCGCGCGGCTGATCGAGCAGGTGTGGGCCGACGCGCCGCCCCGTACGGTGGCCAAGACCTTGCAGTGGCACGTCGCCCGGTTGCGCGCGGCGCTGGGCCACGCCGCGATCGGCCGGGCCGGCGCCGCCTACCGGCTTGACCTGCCGGCCGAGGCCGTCGACGTGGGCCGTTTCCGCGCCCACCTGCGCGACGGCGACGCGGAAGCGGCACTCGCCGAATGGACCGGCGACCCGCTGGCCGGAGTGGACGCGCCGGGCCTGGCCTCGGCGGTGCACGGCCTGGTGGAGGAGCGGCTCGGCGCCCTGGAGTCGGCTCTGGAACACCAGGTGGACCGCGACCCGCACCGGGCCGCCACCACCCTGACCGGCCTGGTCGCCCGCCACCCGCTTCGGGAGGGCCTGTGGGCTCTGCTGATGACCGCGCTGACCCGGTCCGGACGGCGGGCCGACGCCCTCGCCACCTACCGGCGGGCCCGCCGCCACCTGGTCGCCGAACTCGGTATCGAGCCCGGTCCCCGGCTGCGCGACCTGGAGGCGCGGATCCTGCGCGAGGAGGAGCCTCGGGAGGGCAACCTGCCGTCGCGACTGAGCCCGCTGATCGGCCGCGACGACGCCCTGGCGGCGGTGGCCGGCGCTCTCGCCGGGTCGCCGGTGGTCACCCTGGTGGGGCCCGGCGGTATCGGCAAGACGCGGCTCGCCCTGGCGGCGGCGCTGCGGACCGGTGGCGCCGCCTGGTTCCTGGACCTGTCGGAGATCACCGACGCCGCCGACGTGCCCCGTGTCGCGGCCGGCACGCTCGGCGTGGCGCAGCGGCCCGGCCACGGCCTGACCGAGTCGGTCGTGGCCGCGCTGGCCTCCCGTACGGCACTGCTGGTGGTGGACAACTGCGAGCACGTGCCGGACGGCGCGGCCGGATTCGTCCAGGCGGTGGCCCGGGGGTGCCCGCACGTACGGGTGCTGGCCACCTCACGGGAGCGGCTCGCCGTGGACGGCGAGCAGGTGGTGGCCGTCGACCCGCTGGCGCCGGGGGCCGCCGCCGAACTGTTCCACACCCGCGCGTCCGCCACCGACCTCGGCTACGACCGCCTCGCGCACGCCGCCGACGTGGCCGACCTGTGCCGTCACCTGGACGGCATTCCGCTGGCCATCGAACTGGCCGCCGCCCGCGTCCGCAGCCACCGCCCCCGCGACCTGCTGGCCCGCCCCGGCGCGGCGACCGGTGAGCGCAGGACCGGCGCCCCCAGGCACCGCAGTCTGCACGCCGCCCTGGCCTGGTCCCACGACCTGCTCACCGACGCCGAGCGCGTGACGCTGCGCGACCTGTCGGTCTTCCGCGGCCCTTTCCCGCTGGCCGCGGCCGCCGCCGTGACCGGGGACGACACCCTGCTGGGCACCCTGGTCGAGCGGTCGATGGTGGCGACCGTACCCGGGCCGCGGTTCCGGCTGCTGGAGCCGATCCGCCGGTTCGCCGCGGCCCAGGGCCCGACCGAGGAGGCTTCGGGACGGCACGCCCGCTGGTGCCTCGTCGAGGTCGCCGAGATCGGCGCGCTGTTGCGCGGCATCCGGGAGGAGGAAGGCGTGGCCCGGCTGCGCGAGCTGTGGCCGAACCTGCGCGCCGCGTTCGGGTGGGCGTGCGCGACCGGCGACGTGGTGACGGCCGACGCGCTGGTCCGCCCGGTGGTGACGGAGCTGACGCTGCGCGGAACCCAGGAGATCGGCGACTGGGCCGAGCGTTTGCTGGCCCTGCTCCCGCCGGATCAGGCCGACCGGCGCGCGTTCTGGCTGCTGTGGGCGGCCGAGCGGCTCACCCAGACCGCCGACCCGGCCGCCTTCGCCGCCCTCGCCGCCCCGGCCGCGCCGGACCACCCGCTGGCCCGCTACGCCGCCGCCTACGTGCGCGGCGACGGGCAGGCCCTGGCGGAGCTGCTGCCGCCGGCGGCGGCCGGGCTGCGTGAGCGGGAGCCGTACCTGGCGGCGTTCCTGCGACTGAACGCGGCCGGAACGCTACTCGGCATCGGCCGCTTCGCGCAGGTGGATGAGGCGGTCACGGTGCTGGCCGCCCGCTACCGCGCGGAGGGGCCGCCGACGCTCCACCACTGGGCACTGCAGACCCTGGCCTACTCGGCCGCGTTCCAGCGCCGCCCCGGCGACGCCGAGCGGTTCTTCGACGAGGCGGCCACGATCGACCTGCCGGAGGGGTCGCTGTCGGCGGGAAAGGCCGTCCAGGCACGTGCGGCGTTCCGGCGCGGCGACCATCCGCGCGCGTACCGGTTGCTGCGTGGCTACATCGACGAGCTCGTGGCCACCGGCAACGTGGTCGCGGCGAGTGTGGTCTGCATCGAGTTCGTCACCATGACGGCGGCGCTCGGCCTGCGGGAGGAGGCCGAGCGGATGCTGGCCTACCTGGAGTCGCGCAACGAGTTCGGCGCGATGGCCGCGCGTCTGCTGGTGCCGTACGCGGTGGGCGGGCGCGCGGCGGACCCGGGCCTGACCGACCGGCAGGCGCTGGACTACATGGGCGCGGTCCTGGACCGGCTGACGACCGGTCAGGAACGGGGAAGCACCGGGCGGTGACTCCTCTCCCCAGGTGGAGACATCCCGGAAACCACGGGCTTCCGGCCGTATCCGCGTGGCAAAGGACCGCGAGCGCGGCGGTCACCGTGAGCGCGACTTTGCCGGGGCCCCGGGGAGTCCTGGCGTGGTCAAAGCGGAACGGCGTGAGGATGTTCCGGTCCCAGTGCGGCGCGGGGCAGCCCGGTGAAGAAGGCGTGGCCGGCGGCTCCGGGCGGACGTGGCCGGCCGAGGTCTAATCGATGAGCGTCTGGGTGCCGAGGACGATGGCGAGCGCGAGGCGCTGGGCGTCCTCGGTGCCCGGTTCGGCGGTGTAGACCATGATGCGCAGATCGTCCGAGGCGACGATGAGGGTGTCGCAGTCGAGCGTCATCCGGCCGACCGCGGGATGGTCGATGACCTTCCTTTTCGACGGGTTCGCGAGCGGAGCGGGGGCGTTGGAGTCCCAGAGTTCGGCGAAGCGCGCGCTGTCGTCCGCGAGCTCGCCGATGAGCCGCCGGAGCGCCCGGTCGGCGGGGTACCGGGAAGCGGTCAGCCGCAGGTCGGCGACGAGTCGCGCCTCATGGTCGGCCCACTCCTGCGCGGTGTGGACGATGCGGGTACCGGGCCCGAGGAGGTTGCGCCAGATGGCGTTGCGTTCGATCCCGTGCCAGGTCGAGGTCTCGCCCATGAGCGCGTCGTAGGGGGCGTTGGCGAGGACGAGCGTCCAGGTGGCGTCGTACACGACGACCGGGGTGTTCGCCAGCCGGTCGAGCAGCCGCTGCACGCTCGGCGTGACGCGCGACAGGACGACGTCGCGTCCGGGAGCGGCGTGACCGGCCAGCCGGTAGAGGAGGTCACGCTCCGTCTCGGACAGGCGCAGCGCCCGCACGAGCGCCTCCACCACCTGCGCCGAGGGCGCGGTCGCCCGCCCCTGCTCAAGCCGGGTCAGATAGTCGGCCGAGATCCCGGCGAGCCCGGCCAGTTCCTCGCGGCGTAGCCCGCTCGCCCGGCGGCGTCGGCCGACCGGCACGCCGACGGTCTCGGGCGCGACACGATCACGCCAGCGGCGTAGCGTCCGGCCGAACTCCCACGACTCCATGCGTCCAGTCTGCAGGGATATGACATCTTTGTCCTGGCCCCGGCATTCCTACGACAACGGGACGGCTGCCTGAGCGTCCGCCGCTGCCCGAAGCTCGGAGCATGACAACCACACTGATCACCGGGGCGAACCGAGGCATCGGCAAGGAAACCGCCCGCCAGCTCGCCGCCGCCGGGCACACCGTCTACGTCGGCGCCCGCGACGAGGCCCGCGGCCGTGCGGCCGCGGAGGAACTCGGCGCCCGTTTCGTCCAGCTCGACGTCACGGACGACGCCTCCGTGGCCGCGGCCCTCGCCCGGATCGAGGCCGACGGCGGACTCGACGTGCTCGTCAACAACGCCGGCATCGCCATGCTCGCCCTCAACGGCCCGGACGCCCTGGAGGTGTTCGACACCAACGCCGTCTCGATCGTCCGTGTCACCGAGGCGGCCCTGCCCCTGCTGAGGAGGTCCGCCAACCCGGTCGTCGTCAACGTCTCCAGCGCGCTCGGCTCCTTCGCGGCCAACCACGACCCCGCCCGACCAGCGTCACACGTCTCCGCGATCGTCTACGGCGCGAGCAAGGCGGCCGTCTCCATGCTCACCGTCCAGTACGCGAGAGCGGTGCCCGAGATCAAGTTCAACGCGGTCGAGCCCGGTTACACCGCGACCGAGCTGGGCGGCCACGACCACAGCCAGGGCCGCCCGGTCGAGGTCAGCGCGCGGACCGTCGCCCACATGGCCGCCATCGGCCCCGACGGCCCCACCGGCACCTTCTGGGAAGACGACGGCGAACTGGGCTGGTGACCGGCGACGTCGGCCGCCGAGATCACCTCATCGAGCCGTACCGGGTTCGGCGGGGACTCCGACGTACCCCGGCCTCACCGAACCCGGGGCAGGAGAGATCGTCCGACTCGGACATCCGGCTGGGTGAGGAGCCCTGGCCGCCGACAGCCGATATCCGGTTGTCTCGGACAGGTCGCTCCAGGCATGGTCACGGCTCGGCCGTCAGCCTGGCGATGGCCCGCATCTTGTTCATGGCGTCGAGGGCGGCGACCTTGTACGACTCGGCGAGCGTCGGATAGTTGAACACGGCGTTGACCAGGTAGTCGACCGTTCCGCCACAGCCCATCACTGTTTGCCCGATATGTACGAGTTCGGTGGCCCCGGTACCGAACACATGGACGCCGAGCAGCCGCCGATCCTCGGGAGAGACGAGCAGTTTGAGCATGCCGTACGAGTCACCGATGATCTGCCCACGAGCCAGTTCCCGGTACCGCGAGACGCCCACCTCGAACGGGATCTTGTCGCGGGTCAGGTCGTCCTCGGACTTCCCGACGAAACTGATCTCCGGAATCGTGTAGATCCCGATCGGCTGCAGCTCGTGCATGTCGGCGACGGGTTCACCGCACGCGTGCTGGGCCGCCAAACGGCCCTGCTCCATCGAAGTGGCCGCCAGCGCGGGAAAGCCGATCACGTCGCCGACCGCGTAGATATGCGGAACGGGTGTGGCGTAGTGCTCGTCCACCTCGATCCGGCCTCGGTCGTCGGCGGCGAGCCCGGCGGCCTCCAGGCACAGCTCGGCCGTCTTGCCCTGCCGCCCCGCCGAGTACATGACGCAGTCGGCAAGGATCTTCTTACCACTCTCCAGAATGGTCAGGGCCCCGCGCGGCCGTCGCTCGACCGCGGCGACGCTCTCACCGAACCGGAACGTCACGGCCAAATCCCGCAGGTGATATTTGAGTGCCTCCACGATCTCCAGATCGCAGAACTCCAGCATCCGCTCACGACGCTCCACCACGGTGACCTTGGTGCCGAGCGCCGCGAACATCGAGGCGTACTCGATTCCGATGACCCCGGCTCCGACGACAACGAGTGTTTCGGGCACCCGGTCGAGGTGCAGGATCGCATCGGAGTCGATAATGGTGTGGTCGTCGAACTCCACACTGGACGGACGAGCCGGCGAGGTCCCCGTCGCAATCACGATCTTCTCGGCCGTGACCTTCCTTTCCTCGTCCCCGGTCACTCCAACCGTGTGCTCGTCCAGAAACCGTGCGGTCCCCTGCAACATGACCACCCGGTTACGGCTCAACTGGCTGCGAATCACCTGAACCTCGCGGCCGATGACGTGCTGGGTACGCATCCCGAGATCCGCGACGGTGATCTCGTCCTTCACCCGGTAGCTCGACCCGTACAAATCCCGCTGGTTGAGCCCCGTCAGATAGAGGACCGCCTCACGTAGCGTCTTGGACGGGATCGTCCCGGTGTTGATGCACACCCCGCCGAGCATGTGCTGCTTCTCGACGATCGCGACCCTCTTGCCGAGTTTCGCCGCGGCGATCGCGGCCTTCTGCCCACCCGGCCCGGAACCAAGAACAAGGACATCGAAATCCCACATAGGCCCCAGTGTGAGGGCAGGAGGCGGTCTCAGCCAGACTCACGCCATACCTGATCGTGGCGGTCTCGTTAACACCGCCTCACAGCGTCACGCGGACCTCGATGCGCGCGCCGTCCACGGGGCGACACGCGCCGTCACCGGGCCGCCGCGCGACGGCCCGGACCGTGAGGCTCCATCGCCTCACACCTTCATCTCGACCCGGTCCACGAGCGCGTCCATGCCCTCCTGCCGCGCGCAGTGGGCGCAGCAGAACCAGTGGCGACCGGCCGCGACGCCGTGCCCGACGATGCGGACCCCGCAGTGCTCGCAGATCGGCGCCATCCGCTGGATCGCGCACTCGAAGCTGTCGAAGACGTGCACCTTGCCCTGGGCGTGCACCTCGAAGCTCATGTCATAGTCATTGCCGCACGTTTCACAGTTCGCCATGTTTCCCCCCGAAAACTCGTGGCATTTCCGGTAAACGTCCTACCCAGGTATCCGCAGGTCAGACAACCCATATCACCGCGATCACCCCGGCCAGCACCGCGAGCACCACCGACACGGCGAGCAGCGGGAGAAGCAGCCGGGCGAACGTCCCGCGCGCCACGAGGCGGGCGCGATCGGCCTCGATCCACTCCCCCAGGCGGGGCCAGGCGTACGGAAGCGCCTGGTGGACCAGGATCGCCTCATTCCCCCGGTGCGCGACCAGCCCCGCGAAGCCGCGCAGGACGCGCTCGGACCCGGCGGGTACCCTGGCCTCGCGGGCGACCGGCTGCCCGTCGGGGGCGATGGCGACGAGCCTCAGGAAGATCCCGGGCGCGCGCTCCCTGTCCGCCGGGCCGAGCGCGGCGTACGCGGACTCGGCGAGCGCTCCCAGCCCGGGATCGTCGCAGGCCGTACGGATCCCGGCCGCCACCTCGGCTCCCGACCGCAGCAGCGAGGCCACCCACGGCCCCGCCGTCATCACCGCCCTCGGTCCCGGGGCGCCCGCGGCGAGCAGGGCGATCAGCAGGTCGCGGGCGGCGGGCCTGGCCCGGGGGTCCTTGGCGAGCGCGGCGGAGGCGAGGGGCCGCAGGAGCGGGGGCAGCGGGTCCAGGTCGGGGTCGCGCGCGAGGATCCGGTGCATCACCCCGCCCAGGCTGCCCGCCGCGAACGGGTCCTCCCCGGTCGCGGCGTACAGCACGATCCCGCCCCAGGCGAACACGTCGACGGCCGGGCCCGCCGCGCCGCCGGTGAACACCTCGGGCGCCGTGTACGACGGCACGCGCGTCCTGAGCCCGGTGGCGGTCAGCGACGTTCCCCGCCCGGGGTTCGTCCCGAACCCGGTGACCCTGGGGCCGTTCCCGCCGAGGATCACGTCGCCGGGCGTGAGGCCGCGGTGGACGACCCCGGCCTCGTGCAGGGCCGTCAGCGCGGTGGCGACCGCGGTCGCGAGGCCGTGCAGGTCGTCGCCGCCGAAGATCCGCCCGGCCCGGCGCAGGCTGGGGCCCTCCACGTACTCGCTGACGATGTACGGCCTGGGCCCGTCGAGGTCGGCGTCCAGCACGTTCGCCGTACAGGGCGCGGTGACGCGGCGGGCGGCGGCGGCCTCGGCGGACGCCTCACGCCCCGAAGGGCCGTGCAGGACCCGCACCGCGACCCGCCGCCCGGCCGGGTCGTACCCCTCGTAGACCACGCCCAGGGCACCCGCCCCCAGCCGCCCGGCGAGGCGGTACCCTCCCAGCCGCCACGGGTCGCCCACGATCAACCCCTGCGCCACTCTCATGCGGTGTTTGATGCGGTACGTGGGGAAAAAGTTGCTTTCAACCAGGGCAGACGTCGCGATAGGGCAGATCCCCCAGGTAGGTGCGCCACTCCTCGCGGGACAGGGTGCGGCCCGCGCGCTCGCAGACCGCCCGCGTCACCGCCTCCGGCTCGACCGGATACTCGCTCAGGGTGCCGGCCCCGTCGACGGTGATCAGCCGGGCACCGTCGGGGCTGAACGCCAGCGCCTGGAGATCGCCGGTCTGGGCGACGATCGGCTGACCGAGGCGGCGCCCGGTCGCGACGTCCCACATCCCCACCGACCGCTCGGTCACCGCCGCGGCGACGACGTCGCCGCGGGGCGAGTACGCCAGGCCGGTCCCCGTTCCCGCCTCGCCCCTGATCATGCTGCCCACCCGCTTCCTGCCCCGGGTCTCGAACACCGAGATCCGCCCCACCTGGTCGGCGACCGCGAAGCGGGCACCCTCCTCGCCGAAGGCGAGCGCGATCGCCGGGATGCTGACGGTGGGCGAGCCGTAGGTGTCGCCGAACGGCTTGCCGGTGCCCGCGTCCAGCAGCCGGTGCTCACCGCCCGCCACCGCGAGCGCCCCGCCGTCCGGGGCGAACACCAGCTTCTCCACCATTTCCTGGGGCCGCGACCAGCGGAGCCGCCCGCTGGGCACGTCCCAGACGTGGAGCTCCCCGCCGGGCTCCACCTCGGCGTCGTAGTAGAGGGTGTACGAGGCCACGGCGGTGCCGTCGGCGCTGATCGCCACGGCGGGCACCTGGCCGCCGCGGGCGAGGGAGACGGTGGTGATCCGCTTGAAGGTGGAGGTGTCCCAGACGGTCAGCCGGGCGCTGTCCGCGCCGTTGTTGACCACCAGCCGCCCGCCGTCGGCGCTGAAGGCCATCTCGAAGTAGCCGTCGGCGCCCCCGGGCCCGATGTCCAGCGAGCCCACCCGGACGCGCCGCCGGACGTCGCGGATCACGACCTCACTCGCCTCGGCGGCCCTGGAGGCGAGGAGCCGCCCGTCGGGGCTGAGGACCGCCCAGCCGGTACCCGGGCCCTTCAGCGTGTCGGGCCTGGTCAGCGCGGAGACGTCCAGGCTCGTCACCGAGGACTCGGTGAGGTAGCGCAGGGTGCGCCCATCGGGGTCGAAGGCCACGACAGGGTCGTACGCGTCGATCCTCTGGGTGAGCAGCAGCCTGCCGTCCTCGACCCGCCAGAGCCGCAGGGCCGTGTCGAGCGCCGAGGCCAGGAAACGCCCGTCGGGGCTGAAGACGAGGTCGCCGGTCGCGCCCGGCTCGAAGAAGCGGTCCAGCTTCGTCCCGGTGGCCGCGTCACGCAGCTCGACGGTCTTCCCCCTGCCGACGGCGATGGTCGCGCCGTCGGGACTGTAGGCAGGGCGCGGCGCGCAGCCGTTGCAGCGGCTCCCCAGCGGGATCCTGCGCGGGCCGTCCAGGGGGAAGGCCGCCACCTCGCCGTTGAGGTCCCCGGCCGCGAGCCCGCGCCCGTCGGCGGAGATGTCGGTGCCGACGGCTCCCCCGAGCGGGTAGCGCTTCTCGCCGGTCACGACGTTCCAGACGGTGAACCCCTCCCCCTGCCAGACCATGAGCCAGTCATCCGACTGCCCGAAGGACGCGCTGGTGTCGCCGCCCGCGCTCCGGCCCTGGACCCCCAGGACGGCGCCGGTCGGCCTGCCGGTTCGCACGTCCCAGATCCTCAGCCTCAGGCCGCTGATCACCGCGAGCCGGCCGCCTCGCGGGCTCAGCGCGATCCCGCGCAGGTCGCCGCCGATCCCGGTGAAGCCGCCGACGCGTTTGCCGGTCCGCACGTCCCAGACACGCGCCTCGCCGTCGCTCGCGCTGACGAGCGTGCGCCCGTCGGCACTCAGCGCCCTGAGGGTCTGTATCCCGGTGGCCGGGTCGTGGAAGGCGGCCGTCTCCCGCTGGGCCAGCGAACCGGCCAGGCTCGCCCTGGCCTCGACCACCGGTGCCAGCCGCCAGGCGGCCACGCTGAGCAGCATCGCCCTGACCGGCTCGGCGATCCGCAGCGTGTCGGCCGTCGCGGCGAGCCTCGCGGCCGTCGCCTGGTCGCGCTGGGAGGCGATGACGGCGCTGCGCGCGTCGGCCACCCTGCTCTGCTGCACGGCGAACGCCCCGGCGGCCAGCGCGGCGACGAGCAGCACGGCCAGCGTGCCGGAGATCGCCCTGCCCCTGCGGGCCCGGCGGCGGGTGAGGGCGGCTCCGGCCTCCAGGAAGTCGCGCTCGACCGGGCTGAGCGTGATGTTGCGGCGTCCGGTGGCCGCCCAGCGCATGGCGTTCTCCAGGTTGCCGCCCTGGAAAAGGTCCCCGTCCCTGCGCCCCTGGACCTGCCAGCGCCGCGCGGCGGTGAGGATGCCCCGGTGCACGGCCAGGCCGTCCCGGTTGGCCCGGACCCACGCGCGCAGCCTGGGCCAGGCCTGCGGCAGCGCGGGCCGCGACAGCCAGACCTCCCGGTCGTCGTGGGTGAGCAGGTACGCGAAGACCTCCACGAGGCGCCGTACCGCGGCGGCCTCACCCTCCTGGCGCCCGTCGAGGAGCTCGGCCCACTGCGCGTGGCGTACGACCAGCTGGCCGTCGTCGGTCACGGTGACCAGCCGCAGGAAGATCTCGGGGGCCAGCTCCCGCTCGGCGGGACCGAGCGCGACGTAGGCGTCCTCGGCGAGGGTGCCGAGCGCGGGGTCGGACGAGGTGGCGCGGACCTGGGCCCCGGCGTCGCTGCCCGCCGCGAGCAGTCTCGGCGTGTCGACGGCGCCGTCACCGCTGACCAGGGCGAGCAGCAGGTCCCTGGCGGTGGGCCTGGACTCGGGGTCCTTGGCGAGCGAGGCGGCGACGAACGGCCGCAGGTGCTCGGGGAGCATGTCCAGCTGGGGCTGTACCGACAGCACGCGGTGCATGATCCCGCCCAGGCTCTCCGCGCGGAACGGGTCGGCCCCCGTCGCGGCGAAGACCATGATCCCGCCCCAGGCGAAGACGTCGACGGCCGCGCTCGCGCGCTGACCCATGAAGATCTCGGGGGCCATGTACGTCGGGGTGCCCGCCACCATGCCGGTCGCGGTCAGCGACATGTCCTCGGTGCGGGCGACCCCGAAGTCGATCACCCGTGGGCCGTCCGGGCCCAGCAGCACGTTGTCGGGTTTGAGGTCGCGGTGGACGACCCCGGCCTCGTGGACGGCGGTCAGCGCGGTGGCGATCGCGGTCGCGAGGCGGTGCAGGTCACCCCCGGTGAAGCGGCGCCCCTCCGCGACGGCCCTGCGCAGGCTGGGGCCCTCCACGTACTCGCTGACGATGTACGGCCTGGGCCCGTCGAGGTCGGCGTCCAGCACGCCCGCCGTACAGAAGGAGGCCACCCGGCGGGCGGCGGCGGCCTCGCGGCCGAACCGCTCGCGCAGCTCGGGGTCGGTCCCGGCATCGCCGTGCAGGACCTTCACCGCGACGCGCGTGCCCTCGGCGTCGTACGCCTCGTAGACCACGCCCTGGCCGCCCGCGCCCAGCCGTCCGGCCAGCCAGTAGTCACCTAGCCGCTGCGGATCACCGTCGATAAGTGCCGTACTCAACTCACGCTCCGTTTCGCCGGTGGATTGGACGCCCCGGAGGACGGCGAGGTTCGGGCGGTGTCACAAACTGGGGACATGTCTCGTCCTCCTTACGTGAACGGTGACGAAGCTCTCGCGGCGGAGTTCGCGGCCATCCGGCCACGGCTGGTCGGCGTGGCCTACGGCCTGCTCGGCAGCGTCGACGAGGCCGAGGACGTGGTGCAGGATGCCTGGTTCCGGCTGGGCAGGGCGGAGCGTTCGGAGATCGGGGACGTCACGGGCTGGCTGGTGGTCACAGTATCGAGACTCGCGCTGGACGTACTGCGTTCGGCGCGCGTGCGGCGTGAGGAGTACGTCGGGCCGTGGCTGCCGGAGCCGGTGGTGGGCGGGGGCGACCCCGCCGACAGGGTAACCCTGGACGAGTCGATGAGCATGGCGATGCTGGTGGTGCTGGAGTCGCTCAGCCCCGCCGAACGCACCTCCTTCGTGCTGCACGACGTGTTCGGGCTGCCGTTCGGGGAGGTGGCGCGCGCGGTCGGGCGCTCGGCCGCCGCGTGCCGGCAGCTCGCCGCCCGCGCCCGCGGGCACGTCGCGGCACGGGCGCCCCGCTTCGAGGTCGACGAGGCCGAGCACCGCAGGGTGGTCGAGGCGTTCGCGCGGGTCATCCGGGGCGGGAACGGCGACGGCGACATCGGCGCGCTGACGGCGCTGCTCGATCCGGACGTGGTGCTGCGCAGCGACGGCGGCGGGGTGGTGGTGGCGGCCAGGCGGCCGATCCACGGCTCCGCGCGGGTGGCCCGCTTCCTGCTCGGCATCGCGAGGAAGATCGGCGCCGCGGACCGGCTCACGGTGACCACGGTCAACGGCCGGGCCGGGCTGCTGCGCACGCCGGAGGGCGGGCTCGCCGTCTACGGGCTGACCGTCTCCGAGGGCCGGATCACCGGGATCGACATCATGAGGAACCCGGAGAAACTAAGGAGTGTCCGATGAAAGAGCGGATGAGCATCGGCGAACTCGCCCCCGAGGCCTACCGGGCCATGCTGAGGCTGGAGAAATATCTGACCGACAGCGGGCTGCCGCACACCACGAAGGAGCTGGTCAAGCTGCGGGTCAGCCAGATCAACGGCTGCGCCTTCTGCGTCGACATGCACTCCCACGACGCCAAGGCGGCCGGGGAGAGCGACGAGCGGCTGTTCTCGGTGGTGGCCTGGCGGGAGACGCCCTTCTTCAGCGACGCCGAGCGGGCGGCCCTCGCCCTGGCCGAGGAGGCCACCCGGCTCAGCGACCGCGGTGAGACGGTGCCGGACGAGGTCTGGGAGGAGGCCTCCAGGCACTACGAGCCCGAGGTGCTGGCCGCGCTGGTCGTGGCCATCTCGACGATCAACGCGTGGAACCGGATCGCCGTCACCACCCGTATGGTTCCGGGGACCCTGCGTAGTCAAAGCGGTTGATCGGGAGGGGCGGGGCGGACTAGGTTTGGCTCGCACGGGCGACCGTGCGAGCCGGACGCGCGAGCGGCCGGCGGACCGGCGTCACAGGACGCGGAGCACGGCGAGCCCGGGAAGGGGGCGGATCATGCGGCGACGCACCCGGATCACCCGGCGGCGGATCCCGCGTCGCCCCGGCCGCACCCAGGGCCCGGATCCGCGATCCCCCTCAGGGCACCCACTCCCCTGTTGACCTGGTCTTTACGGCAGTCTTATGTGGCGCTCTGTAAATATTTCTTATAACGGAACCATCACGCCGGGGGGCTCAATGAAGAGACTTGTGGTCGTGCCACCATATGTCGCACGGCTCAAGATCAGGGACATTCGTTCCGCGACACGCCGAGGCGTGACCGGTGACGCCAAAGTCATCGACCTCAGTGCCCACACGGGTCGCAACGTCCTGCGTTTTCCACGGACGAGCGGCCCCACCTCCGCCGCCTGACCCCTCGTCCGGCCTCCTCGCGAAAGACCCGCCACGGCGGGTCTTTCTCGGTTCCGCCGTCGTTCCTGTCTCGGGTTCCCGCGAATCCTTCACCGGGACGGCCCAAACCACGGAACACCCGACCCACAGGCGACCCGGACTCCCCTCGCGCCGGAGCCTCCCGCCAGAATGGAATGCTATGTTCCGGTCGTTATATTGGCGGCATGGAGACAGCCACTCCGGGACCGATGAACGGCCGCAGGGCCCAGGCCGCCCGTAACGACCAGGTGATCCTGGAGGCCGCCCGCGCGGTCTTCGTCGCCGACCCCGGCGCCCCGATCTCCGCGGTGGCCGAGCGGGCCGGGGTGGGCATCAGCGCGCTCTACCGCCGCTACGCGGGCAAGGAGGACCTGCTCCGCAGGCTCTGCTCGGACGGCCTGGACCGCTACATCGCCGAGGCCGAGGCGGCCCTCACCGGCGAGGACGACCCGTGGGACGCCTTCGCCGGGTTCGTCCGCCGCGTCGTGGAGACCGACAACCACTCCCTGGTGATCAACCTGGCCGGGACCTTCGCCCCCGGCGAGGACCTCCACCGCGCGTCCGCCCACGCGAACGAGCTCACCATACGGATCTTCGAGCGGGCCAGGGACGCGGGAGTGCTCCGCCCCGGCCTGGCCGTCGCCGACGTGGCGATGGTCTTCGAGCAGATCGCCTGCCTCCGGCTCGGCGACGAGGCCAGGACCGCCGAGATCAGGGACCGCTACCTGACCCTGGTCCTGGACGGCCTGCGCCTGCCCTCGGCGGATCCGCTGCCCGGCCCGCCGCCCAGCGTCGAGGAGGTCAACCGGCGCTGGCGATTCGAATGAGCGAATGAGCGCGTAGCCGGGGCGGAGCCCGACCGGCGGCCGGGCACGCCGTCGGCCTCCGGCGGCGGCCACGGGTCCTTCGCGATCCCTCCACGGGAGAGCCCCGCCTCCTTCCGGGCTCCTGAACTTCCGGGCCTCCGGACGGGGAATCGCGGCGATCGGCCGCGAGTGGGCTCCTTTTCGGCAAAATCAGATCATGACCATCGAAATGGACACAGGTCGCGGCCGGGAGTCGCTGGCGGGGCGCGTCGCGGTGGTGACCGGGGTGAGCAGGCGGGCCGGGATCGGCTTCGCGATCGCCCGCGAGCTGCTCGCCGAGGGGGCGAGCGTGCTGGCGCACTCGTGGACGCCGCACGACGCCGACCAGCCGTGGGGCGCCGACCCCGCCGGGATGGCGGGGATCCTTGAGGAACTCGGCGGTGTGGGCGAGCGCCTGCGGCACGTGGAGGCCGACTTCACCGACCCGGAGACCCCGGCGTCGGTGATCGAGCTGGCGGCGCGGTCCTTCGGGCACGTCGACGTGGTGGTCGCCAACCACACCCGCAGCGCCCTGGGAACGCTCGACGAGATCACCGCGGCCGAACTCGACCTCTCCTGGGCGGTGAACGCCCGCGGGAGCGTGCTGCTGGCACAAGCCTTCGCCGCTCAGCACGACGACCGGCGGCCCGGCGGGCGGGTGATCATGTTCACCTCGGGGCAGCATCTCGCCCCGATGAGCCAGGAGTTGCCGTACGCCATCAGCAAGGGCGCGATCCACCAGATGACGCTCAGCCTCGCCGACGCCCTCGCCGACCGGGGAATCACCGTGAACACCGTCAACCCGGGACCGGTCGACACCGGCTGGGCCGACCCCGACCTCACCCGCAGGGTGGGCCGCGCCCTGCCCGCGGGGCGGTGGGGGAAACCGGAGGAGGTCGCCCGGCTGGTCCGCTGGCTCGCCTCCGACGACGGCGCCTGGATCACCGGCCAGGTGATCAACTCCGAGGGCGGGTTCCGGCGCTGGGCGATGTGACGACCGGAGGACGAGCCACCCCGAGGCGACCCCGAGGCGACCCCGGGACGACCCGGACGACCCCCTGAAGAGGGCCTCGGGACGCCCCGAACGGCGGCTGCCCGGAGGCGGCCTCCGGGCAGCCGCGGTCGTCACTCCTTGTCGGGGTTCTCCGGCGTCTGCGACAGCGCGCTGGCCGCCGCGGACTTCTCCGTGTCGCCCTGCTCGGGGTCCGAGAGCGTCCTGGAGGAGGCAGACGCCGCCTCGGAGCCGGTCTCCCCCTGGCTCTCCGGGGCCTGCGACAGCGCGCTGGCGGCGGCGGACTTCTCCTCCTCGGTCGCGTTGGGGTCGGCCAGCGTCTTGGCCGCGGCCGACGCCGCCTCGGAACCGGTCTGTCCGGAGTTGCTCGTCACGATCTCACCTTTCCTCGAACCGTATCCGCGTCCCTCGCATCCCGGGCCGGGCCGTGGGGTCGCGCACGACCCCGCCGCCCGTGCCTCGGCGGGTGCCGGTTCCTCGTGAGGAGCGGTCCCCGCCGTTCCGGCCGGTGATGACGACAGTCCGGCCCGGCTACCCCGGTCGCCGGGTTCCAACCGCGAAAACCCCGGATCGCGCGGCGATTCAGCCGGCGGCGGTGTCGCGGATCCGGCCGTGGGCGTCGTGCGGCAGGTCGGCGTAGTGCCACTGGTGGTCGCGGGCGTGCTTGCAGGCCGTCTCCAGGTCGCCGCGCTCGATCACCGCCAGCAGCTCGGCGTGGTCGCGGGCGATGTCGTGGAGGTTCACGCCGGTCGCGAGCATGGTGACCGAGGTGCGCGCCTCGATCTGCAACCCCTCCCAGGAGAGCCTGAGCAGCTCGTTGTGGGCCGCCTCGACGATGCGCCGGTGGAAGGACACGCTCGCTCGCATGGACGCCTCACCGTCGCCCTCGACGGCCGCGGCCCGCATCGCCGCCACGTCCGATCCGAGCGCCTCGACCGGGACGGTCCCGGCGAGCAGGGCCAGGCGGATGGCCGTCTCCTCCAGCGCGGCCCGCACGACGTAGCTCTCCCGGAGCGTCTCGTGGACGAAGGGGCGCACGAAGGTGCCCCTGCGCGGCTGGGTCTCCACCAGCCGCATGACCTCCAGCTCGCGCAGCGCCTCGCGGACGGGGGCCTGGCTCGTGCCGTACGTCGCGGCGAGACGCGTCTCCACCAGCCGCTCACCGGGCCTGAACTGGCCGGAGACGATCCGGCTGACCAGCGAGTCGCGGATCTGCCGCGACAGCGTCAGCCGCGGCAGCATGGGGGGCTCCTCGGTCATGGAGCGCATCCTACCGAGTGTCGATTCTCGCTCATCGATCTTCCCTTGACTCCCTCTTGACTCCGAGACGACGCTCAGCCTACGGTGCCGATAATCAATTATCGATAGTTAACCCGCTTGTAACGCAGGGGGTTCGGCCATGATGATCCAGGCGGTCCACGTCCCCGAGTCCGCGGAGGCCGTGGCGGCCCACTCGGCGAGGGGCGGCTGGATCATGGGCGGTGGCACCGTCGTGATGCCGCTGGTGAACAGCGGGGCCGCGGCCGGGAGCGAACTGATCAGCCTGCGCAGGGCCGGGCTGGCGGGGATCGAGGTCCGCGGCGGCGTGGCCAGGATCGGCGCGGCGGCTCCCCTGTCGTCCGTCGAGGAGCATCCCGGGCTCGGCTTCCTGCGTCCGGCGCTGCGCACGATCGCCTCCCCGACGATCCGCAACCTGGCGACCGTGGGCGGCAACCTGTTCGTCGCGCAGCCGTACGGCGATCTGGCGGTCTGCCTGCTCGCCCTCGACGCGCTGTGTGAGATCGCGGGCCCCGGCGGGCGGCGTGACGCCCCGGTGGCCGACGTGCTCGCCTCGGGGGTCGCCGGGGGCGAGTTCGTCACGGCGGTGGTGGTGAGACTGCCGGAACCGGGAACCTGGTACTACCACAAGGCCATGCGCCGCAGGCTGAACTCGGCGTCCATCGTGACCGTCGCCTCCGTGACGCGCGTCGAGGACGGCGTGGTGACCTCGACCAGGATCGCCCTCGGCGGCGTCGCCCCGCGCCCGGTGCGCGCGGTGTCGGCCGAGCGGCTGCTGCGGGACCGCCCGCTGAGCGCCGAGGTCCTGACCGAGGCCGGAGAGGCCGCCCGCGCCGACACGGCCCCCTTCGACGACGCCTACGCCAGCGCGTGGTACCGGGCGCGCGTCCTGCCCGTGCACCTGCGCCGGGCCTTCACCTCCTAGCCGCCCCCGTATACGCGCCCATCCCCCAGAAAGGGCCGGACAATGCCGTCACAGATCGTCTCGCTCGTCGTCAACGGCGAACCCCGGGAGTTCATCGCCAGGCCCGGCACCACGCTCCTGGCGGCCCTGCGCGACACGCTGGGGCTCACGGCCGCCAAGCGCGGCTGCTCGCAGGGGAGCTGCGGCACCTGCACCGTACTGGTCGACGACCGGCCCGTGACGGCGTGCCTGGTCGCCGTGGAGACGGTCTCGGACTGCTCGGTCCGCACGCTGGAGGGGGTGGCAGCCGGCGGGGACCTCGACGAGGTGCAGAGCGCCTTCGTCGACAACTTCGCCACCCAGTGCGGGTTCTGCACGGCGGGCATGATCATGGTCGCCGAGGCCCTGCTGGACCGCGACCCCGACCCGAGCCGGGAGGACGTGGCCGAGGCGATCTCGGGCAACGTCTGCCGGTGCACCGGCTACCAGCCCATCATGATCGCCATCCTGGACGCGGCCAGACGCAGGCGCGAGGAGAGCGCGAAGCCGGGACGGCCCGTGGAAGGGACGGTGGCGCGATGACCTACCGGCTCGCCCCCATCGACAAGGGCTCCTTCGCCGCCGAGCGCGAGGACGACTTCACCGTCATCGGCTCGGTCGTCCAGCGCTCCGACGCGCTGGGGCACGTCACCGGCAGGACCGAGTTCTTCGAGGACGTCGCCCCGAGGGGAATGCTGCACCTGAAGATGCACCGTTCGGCCCGCCACCACGCCAGGATCACCGGCGTCGACCTGACCGACGCCCTCGCCGTGCCCGGCGTCGTCCGGATCCTCACCCACGCCGACATCCCGAACAACCTCTACACCCCGCTCAAGCTGATCGGCGTCGGACCGGACGACGAGCCGATCCTGGCCGTGGACAAGGTCCGCTACCTCGGCGAGCCGATCTGCGCGGTGGTCGCCGAGTCCGAGGCGGCGGCCCTGGAGGGCGCGGCCAGGATCAGGGTCGGCTACGAGGACCTGCCCGCCGTCTTCGACGTCGAGGAGGCCCTGGCGGAGGGGGCGCCGCTGGTCAACGAGTACCACGGCCGCAACTTCTTCACCTACGAGGGGCACCACTGCCGGCGGATCCGGTTCGGCGACGTGGAGCGGGCGTTCGGGGAGGCCGACCACGTCTTCGAGTGGCGCTACGAGTCCGCGCCGATCGAGCAGGCCCCCACCGAGACCACCGGATGCGTGGTGATCCCGCAGGCCGACGGCCGGTTGCGGATCCACTCCGACACCCAGGCGTGCTTCTTCACCCTCGACAACACCGCGCTGATCCTGGAAACCCCGTTCAACAAGCTGCGTGTCGTCGGCGGGACGGTCGGCGGAGGCTTCGGCGGCAAGGTCGACGTCGTCGTCGAGCCGGTCGCGTGCGTGGCCGCCATGATGACCGACCGCCCGGTCAAGTTCGTCTACGGCAGGTACGAGGAGATGCAGGTCTCCTCGCCGCGCGCGGCCGAGCGCATCTACATCAGGGACGCCGTGATGGACGACGGCCGGATCGTCGGCCGCAAGGTCACGCTGTACGTCGACTCCGGCGCCTACGCCCGGCACACCCCGTACGGCACCACCAAGGCCGCCGCCCACCTGCCGGGACCGTACTCGATCCCGAACGTGTGGGCCGACTGCCACTGCGTGTTCACCAACCGCACGCCCTCCAGCGCGATGCGCGGGTTCGGCGTGACCATCGGCGACTTCGCGCTGGAGTCGCAGATGGACCGGATCGCGAGGGCGCTGTCCATGGACCCGCTGCGACTGCGTCTCCTCAACGCCTACCGCGACGGGGACCTCAAGGCCCACCGCAAGGTCGCCGAGGGCACCGCCCTGGTCGAAGTGATCCAGAAGGCCGCTGAGATGTCCGGGCACGAGCTGCCCGAGGCGTACCGCCGGATGTCCTCGACGACACGAGAGGGGTTGTAGGAGATGGCCAGGCTGCGCGGGCGCGGGTACGCCTCGGTGAACTACCCGACCGGCATGAACCTCGGCGGCGACCCCTCGCAGGCGCTGATCCACGCCACGACCACCGGCACCTTCGTGATCACGCTGTCCTCGGTGGACCTCGGCCAGGGCATCAAGACGATCGCCGCGCAGTGCGCGGCCGAGACACTCGGCCTGCCGATCGAGAACGTCCTGGTCAACACCGCCGACACCGACACCGGGCCGCACTGCATGGGCACCTTCGCCAGCCGGGGCACCCACCGCGTCGGCAACGCCGTCATCATGGCGGCGGCCGAGGCGCGCGCCGTGATGCTGGAGGTCGCCGCCGAGGAGCTGGAGGTCGACGCCGGGGACCTGGAGACCGACGGCACCGGCGTCGTCAAGCTCAAGGGTTCGGAGCAGCCGAGCATCCACATCACCGACCTCGCCCTCGCCGCGCACTTCAAGCACGGCCGGACGATCTCCGGGCGCGGCATCTTCCTCAAGGAGCCGAGCGTGCCGGTGCCCGAGACGGGAGAGATGGACCCCGACTCGTGCCAGGCGCACGCGTGCACGGTCGCCGTCGTCGAGGTGGACGACGAGACCGGGACGGTCGAGGTGCTGGAGTTGTACAACGCCTACGAGATCGGCCGGGCGCTCAACCCGGCCATGGCGACCCAGCAGGTCGAGGGCGGGGCGTGGATGGGCATGTCGCACGCCCTGTTCGAGACCACCGAGCCCTACTATCCCCGGCGCGACCACGGGCCCCGCGACTTCGCCGACTATCTCATGCCGGGACCGGCCGACATCCCCGTACAGCACAGCCTGTTCCTGGAACGCCCGGCGGGCAACGGCCCCTACGGCGCGAAGGGCATCGGCGAGATGACCGCCAACGCGCCGATCCCGGCCATCGCCAACGCCATCTTCGACGCCTGCGGCGTACGCGTCACCGCGATGCCCTTCACCCCCGAACGCGTCCTGCGCGGGCTGGACGCCCTGCGTGAGGACACCCTGTACGAGGACGCCCCGCCCGGGGTGCCCTCGCGCGGGGACGCCTGAACACCCAGCACACCCACCTGATCCGAAGGAACCGGCAACCATGCTGAAAGTCGTCTCACTGCTCAAGCGCGCGGAGAACATGTCCCACGAGGAGTTCGCGAAGTGGGTCGTGGAGGACCACGTCGAGTTCGCCAAAAGGCTTCCCGGGCTGCGCAAGTACACGGTGAGCGTCAGCAACGGCGAGGACGCGCCGTTCGACTCGGTGAACGAACTCTACTTCGACGACGAGGACGCCCGCGTCGCCGCGTTCGGCTCCGAGCACGGCAAGGCCGCCGCGGCCGACGCCGCCGCGCACACCACCCAGCGGATCCACCTGCTCACGACCGAGCACGCCCAGCTGTGACACCCGGCGGGCCCTTCCCACCGGCCGGTGGGGCCTCCGTGGCGGCCTGTCCCCTGGACGAGCGCGCGCTCGCCTCGGCCCTCGAACGGGAGGGGTACTTCGCCGACGAGGGACTCCGCACGGCCGTCCACCTGGCGCTGCGGCTGGGCCGGCCGCTGCTGCTGGAGGGGGAACCGGGCGTCGGGAAGACCGAGGTCGCCTCGGTGCTCTCGCGCGTCGTCGGCCGCGAGCTCATCCGGCTCCAGTGCTTCGAGGGGCTGGACGCCGGACAGGCGCTGTACGAGTGGGACTATCCCAAGCAGCTCCTGTGGGTCCGGGTGGCCGAGAGCCGGGGCCAGGAGGTCGGCGACCTCTACCGCGAGGAGTTCCTGCTGCGGCGGCCGCTGTTCCGCGCCCTGGAGGCCGATCGCGGCGCGGTCCTGCTGATCGACGAGATCGACCGCGCCGACAGCGAGTTCGAGGCGTTCCTGCTGGAGTTCCTGGGCGACTTCCAGATCACGGTCCCGGAGCTGGGCACCATCGGGGCGCGCACGCCGCCGATCGTGGTGCTCACCTCCAACCGGACCCGCGAGCTGCACGACGCGCTCAAACGGCGATGCCTCTACCACTGGATCGCCTTCCCCGAGGTCGACCGCGAGCGGGCGATCCTGCGCGCGGCCGTACCCGGCCTGGAGGAGCGGGCCGCGGAGGGGCTGGTGCGCGCCGTCCAGCGGGTACGCGGGCTGCCGCTGCTCAAACGGCCCGGCATCGCCGAGTCGGTGGAGTGGGCGAGGGGCGCGACGGCCCTGGCCGAGGGCGGCAGCCCGTGGCCCGTGGCGCTGCGCCGCGCCCTCGGCCTGCTCATCAAGGACGAGGAGGACACCCGGCTGGTCGCCGGGCACGCGGAGGAGCTGTTCCGCGATGTCTGAACCCACCGGGGGCGCGGAGAGGTCGCCGGACGCCTCCCACCACGCGGAGGAACCACCGGACGCCTCCCAACCGGCCACCTTCGCGAAGGAGCCGCCGGGCGATCCCGAACCCGCCACCGACCCCCGACCGGCCGTCCTCGCCGCCGGTCACCTGTGGGGGTTCCTCACCGCGTTGCGCGCCGAGGGCGTGACCACCGCGCTGCCGAAACAGGCCGACCTGCTGCGGGTCGTCGGCGCGTCGCCGCCGCGCGACCTGACCACCCTGTACTGGTACGCCCGGATCACCCTGCTGCACGACATCGGCGAGCTCGCCGCGTTCGACCGGGTCTTCACCGCGTGGTTCCGGCGGGGCGGCCTTCCGGACGCCGTACCCCCGCCCCCCGCCGGGGAGAGCGACGTCCCCTCCCCCCAGGGGCCGGGCGAGGACGATCCGGCCCCGCGAGAGGTGCTGCCCGGCGACGGCGTCGAGGCCAGCACGCTCAGCACGTACGGCAGGCGGGACTTCGACACGGACGGCGACCGGTGGCGCTCGGTCACCCGCGCCCTGGAGGCCGCCTGGCCCGCCGTACTGCCCTCGGCCCCGTCCAGGCGGCGGCGCCCGGCGCGGTCCGGAGACCGGCTGGACGTGCGGCGCGTCTGGCGGCGGGCGCACCGCCACGACGGGGAGATCGTCGAACTGCGCCACCGCGCCCGGCCGCCGCGCCCGCGCCGCCTGCTCATCCTGGTCGACGTCTCCGGCTCGCTGCGGCGGCACACCCCCGGCCTGCTCCGCCTGGCGCACACGGCGCTGCGCGCGGCACCGGCCCGCACCGAGGTCTTCACCTTCGGCACCCGGCTCACCAGGATCACCTCCGCGCTGTCGCATCCCCACCCGGGGCGGGCGCTGCGGGCGGTGTCCGAGCTGGTGACGGACGCCGACGGCGGCACCGCGATCGGGGCGGCACTGCACGAGTTCCTGGGCGTCCCGCGGTTCGTGGCGCTCGCGAGGGGCGCGCTGGTGATCGTGATCTCCGACGGGCTCGAACGCGGCGACTGCGTCCCCATGGTCCGCGCGACCGCCCGCCTGTCCCGGCTCGGCCACCGGCTCGTCTGGTGGTCGCCGCTGGCGTGCTCCCCCACCTACCGGCCGGTCACGCGCGCCATGGCCGCCCAGCTCCCCCACCTCGACCACCTCGGCGGCGTGCGCGACCTGGCCACCGGCCTCGCGGAGGTCCGCCGCCTCCCGGCGGTCCTGTCCGGCCCCCGGCGCGCGGCGGCGAGGCGCCCGCACCCTCCACTCCCCACGGGAACGGACAAGCCCCTCCCCCGCACCGAAGCCGGGGATCTCCACGCCGGAGGCATTCGATGACCGACACCACCGCCCGTCCGGCCCCCACCGGGATCGTCGACGCGCACCACCACATCTGGCGCGCCGCCGACCTGCCCTGGCTCCAGGGAGAGATGGTCCCGCGCATCTTCGGCCCCTACGAACCGATCCGCCGCGACTACCCGGTGTCGGAGTACGTCGAGGAGGCCACCGCCTGCGGCATCACCTCCGCGGTCTACGTCCAGGCCAACTGGCCGCTCGACCGTTCCCTGGACGAGGTGCGCTGGCTGCGCGAGACGCACGCCGAGACCGGCTGGCCCACGGCCGTGGTCGGCTCCGCGGACCTCTTCGACGAGGGCGCGGCGGAGGTGATGCGCCGCCAGGCCGCGCTCACCCCGCTCATGAGGGGCACCCGGCTGCAGCTGCACTGGCACGAACGGCCGGAGTTCCGGTTCGCCTCCGCCCCCGACCGCATGAAGGACCCGGTCTTCCGCCGCAACATCGCCTCGCTCGCCGACCTCGGCTGGCTGTTCGAACTCCAGGTGTTCGCCGGACAGATGGCCGACGCCGCGAGCTTCGTCGACGACTTCCCCGACGTCACGTTCGTGCTGGTCCACGCGGGGATGCTCGACGGATCCGAGGCGCGCCGGGTCGCGGAGTGGAAACGCGGCCTGAGACTGCTGGCCGAGCGGCCCAACGTCGTGGTGAAGCTCACCGGCCAGGGCACGTTCGTGCACCGCGTGGACCGCGCGCTGATCGAGACGGTCGCGGACACCTGCCTGGAGGCCTTCGGCTCCCACCGCTGCATGTGGGGGAGCAACTTCCCGATCGAGAAGATCTGGACCGACCTGCCCACGCTGGTCTCCACCTGGCGGGAGGTCCTCTCCCGCCGGTCCGCCCAGGTCGCCCAGAACGTGTTCGCCGCGACCGCCCGCCGGGTCTACCGCCTGTGAGAGCCCGGGAGAAGACGCCCCCTCCCTCGCCTTCGCGGGAGCGGGAAGGGAGGCCCGGCCAGAAGGCCGGACCTCCTCGCGAACCCGGCATCGGCGAAGCCTCAGCCGAGACGTCGACTTCGGGGATCAGCTGCAGCCGCTGGTGGAGCCGCAGCCCTCGCAGACGTAGCAGCTACCGGCGGGGCGCATCTTGGTGCCGCAGGTCATGCAGAGCGGCGCGTCGGCGGTGCGGCCCTGGTGGGACTCCAGGGAGCCGCCCCGCCGCGGAGCCTCCACGGGTGCCGCCTCGGGGCGGGGCTGCGGCTCCTCGATGGGAGCCGAGGTGGCGAGTTCGGCGATGACCTCGTCGGCGGTGTGGATCGGGGCCGGGTCCTCACCGCGCTGCTGGGCGGCGCGCTCGGAGGCGGAGAAGATCCCGAGGGCGGCGCGGTCGTCGTAGGGCAGGTGGTCCAGGGCGAGGCGGCGGAAGATGTAGTCCATCACCGAGGCGGCGATGCGGACGTCCGGGTCGTCGGTCATACCGGCCGGGTCGAAGCGCATGTTGACGAACTTGCCGACGTACGTCTCCAGCGGCACCCCGTACTGCAGGCCGATGGAGATGGCCACCGAGAACGCGTCCATGACGCCCGCGAGGGTCGAGCCCTGCTTGGACATCTTCAGGAAGACCTCGCCGAGGCCGTCGTCGGGGTAGGAGGAGGCGGTCATGTAGCCCTTGGCGCCGCCCACGGTGAAGCGGGTGGTGGTGCTGGGGCGCTGGTTCGGCATCCGGCGCCGGGTCGGGCGGCTGATCTCCACGACCTGGATCGCCGGCTCGGCGGGGGCCTCCTTCTCCTCGGTCTTCTTGCCCGAGGCCGAGAGGGGCTGGCCGACCTTGCAGTTGTCGCGGTAGACGGCCAGGGCCTTCAGGCCGAGCTTCCAGCCCTCCATGTAGACCTGCTCGATGTCCTCGATCGTCGCGGACTCGGGAAGGTTGACCGTCTTGGAGATGGCCCCGGACAGGAACGGCTGGGCCGCGGCCATCATGCGGACGTGACCCATGGGAGCGATCGCGCGCTCGCCCATCGCGCAGTCGAACACCTCGTAGTGCTCGCGCCGCAGGCCGGGGGCGTCGACGACGTGGCCGTGCTCGGCGATGAACTCGACGATCGCCTCGACCTGCTCCTCCTGGTAGCCGAGCCGCCGCAGCGCGCGGGGAATCGTCTGGTTGACGATCTGCATGGAACCGCCGCCGACGAGCTTCTTGAACTTGACCAGGGCGAGGTCGGGCTCGATGCCGGTGGTGTCGCAGTCCATCATCAGGCCGATGGTGCCGGTCGGGGCGAGGAGCGAGGCCTGGGCGTTGCGGTAGCCGTTCTTGTCACCGAGCCGCAGGCACTCGTTCCACTGCCGGGAGGCCTCGCGGTGGATGGCCCCGTCGATCTCGTCAAACGTGCGCAGGGCCTCGTTCGCGTCGTTGTGCTTGCGCATGACCCGCTTGTGCGCGTCGGCGTTGCGGGCGTAGCCGTCGTACGGGCCCACGACCGCGGCGAGCTCGGCGCTGCGGCGGTAGGAGACGCCGGTCATCAGCGAGGTGATGGCCCCGGCGACCGCCCGGCCGCCGTCGGAGTCGTAGGCGTGGCCGGTGGCCATGAGCAGCGCGCCGAGGTTGGCGTAGCCGATGCCCAGCTGGCGGTAGGCGCGGGTGGTCTGGTCGATCTTCTCGGTCGGGAAGTCGGCGAAGGTGATGGAGACGTCCATCGCGGTGATGACCAGCTCGGTGATCTTCACGAAGTTCGCGATGTCGAAGGTGTCGTCGTCCTTCAGGAACTTCAGCAGGTTGATGCTCGCCAGGTTGCACGAGGAGTTGTCCAGGTGCAGGTACTCCGAGCAGGGGTTGCTGGCGGTGATGCGGCCCGTCTCCGGGCTGGTGTGCCAGTCGTTGATCGTGTCGTCGTACTGGACACCGGGGTCGGCGCACTCCCACGCGGCCTTGCCCATCTTGCGGAACAGCTCCCTGGCGTCGATCTTCTCGATGACCTCGCCGGTGAGGCGGGCGCGCAGGCCGAACTCCTCGCCGTTCTCCACCGCGCGCATGAACTCGTCGGAGACGCGCACGGAGTTGTTGGCGTTCTGGTACTGGACGGAGACGATGTCCTTGCCGCCCAGGTCCATGTCGAACCCGGCGTCGCGGAGGGCGCGGATCTTGTCCTCCTCGCGCGCCTTGGTCTCGACGAACTCCTCGATGTCGGGGTGATCGACGTCGAGGACGACCATCTTGGCGGCGCGGCGGGTGGCGCCCCCGGACTTGATGGTGCCCGCGGAGGCGTCGGCGCCGCGCATGAAGGAGACCGGGCCGCTGGCGGTGCCGCCGCTGGAGAGCAGCTCCTTGGAGGAACGGATCCTGGAGAGGTTGACGCCGGAGCCGGAGCCCCCCTTGAAGATCACACCCTCTTCCTTGTACCAGTCGAGGATCGACTCCATCTGGTCGTCGACGGCCAGGATGAAGCAGGCGCTGACCTGCTGCGGCGACGCGGTGCCGACGTTGAACCAGACGGGCGAGTTGAAGCTGAAGACCTGGTTGACCAGGGCGTGCTTGAGCTCGTGGTCGAAGATCTCGGCGTCCTCGTCGGTGGCGAAGTAACCGTGCTCGACCGCCGTGCGCGTGTAGACGCCCACCACCCGGTCGACCAGCTGCCTGAGGCTCCACTCGCGCTGCGGGGTGCCGACCGCGCCGCGGAAGTACTTGGTGGTCACGATGTTGGCGGCGTTGACCGACCACGAGCGGGGGAACTCGACACCGCGCTGCTCGAAGTTGACCGAGCCGTCGCGCCAGTTGGTCATGACGACGTCACGGCGCTCCCAGACCAGCTCGTCATAGGGGTGCACACCTGGCGTGGTGAAGACGCGCTTCATCTTCAGGCCCCTACGTGGCCTCTTGCTCCCACGTGTCACCGCGCCGACAGTCTCCGTCATGACTTCCCCCTTCTGGAGCTCCGCAGAGCCCTCGAATCGGACCACACCAACGCGCCGCCTCACCCCCGGCGCCCGGGGCCTGCATCAGTCCCGCTCGGTGGAGCGCTCCGCGCGGAGCTTCTCGATCTCCGCCTCGAAGTCGGCCAGGGTCTCGAAGCCCCGATAGACGGAGGCGAAGCGCAGGTACGCCACCTCGTCCAGCTCGCGGAGCGGGCCCAGGATGGCGAGCCCGACCTCGTGGGCCGCGATCTCGGCGCACCCGGTGGCCCGGATGCTCTCCTCGACCCGCTGGCCCAGCTGCGCCAGGGAGTCTTCACCGACGGACCGCCCCTGGCACGCCCGCCGGACCCCGGCGATCACCTTGTCCCTGAAGAACGGCTCCGTCACACCGCTGCGCTTGCTCACCATGAGCAGGACGGTCTCCTGCGTGGTGAACCTGCGCCCGCACTCCGAGCACGTGCGCCTGCGGCGGATGGCCCCACCGTCCTCGGTGGCCCGGCTGTCGATGACTCGCGTGTCCATATGACGACAGAACGGACAATGCACGCGTGTCGCCTCCTTGACCTACCGAAGCGGCCACCCCACCTCACCCGCCCATGACACGCACGCCGAGACGCCCGCGCACACACCTTCGAATAGTCGAGGTGCGGTAATGGAAACACAATCTGTGGTGAAGGGTTGCGATGCAGCCACTAGATGTTGTGGTCCAACCGTAGAAGTGCTCGACCATGAACGCAAGTTGAAACGACCTTGTCGCACGAAGTCGCTGATCAGCCGTCACGTCCCGGCGTGTCGCCGCCCGAAGGAGGCCCCTCTCGCCCCGGGCGTCCCTTCCCTCACAATCACCCCAGGCGACCCGTCAGGAGGGACCTCTCACGTCCCCGGCGCCTCTTCCCTCACGATCGTCCGGAGACCTGTCAGGCGAGGCCCTTCAGTCGCGCCACCGACCGGGTCACCTCAGGGGGACGAGGCCCTCGGGGAGATAGAGCCGATCCCCCGGCCGGACCTCGGGGCCGGAGAGCCCGTTGAGGTCCATGATGCGACGGACCGCCGGGCCGGTGTCCGCCTCCTCCGTCAACGCGTCCGCGATCTCCCACAGCGTGTCGCCCGCGTGCACCGTGATCCGCGGCAGGCCCTCAAGACCCGCCCGCTCGCCCGCCGAGGCCAGGTCGACGCGCCCGCCGATCCAGAGCACCGCCAGGGTGAACAGCACGAGCACCGTCACCGCCACGATCCTGCCACGCCGGGTGAGCCGAAGCGGCCGCCGGGAGGCCCGCGGACGGCGGGAGACACCCGGACGGCGAGCGGCACCGGGACGGCGAGTGGCACCCGGACGGTGAGCCGCACCCGGACGGCGGGCGCCCACCGTGGGCGCCGCCGCCGATCCCGGCGCCCGTCCCGGCCCGGACTCGCGCCCGGCCCGCCGCCCGGTCCCCCACTCCGGCTCACGACCGGCCCGTCGCCTCCGGTCGCGCCCGGACGACTGCCCCGCCTCACGGCCGGACCCTCGCCCCGGCTCGCGTCCGGGCCGTCGCGACGCCTGCCCCGGCTCGCGCCCGGACTTCTTCACGGACTCGCGGCCGGACTCCCGCCTCAGCCCGGCCTCGGACCTTCGTACGGACTCCGGTCTCAGCGCGGACTCCGGTCTCAGCGCGGACTCCGGCGCGAGACCCGGCTCGGACCCCGGCTCCGGTCTCGGGGGCGGCACGAGCCGCAGGCGCGGCGCCCCCGGTGATCGCTGCGCCGCCCGGGACCTCGGCGTGACCCTGGATCGTGGTGTCGTCGCGGTCGGTTTCACGGTGCCCCCCATCCCTTCGACCTGGCCGAACACATGTCGAAGAAAGATCGGTGAATCGAACACGATGTCGATCGAACTCCCGTACGATGTTGTACACCACGGCGTCGCCGATTTCGAGGACATTCGAACAATTGTTTGAGTATGATCTTCGGCCGAGGTATGGTCGCTGTGTGCGACGTGTTAAATACAGACCGGGAGGCGAGGAGTTCGTATGAGCCAGCACAACGAGAACGGTTCGGCCGCCAGCGACCTGGCGGTGCGAAGGCGTGACTCCCTTGGCCTCACCCCCAGGCAGCGGAAGATCCTTGAGGTGATCCGCGATTCCGTGCAGCAGCGCGGTTACCCGCCGTCCATGCGGGAGATCGGCGAGGCGGTGAAGCTCACCAGCACCTCCAGCGTGTCGCACCAGTTGACGGCTTTGCAGCGCAAGGGCTACCTGCGGCGTGATCCGCACCGCCCCCGCGCCCTGGAGGTCCGCCTTCCCGGCGAGCCCGTGTTGTGGGTGGATCCCGACTCCGGTGAGGACGAGGCTCCGGTCAGCCGTCCGACCGCCGCCTATGTGCCTCTCGTCGGCCGGATCGCCGCCGGTGGCCCCATCCTCGCCGAGGAGAGCATCGAGGACGTCTTCGCCCTGCCCAAGCAGCTTGTCGGCGAGGGCACGCTCTTCCTCCTCCAGGTGACCGGTGACTCGATGATCGAAGCCGCCATCGCCAACGGCGACTGGGTGGTCGTACGCCAGCAGCCGGTCGCCGACAACGGCGACGTGGTCGCGGCGATGATCGACGGCGAGGCCACGGTCAAGACCTTCAAGCGCAGAGACGGCCATGTCTGGCTGGTCCCGCACAACCCCAACTACGACCCGATCCCCGGTGACGAGGCCACCGTGCTCGGCAAGGTCGTCGCGGTCCTCCGCAAGCTCTGACGCGAGCGTCCCGCGCAGGCTCGGAACCACCTTCCACGGGCTCTGGGACGTGGACTCCGAACCACCGAACCACACCGTTCGGGCACGGGCTTCGAATCACGCGCCTCCAGCCTCCGCGCGACACGCCGGAGGAGGCGCGACACGCCGGGTGGGTGGTGTCCCGAGGTCGGGACACCACCCACCCGGCGTTTTCACGTGACGGGATGTGCCGGGAAGTCCCCGCGCCGGGGGCACGGGAGCGAGGTTCCCGCAGCGACCCCGAGACCCGCGCGAGACGGCCTCCCCGGCCGCCTACGGGACGATGTTGACCAGCTTGGGCACGCGGACGATCACCTTGCGCGGCGCGCCCGACAGGAAGGACCGCACCTTCTCCGACGCCAGGGCCAGCGACTCCAGGTCCGCCTCGGAGATCTCCGGGGAGACCTCCAGCCGGTCGCGCACCTTGCCCGCGACCTGGACGACGCAGGTCACCGACTCCTGGACCAGCAGCGCCGGGTCGGCCACCGGCCAGCCCGCGGTGGCGACCGAGGCGGCGTGTCCCAGCCGCTCCCAGCCCTCCTCCGCCGCGTACGGCGCGACCAGGGACAGCATCACCGCCAGGGTCTCGGCGGCCTCCCTGACCGCCGGGTCGGCGGCGCCGGGCCCGGAGTCGATGGCCTTGCGGGCCGCGCTCGTCAGCTCCATCATCCGGGCCACCGCGACGTTGAAGCGGTGGGAGTCGATCAGCTTGGTGACCTCGTCGATGGTGTGGTGGACGACCTTGCGCAGGTTCAGGTCTCCCGCGGTGACGTCCACACCGGGCGCGGAGGCCGCACCGGCCTCCGCCATGACGCGGAACGCGCGGGCCAGGAACTTCTGCGAGGCCGCCGGGGAGACGTCGGCCCAGTCGATGTCGTCCTCCGGCGGCCCGGCGAAGACGACGGTCAGCCTGACCGCGTCGACACCGTGGGCGTCGATCTGCTGCCCCAGGTCGACGCCGTTGCCCAGCGACTTGGACATCGCCTTGCCGTGGTTGATGACCTGCCCCTGGTTCAGCAGGCGGGTGAAGGGCTCGACGAAGTCGACCATCCCCATGTCGTGCAGGACCTTGGTGAAGAACCTGGCGTACAGCAGGTGCAGCACGGCGTGCTCGACGCCGCCGATGTACTGGTCGATCGGCCCCCACCTGCGCACGCGCTCGACGTCGAACGGGCCCTCGTCGTAGGCCGGGTCGACGTAACGCAGGAAGTACCACGAGGAGTCGACGAAGGTGTCCATCGTGTCGGTGTCGCGCCTGGCCGGGCCGCCGCACTTGGGACAGGAGACGTTGACCCAGTCCTCGGCCGAGGCCAGCGGGGAGACGCCCTTGGGCGCCAGGGCCTCGCCGCGCATGTCGGGCAGGGTGACGGGCAGCTGGTCGTCGGGGACGGGGACCTCGCCGCAGTCGGCGCAGTGGATGATCGGGATCGGGCAGCCCCAGAAGCGCTGGCGGGACAGCAGCCAGTCGCGCAGCCGGAAGTTGACCGTGAAGCGGCCGGTGCCCCGCTCACTCAGCACCTCGATGATCTTCCGGATCGCGTCGGCCTTGGTCAGGCCGTCCAGCGGACCGGAGTTGACCATCGCGCCGTCACCGGCGGTGGCGACGCCGGTCTCGCCGGGGTCGGCCAGGCCGGTGTGCACGACCACCCGTACCGGCAGGTCGAAGGCGCGGGCGAAGTCCAGGTCGCGCTGGTCGTGCGCGGGCACGGCCATGATGGCGCCGTGGCCGTAGTCGGACAGCACGTAGTCGGCCGCCCAGACCGGCATGCGCTCGCCGTTGACCGGGTTGATCGCGTACCGGCCCAGGAAGACGCCGGTCTTCTCCTTCTCGGTGGACAGCCGGTCGATGTCGGACAGCTTGGACACCTCGACCCGGTAGGCCTCGAACGCCTCGCGCCGGTCGTCGGTGACGATCTCCTCGGCCAGCGGCGCGTCCGGGGCGACCACGAAGAAGGTCGCGCCGTACAGGGTGTCGGGACGGGTGGTGTAGACGGTGACCGGCTCGTCACGGCCCTCGATCACGAAGTCGACGTCGGCGCCCTCGGACCGGCCGATCCAGTTGCGCTGCATCGTCAGCACGCGCTCGGACCAGCCGCCCTCCAGCAGGGACATGTCGTCCAGCAGCCGGTCGGCGTAATCAGTGATCTTGAAATACCACTGGGTCAGCTCGCGGCGGACGACCTCGGCGCCGCAGCGCTCACACCTGCCGTCCTTGACCTGCTCGTTGGCCAGCACGGTCTGGTCGTTCGGGCACCAGTTGACCAGGCCGCCCTTGCGGTAGGCCAGGCCGCGCTCGAAGAAGCGGTTGAACAGCCACTGGGTCCACTTGTAGTACGAGGTGTCGCTGGTGTGCAGGCGGCGGGACCAGTCGAAGGAGATCGCGTAGCGCCGGTAGGAGGTGGCCTGGGTCTCGATGTTGGCGTAGGTCCACTCCGCCGGGTGCGCGTTGTGCTTGATCGCGGCGTTCTCGGCGGGCAGACCGAAGGAGTCCCAGCCGACGGGGTGCAGCACGTTGTAGCCGCGCTGGACCCAGTAGCGGGAGATGACGTCGCCCAGGGCGAAGACCTCGGCGTGCCCCATGTGCAGGTCGCCCGAGGGGTAGGAGAACATGTCGAGCATGTAGCGCCGCTCGCGCGGGTCGGCGGGGTCGTCGGAGGCCCGGAAGGGGTCCAGTTCCTCCCACCTGCGCTGCCACTTGACCTGCAGGGCCTGCGGGTCATAGTGCTGCTCGTCGCTCTGCATGTCGGCTCGCTCGCTCACGTCGATCTTCCTCGGGGTATGCCTGCGTGGATGGTCCGACCCGTCCGGCCCAATACAAAAACCCCCCGCTCACGCGGAGGGCAGCCGCATCGGCAGGTCGCTCAGGGACGGGAAAGCCGATGCGGCCCGATAAGCAGGGTCGCGGCACGCATAGGGCAAGACTATCGCAGCCCGCAAGGCGTATTCATGGCCGGAGGAAACAGGGCCGATCGCGGCGAACGGGGGACAGGGTCCGGCCAGGTCAGCAGAATGGAGCTTCCCGCGATCGCCGGGACAACGAGACCCGATGGCTATACGCCTGTTGTGACCTCGTATGTCTCTCGCGTTTACTCTTCTAACCGTGGCACATTCAGCAGAGCCGGGGCAGGGCCCGGATCCGATGGAGGTCGGCCTGCCCATGCAGGATCCACCGACCGATCCCACCGGACTCCAGTTCAGGGGGGCGTTCTCCAGTTTCCCTGCGAGCCCCCCCGCCTCACGTGAGACCATGCCCAATGCGCCTAATTCGGGCACCCGCGCGGGAGGTAAGGAAAGCATGGCCTCGGAGCAGTCCAGCCAGTCCCACCTGCCTTCGGCATGGCCGGAGGCTGCCGAGCCATCGGCCCCGTGGACGAACGACCCGCTCGGCACCGGTCCCCGGCTTCCCCTCCCGCAGGACGAGCAGCGGGGCGGCAACGGCTCCTCCTGGCAGACCTCACCCGCCTCACCCGGCGGAGGGCAGCGCGCCTCCGCCCCCCAGGCGGACTCCCCCGGCGGCGGCTGGCCCCAGAGCACCCCGCCCCAGAACGACGGTCGTACGCAGAGCCCGCAGGCCGACGGCTGGGCACAGGCGTCAGGCTCGCAGGGCGACGGCCGGCCCCAGACGCCGGCCTCCCACAGCAACACCAGCTGGTCGGAGGCTTTCAGCCCGCGCAACGACAGCTGGGCGCAGGCGTCGAACTCCTCCCAGGGGGACAGCTGGTCCCAGGCGTCGAGCTCCCAGGGTGACGGCTGGTCCCAGGCATCCGGCCCGCAGAACAACGGCTGGGCCCAGGCGTCGAACTCCCAGGGGGACGGCTGGGCTCAGGCGTCGGGCCCGCAGGGCGCCGACAACCGGCACCAGACCTCCCCCGGCAACGGATGGCCGCAGCCCTCCCAGGACGGTGACCAGCAGCACGCTCCCCCGGCGGACTCCCCCGGCGGCAACGGCTGGGCCCAGGCCACCACTCCACCCAACGACGCCTGGCCCCAGAGCACCCCGCCCCAGAACGACAGCCGTACGCAGAGCCCGCAGGCCGACGGCTGGGCACAGGCGTCAGGCTCGCAGGGCGACGGCTGGTCTCAGGCGTCGAACTCCCAGGGCGATGGCTGGGCTCAGGCATCCGGCCCGCAGAACAACGGCTGGGCCCAGGCATCGAACTCCCAGGGCGACGGCTGGGCTCAGGCGTCGGGCCCGCAGGGCGCCGACAACCGGCACCAGACCTCTCCCGGCAACGGATGGCCGCAGCCCGCCGCCTCCCAGGACGGCTGGGCGCAGGCGTCGGGCCCGCAGGCCGACGGCGACGGCCGCACCCCGTCCTCTCCGGGCAACGGGTGGCCGCAGTCCACCCCGTCGCGGGACGGCAACGGTCAGCACCCCCCCGTTCCCCCCGCGGACTCCCCCGGCGGCAACGGCTGGGCCCAAGCCACCACCCCGCCCAACGACGCCTGGCCCCAGAGCACCCCGCCCCAGAACGACGGCCGCGCGCAGAGCCCGCAGGCCGACAGCTGGGCACAGGCCACCAGCCCGCAGAACAACGGCTGGGCCCAGGCGTCCAGCCCGCAGGGGAACGCGCACCGGCAGGGTTCCGGTGTGGCGGGGAACGACGCCTCCGGCCGGCCCCCCGCGGAGCACAACGGATGGTCACCGGCGCGGGCGGAGAACGCCCCCTGGCCGCCCACGCCCCCGGCGGGCGGTGGCGCGTGGCCTCCGGCCTCCCCGGGGGCGGAGCCCGCCGAGGCGCAGACCTCGGCGTTCACCCCCTCCTGGGCAGGCGACGACGCCCCGGCCGCTCCCTTCGGCGGCGCCTCCCCCGGCACCGCTCAGGGCCCCCTGCCCGGTGGTCCCCCCTTCGGCGCCCCACCTGACGGCGGCGCGAACGGCGCCCCGGACGGCGGCGGCGCGGGCAACGGGAACGCGCGGCGCAGCTACGGCGTGCCGGACAACCCCGCCATGTGGGCCCTGGCCGCGGCGAACGCGGCGGCTCCCAACGCGCCCTCCCCCCAGGCCCCCGTTCACCCCGGACCCGGCCCCCAGCCGGGACAGCCCCAGCCGGGCCAGGCGAGCCACCCCGGCCAGCCGGGACAGCCAGGGCAGTCCGGACATCCGAGTCACCCAGGACAGCCAGGGCACCCGGGTCAGTCAGGGCATCCGGGACAACCGGGTCAGCCGGGGCACCCCGGCCAGCCCGGACATCACCTGAGCCGCGACCCGTCCGACCCGAACAAGCCGTTCGTCACCGCGGGCCAGATCAGCGGCCCGAAGACGCCTCCGCCGGAGCGCCAGCAGGAGCTGTGGAACACGGTCTTCGGCGACAACTACCAGGCCATCGAGGACGAGGACGAGCTCGGGGAGCGGGGCCGGCCGATCTGGATCTTCGCGCTGGCCGGGTCCGTGGTCGTCGCGCTGCTCGGCGCGGTGCTCTGGGCGTTCCTGGCCGGGCCGCTGGCCTCCGCCGACGAGGAGATCCCCTCCGACCCCAAGCCCTCGGCGGCGACGACCAAGAAGCCGGCCAAGCCCGCCGCCATCGGCCGCCTGCCGCGTTTCGCCGGTGAGGCGTCGCCGGTGGCCGGTACGCTCACCGACCAGCAGGCGGGGATCACCCTGACCCAGCTCGGCGCCCCCTGGCGGCAGGATCAGCGTCCCACCATGCCCGCCACCTACGGCTTCACGACCCGCCAGTATCTCCCGGCGGGTACGGACTCCACCGGCAAGGCCCAGTTCGCGCAGCTGATGTCAGGCCCGCTCTCGCAGCGTTTGAGGGCCAAGTACACCTCGCCGGAGAACCTCGCCCCGGTGATCAACGCGGTGGCCTCCAGCGGGCGCAACAGGTTCTTCCCCGAGGACAACACCGCCCGTAAGACCGCTCAGCAGACCCTGTCGGTGAACGGCCTGCCGGGCCAGCTCGCCGCGTACGAGATCACCTCTGGCGACTCGAAGACGACCATGGTCGTGGCGGCCGTGAGCACCGGCGCCGACCTGCCCGCGATCGTCTACATGTCGGTGCCGGACAGCAAGAAGGAGCTGCTCCCCGACATCAACACCGTCTTCAAGTCGATCCGCGCGCTGGATCGGTGAGCGTCCCGCCCGTCGGGAGACCCGGGAAGCTCCCGGAAGGCTAGAAGGTGCACCTCACGCGCTTGATGCCGTTGATGAAGCTGGAACGCAGGCGGTCGGGCTCACCCACCGAACGGATGTCCGGCAGGCGGGTGAACAGCTCGCGGAACATCACGGTGATCTCGCGGCGGGCCAGGTGGGCGCCGAGGCAGAAGTGCGGACCCGGGCCGCCGAAGCCGACGTGCGGCCCCTCGGTGCGCCGGATGTCGAAGCGGTGCGGGTCGGTGAAGACGCTCTCGTCGCGGTTTGCGGCCCAGTAGTACAGCAGGACCTTCTCGCCCTCGCGGTAGCGGTGGCCGTTCATCTCGTGGTCGCGGGTGAGGCTGCGGCGCATCCAGGCGACGGGCGAGGCGAGGCGGACGACCTCCTCGACGGCACCGGGCAGGCGCCCGTCGAGGTCTTCGAGCAGCAGTGCCCGCTGGCCGGGGTTCTCGCTGAACAGGTGCAGGCCGTGCGAGATCGCGTTGCGGGTGGTCTCGTTGCCCGCCACCACCAGCAGGATGAAGAACGAGCCGAGCTCCTGCATCGTCAGCTTCTCACCGTCGATGTTGGCGCTGGTCAGGGCGGTGGTGAGGTTGTCTCCGCCCTCGGCGGCCAGGGAGACGACGAGGTCCTGGAGCCCCTGTCCCGCGCCGAGGAGCAGCTCGGCCGCGCGGCTGACGTCGGCGATGAACTCGGGGTCGCCGCCCGACAGGATGACGCTCGTGGCGTCGAAGACCGCCTGGTAGTGCTCGGGACCGATGCCCATCATGTCGCAGATGATCTTCAGGGGCAGCTTGGCGGCCACCTCGGTCACGAAGTCGCAGCCGGGCCCCTTCGCGATCAGCTCGTCCACGATCCGCACGGCGGCGGCCTCGACGTCGACCTCGAACTGCTTGATCATTTTTGGCGTGAACGCCCGGGAGACGATCCTGCGCAGCCTCGCGTGCCGGGGATCGTCCATATTGATCATCGAGCCGAAGTACTCGCCGAATTCGGGGCCGAGGTCCTGGATGGACGTCGCCCCCCGGCCCGAGGAGAAGACGTCGGGGTGGCGGCTGGCCTCGATGATGTCCGCGTGCCGCACCAGGGCGTAGTAGCCGGTCCCCGGCGGGGCGAACGGGATCTCGGGCTCGGTGAACAGGACGGGCCCCGGCTGCGCGCGGAGCACCGCGAAGGCGGCCTCCCGCTCGGCCATCGGCCGCTCCCAGAAGGAGATGTCCGACAGATCGATGTCCGCGAGTGAAACCGTCATGCCAGCCTCCACTAGAACCGCGTTCTGTTTTGTGGATCCTGCCACAGGACCCTCAGCCCAACCAGCCCGGAACGAGGTCGTCGACTTTCCCCGGAGCACTCCAGATGCGGGAAGCGCCCGGCCTGCAGAACATGCTCCACCCTGGAACCCGGCGAAAGGAAGGCTGGAGCCTGGCCAAGCTGGTCCCTCCGGGTGGCCGGTATCCGGAAGGTACCCCGGCGGCCCGCGCCTCCACGCCTCCGCGCCTCACCTCAACGGCTCAACGACTCGGCCGCGATGAGATCGGCGGCCCTTTCGGCGATCATGACGGTGGGCGCGTGGGTGTGTCCCCGGGTGATGACCGGCATGACCGAGGCGTCGGCCACCCGCAACCCGGCGATCCCCCGGACCCTCAGGGCGGGATCCACCACCGACCCGGGATCCTCGCCCATCCGGCAGGTGCCGACCGGGTGGTAGAGGGTCTCGCTGCGCTCGCGGATCCAGCGGACGAGCTCCTCGTCGGTCCTCGGGCCCCAGTACGGGTCCATCGGGGGGCCCGCGAGCGGTCGGAGCGCCTCGGTGGCGAACAGCTCCCCGGCCTTCCGCAGCCCGGTGACCATCCGCCGGACGTCGGCCTCCGCCGTCAGGTAGCCGGGGTCGATCACGATGTCCCGGCCGTCCAGCGAGATGCGTCCTCGGCTCTCCGGCCGTAGCAGGATCGAGGCGATGGTCAGGCCGTGGCCGGGCGGCGGGGTGAGGCCGTGGCCGACGAAGGACCCGGGAGCGAAGATCAGCTCGATGTCGGGGGCGGGCTCCTCCTCCGAGGTACGGATGAACGCCACGGCCTCACCGACGTTGGAGGTGAGCATCCCCCGGCCCCCGGCCAGGAAGCGCAGCAGGTTGCCCGCCGACTCGGCGCCGGCGAGGGTGATCGGCTTGAGACAGTGCAGGAAAATGCCCGAGGCGAGGTGGTCCTGGAGGTTGGCGCCGACGCCGGGCAGCTCGTGGACCGGCTCGACACCGGCGGCCAGCAGCTCGTCGGCCGGGCCGACGCCCGACAGCATCAGCAGGTGTGGCGAGCCGATCGTCCCGGCCGACAGGATGACCTCCCCGCGCGCCCGTACCACCGCCGCGCCGCCGCCGTCGTCGCCGTACTCCACCCCGGTCGCGCGACCGTCCTCGACGAGCACCCGGCGCACGCGCGAGGAGGTCAGCACGGTGAGGTTGGGCCGCTTGGCCGCGGGGGCGAGGTAGGCGTCCGCGGAGCTCCAGCGGCGGCCCCTGCGCTGGGTGACGGGGGTCGGCGAGCAGCCCTCGTTGGAGGGGCCGTTGAGCTCGTCCAGGCGGGCGATGCCCAGCTCCTCACAGGCCCGCAGGAACAGCGCGGTGGCGGGGTTCGGGGAGCGCAGCTCCGAGATGTGGATCGGGCCCTTCGTGCCGTACACCTCGCCGCGGTTGGAGCCCGCGCGGCGCTCGGTCCTGCGGAAGTACGGAAGGACGTCCTCGTAGGACCAGCCCGGTATGTTCCATCCGTCGTAGTCGGCGCGGTGCCCGCGCACCCACATCTGGGCGTTCATCGAGGAGGATCCGCCGAGCATCCGGCCACGCGGCCAGTACAGCTCCCTGCCGGACAGCTCGGGCTGCCTGACGGTGGTGAAGTCCCAGTCGCGCTCGGTCTTGAACAGCCTGGAGAAGCCCGCGGGCATCCGGACCTCAAGCCCCCGGTCGGAGCCGCCCGCCTCGATGAGGGCGACCCTCGTGCCGGGATCGGCGGAAAGACGGTTGGCCAGCACACACCCCGCCGACCCCGCGCCCACGATGACGTAGTCGTACTCCACGCTCACTGACCTTTCATCGCACAGACGGCCAGCTCGCCTCCCCGTAAGCGCGCTCCTATCTGCTTACTCCCCCGCGGTTTGCCCGTCAATTTGTCACCGTGTTACCTACCGGTCGGTATCCCGGACTGTCAGTATGAGCGGGTCAGAGCTTGCTCGGAGGAGGACGCACGATGCTCAACCTGTCGATCGCGCTGGAGGACAGCGCCCGGGAGGCCCCCGACCGCACCGCACTGGTCTTCGGTGACCTGCGGCTGCCGTACTCCCTGGTCAACACCGTCGCGAACCAGGTTGCCAACCTCCTGGTCTCCCGGGGGATCGGTAAGGGCGACAAGGTGGCGCTGGCCTGCCCCAACCTGCCCTACTTCCCCTTCGTCTACTACGGGATCCTCAAGACCGGTGCCACGGTCGTGCCGCTCAACGTGCTGCTGCAGTCCAGGGAGATCGCCTACCACCTGGAGGACTCCCAGGCCAAGGCGCTGTTCTGCTTCGAGGGCACCCCCGAGCTGCCGCTGGGCGAGCGGGGCAGGGCGGGCTTCGAGAACTCCTCGGCGGAGCACTTCCTCGTCCTGCCCGCCACCGCGTTCGCCACCGAGTCCGAGTACGGGGAGACGCTGTGGGCGGCGCTGGACGGCGTGTCCGGCGAGTTCGAGACGGTGCAGACCGCGCCCGACGACACCGCGGTGATCCTGTACACCAGCGGTACCACCGGCCAGCCCAAGGGCGCCGAGCTCAGCCACCAGAACATGCTGGTCAACGCCATGGTCTCCGACGAGATGTTCCCCCGCACCGAGGGCGGTGACGCCTACCTGGCGGTGCTGCCGCTGTTCCACTCCTTCGGGCAGACCGTCGTGATGAACGCCGGGTTCCGGCGCCGGGGGACCATCGTGCTCGTGCCGCGCTTCGAGCCGGGCCCGGCCCTGGAACTGATGCGCACCGAGAACGTCACGCTGTTCGCGGGCGTGCCGACCATGTACTGGGCCATGCTGACGAAGATCCACGCCGACGGCGACGAGGTGCCCACCTCGCTCAGGGTCGCGGTCGCCGGCGGCGCCTCCTCCCCCGTCGAGGTGCTCAAGGACTTCGAGAGGACCTTCGGGATCGGCATCCTGGAGGGCTACGGCCTGTCGGAGACCTCCCCGGTGGCCAGCTTCAACCAGCTGGGCAGGCCCACCAAGCCCGGCACGATCGGCACGCCGATCTGGGGGGTGGAGATGAGGCTGATCGACGGCGACTGGAAGACGATCGAGGGCGAGGGGCCCGGCGAGATCGCGATCCGCGGCCACAACGTGATGAAGGGCTACCACAACCGGCCCGAGGCGACCGCCGAGGTCATGAGGGACGGCTGGTTCCGCACCGGTGACATCGCCACCCGCGACGCCGACGGCTACTACTCCATCATCGACCGGGTCAAGGACATGATCATCCGGGGTGGCTTCAACGTCTACCCGCGCGAGCTCGAAGAGGTCCTGATCACCCATCCCGAGGTCTCCCTCGCGGCGGTGGTCGGTGTCGCCCACGACTCGCACGGTGAGGAGGTCAAGGCGTACGTCATCCGCACCCCCGGCGCGACGGTCACCGAGGAGGAGCTCATCGCCTGGGGCAGGGAGAACATGGCGGCGTACAAGTATCCGAGGATCGTCGAGTTCCGCGACACCCTGCCGATGACCGCGACCGGGAAGATCCTCAAGCGCGAGCTCCGCTGAGGGGCCCGCATCCGCCCGGCCGATGGAGCCGCGAAGCCGGACGGCCCCCGCCGCGGAGTGTCCGCGGCGGGGGCCGTCCGGTCCGGTGTGAACGCGCCCTCGTGAGGGGCCGCGCGGATTCTCATAGAGGAACGTCCCAGATGAGCGTCTCCCGCGCGGGGTCCCGCGTGAGCGTGTGTCCCGGAGGTCAGGGCCAGTCGAGCGAGGGACGGAGCGGGACGCCGGCGCTGCCGTCGTCGTTGAGCTTCACCCCGAGGACCTGATGGAGCTGGATCTTGTTGCGTTCGAAGCCGACCACGCAGGCCGCCATGTAGAGGCGCCACACCCGCGCCGTGCCCTCGCCGACCTCCCGGACCGCCTCGTCCCAGTGCTCGTCGAGGTTGGCGCACCAGAAGCGGAGGGTCTGCGCGTAGTGCTCGCGCAGGTTCTCCTCGTGGCGGATCTCGAAACCGGTGTCCTCGATCTGGCGCGCCAGGTAGCCGACCGACTCCAGCTCCCCGTCGGGGAAGACGTAGCGGTTGATGAAGCCACCGGCGTTGAGGGTCTTCTCCGTGCCCGTCGGCCGGGTGATGCAGTGGTTGAGCAGCCGTCCGCCGGGGACGAGCTTGTCGTACAGGAAGCGGAAGTAGAAGGGCAGCTGGTCCTTGCCGATGTGCTCGGTCAGGCCGATCGAGCTGACGGCGTCGAACCCGGTCTCCGGCACGTCGCGGTAGTCCATGTGGCGGACCTCGGCGAGCTCGCCGAGCCCGGCCTCCGCGATGGCCTTCTGCGCCCACTCGGCCTGCTGGCGCGAGAGCGTGACCCCCAGCGCCTTCACGCCGTACTCGCGGGCGGCGTGGATGACCATGCCGCCCCAGCCGCAGCCGACGTCCAGCAGCCTCATGCCGGGCTTGAGGGCCAGCTTGCGGGCGACGAGCTCGAACTTGGTGAGCTGCGCCTCCTCCAGCGTGGACTCCTGCTCGGGGAAGACCGCGCAGGTGTAGGCCATCGAGGGGCCGAGCACCCACGAGTAGAACTTGTTGGACACGTCGTAGTGGTGGTGAATGGCCTCGGCGTCGCGCTGCTTGGCATGCCTGCTGCCCATCCGGGCGAGCACGCTGCGCCGCACCTCCTGCGGAGGCGGCGGCATCCGCGTCAGCAACGGGCGGATCCCCAAAGCCCGGATGGCGGCGAGCTTCTGCCCGACCGGGATGTCGTTGACCGTGAGCGACCACATGCGAGACAGCAGGGTGTACATGTCACCGTCGACGTCGAGGTGACCGGACACGTAGGCCCTGGCCAGGCCCAGCTCTCCGGGGGCCTGTGCCAGGTACGCGACGGCCGCCGGCGTTTTCACCTCGACGCTGATGTCGGCGCCGGCCGGCCCGGCCTTGCTTCCGTCGTAGGCGACGAAGCGCACGTCCGCCTCGGGCCCCATGACCTTCTCGAAGATCTCTGCGAGCAACACAGAATCAGCCTCTCTTAACGCCCCCGAACACATTTGTCGTAGAGGTCGAGCAACCGGCCACCCCCGTCGTATGCCCGCTTGACCGGCCAATAGGCAGTTCCGTTATAAAACCGCCAGAATTCATCCTCCGGGTAGAACGAGGTGGAGTACAGCGATTTATGTCCCTCCAACTCGTGAACCCGATTCTCGATCAGACGGTTGTGATAACCGTCGAACTGCCCCCTGGGGAGCGGAACCGTCCCCCAGAAGCCGAAGTTGACGTAGAGGCGGCCCGGATCCAGCGGGTAGAGCGGCCACTCGCCGGTGGATTTGAGCGGGCACATCCAGACCGGCGTCATCCCGACCTTGTCGTGGAAGAACTCCAGGAACTCGGCACCGCGCTCGACGGGCACCTCGATGTCCTGGATGACCGACTCCTGCACGGGCAGGTCGCGCCAGCGGTCGACCCTGGCGATCACCCCGTACTTGCGGTCGAGGCCGACGAGCTTGCGGTAGACGTCCGAGCGCATCCACTTGCGCGGCATCAGGGACCGCACCAGCGCGGTCTGCACGCCGAAGGCGCGCGAGCACCAGAACCAGTCGGTGTCCCAGCGCCACAGGTAGTCGCGGACGGTCAGCCAGTCGCGGGTCCTGGTCTGGATCGACCGGTAGTAAATGCGCATCCCGGTGTAGTCGGAGAGGTACGGGGCACGCTCGGCGAAGCGGCCCACGGTGATGTAGAGCTCGCCGGGACCGAAGAACGTGCCGTCCACGAAGTCGACGCGCTCGCCCTCGTACTCGCCGTGCTCGCAGATCTCGCGCATCGCGAGCATGCACTTGTCGGCGTCGCCGAACGGGATGTGGGTCAGCCTGACGTACGGCTGGACGGGCTTGAGCTTGATCCGGATCCGGAGGGCGTAGCCGAGCGTGCCGTAGGAGTTGGGAAACGCGCGGAACAGGTCGCGGTGCTCGTTGTCGTCACGGGCCACCACGATCCGGCCGTCGCCGGTGAGGATCTCCAGCTCCTCCACCGACTCGTGCGGCAAACCGTCCCTGAAGCTGGTGGACTCGATGCCGAGCCCCGTCACCGCCCCGCCCAATGTGATCGTCTTCAGCTGCGGCACGACGTACGGCATGAACCCGTGGGCGAGCGTGGCGTCCACCAGGTGCTCGTAGGTCGTCATCCCCTGGACCTCGGCGGTCATCGTCACCGGGTCGACCTCGATGACCTGGTCCAGGTCCCTGGCCGACAGCTTCGCCGACCGGGTGCCCTCCCTGAACCGGAACAGGTTCGTGGTGGCCTTGGAGAGCCGGGGCACCGCGTCTCCCGGGATGGCGGCGTAGGACTCCCTGATCTGTTCCACCGCTTGCCGGTGCGCCGACATCTCTGTCATCTGTCGCACGGTAATCACCCCCATGACCTTGTTGGAAAGATCGCCCCTAGGCACGTTATATCTCGGATGTCTCCAGAGCCAGGTGGGGCGCGTTAAACACGGGAAAACTCTACGACCGTCCTTCTCGCGATCTTCGACCGACCACCGTATCGACCCCGTTGATCACATTCGCCACCGGGCGGCCCTCGATCGCGGCCTCCAGGTTGTCCAGCACGCACCGGATCAGGCGGCCGGTCGACTGCGGGGTCACCCCGGCCACGTGCGGCGATAGCAGGACCCGGGGACTGGCGCGCAGCGGGTCGTCCGGCGGCGGGGGCTCGGTGTCGAACACGTCGAGCGCGGCACCGCCCAGGTGCCCCGACTCCAGGGCGGACAGCAGCGCCGCCGAGTCGACCACCTGCCCCCTGGCGGCGTTGACGAGCAGCGAGCCCGCGGGCATCAGGGAGGGGTCGATCAGCCTTCTGGTCTCCTCCGTCAGCGGGATGACCAGGACGAGCACGTGGGAGCCCGCGACCAGCTCGCCGAGTTCCCGGTAGGCGTAGGGCGCCTCGCGCGGCGTGCGGGTCCAGTAGGAGACCTCGCATCCGTGGGCGGCGAACATCCGGGCGGCGGCCTCGCCGATCGGGCCGAACCCGACGATGCCGACGCGCGAGCCGTACAGCTCGGCGGGCCCGAGGTCCAGCTGCGGCCAGCGTCCCGCGCGGACCGCGGCGTCGGCGTCGAGCAGCCGCCGTGACAGGGCGAGCGCGGCGGCGAGGCACCATTCGGCCACCGCGACGGCGCTCACCCCCGCCGTGTTGGCCAGCGGCACGCCCGCCGCGGTGAGCGCGGCGAGGTCGTGGCCGTCCACGCCCACCGAGGGCTGCTGCACGAACGCCAGGTCCGGCGCGGCCCGGACGGCCTCGGCGTCCATGACGAGCCCGCCGCTCCAGTCGCCGACCACGATCTCCGCGTCGCCAAGGGCGGCGAGCAGCGACTCCCGGTCGCGGGCCGCGGGCACCGACACGGAGATCCGGTCGCCGAGCGAGCCGAGCAGGTTGCGCACCGCCTCCTCGGGGAGCGGCGGCAGCGCGAGCACCTTCCAGGGCATGTCACTCGCCTCCACGGGGATCTCCACGGGGATGGTGGCCGCCGGGCGCGCGGGCCGGGCGTCCTGCCGTCATGTCACTCGCCTCCGGGGCTTCCGGGGGAGGCGGGCCTCCCTCCGGTCATATCACTCGCCTCCACGGGGGTGGAAGCTGTCGAACACGCGGGTCATGAGGGCCCGCTGGGCGGCCCAGTCGGCCTCGTGGGTGGTCCAGCTGAGCACCATGACCGAGTCGCCAACCTCGACGAACCGCCGCACCTCGTGGTAGGTCACCCCGGCCTTGGCCCAGGGCGCTCCCCCGCCGTCCTTCATGCTCCAGGTGAACTCCCACTGGAGCCCGGCTCCGTAGGCGAGGGGGATGTTGGCCGTGTCCTCGGAGTGGATCTCGCTCCACTGGACGACGTTCTCCTTGACGATCTCCTGGAGCGGCTCCAAGCCGTCGGCGCTTCCCTCCAGCGGCTCCACCGACAGGTGGGCGGCACCGTCGCGGCGCAGCCACTGGGTGTAGCCCGTCTCGGCCGCCCAGTCGCCGGTCCACCCGGCCGGGTAGCCGATGGACCAGTTCTCCGGGGGACGGGCCCGCCACGTCTTCAGCGCTCCGGCGGGCGCCGCCGTCCTGGTCCTGCTGGGGGTCGGGGTGGGGGTTGGGGTGGGGGTCTCCGCCTCGGTCGCCTCCACCGGCTCCGGCGCGGTCTCGGCGATCGTGGGCACGGAGCGCGCCACCGTCCGCTGGTCCGGCTGCGACATCGCCACGGCCGCCGCGGCGCCCCCCGCGGCCAGGACCACGACGGCCCCCACGATCAGCGGGAGCCGCCCTCCCCGCCGGCGGCGGCCGGACGCGGCCGAGGCCCCGGTGCCGCGCCCGTCCCGCTCCCCGCCGTGGTGAGGGGTCTTGCCGATGCGGCTGAAGCTCTCGTCGGTCCGGCCCGGCGTCTCGCCCGTACGGCCGCGGTGGGCGGCGGTCTCCCCGGTGCGGCGGGCCGCCGCCGACGGGTCGTCGATGACCTCCGCCAGCATGGCGTCGGCCTGCCGCGTGGTCAGCCGGTGGGCGGGCTCCCGCTGGAGCATGCCGATGAGCACCGCGCGCATCTCCTGGGGCACCCTGCCGAAGTCGGGCTCCTCGGTGAGGAGCGCGCCGAGGGTGGAGATGGCGTCGCGGCGCTCGAAGGGGCCGTGGCCGACCATGGCCGCGTAGAGGGTGGCGCCGAGTGCCCACAGGTCGGACCAGGGGCCGGCGTCGGTGCCGGTGGCGCGCTCGGGCGGCAGGAAGCTGGGCGAGCCCGTCACCATGCCGGTCTGGGTCAGCGAGGTGTCGCCCTCGATGGTGGCGATGCCGAAGTCGGAGAGCACCGCGCGCCCCTCGGCGTCCAGCAGGATGTTGCTCGGCTTGACGTCGCGGTGCAGGATCCCGGCCTCGTGGGCGGCGCGCAGGGCCGACAGGACCTGGCGGCCGATGTCGGCGACCTGGCGCACCGGCAGCGGGCCGACCTCGTCCAGCCCGCGCGCCCTGACCAGCTCCATCACGATCCAGGGGCGGCCGTCCTGCTCCGCCACGTCGTAGATCGCCACGATGCCCCGGTGGTTGAGCCTGGCCGCGGTCCTGGCCTCGCGGGAGGTGCGGGTCAGCTGGACCTGGTGCTCGGCCGGGGAGAGGTTGGGCGGCAGGAGCACCTCCTTGACGGCGACCGAGCGGTTGAGGAGGGTGTCGTAGCCCTCCCACACGACGCCCATCCCGCCCCTGCCGAGCTCTCGCAGCAATCGATAGCGCCCAGCGACCACCCGTTCACTGTGCGGATATGTCATCGCAAAACCCCTAGGTCCCATTCGGAGAGGGCGCAAGTTTCCCATACGCGCGCGGGCGCCACGCGGCTCCTCGCGATGTGTCTTGCCATCGAAAGCCGAATGTTGTTCTACTTGGGCGGGAGGACGGCGGCGCACGCCACCGGGGCGCCGTACCCGAGGAGAGCCGGTACCACACCCGAGGAGAATGCCGATGGAGCGCGTGACCAGGAAGGGCCCGCTGGCCGGAGTCCGCGTGCTCGAACTGGCGGGGCTCGCCCCCGGGCCGTTCGCCGGGATGATGCTGGCCGACCACGGGGCCGAGGTGCTGCGCGTCGAGCGCGCGAGCGTCGTCGCCGGGGCCGGGGACCGGCCGCGTCCCGACGTGATGGACCGGGGCAAGCGGACGGTCGGCCTGGACCTGAAGTCCCCCGAGGGGGTGGCCGCGTTCAAGGAACTGGCCCGCCACGCCGACGTCGTCGTCGAGGTCTTCCGGCCCGGGGTCGCCGAGCGCCTCGGCATCGGCCCGGCCGACCTGCACGCGATCAACCCGCGCCTGATCTACGGGCGGATGACCGGCTGGGGCCAGGACGGCCCGCTCGCGCCGGCCGCCGGGCACGACATCGACTACATCGCCGTCTCCGGCGTGCTGTCGATGCTGGGCCGCGCGGGCGAGCGCCCCACCCCGCCGATCAACATCCTCGGCGACTTCGCCGGGGGCGGCCTCATGCTCGCGTACGGCGTGCTGCTCGCGCTGATCGAGCGGGAGCGGACCGGCGAGGGCCGGGTGATCGACGCCGCCATGGTGGACGGCGCGGCGACGCTGTTCGCGATGTTCCACCACGGCGTGCAGACCGGCGGCTGGGGCCCACGCGGCACGAACCTGCTCGACACCGGCGCGCCGATGTACGACACCTACGAGACCGCCGACGGCCGGTACGTGGCCGTCGGCGCGCTGGAGCAGCGGTTCTGGACGGAGATGACCACCCTGATGGGCCTGGAGGACCTGCCCGACCGCGACGACAGGTCGCGGTGGCCCGCGCTCCGCGAGCGGCTGGCCGAGGCGTTCCGCTCCAGGACCCGCGCCGAGTGGGAGGCGGTGTTCGACGGCTCCGACGCCTGCGTCTTCCCCGTCCTGGAGGGGGACGAGGCCGCGGAGCACCCGCACAACAAGGCCAGGGGCACCTTCGTCGAGGTCGGCGGGGTGCGGCAGCCCGCGCCAGCGCCGCGCCTGCTCGGCGTGCCCGAGCAGGACCTCTCCCCCGCCACCCGGCTGGCGGACCTGTCCTCCTGGGGCCTGCCGGAGGAGACCGCCGCCGGGCTGCGCGCGGCGGGAGTGCTCGCCTGACCTGATCGTCCCATGTCACGGGCGGTACACCTGACACAGGTGTACCGCCCTTTGTCGTAGGAGTTGTTTTTAATGTAGTAGATGTACTACATTCGTACGCATGAGTACTGCGATAAGCGTTCGCGGGCTGCGGATGACGTACGGCGCGGCCGAGGTGCTGCGAGGGGTCGACCTGGAGATCGAACACGGGGAGATCTTCACGCTGCTCGGCCCCAACGGAGCGGGCAAGACCACCACCGTCGAAATCCTGGAGGGCTTCAGGGACAGGTCGTCCGGCGAGGTGAGCGTGCTGGGGACGGACCCCGCGCGCGGCACCGACGCCTGGCGGGCCCAGCTGGGGATCGTGCTGCAGAGCTGGCGCGACCACCCCCGGTGGAGCGCGAGGGACCTCCTCGCCCACCTCGGCGAGTTCTACGACGACCCCCGCGACCCGGACGAGCTGCTGGGCGCGCTCGGCCTGACCGCGCAGGCCGGGCAGCGGGCGAGCCGCCTGTCGGGCGGCCAGCGCCGCCGGCTGGACGTCGCCCTGGGCATCGTGGGCCGCCCCCGGCTGCTCTTCCTCGACGAGCCGACGACCGGGTTCGATCCGGAGGCACGCAGGGAGTTCCACCTGCTGATCAGGAGACTCGCCGCCGACGAGGGCATCACGGTGCTGCTGACCACGCACGACCTCGCCGAGGCGGAGAAACTGGCGGACCGGACCGCGATCCTGGTCGGCGGGGAGATCGCCGTGTGCGGGACCCCGTCCGAGCTGGCGCGGGCCGTACGGGCGCGGTCACACGTGCGCTGGGTCGAAGACGGCCGGGAGCGGGTCCTGACCACCGAGGACCCGTCCCAGGCCGCGTGGGAGCTGCACCGCAGGTTCGACGGCCCGGTGCCCGGCCTGGAGATCCGGCGCCCGTCGCTGGAGGAGAACTACCTGAACCTCATCGGGAGGGCGGCATGAACGTCAGAGCACTCCGGATCGGCCTGCGACGAGGCTGGACCGAGCACCTGCACCTGATCAAGGACCGCAAGGAGCTGATCACCACGCTGATCGGCACGGTGGGGACCTTCGCCCTGCTGACGCTCTTCATCGGCGACGGCTCGGTGAAGGGGACGAACGCCTCCCAGGGCACGTTCATGATGATCGGCTTCCTCGCCTTCACCGTCTTCTCCAACGGCCTGATGACCCTGCCGATGGCGATCGCCGCCGACCGCGAGGAGGGGACGCTCCTGCGGCTGCGGACCGTCCCCGGCGGGATCCTCGCCTATCTCACCGGGCGAGGGGTGACCATCATGTGCCAGATCGCCGTGCAGAGCGTGCTGATCGTGGGCACGGGCGTCGCCCTGGGCGGGGTAACGCTCCCCCGCGACTGGACGACCCTGGTCTGGGTGACGGCGCTGGGCACGGTCGCCGTCGTGCCGCTGGGGGCGGCGATCGGCTGCCTGACTCCCGGCCCGAAGGCGGCGGCCGGGATGCTGGGGCTGCCGACGATGATCCTGATGATCACTTCAGGGGTCATGGTGCCCGTCACGTACATGCCCGGGTTCGTCCAGTGGATCTCACAGGCGTTCCCGCTCTACTGGCACGGGCTCGGCCTGCGCGCGGCGTTCATGCCCGACTCCGTGCTGGCCGTCGAGATCGGCGGCAGCTGGCGCCTGCCCTGGGTGGCCGCCGCGCTCGCGGTGTGGACGGTCGTGGGGATGCTGCTGGCGCCGAAGCTGATCCGCCGGGTCACCCGGCGCGAGTCCGGATCCCGGCTCGCCGAACGGCGGCTCGCCGCACAGGGGTCGTGAATGCTGGGAGACTGCTGGGATGTCTGCGGAAGCCGTGTACAACCGGATCCCGGTGCTGAGAGCCGAGCGCGGCGTCTCACGCAAGGACCTGGCGGCCGCGCTGGGGGTCCACTACCAGACGATCGGCTATCTGGAGCGCGGTGAGTACAGCCCGAGCCTGTTTCTCGCCCTGCGCATCGCCGAGTACTTTGAGGTGCCGTTGGAGGTCGTCTTCTCCCTGAAGCCGTTCCCACGACTGGGCAGTGAGGTGAAGTGATGGGTGAGCTGACTCCCGAGCGGCTGGAGACCCACCACCGCGACTGGCCACCGCGTTCCTGGTACGCCACCCGCCGGCGCCGCCGGATCCTCGCCGGCGCGGGCGCCGGATCCGCCGGGATGATCTGGATCAGCGCGATCGTGTGCTGGTACCTGGCGCCGAGCGACGTCGCCATGTGGACCACCTTCGCCCTGATGGGGACCGCGCTGGTGATCTACGTCGTGGTCTGGTCGGCGCTCGTCACGGCCACCCGGGGGGTGATCGGCCTCGCCGACCACTACCTCGACGAACGCCAGTCCCGCGAGCGCCAGAAGATCCAGGCCGACGCCCGCCGGGGAACCACGGTGGTCCTCGTCGCCCTCGGCCTGGTGTTCCTGATCGCCATGCGCGAGGAGGACAAGATCGTCCAGGTCCCGGCGGCGGCGATCGTGATGCTCATGAGCGCCGTGATCACGACGCACCTCATCCTGCCGGCGCTCATGGCGGGCTGGCAGATGTCCGACCCCCCGCCGGACGACGACGAGGACGACGCGGACGGGCCGGACGGCGAGGCTCCCGGCCTCGCCGCGAACGGTCGGCCCGGTCAGCCCATCGAGGGGAACACGGCCACGTAGAGGTCGGCGCCCCCCGGGTGGTGCACCTCCAGATCGGTGGTGAAGGCCCGAGCCGGGGTGCCTCCCGACTCGGTGTGCTTCCACAGCCGCTGCCACGCCTCCCGCAGGACACCCGGCATCGCCCCGTGGGCCTCGATCCTCAACGAGGGCACCCCGGGCACCCGTACCGCCACCATCCCCTCGGGCAGCGCCGCCGCGCTGCGCACGGCGACCCCGACCACCTGGGTGTAGGCGCCGTGGTGGTCACTCTCGTAGTCGGTGAGCACCGCGTAGATGTTCTCGTCGACCCGGCCCGGCACGTGGGCGAAGGCACCCGGGGATCCGGCCCGCGCCCAGAGCGCGCCGAGCCTCCCCCGGCCCGGCTCCATCTCGTCGGCGTTCGACGTCCGTACGGCATGGCCTACGACGAGCATCTCGGGCCGGTCAACCACGATCACAATGCCTCCTCATGGCCATCCAGTTATTCGCGCAAACCGGATCTTAGCCTCCGGCTCGAGCCGCTGTTCCTCTTCGGAGGCCGGGAAAAGGGGAACGCTCAACTCTGGCAATTCACGGGATAAGGTGGATCAACGTGAGATTTCTCAATGAGATGGCGCCGGCCTACGACCTGACCTACAGCGACGTTTTCATGGTCCCGTCGCTCTCCTCCGTCGGCTCGCGGCTCGCCGTCGACCTCTCCAGCCGGGACGGCACCGGAACCACCATCCCCGTCGTGGTCGCCAACATGACGGCGGTGGCGGGACGGCGGATGGCCGAGACCGTCGCGCGGCGGGGCGGGATCACCGTGATCCCGCAGGACATCCCGATCGACGTGGTCGCCGACGTCGTCGACTGGGTCAAGAAGCGCGACCTGGTGCACGACACGCCGCTCACGCTCACCCCGCACGACACCGTCGGAGAGGCGCTCAACCTGCTGCCCAAGCGGGCCCACGGCGCGATCATCATCGTCGACTGGGACAACCGCCCGGCCGGTGTGGTCACCGAGGGCGACTGCTCCGGCGTGGACATGTACACCCAGCTCTCCCAGGTGATGTCCGACCACCTGCTGACGCTGCCCGCCGGGCTCGACCCGCGCGAGGCCTTCGACCGCCTCCACGAGGGCCGCCACCGGCTCGCCCCGGTCGTGGACGCGGACGGCCGGCTGGTCGGCATCCTGACCAGGACGGGCGCGCTGCGCGCCACCCTGTACCGGCCCGCCGTCGACAGCTCGGGCAGGCTCCGCGTCGCGGCGGCCGTCGGGGTCAACGGCGACGTGGCCGCCAAGGCCAAGGAGGTGCTCGACGCCGGGGTGGACTGCCTGGTCGTGGACACCGCCCACGGCCACCAGGAGAAGATGATCAGCGCCCTCAGGGCGGTCCGCGCGCTCGGCCCGGACGTGCCCGTCGCGGCGGGCAACGTCGTCACCGCCGAGGGCGTACGGGACCTCGTCGAGGCGGGGGCGGACATCGTGAAGGTCGGCGTCGGCCCAGGGGCCATGTGCACCACCCGGATGATGACCGGCGTGGGCCGCCCGCAGTTCTCCGCCGTGCTGGAGTGCTCCGCCGCCGCCCACGAGCTGGGCCGCCACGTATGGGCCGACGGCGGCGTCCGTCACCCCCGCGACGTGGCCCTCGCCCTGGCCGCGGGGGCGTCCAACGTGATGATCGGCTCGTGGTTCGCGGGCACCTACGAGTCGCCCGGCGACACCCGTACCTCCGCCGACGGGCGCAAGTACAAGGAGAACTTCGGCATGGCCTCGGCCCGCGCGGTGCGGCTGCGCACGGCGGAGGACTCCCCCTTCGACCGGGCGCGCAAGGCATTGTTCGAGGAGGGCATCTCCACCTCCAGGATGTACCTCGACCCGGCCATGCCCAGCGTCGAGGACCAGATCGACGCCATCGTGGCCGGTCTGCGTTCCTCGTGCACCTACGCGGGAGCCTCCACCCTGGAGGAGTTCCACGAGCGCGCGGTGATCGGCGTCCAGAGCTCGTCCGGCTACACCGAGGGGATGCCGCTCCACCAGAGCTGGTGACACCCGCCCGAGGGGGGCGCGGCGCCGCCGTACGCGGGGCGCCCGCCCCCGTCGGCGCCGTCTCGCGGGATTCCCAGCGGCACACCCTGGCCGACATCCGAATTGCCGTAAATATCGGCATTTCCGAGGGTCGCCCGCCCGCCGTAAGATCCCGGCTGGGGCGCGCATCCTCCTACCGCCACGGGGTAGTCGGCTCGTCGAGTCATCTCCCACCCCCGAAAGGCGAGCGGACATGAATGGAACGCCCACCGGCCTGGACACGCAGGTCGTCGTGGACCGGAGGGTCCTGGCAGGCTACGACAACTACCTCGCGGCGCAGCGAACCGTGGACGGGCTCTCCGACGCGGGATTCCCCGTCGAGAACGTGGCGATCGTCGGCAGCGACCTGAAACTGGAGGAGACCGTCACCGGCAGGATGACCAACGGGCGGGCCGCGCTCACCGGGGCCGGGAGCGGCGCGGCCTTCGGCGTCGTGGTGGGGATGTTCCTCGGCCTGTTCACCTCGACCACGATGTCGTTCTTCGTGCTCGTGCTCTGGGCGGCCCTGTGGGGTGCCGTGATGGGCGCCGCGTTCGGGTTCATCAACCACGTGTTCACCGGCGGCAAGCGGGACTTCGCCTCGCGCAGCGCGATCGTCGCCGGCCGCTACGACGTGTTGGTCGCGGCCTCGCACATGGACCACGCGCGGGCCCTCCTGGAGTCGGCCCCCAGTCCCGCCGACACCATGGTGGTCGAGGTTCCCCCGTCGGCGGGCCTGTACGACCCGGCCGCCGCCGGGGCCACCTCCCCGGCCCACACCGTCCCCCCGCAGCCGACCGCCCCCGACCTCACCGGCCGTCCGGTCACCTCCGACCTGCCCCCGCAGCCGGTCGTCACCGACCACACCGCGCGACCGGCCACCGCGGACCTTCCCGTGGACGACCCGGCCCCCGTGAGCCCCATGAGCACGGACGCCGGGGACCGTCCCGAGCCGGTGCGGCCCGGCACCGCCGAGCACGGGGTCCCCGCGCAGCCGTCCTCTCCCGACCGCCCCGCCACCGCCGCCCGGTCGGCCGGTTCCGAGCGGCCCGCCACCTGAGGCGCCTCACGCGAGGTTTCGGAAGAGCGTCCGGCGGGCGCCCCGGTCCGGGGCGCCCGCCGGGATGGGTCAGCCCTTGACGCTCAGCCCTTGACGCTTCCGGCGAGCAGGCCGCGGACGAAGTAGCGCTGCATCGACAGGAAGACGAGCAGCGGGATGACCAGCGAGACGAACGCCCCCGAGGTGAGCCGCTGCCACTCGTTGCCCTTGGTTCCGGCCATCTGCGCCAGCCGCACCGTCATCGGGGCGCTCTCCGGGGTGCCCCCGGCGAAGATCAGGGCCACCAGCAGGTCGTTCCAGACCCAGAGGAACTGGAAGATCGCGAAGGTGGCGAGCGCGGGCCCGACCAGCGGGAGGACGATCGTGCGCAGGACCTTCCCGTGGCTCGCCCCGTCGACCCTGGCCGCCTCCATCAGCTCGCCGGGAAGCTCCGACATGAAGTTGTGCAGCAGGAAGACGCCCAGCGGCAGCGCGAAGCAGGTGTGCGCGAACCAGACCTGGACGAACCGGGCCGGGCCCTCCAGGTCCCAGGCGGGCATCAGCTGGAGACCGAAGACGGACACGCCCTCGGAGAAGAACGACAGCAGCGGGACGAGCGCCATCTGCAGCGGCACGATCTGCAGCGCGAAGATACCGATGTAGATCCACTCGCGCCCGCGGAAGGGCAGCCAGGCCAGCGCGTACGCGGCGAAGGTGGCCAGGGCGAGCGGGAAGAGCACCGACGGGACCGTGATGACGATCGAGTTGATCAGGAAGCTCATCATCTGGCCGGAGGACGAGGAGGTGCCGAACAGGACCTCCTGGTAGTTCTCCAGGGTGAGCTGCGGGCTGGAGAAGAACGTCCACCAGCCACTGTTCTTGATCTGGTCCTCCGGGCGCAGCGAGGACAGCAGCAGGCCGAAGGTCGGGGTGGTCCACAGGACGGCGATGACGATCGCGACGGCACTGGCGACCCGGCCGCTCAGCCTCCGCCGTACGCGCTGCGGCGCGGTCGTCGTCTCGGGCCGCACCACGGTCTGGGTCAACGTGGCCATGTGGACTCCTTCGCCCGCCGCGTGCTCGCGGTGCCGTGCCGGCCTGCTCGCCCGCTCACCTGACGGCCTCTCTGCGCTGGCGGATCTGGTAGATCACGATCGGGGTCACCAGGGCGAACAGGAAGACCGCGAGGGCCGCGCCCTTGCCCGTCTCGCCGTACCGGAACGCCTGGTTGTACATCTCGTTGGCGATGACGCTGGTGTCGAACTGGCCGCCGGTCATGGTGCGGACGATGTCGAACAGCTTGAGCGTGCCGATCGACTGGGTGACCAGCACCACGATCACGGCCGAGCGGATGGACGGCAGCGTCACCCGGAAGAACATCTGCAGCGGGGTCGCCCCGTCCAGCCGGGCGGCCTCGACGATCTCGGCGGGGATTCCCTTGATCGCGGCGGAGAGCACCACGGTGGCGAACCCCGCCTGGATCCAGACCATCACCACGATCAGGAACAGCGTGTTGAGCGGCGCCTCCTGGAGCCACTGCTGCGGTTCGCCGCCGAAGGCGACCGTGATCTGGTTGAGCAGGCCGATCTGGTCCTGTTCCTCGGAGCGGTAGGCGTAGACGAAGCGCCAGATGATGCCCGCGCCGACGAAGGAGATCGCCATCGGCAGGAAGACGAGCGACTTGGCGAGCGACTCGAAGCGGGTGCGGTCGACCAGCACGGCGTAGACCAGCCCGACCGAGGTCACCAGCAGCGGGACGAGCAGCACCCAGACGAGGGTGTTGCGCAGGACGATCACCGCTTCGGGCTGGGTGAACATCCAGGCGTAGTTGTCCAGGCCGACCCACTCCTGGCCGTCGCCGCTCATGAACGACAGCAGGGTGGTCCGTACGGCAGGCACGACCAGGCCGATGGCGAGGAGCAGGAGGGCGGGCAGGAGCAGGATCGTGGCGTGGGTCCACGCGCGCCGCCGCATCGGAGCGCGGTCGACCAGCACCAGGATCACCGCGACCACCACGAGGAACGCGGCGACGCCGATGAGCAGCTGGACGAGTTTGGGGAGTTCGGCGGCGAAGTCGAAGTCCATCGGAGGATCTCCCGGAAGGATCGGGCCGGGCGGACGACGGCCCGGTCCCGCGTCACGCGGGACCGGACTTATCGGTATATATCAGGACTTAGGCCAGGACGCTTCAATGTAGTCGAGGACCGTCTTGGTGTCCTTGCCGTTGATCCAGTCGGTCATGCCCTTCCAGAACGTGCCCGCGCCGACCGCGGCGGGCATCAGGTCCGAGCCGTCGAAGCGGAAGACCGTGCTCGGGTCCTGGAGCATCTCCATGGAGAGCTTGTCGATCGGGTTCTGGGCGTTGGCCGGGTCGACGCCCTTGCGCGCGGTGACGTAGGTCGCCAGCTTCATGCGGGTGGTGGGGAACTCCGCGCCGGCGAGGTAGGCCTGGACGGCCTGGACCTCGGGACGGTCGGTGAAGGCCGCGACGAACTCGCCCGCGCCGAGCACCGGCTTCTTGGCCGGGTCGTTGCCCGGCAGGTAGAAGGCGAACACGTCGCCGTCCTCGGCGACCTTGGTGCCCTCGGGCCAGAAGTTGGCGTAGAAGGACGCCTGGCGGTGCAGGGCGCACTTGCCCTCGGTGATCGGGACGCCGCCCTCCTGGAAGGCGGTGCTGGCGATCGACTTGACCGGGCCGTAGCCGCCGTTGACGAACTTCTCGTTCTTGAGGATCGCGCCGACCTTCTCGACCGCCGCGGTGACCTTGGGGTCGTTGAACGGGGTCTTGTGGCTCACCCAGTCGTCGTATCCCTCGGGACCGGCCTCCCTGAGCATGAGGTCCTCGATCCAGTCGGTGGCCGGCCAGCCGGTCGCGTCACCGGACTCGATGCCCGCGCACCACGGCTTGACGCCGCTGCCGGCGATCGTGTTGGTGAGCGTCATGAGCTCGTCCCAGGTCTTGGGGACGGCCCAGCCCTTCTCGGCGAACATCTTCGGCGAGTACCAGACGAAGGACTTCACGCTGGCGCCCAGCGGGGCACCGTAGAAGACGCCGTCGACGGTGGAGTACTTGGCCCAGTCCTCCGACCAGCCCTCGGCGGTGAGCTTCTTGACCTCATCGGTGGCGGGCTTGAGCTTCCCGGCCTTGGCGAAGCGCTCCAGGAGGCCCGGCTGGGGGAAGAAGGCGATGTCGGGGGGGTTGCCGCCGTCCGCGCGGACCTGGATCTGGGCCTCGAACTCGCCGGTGCCCTCGTAGGTGATCTTCATTCCGACGCAGTCGGCGAACGGCTTCCACGCCTGCTCGAAGAGGTCGGCCTCGGTGTCACGGATCGGCGAGTAGATACTGACGGTCTTGCCCTCGTGCTTTCCGTACTGGCTGAAGGCGGCGCATTCGGGAGCCGCGCTCGCGCCGCCACCCGCGGATGGCGCGGGGTCCGAGGATCCACAGGCGGTGACGACCAGCGCCAGCCCCATGGTGCCCGCCGCGAGGGCGGTACGCCGAGGCCGAGAGAGGAGTGACATGGAACCTTCCTCCGTATACACAATTGCCGGGGAGTGTGAGAGCGCTCTCTGGAAGAATTGTCTGCCCACAACGCGATGTCAAGAACTGTGATATTACGGTTACGGTCTCAATTTTCTTGACACAATCTGTGCGATACCGTGATGCTCCAGAGAGCGCTCTCACGTAACAGCCGAACAGAATGGGGCGGTGAGGACATGACCATGTCCGCCGAAAAGTCCTACGACCTTCAGGACTCCGGCGTGCTGAGGTTTCCCGAGGGCTTCGTCTGGGGCGCCGCCACCGCGGCCTACCAGATCGAGGGCGCCGCCCGGGATGACGGCAGGGGACCCTCGATCTGGGACACCTTCTCCCGGACCCCCGGCAAGGTTCACGCGGGCCACACCGGCGACGTCGCGTGCGACCACTACCACCGCTATCCCGAGGACGTCGCGGTCATGCGCGACCTCGGCCTGCGCTCCTACCGGTTCTCCGTCTCCTGGCCCCGCGTGCGGCCCGACGGATCCGGCCCGGTCAACCCGCGCGGCCTGGACTTCTACGACCGCCTCGTCGACGAGCTCCTCGGCAACGGCATCACCCCCATCGTGACGCTCTACCACTGGGACCTGCCGCAGACCCTGGAGGACCAGGGCGGCTGGACCAACCGGGAGACCGCCGCGCACTTCGCCGACTACGCCGCGGTCGCGCACGGCAGGCTGGGCGACCGGGTCGAGACGTGGACCACCCTGAACGAGCCCTGGTGCTCGGCCTTCCTCGGCTACGCGTCGGGCATCCACGCCCCCGGCCTCGCCGAGCCCGCGCTGGGCTTCACCGCCGCCCACCACCTGCTGCTCGGCCACGGCCTGGCCGTCCAGGCGCTGCGCGCCTCGGGCGCCGCCACGGTCGGCATCACGCTCAACCTCTCCCCCGTGATCGGCGACGACACCCCGGCGGCCGAGCTCGTCGACGGCCTGCAGAACCGGATCTTCCTGGACCCGGTGCTGCGCGGGGAGTATCCCGCCGACGTCGTCGAGCGGGCCCGCCGCTTCACCGACTGGTCCTTCGTCCACGACGGGGACCTGGAGATCATCAGTCAGCCGATCGACCTGCTGGGCGTGAACTACTACCATCCGCAGACCGTCACCGCCCGCGCCGGCGAGCCCGCCAACCCGGTCTACCCGGGCAGCGAGGGCATCGCCTTCGGCGGAGCCGACGCGCCGCAGACCGCGATGGGATGGCCGGTCCAGCCGTTCGGCCTGACCGACCTCCTCCTGCGGCTGTCGCGCGACTATCCGGGCACCCCACTGATCATCACCGAGAACGGCGCCGCCTTCGACGACGTCGTCGAGGACGGCGAGGTGCACGACGTCGGCCGTCTCTCCTACCTCGACGGGCACCTGCGCGCGGCGCACGCGGCCATCGAGGGCGGCGCCGACCTGCGCGGTTACCTCGTCTGGTCACTCCTGGACAACTTCGAGTGGGCCGAAGGCTACCGCAAGCGGTTCGGCGTCGTACACGTCGACTACGCGACGCAACGCCGCATCCCCAAGGACAGCGCGCTGTGGTACAGCGAGGTCGTACGCCGGAACGGGCTGTGAGGGCCCGTCCCACCCTGGAGAAGGTGGCCGCCAGGGCCGGTGTGTCCCGGGCGACCGCCTCGCGCGTGGTCAACGGCTCCACGCGCGTGGCACCGCAGATCCGCGACGCGGTCAACCGCGCCGTGGAGGAGCTGGGCTACGTGCCCAACCAGGCGGCGCGAAGCCTGGTCACCCAGCGGGCCGACTCCATAGCGCTCGTCTTCCCCGAACCGGCGACCCGCGTCTTCTCCGACGACCCCACCTTCGCCGGGATCATCCGCGGGGTCAGCATGGAGATCGAGGAGGCCGACAAGCAACTCGTGCTGATGCTCACCGGCATGACCGGCGGCTACCAGCGGGTCGAGCGCTACGCCACCAACGGCCACGTGGACGGCGTGGTCATCGCCTCGATGCACGGCACCGACCCGCTGCCGGGCATCCTCGCCAGGCGCGGGGTGCCGGTGGTCTGCAGCGGCCGGCCGACCGTGCCCAGCAGCCTGCCGTACGTGGACATGGACAACGCCGGTGGCGCCGAGCGCGCGGTGCGGCACCTGATGGAGCGGGGCAGGCGGCGCATCGCCACCATCGCCGGACCGCAGGACATGATCGCCGGGATCGACCGGCTCAACGGCTACCGCGCCGTGCTGCGCGACTCCGACCGCCGCTCCATCGTGGCGGTCGGCGACTTCACCCGCGAGTCGGGGACGTCGGCGATGCGGCAGTTGCTCGCCGACGACCCGGAGATCGACGCGGTGTTCGTGGCCAACGACATGATGGCGCTGGGCGCGATGCCCGCGCTGCGCCAGGCGGGCCGGCGGGTTCCCGACGACGTCGCGGTGGTCGGCTTCGACGACATCCCGGCCGCCTCCTACACCGAGCCCCCGCTGACCACGGTCAGGCAGCCGACCGTCGAGATGGGACGCAGGCTCGCCCGGATGGTCCTCGACCTGGAGGAGAAGACACAGGTGATGCTCCCCACCGAGCTGGTCGTCCGGGAGTCCACGGCGTTCTGAGAATCGGTCTCCCGTGCCCGCGGCGCCCCGGCGGCTCCGCGGGCACGGTCCAGAGAACGACGAGGAGGCTACGAGGAGGCCCGGACGACCAGGTCGGTGGTCACGATCATCGGTTCGGCGGGACCGCCGTCGAAGAGCGAGAGCAGCAGGCGGACCATCGCCGCGGCCTGCTCGGCGTGCGGCGTGTGGATGGTCGTCAGCGGCGGGTCGGTGTAGCGGGCGGCCTCTATGTCGTCGTAGCCGACGATCGCGACCTCCTCGGGGATCCGCCGGCCCGCCTGGCGGAGCGCGTGCATCGCGCCGATCGCCATCAGGTCGTTGGCGGCGAAGACCGCGTCGATCTCCGGGTCGTCGGCGAGCAGCTGCCGCATCGCGACCGCCCCCGACTCGCGGGTGAAGTCGCCGACCGCGATGATCGAGCGGCGGTCGGAGTCGCGGAGCACCTCGCGGTATCCGGCCAGCCGGTCCTGCCCGCCTATCATGTCCAGCGGCCCGGCGATGGTGGCGATGCGCCGCCTGCCCCGCTCCAGCAGGTGCCGCACAGCCGTGGCGGCGCCGTCGACGTTGTCGTTGTCGACGTACGGCATCGCGACCGGCACGGCGGGCCTGCCGTAGGAGACGACCGGGACGCGCAGCCGGGTGAGCGCGACCGGCAGCGGGTCGGCCCCGTGGCTGGACACGAGCATGACGCCGTCGACGTGGCCGCCGGCGATGTAGTGCTCCACGCGGGCGTGGCTCTCCGGCGACCCGGCCAGCAGCAGCACGACCTGCTTGTTGACGGCCTCCAGCTCCAGGCTGGCCGAGCGGATGACGGTGGAGAACATCGGGTCGTCGGAGAACACCCGGTTCGGCGACTCGGAGACGACCAGCGCGACCGAGTTGGTCCGCTGGGTCACCAGGTTCCTCGCCGCCCCGTTGGGGACGTAGCCGAGCTCGTTCACCGCGCGCATGACCAGGTCCCGGATGTCGGCGGTGACCGTGGTCTGGCCGTTCACCACCCGGGAGACGGTCGACCGGGAGACCCCGGCACGGGCGGCGACCGCCTCCAGGGTGGGTCGTCTCATGGTGTTCTTCCCCTATGGTTGGTTACAGTCCGTTACGCGTGATGACATCGCGATACCACAGTGCGCTGTCCTTGAGCAGACGCCGCTGGGTGGCGAAGTCGACGTGCACGATTCCGAACCTACGCCGATACCCTTCGGCCCATTCGAAATTATCCAGCAGTGACCAGACCAGGTAACCACGCACGTCCGCCCCGTCGGCGATCGCGGCGTGCACGGCGCGCAGGTGGCCGTCCAGATACTCGGTCCTGCGGGTGTCGTGGACGTGGCCGTCCTCCACGACGTCGTCGAAGGCGGCGCCGTTCTCGGTGATGAGCAGGCCGACCTCCGGGTAGTCGTCGGAGAGCCGCACCAGCAGGCGGGAGAGCCCGTTCGGCACGATCGGCCAGCCCATCGCGGTCGCCGGGACGCCGTCCGCGGGGCAGAAGCGGATGTCCTCGCTGCCCGGCCACGCCGCGTCGGCCGCCTCACCGGGACTCGCCTCCACCACGCACGGGTTGTAGTAGTTGATCCCCACCAGGTCGATCGGCTGGTTGATGGTCGCCAGGTCACCGGCCTGGATGTGGTCGACGCCGCCGTTGCGTCCGACGATGTCGAGGAACTCCGCGGGATGCTCCCCGCGCAGCACCGGGTCGAGGAACTGCCTGACCAGCAGGGTGTCGATCCGGTTGACCGCCTCCGCGTCGGCCTCGGAGACCTCGGCCCCCGGGTCGTCCACCTGGGCGGGGGTGATCACCGGCGACAGGTTCAGGACCAGCGAGATCTCCTCCGCGCCGCCCTCGCGGAGCGCGCGCGCCGCCAGCCCGTGCCCCAGCAACAGGTGGTGGGCCGCCCGGAAGGCCGCCGCGGCGTCGGTCCTGCCGGGCGCGTGCACCCCGTTGCCGTAGCCGAGGAAGGCCGCGACCCACGGCTCGTTGAGGGTCGTCCAGTTGCGGACCCGGTCCCCCAGCCGCGCGTGCACGGCCGCCGCGTACTCCTCGAAGCGGTGGGCGGTGTCGCGCTCGGGCCAGCCGCCCGCGTCCTCCAGCGCCTGCGGGAGATCCCAGTGGTAGAGGGTGGCGTACGGCGTGATGCCCGCCTCCAGCAGCCTGTCCACCAGGCGGCTGTAGAAGTCGAGGCCGCGCGTGTTGACGGGCCCCTTGCCGTACGGCTGGACCCTGGGCCAGGCCACCGAGAACCGGTAGGCGGCCAGGTTCAGCTCGGTCATCAGCCGGATGTCGTCGGCGTGGCGGAAGTAGTGGTCGCACGCCACGTCGCCGGTGTCACCCCCGACGACCTTGCCCGGTGTACGAGAGAAGGTGTCCCAGATCGAGGGCTCGCGGCCGTCCTCCTTCACGGCTCCCTCGATCTGGTAGGACGCGGTGGCCGCGCCCCAGACGAAACCGGTGGGGAAGTCCGCACGCCCTTCCGTAAGGGTGGCCCCCCGAGTGCCGACGACGGTCATCCCTTCACCGCTCCCTGCATGATTCCTCCGATGATCTGTTTGCCGAGTAGAGCGAACACGATGACCAGTGGCAGCGTGCCGAGCGTGGTTCCCGCCAGGCCGAGCACGTAGTCGTTGACGTATCCGCTGGCCAGTGTGGACAGTGCGACCTGGACCGTCGGATCCTCCGGGGTCAGGACGACGAGCGGCCAGAAGTAGTCGTTCCAGACCGACATGAAGGTGAGCATGCCGAGCACCGCCGCCGCCGGGCGGGCGGCCGGGAGCACGACGTGCCAGAACAGGCCCCAGGTGCTGCAGCCGTCGACCCGCCCCGCCTCGAGGAGCTCGGTCGGCAGCGCCCGGGAGAGGTACTGGGTCATGAAGAACACGCCGAACGCGTTGACGAGCGCGGGCACGATCAGCGCGTACATGGTGCCGGTCCACTCCAGCTTCACCATGAGCATGTACAGCGGGATGATGCCGAGCTGGGTCGGCACCATCATCGTCGCCACGGTGAGCAGGAGCAGGGCGTTGCGCCCGCGGAAGCGCAGCTTGGCGAAGGCGAACCCGGCCAGCGTGGAGAAGAACATCACCGCGAGCGCGACGGAGCCGGAGACGATGACGGAGTTGAGCATCGCCATGGCGAAGGGGACCGTGTCGAAGACGCGGGCGACGTTGGCGAAGAAGTTGCCGCCGGGGATCAGCGGCGGCGGGACGTCGGCCAGGGCCGCGTTGTCCCGCGAGGCCACCACGACGCTGTAGTAGAGCGGCAGCATCGAGAAGAACGCCACCGCGATCAGCGTGAGGTAGGTGAGCCTGCGGGCCGTGGTGCCGGAGCGACGGCGGACCGCGGAGACGGCGGTGTGGGCGCTCACGCCAGCCCTCCCTTCCCGCGACGGGTGAGCAGGTAGTTGATGCCCGCGACCACCACGATGAAGACGAACATCATCCAGGAGATGGCCGAGGCGTAGCCGAAGTCGAGCTTGGTGAAGTTCTCGTAGATGAACAGCGCGAGCGTCTGGTACTGCCGGTCCACCCCGCCGGTGATGATGTAGGAGCTGAACAGCAGCGGCTCGGCGAGGATCTGCATCGCGCCGATCGTCGAGGTGATGACGACGAAGATGATCGTGGGCTTGATCATCGGGATGGTGATCTTGCGGAGCTGGGTCATCCCGCTCGCGCCGTCGATGGTGGCCGCCTCGTACAGCTCGCGCGGCACGGCCTGCATCGCCGCGAGGAAGATCAGGGCGTTGTAGCCCGTCCACCTCCACATGATCATGGTGGAGATGGCGAAGTGGGAGCTCATCACCCCCTCGTTCCAGGCGACACCGTCAACGCCGACCAGCGAGAACACCCAGTTGATCATGCCGAAGTCCCGGCCGAACAGCTGGCTGAAGATGACCACCACCGCGACCACGCTGGTCACGTTGGGCAGCAGCAGCGTGATGCGGAAGAAGGTCTGCGCCCGGAGCGGCCGGTTGAGCAGGTGGGCCAGCCAGATGGCCAGCAGCAGCTGCGGCGCCGTGGACAGCACCCCGATGGACAGGGTGTTGAAGGTGGCGTTCCAGAAGTAGTCGTCGGCGAGCAGCGTCCTGAAGTTCTCCAGGCCGACGAAGGGGTGCTCGTCCTGGAGCAGCGTCCACTCGTGCAGGCTCACCCAGGCGGTGTACGCCAGCGGGAACAGGCCGAAGGCGGAGAACAGCAGGAAGAACGGGGCCACGTACGCGTACGGCGAGCCCTTGACGTCGAGTTGGTGAACCAGATGGCGGCGGAGGCGGCGGCGAGGTCCCACCGGCTTGTTCGGTGGGACCGCCGCCAGGCGATCGGGCGCGCGGGTGGCCATGGCAGCTCCTTTCGGCGATTCGTTGGACGGCGTTCGTCGGACGGTGTCCCCCGGGCGGCGCTCCTCGGACGGGGGGAGCCAGGCGGCTCACCGGCACGGGACGCACGCCGCTCACGGGGACGGGGACACAAGCAGGTGGCCGACCGGTGCGAGACCAGCCGGCCGGGGGGCGACTACTTGATCCTGCTGACGTCCTTGAGCGCCTGCGCCCAGGCCTCCTCGGCGTCCTGCTTGCCCTGGTCGACCCGCTGGAGACCGTTGCCGATCGCCTGCAGGACGTCACCAGCCTTGGGGCCCACGGGCTGCGGCTTGAGCGCCTTGGCGGCGTCGGTGAAGATCTTGCCGATCGGCGCGTTGCCGAAGTACGGGTTGACGTAGTCCTTCACCGCGGGGTCGTCGTACAGCGCGGGCAGCGAGGGCAGCGCGCTGGCCTCCTTGAAGAGCTTGATCTGGCTGTCCTTGTTGGTCAGCAGGTCGATCAGCGCCGCGGCCTCCTTGGGGTGCTTGCCCTGCTTGGGCAGCATCAGGTGGGTGCCGCCCTGGTTGCCGCCGCCGCCGGGCACCGCGGCGATGTCCCAGGTGCCCTCACCGGGCTTCTGGTCCTTGATCGTGCCGGTCTTCCAGGCCGGGCAGACCATGGTGGCGAAGGTGCCCTTGGCGATGCCGGTGTTCCACGGCGGGGAGAAGGCCGCGAGGTTGGCCGAGAGACCGTCCTTGATCATCTGCACGCCCGTGTCGTACGCCTTGCGCACGTCGGGGTTGGTGGCGGCGACGATGTTGTACTGGGCGTCGTAGAAGCCGATGGGGGCCTGCTCGACCATGGCGCGGAAGTGCTCGCCGGGGCCGTCGGTGAACTTGGCGCCCTCCACCTTGCCCGCGACGAACTTCTTGCCCGTCTCGATGTAGGCGTCCCACGTCGGCCAGAGCGCTCCGACCTCTTCGCGGTCGGTGGGCAGGCCGGCCTTCTTGAACAGGTCGGGGCGGTAGCACATGGCCAGGCCGCCGACGTCGGTGCCCAGGCCCAGGAGCGAGGAGCCGTCGTTGGAGACGCCCAGCTTCCACTTCCAGTCGAGGTACTCGCTCTGGCGCTTGTCCAGGCCGTATTCCTTGAGGTTGTAGAACTTGTCCGGCACCGGGGTGAAGGCGCCGATGTAACCGCCCTCGACGGCGACCACGTCCGCGGCGCCCGCGCCGGTGGTCAGCTGCGTGATGAGGTTGGTGTGGTGGTCGTTGAACTGCGCGCGGCGCTCCACGATCTCCACGTTGGGGTGGGTCTTCTTGAACTCCTCGTACAGCGGCGCGTAGTGGAAGTCGCTGAACAGACCGACGGTCAGCTTGATCTTCTCGGCCGGCGCGGAGGCCGTCCCGCCGCTCCCGGTGCTACCGGTGTCACCACTGCCGCAGGCGGTGAGGCCGAGGGCCAGGGCGGAAACGGCGACCATCGGGGCGAGGAGCCGGTGGCGTAACTTACGCATGGAACCCTCCTAGGGTCCTCATAAGTGATCATGGAGAGAGCGCTCCCTGAGCAGATTGATGCCAAGCGGGTTACGTGTCAACGGCCCCCCCGGCGCCGATCGGAGCCTGGCGATCAGCTTTTCACGGAGAGCGCTCTCCCGGACTTTTGGATGTTTCCGCAGGTCAGAAGGATTTTGCGGCCGATTTTTTCGGTGAATGGAGCGTTCCCACGAAGAAAGGTCACATTAAGGTCGCGTTTCCGACATGTTCCACGACGCCACCCCGAACTCTTGACACTCCCTGCTGAGCGGGTCACCCTCTTTCTCAGAGAGCGCTCCCCAGTGAGTCTTCTCACGGCCCCACGCGCCGCCCACGCCCGCGGCGCCGATGACAGCCGCCCGCGCGCGAAGTGATCCCGGGTGACGCGTCCCGCCGCCCCCGTGCCCGGGGGCTCCTTGGGAAGAACGACGCGGAAGCCGTCCCGGCCCCCTTGTCTCTCGTGGTGGCCCCGGAACCCGTAGAGTCGTGCGGCCGGTCGGAAATCGACCGGCGCGTATCCAACCAAGGAGAACCACGTGGCACTGGAGAAGCCGGAGATCGACTTTCCGGAAGGCGCCCCGCCCTCGGAGCTGGAGATCGTCGACATCGTCGTAGGGGACGGCCCGGAGGCCAAGCCGGGACACCAGGTCACCGTGCACTACGTCGGCGTGGCCTTCTCGACGGGCGAGGAGTTCGACGCGTCGTGGAACCGCGGCGACACCTTCCAGTTCCCGCTGGGCGGGGGCAGGGTCATCGCGGGCTGGGACCAGGGCGTCGCGGGCATGAGGGTCGGCGGCCGTCGCCGCCTCACCATCCCGCCGCACCTCGGCTACGGCAACGCCGGTGCGGGCAGCCGCATCAAGCCGGGCGAGACGCTCATCTTCGTCGTGGACCTGCTCGGCGTGAGCTGACGCCCCGGGGCGAGACGGTACGGACGGGCGGGCCTCACCGGCGACGGGCGGCCCGCCCGTCCGTGTCCTGCCACCTCTCCCACGCCCTGCCACGTCTCCGTGCCTCCGCACCCCTGGGCCACCTCTCCCGTGTCCGCGCCTTTTATCCTCCGTGTCCCTGGCTGCACCCCTCCCACGCCCTCCGCATCCGTTACGTCCCCTGTGTCCGCCGACGTCCCCCGCGTGCCGTAACCGGGCGGTCATCTCACGTTCAGTACGGTTCAGGGGAGGGTCCGCCCTCCCGGAAGCGCGATGACTCCGAAAAGCAGCGCCCCACCTCACCGAAATGCCGCCGGTAGCTCTTAAGCTGGCCATTGTGTTGTTGATCGACCTCGCGCGCACCTCGGCGGCCGTGACCGCCAGCTCCGCCCGGCTGGCGAAGACCGCCCATCTCGCGGAGCTGCTCGGCAGGGTCGAGCCGGACGAGGCGGAGATCGCCATCGCCTACCTCTCCGGGGAGCTGCCGCAGCGCAACGTCGGGGTGGGCTGGACGAGCCTGAAGGACCTGCCCGAGCCCCGGCTGGCCGCCACCGCCACCCTGCGCGGGGTCCACGACCTCCTCGACCGGATCAAGGCCCTGGCCGGTCCCGGGTCGCAGGGCGCGCGCAGGACGCTGGTCTCCGAGCTGTTCGGCGCCCTCACCCGCCAGGAGCAGGTCTTCCTGTCGCGATTGCTCCGGGGCGAGCTGCGCCAGGGCGCGCTTGAGGGAGTGATGATCGAGGCCGTGGCGAAGGCGGCCGGGGTGCCGGCCACCGAGGTCAGGCGGGCGCTGACGCTGCGCGGCTGGCTTCCCGCCGTCGGCGCCGCCGCCCTGGGCGGCGGGGTCGAGGCGCTGCGCGCCTTCCACCTGGAGGTCGGCCACCCCGTGTCGCCGATGCTCGCCCAGAGCGCCCCCTCCATCGCGGCCGCGTTCGGCAAGCTCGGCGGGCCGGTCGCCGTCGAGTGGAAGCTCGACGGCGTCAGGGTCCAGGCGCACCGCTCGGGCGACCGGGTCACCGTCTTCACCCGCGCCCTCGAGGACATCACCGCGCAGGTGCCCGAGCTGGTCGAGGCGGTGAGCGCCCTGCCCTCCCGCGACCTGGTCCTCGACGGCGAGGTCATCGCGCTACGCGCCGACGGCCGCCCCGAGCCCTTCCAGGTCACCTCGGGCCGCGTGTCCAGCCGCACCGACGTGCCGCGCGTGCGCGAGAGGACCCCGCTGAGCGTCTTCTTCTTCGACGCGCTGCGGGTCGACGGCGCCGACCTGCTCGACCTGCCGGGCGAGGCGCGCCACGCGGCCCTGGCCGCCGCCGTGCCCCCGGAGCTGGTGACCCCCCGCCTGGTCACCGGCGACGTCGCGGAGGGCGAGGCGTTCTTCAAGGACGTGATCAGGAGCGGCCACGAGGGCGTCGTGGTCAAGTCGCTCCTGACGCCCTACGCCGCGGGGCGGCGCGGCGCCGGCTGGATCAAGGTGAAGCCCCGGCACACGCTCGACCTCGTCGTCCTGGCCGCCGAATGGGGCAGTGGCCGCCGCGAGGGCAGGCTCTCCAACCTGCACCTGGGGGCCCGCGACCCGCTGACCGGCGAGTTCGTCATGCTCGGCAAGACCTTCAAGGGGCTGACCGACGAGTTGCTCGCCTGGCAGACCGACCGCTTCCTCGGCATCGCCGAGGGTCCCACCGACGGCTGGACGGTCACCGTCCGCCCCGAGACGGTCGTCGAGATCGCCTTCGACGGGGTGCAGCAGTCGAGCCGCTATCCCGGCGGCATGGCGCTGCGCTTCGCCAGGGTCATCCGCTACCGCACCGACAAGACGGCGGACCAGGCCGACACCGTCGACATGGTCCGCTCCCTCATGCTCTGACCTCCCGCCGCGCGGGGGTCACGTCCCGCGCGTGCCGTTCCGCGCGGCCGTCGTCCCCCGGGACACCACGGTCGTCGCCTCACGAGACACCGCGGTCGTCACCTCACGGGCCGCCGAGGGTTTCACCTCGCGAGGCACCGCGGGCGCCCTCCTCCCACAGGCTCTCGCGAGGCACAGCGGGTGTCCTCTCACAAGCTCTCGCGAGGCACCGGCGCCGTCCTCTCACGGGACGCCGCGGGTGTCATTTCACGAGGCGCAGGGTGAAGGGGTACCGGAAGTCGCCGTCGCCCGCCGCGGCCACGGCGCCGACCACGGACAGGACCACGCCGCCGATCCAGAGCAGGGGTATCAGGACGAAACCGATGAACGTTATCGCCAGCACGATGGTGGCCGCGAGCATCGTCAGCTGGAAGTTGAGGGCCTCCACCGAGTGCGCCCGGACGTAGGGCGACGTCCTGCCCGCGGTGAGCATCACGACGGCCGGGCCGACGACGGGAAGGCCGACCAGCGGGAGCAGGTGCGACGCCACCGCGCCGAGACGCTCGGCCCCGGTCTCGCCCCGCCCGCCGGTGGACACGCGGTGACCGTACGCGACCCGGCCCGCGACGGGCGGGTAGGGGACGGACCGGGCCGGGTGCCGGCCGTACAGCTCGTTCATGATCGGGACGAGGTCGCCGTGGACGCGGGCCGTCATGGCCCGTTCCAGCCTGTCGTCGAACTCGGCCTTGTCGAACCTTCCCTCCGCGTAGGCGGTCTGGACGTGCTCGACCACCCGCTCGCGGTCCTGGTCGCTGACCCGGAGCCCCGCGTGACCGGGCTGAGGGCCTGCCGCCGGCACTCTCCCGTACCCCGGGCCCGTTGGTGTCACTGCGCCTGCCATGAGACCGATACCCTTTCGTCGCCGCTTCGACCTCAATGCTCGTCCAGATTGTCGGCCCCGTATATCAGGATGAACCCCCATAAGCCCCTGAGACCCGTCCCTGGCCTTCCGCCATGGAACCGAGCAGGAGAGGTATACAAGGAAATATGAGATGGCGAGATCGCTATGGGTTGAGGCGGCTACGCGGGCCGAAGATCGCCAAGTTCGACCGCGCCACCACCGACGCCGACATCGAGGCGCTCGTCGCCTTCGCGAAGTCACGCCGTGGCGTCGAGTTCTACGTCGAGCCCGAGACCTTCGCGACGAACACCACGGCGGTGGCCGTCGCCGACGACGGTGAGTGGACCCGGCGCCGGGTCGGTTCCCCCGCGGTGATCCGCAAAGTGGCCCGCGACCTGGCCCTGCCCGTCTACGACGTGCAACTGACCGGCTATCCCCCCCGGATGAGGGCCTACAACGAGCGCCAGAAGCGCGCGGAGGGCTGAGCCGGAAGACCTGCCGTCCCGCGTCACCGCACCGGAGAGGTCCCGGACGACTCCCGGAGGCGTTCGGCGGCGCCGGTGGCCCCGCCGTTCCTCGTCATCGGACCGGGGAGAGCCCGGCCACCCGGTGACGCGGGAACCGGTAATCGCCGACGCCGGGCGCGCGAGCCATGCCGGTCGGTACCGGTCGGCGCCTCCAGGATCCCGGGGTCCAAGATCCACGGTCCAAGATCCATGCCGTGACGCGCCCCTCCCGGCGCGCACGACGCCCCTGGTCAGAATGGTCGGCCGGGGGCGATCCCGATACGCGTCGGGGAAGGCCGCACCGGGGTTCGACCGCCCGGGAGCACCGGCCGCGTAATCTTTTTCTTCCCTTCAGGTGAGTACCCTCCGAAGGTTGCAGACCGCGATCATGAGTCGCTATGTAAAAACGGATTTATACGCATTTGTACGATTCATGTTGGTGCATGGTATGCGCTGAAGAGTGATGCCGATGGATTTCAAGATTCTTGGACCGATCGAAGTGCGGGCGGCCAATGGGCAGCCGATCGCGCTGGGACGACGCAAACAGCGGGTGTTGCTCGCCGCCCTCCTGCTCAATGCCGGTAAGGCGATCCCCACCCATCGGATGCTCGACTGGTTGTGGGGTGAACACGCTCCCGCCAACGCCGAGTCGAACCTCTACACCTATATCTCCGCGCTGCGCCGGGTGCTCGGTTCGCCTTCCCGGATCGAGGCGGGTTCAAACGGGTACGTGCTCCGTGTCTCCCCCGAAGAAATAGACGTGAGATTGTTCGAAGAACTCGCCGCTCAAGGACGTCTGATGTTATCCGAAGGGCGAAATGACGTCGCCCTCGAACGGTGCACCCGGGCTTTGGGCCTCTGGCGCGCCGAGGCGGTCCTGGAGGGGTTGTCCCTGCCCGAGCCGTTGCGGGGCGAGGCGGCGCGGCTGGAGCGGCTGAGGGCGACCGTCGTGGACACCTCGCTGGAGGCCCGTCTGGCGCTGGGCCAGCACGGCGAGGTGCTTCCCGACCTGGAGGCGCTGACCCGCAGAGACCCGCTGAACGAACGGCTCCGGGCACAGCTCATGCTCGCCCTGTACCGCTCCGGCCGCCGGGCCGACGCGCTCGCGGTGTACCAGCGCGCGCGGGAGATGCTCGCCGCGGAGCTGGGCGTCGATCCCGGCCCGGACCTGATCCGCATGCACCAGCAGATCCTCAGCGACGACTCCGCGCTGGCGGCGCCGTCGTCGTCGACCGTCGCCCGCAAGATCTTCGCCCCGGCCGAGCTCCCGATCGACTCGGCCGCCTTCACCGGGCGCGCCGCCGAGGTCTCACGGCTGCGGACGGCGCTGACCTCCGCGAGTCCGGGCCAGATCGTCGTCTCCGCGGTCGCCGGAGCGGCCGGGATCGGCAAGTCGGCGTTCGCCGTACACGTCGCCCACCAGATCGCGGACCGCTTTCCCGACGGGCAGCTCTACGTGGACCTGCACGGCTCCACCCCCAACGTCAAGCCGCTGAACCCGGCCGAGGTCCTCGCCCGCCTGTTACGCTCCCTCGGCGGTGACGACGCGGCCGTGCCGACCGAGGTGGACGAGGCGGCCGCGCGGTTCCGTTCGCTGACCGACGGCAAGCGACTGCTCTTCCTGTTCGACAACGCCCGGGACGCCGCGCAGGTACGGCCGTTGCTGCCCGCCAGCCCCACCTGCCGCGTACTGATCACCGCCCGGAGGATGCTGACCTCCCTGGACGCCGTCGCGCATCTCCGCCTCGACGTCATGGCCGAGGACGAGATGACCACCCTGCTGAGCCGCCTGGTCGGCGAGGAGCGCGTCTCCGCCGACCCTCGGGCGGCGCGCGCGATCGTACGGCTCTGCGGCGGCCTGCCGCTCGCGATCAGGATCGCCGCCGCCCGGCTGATCGCCCGGCCGGGCCTGTCACTGCGGGTCCTCGCCGACCGTCTCGCGGTCGAGGATCACCGCCTGTCCGAGTTGCAGGCCGACGACCGAGCGGTCCGGGCCTGCTTCATGGTGAGTTACCGCAGCCTGGACGCCGAGCACTCTCGCATGTTCCGGCTGCTGGGCCTGCTCGGCGGATCCGATATCAGCGTCGCGGTCGCCGCGGCGCTGGCCGACCGTTCGGAGGAGCGGACCGCGGACCTCCTGGACCATCTCGCGGACGTCCAGCTCCTCGAGGTCCGCGACACCGGCCGGTATCGCATGCACGACCTGCTCTGCGTGTTCGCCCGCGAACGAACCCGGCAGGAGGAGACCGAGGAGGAGCGGGTGCAGGCCGTACGGCGGGCGCTGCACAGCTCTCTCGTCCTCGCCTGCACCCTCGGCGACGTGTGCAACCGGCGGACCAGGCGGAACGCCAAGTTCGGCCACTCGGCACCCGGCCGCCTCGGCATGGCGGCCGACGGCTTCACGACCGACCCTCGATGGCTCAACGCCAAGATGGCCGACCTGATCTCCACCGCGCGCCAGGTGCCCGGCGCGGCGGGGGACGGCATCGGTCTCTCGATCGGCCACGGCGCCGTCCCGTACAAGCCGTCGTACGGGCGGGGCGGCCGGGGGCAGCGGGGCTCCTTCGGAGAGTCGCCGATCCTGGCGGCGGGGCGGCCGGGTGATCGCGGGGGTGAGGTGGCCGCACCGGCGGAGCCGGACATCACCGCTCGCCGCGTGGGACCGCTCGACGAGCCGGTCCGCTCCTCCGCCGCCGAGACGGCCGCCCTCTCGCGGGAGGCCGGGGAGCCGGTGAGCACGACCCTGAGCCTGGGCCACCTGGCGGAGACGCATCGTCTCGCCGGCCGGCCGGACATGGCGACCCTCTGCTGTCACGAGGCGCTGGAGGCCGATCTCGCGGGCGGCACCGCCGGGACCTACCACATGGCGGAGCACTGGTGGGGGCTGGGCCGGGCGTACCAGGATCTGGGAGACAACGCGCAGGCCCGCGAGTGCTGGCGTACGAGCGCGGCCATCCTCCACGCCCTCCATCTGATCGACGGCGACGAGAAAACGAACGACCGAAACCAGCGGAAGATCTGACACGCCGGAAACAATCGGCGCGTCCCCCGCCGCGATCACGGGATTTGGCGCGCCGAAAACAACCCTCTCCGGTATCCGCCGTAATCAGATTTAACATGCCGGAAACAATCCTCGTGACACCCGCCGTAATAGCGGAATCCGGCACGTCCGAAATCATCGTCACACACGATCGCGACGGCCCCGGGATCTTTCGAAAGGCGGGCCCCCGAGATCGGGCGTCGCACCATACCCTATTCCGCCCATGGTTCGTCGAGCGACGGCGTCAACCTATACAGACTTGTGTGGTGCAAGGTATAGCCACATTTAACACTATTGGCGACATGTCTCTTGTCTTCTCACACCTCTAGAGAGAAGGCCGGCACCTTGCGCAGGAAGACCCAAGGGTTGGCCGGTGACAGCGGCGGTAGTGCCGCAGGAGCCCAACGGGCACCCACCTCGCGACGATTGCCCTCCTCGGACCGAACTCTGCTGTGACGCCAGAAGCTGCAAACTCGCGGGAAAACGCCAGGAAAGGGTGGACGTGTCTGAATTAATCGGCATCGATGAGTGTGAAAACCTTACCGTAAAGCAGGTCCAAAACCTCTACGGGAAGTACGTCAGCCGCAGTCAGGTCAACCTCATGACCTCTTTCGGTTTCGGTCGCGAACTCGCCGAACGAGCCGAGGGGGCCTGGATCTGGACCCGTGACGGCCGCCGGATCCTCGACGTCACCGGCGGGGTCGGCGTCCTCAACCACGGCCACAACCATCCGCGCATCCTGGCCGCCCGGCGCCGCTTCGCCGAACAGCAGCGCATGGAGGTGCACAAGGCGTTCTTCTCGCCCTACGTCGCCGCGCTGAGCCACAACGTGGCCACGCTGCTGCCGGGCGACCTGAACATCTCCTACTTCCCGAACTCCGGCGCCGAGGCCAACGAGGGCGCCATCAAGATGGCGTACAAGTATCACGGCGGTCGGCGCAACACCATCCTGCGCTCCGACATCAGCTTCCACGGCAAGACCCTCGGCGCCGGGAGCCTGACCGGATCGTCGGAGAACTCGTTCCGCTTCCCCGGGCTTCCGAACATCGTCGTCCACCCGTACGGCGACCTCGCGGCCGTGCGGGCGGCGGTCGACGCCGCGCGCACCCCCGACGGGAAGTGCGACGTCTACGCGATCATGGTCGAGCCGTTCAGCGCGTCGAGCATGCGCAGCTGGTCGGAGGCGGACCTGCGCGAGCTACGGCGGCTCTGCGACGAGCACGACATCATCATGATCTTCGACGAGGTGTACACCGGCTGGGGCAAGACCGGCAGCCTCTTCTACTTCATGCGGTATCCGGACCTGCTGCCCGACATCCTCGTCTACTCGAAGTCGCTGGGCGGCGGGAAGGCGTCGATCGCCGGGTACACCGCGCGGGAGCCCATCTTCCGCAAGGCGTACGACCGGCTCTCCGACGTCATCCTGCACAGCACGACCTACTACGGGTTCGGCGAGGAGACCGTCACCGCGATCGAGGCGATCAACGTGATCGTCGAGGACGACTACCCCGCGCGGGCGCGGCAGATCGAGCGCATCCTGAAACCCGGGCTGGAGAATATCCAAAAACGCCACCCGGACGTGGTCGGCCAGGTGACCGGTACGGGGGCGCTGTGGGGGGTGTTCCTGACCGGCGGCCCCAAGGTGCTCGACCTGGCGGGCAAGCTGGTGCCGGGCTTCTCCAGCGACCCGCACTTCCGGACCAAGCTGATCACCCTCTCGGTGATCGCCGACCTCTACAGCGAGCACGACATCGTGTCGTACTACAGCCCGAACGTCGAGAACCCCCTCGTCGTCGCGCCGACCCTCGCCATCGAGCCCGACGACGTCGAGTACTTCGTGCAGAGCCTCGACAAGACCCTGTCCAAGGGCCTGCCCCGGCTGCTCGCCCGGTTCGTACGGGAGAAGGTGGGATCGCGGTGGCCTCTCGGGTCGTAGTGACCGGCAGCGCCGGGATGCTGGGCGGCAACCTGGTCCGGCGGCTCGTGACCGAGGGCCACGAGGTTGTCGGCGTGGACCTGCGCCCGCCGTCCGACCCCGACCCCGGATGGAGCCACCGGGTCGGCGACGTGCGGGACGTCGCGCTGATGGCCGAGGCGATGGCCGGGGCGGACGCGGTCGTGCACTGCGCCGGCGCGCTGCCGAGCTACCCGGCCGAGCAGATCCAGAGCCTGATCGTCGGCGGCACCCACAGCGTGCTGGAGGCCGCGCGCCGGGCGGGGGTGGCGAGGACGGTCCACATCTCCTCCACCGCCGTGTACGGGCTCCCCAAGCTGGTGCCCACCCCCGAGGAGCATCCGCGCGAGCCGGTCGACCCCTACACCAGGGCCAAGACCGAGGCGGAGGAGCTGGCCGACAAGTACCGGGCCGGCGGGATGTGCGTGCCGATCCTGCGCCCCAAGACCTTCCTCGGCCCCGGCCGGATGGGCCTGTTCGCGATGCTCTTCGAGTGGGCGGAGGAGGGCCGGAACTTCCCGGTCCTGGGCCGCGGGGACGTGCGCATCCAGATGCTCGCCATCGAGGACCTGGTGGACGCCGTGGCCGGCGTCCTGACGGCACCGGCGGACGTCGCGAACGACACCTACAACCTCGCGGCCGAGGAGTTCGGCACCCTGCGGGAGGACTTCCAGGCGGTGCTCGACACGGCCGGTCACGGCAAACGCGTCGTGTCGCTGCCCATCCGGCCCGCCCTGGCCGGACTCCGACTGCTGGAGCGGACCCGGCTCTCCCCGGTGTACGGGCGGCTGGTGCACAAACTGCTCGCCGACTCCTACGTCAGCATCGACAAGGCCAGGGAACGGCTCGGTTTCCGGCCCCGGCTGTCCAACCGGGACGCGATCCTCCGCACGTACGCGTGGTGGCGGGAGAACCGCACCACCGGCTCACCGCGAGGAGCCGGCCAGACCAGCCGTGACGCGTGGCGGCAGGGCGCGCTGTCACTGGCGAAAGTCTTCTTCTGAAGTGACGGGGAAAGCATGTACGTCGTCGAATCGGCAGACATTCCAGAACTTCCGCGGCCCCGTGGACCGGCCCCGGATCAGACGACGGAGGCCCGGCCACGCCTGATCACTGACCTCTTCAGGCTGATACGGCCGTCGCACGCGGCCAAGGCGATCCTCCTCGTACCGCTCGCTCTCATCGACACCTCCCTGTGGAACCTCACCGCGGTGATCGATGTCGTCCTGGCCACGGTCGCGTTCATCCTGGCCTCCTCCGCCGTCTACGTCGGCAACGACATCGCCGACCGGCACCGTGACGTGCACCATCCCGTGAAGCGGCATCGGCCCGTCGCCGCCGGTCGCGTGGGGATCAGGGTCGCGTACGCCTACTGCGCCTCCCTGCTCGGGCTGCTCAGTGCCGTCATCCTCCTCACCCCGGGGCCGTACTGGCCCATCGTGGTGTACCTCCTGATCAACATCGCGTACAGCCGCTACCTCAAACACATCCCGCTGGTCGACGTGGGCACGGTGGCGGTCTGTTTCGTCCTCCGGGTCGTCCAGGGGTACGAGGTGGCCGGGGGACGGGCGTCCGCCTGGTTGCTGATCACGGTGTTCTCGATGTCCCTGCTGCTCCTCATCGGCAAGCGGCGCCAGGAACTGAAGACCGGCGCCGCGCACCGGCCGGCGCTCCACGGCTACTCGATGGAGCTGACCAACTGGCTGCTGCAGATCGCCTCCGTGCTCGCCCTCGTCTCCGGCCTCATCTACCTGCGCGAGGAGGGCCCGTTCGGTCCCCAGTACGGTCAGACGGCGATGCTGCTGTCCACGCCCTTCGCGCTCTTCGCCCTCTTCCGCTACCTGCAGATCCAACTGATGGATGAAGAGGGTGGTGACCCGGTCCGAATCCTGTTGCGGGACCGGGTCATGGTCGCCAACTCGATGTTGTGGGCCGCCACCCTGGGCGTGACACTCGTGCTCGCCCACCATCCCGTCCCGTTGTGAGAGCGACACGGAAGGAAAGAATGGAAGTCCGCATACTGGGTCCGGTCGAGGTGACCGTCGACGGCCGGCGTGTTCCCCTGGGGCCACCGCAACGACGTGCGGTGCTGGCCGCCTTGGCGGTCGACGTCAATCATCCCGTGTCGCTTCCGACGTTGATCGACCGGGTCTGGAATCTTCCACCGGACCGGGCGACGGACTCCCTGTACGCCCACATCGCACGCCTGCGGCAGGCGCTGACGGGAACCGCGGTCTCCATCGAGCGCCGCGGGGGCGGCTACGTGCTGGAGGCCGACCCCGACCGGGTGGACGCCCACCGCTTCCACCGGCTGGCGAAACAGGCGCAGACCCATGCCGGCGACGACTCCACCCGGGCCGCGCTGCTCGCCGAGGCGATGGAGCTGTGGCGCGGCTCACCGCTGACCGACATCACGGGAGACTGGGCCTCCCGGATGCGCTACAGCATCGAGCAGCAGTTCGTCAGCGCCGTCGTCACCTGGGCGCAGGCGCACCTGCGGCTGGGGCGGCCCGACGCGGTGGTCACCGAGCTCACCCCCCTCGTTCCCCGCTACCCGCTCGTGGAGCCGCTCGCGAGCATGCTGATGCGCGCGCTCTGCGCCCTGGGCCGCACCGCGGAGGCGGTGGCCCAGTACGCGCGCCTGCGCGGGTATCTCACCGATCACCTGGGCATCGAGCCGGGGCCGGAGCTGCGCGCGCTGCACCAGGAGATCCTGCGCGGCGATCACGACATGCCGACCTGGGCTGCCGGGGAGGTGGTCCTGGCCGGCGCCGACCACGCCGGTTCCGGCTGGGCGCCACTCGGGCAGCCGCCGAGCTGGACCCGCCCCACGACCCACCTGCCCGACCGGGTGCTGTCCCGGCCCTGACCCCTTGCCCGCATCATCCGGTCGTCGAGACGACCAGGTGTTGCCCGCTGTGGTCGGAGAGACCGTCCGAGCGCACCAGCCCGTACCGGTGCACGGTGACGTCCGGCGTGGTGAACGCCCAGTCGATCCGCCACAGCGGCCACCGGTCGTCCCAGGAGGTGGGGTAGAGCGATTCGAGCGCCGGGGTGGCGTCGACCAGCCGCTCCGGCAGCAGGCGCATGATGCCCGTCGCCGGTGAGGCGTTGAAGTCTCCGGCCAGCACGGTCGGGTTCGGATTCTTGTCGATGTCGGCCGCGAGCGCGCGGAGGTTGGCCAGCCGCCGCTCGTACTGGGTCCGGTTGAGACGGCGGGGATCCGGGCCCTGCGGGAACGCGTGGACGGGTGAGTTGATGTGCGTGTTGTAGAACGAGATCATGTTCTCGCCGTTCCCGCCGGTCCCGCCGACGCGGATGTCCGTGCGCAGCGTCTTCACCGCGGAGAAACCGGGCAGGCCCGGGTCGGGGGGGATGGCCCGGTCGCGCTCCTCCGACAGCCACGGGCGCAGGTCGATCCCCCGCTCCAGGACGATCGGGAACCGCGAGACCGTCACCATCTCGCTCGCCACGGCGATGTGGTAGCCGGGGAACTCCCGGCGCAGCCTCGCCGTGTCGTCCACCCGGATCGCCTTCGAGTCCCGGCCGAAGTAGACGTACTCCTGGAGGAGATACACGTCCGCCTTCTGCTCGTGCAGATACCGGTAGAAGGCGTCGATGTCGCGCGCCGGAGCGCCGGTGGGCGGGGGCATCGTCTCCCCACCCACGATCATGTCCCAGTACAACGTGTTCCAGGAGAACACCGTGATCGCGCCCGGCGGGGCGGGCGGGGGACGGTGCCACAGGGAGGCGAGGTTGAGCCCGGTCGCACCCCCGCCGAGCACCAGGGAGGCGAGCGTCACCGCCGCGATCCACCCCCGCGCCGTGCGCGCCGCCAGGGCCACCGCGAGCAGCAGGACCGGGAGGACCGCGAAGGCGAACGGCGGGACGAGCTCGGGGACCTGCCACCACCACACCCGGCCGGACAGCACGCGGTGCACCACCACGAACACCAGCCAGGCGATCGGCGCGGACAGCAGCGGCCAGGTCCTCCAGCGCGACCGCCGGGCGGGTTCGGGCCCGGCGGTCGCGGTCACGACCCGCGTGTCGGTCATCGAGGGCGGCCGGAGCCGGGACGTACGCGGGAGGCGGACGGGCACGGACGAGCCGTCACGTCGCCGCCTCTCCGGCGGCCGAGGGCCGCACGAGCAGATCCGAGTCGTAGAGGCGGCGGAACCTGGCGGAGCAGAACCACTGCAGGACCCCGGCCGCCACCCCCGCCGCGATGGTCACGTTCACCACGAAATGCACCGTACCGTAGTAGAGCAGGAAGAGCGGGCCGCGCCGCCGCAACACGAACCGGTACATGCCAAGGTCGGCCAGGATCGACGCGGCCAGGGCGGCGGCGGGCAGCACGGCACCGGCCGGGCCGAGCAGCACCGCCGGGAGCGTGGCCACCGCCGCCAGCGCGGCGAGGCTGCCGCCGGCCCGGTTCGAGGTCTCGAACCCTCGGGCGAAGCGCTTGCGCCGCGCGTACAGCGGCACCCGGGCGCGCCCCCGCTTGAACAGCTTGCGCAGCAGCTTCAACAGCTCGTCGTCGTGGTCGTGCCGGGAACGCACCGCCGAGGTGAGCACCATGTCGTACCGCTGGGTGAGGCGGTGGCCGTAGTCGACCTCCTCGGTCTCGCGCAGCCGGGTGTTGAACGGCCCGACCTCGTCGTACACGTGGCGGGGCATCGCGACCATCGCCGGGAAGAGGAACGAGATGTGCCCCTCGGAACTCGCCGTCCAGTAGTAGTACTGCAGCGCGCGGTACTCCTCGACGAGACTGTCGCGGATCAGCGGCTCCGGGTCGTGGATGCTGCACACCGCCCCGAGCCGCGCGTCGGCCGCGAGCATGCCCACCGCCACCTCGACGGAGTCGGGGTAGGTGGCCACGTCGGAGTCGACGAACACCAGGATCTCGCCACGGGCGTGGGTGACGCCGAGGTTGCGCGCGCCGGCCACCCCCATGTTGTGCTCGGTGTGGACGACCCGGACGCCGAGCCGCTCGGCGACCGCGACGGAGTCGTCGGTGCTGCCGTCGTCCACCATGATCAGCTCGATCGGCTGGTAGGTCTGCTCCTGCAGGGCGCGCAGGCAGAGCTCCAGCGAACCGGCGTAGTTGTAGTTGGGCACGATCACCGATACCAGGGGGCCGTCCATCGCTCACGCCCCCATCGCCGGCGCGGACGCTTCCGGCATGTCGTAGGTGTGCCGGAACTTGCTGGACAGCACGCACTGCGCGGCACCGACGAAGACCGCCAGCGCGACGGTGACGTTCACCAGGAAGTGGATCGCGGTGAAGTAGACGGTGAACCCCGCACCGGCGTAACCCCAGACGAAGCGGTACATCCCCAGGTCGGAGGCGATGGAGGCGATCAGCAGCACGAGCGGCACGAGCAGCCAGAGCGGGCCGAACAGAACCGGCAGCGCCAGGGTGACCACCGCGAACAGGGCGGCGAGCGAGCCCCAGCCACGACTGCTGTTGGTCGGGCCGCCGTTGAAGTCCGGCCGGCGCAGGTACAGCGGGATGTGCAGGCGCGCGCGGTGGAAGAACTTCGACAGCACCACGCTCAGCTTGTCGTCGTGGTCGTGCGCGCCCCTGATCGCGGTGTCCAGCACGATCCGGTAGCGCTGGGTGATCCGGTGGCCGTAGTCGGCGTTCTCGCTGTGGCGCAGCGCCGGGTTGAGCGGGCCGATCTCGTGGAAGACCCTGGTCCACATCGCGAAGATCGCCGAATAGATCGTGGTGATGTCGCCCGCGTCACCGGAGATCCAGTAGTGCAGCTGGAGGCTGCGGTAGCGCTCCACGCGGCTGTCGGGGATCAGCGGCTCCGGCTCGTACGTGCCGCAGACCACGCCCAGCGTGGGATCGGCCGTGAGCAGCGCCACCGCGTTCCCGACGGTGTCCGGGGTGAGCGCCACGTCCGAGTCGAGGAAGAACAGCACCTCACCGCGCGCGTGCTCCACGCCGAGGTTGCGGGCCGCCGGAGCCCCGATGTTGGTGTCGGTGATCAGCACCTGCACCCCGTGCCGGCGGGCTATCTCCACCGAGTCGTCGGTGCTCCGGTCGTCGACGACGATCACTTCGATGTTCGGGTATTCCTGCCGCTCCAGCGCGGTCAGGCACAGGCCCAGCGTACGGGCGTAGTTGTAGTTGGGAATGATGACCGAGACCAGTGGCAGATGCTCATCCATGGCCGATGACCCCTTCGGGTTGGCGGGCGCCCTCCGGCCGGGAGGGGCCCCGGTCGGCGGACGCTCGCGCGCGTTGGTCTGTTCCGATGCTTGACATGGCTACTTGTCTCCCGCCTGCGCCGGTTCCGCCACCGCCGCGGGCTCCGCTTCCGGCTCTGAGAGCGGCTCCGAGGCCGGGGTGCGCCGGATGACGACCTCGGCCACCGCCAGCGCCGCCGCTCCCAGCGCCACCTCGCCGACCGTGGAGACCAGCCGGCTCGCCACCGCCACCACCGCGGCCGCCGGCGCGGGCAGCACCACCGTCAGGGCGGCGGTCAGCACCGCCTCGCGGACGCCGATCCCGTCGGGCAGCACGACCGTCAGCATCCCGACCGTCGTGGCCAGGGTGAACGCGCCCACGCACAATCCCAGGGACCGCACCGGGTCGGCCCCCATCGCGATCGCGAGCAACCACAGGTGCAGGCCGGTGACCAGCCATGACACCGCCTGCGCGACGACCGCGAACCGTATGCCGCGTGGCGAGGCGGACCTGTCCGGGTCCGGCCTGCGCAGCAGCCGCAGCACCAGGTGCGCGCCGTGGTTGACCAGCTGCGGACGTACCAGCACGACCACGATCGCCACCGTCGCCGCCGCCACCAGCCACACCACCTGGGTGCCGAGCATGTGCACCCCGGCGAGCAGCCCGATCGTGAGCCCGGTCAGCAGCACCAGGCTCATGCTCAGCGCCGCCGTACCCATCAACCGCCCGAAGCTGACGCCGTTCGCCGTCGCCACCTTGGTCGCGGCGATCAGGCCCGGCACCTTCCCCGGCACGTACTTGCTCAGGAACGTCACGAAGAAGACCCGTGCCACCCGTGGTTCGCCGACCGGCGGCCCGAGCTCGAACAGCACCGCCCGCCACGCCAGATAGCCGAACCCCAGCCCGGCCATGCTGACCAGCAGCGCACCGGCCAGCAGGAGGCCGATCCGCCCGCCGTCGCTCCGGGCGAGCATGACGGAGACCACGCTCCAGTCCTGCCCGGCCAGGGCCATGACCACCGCGCCCACCAGGACCAGCGCGAACGCCGCGATCAGGGCGCGCACGAGCGCGCGGGGCAGGCGCCACGGCGGGCGCCACGGCCGGCTCGCGGTCACTCCGGCGCGCCGGCCGGGGAGACCGGGGTCAGACCGGTCTTGGCCGGGTGCCCCTGGCGGCGAAGCAGCTCGAAGACGAGCCTCGGCAGCCCCGCGCCCGCCCCGAGGAAGAACGCCGTGTGGTAGCAGAACTGCATCACGGCCATCTGGAACGCGAAGCCCGCGCCCCGGTAGCGGTGGGAGTAGCGGAGGAAGTCACGGTTCACCGTCACGAACGCCGCCAGCAGCAGCGCGAGCACCACCAGCAGCCACGGCACGAAGAAGACGAACGGCAGCGTGAACAGGCTCAGCGCCGCCGAGACGGAGGAGATCCTCGGCGGCAGGCGGCGGGTGCGGGGGTCCGGCCCGATCATGTCCAGCCGGAACCCGATCGTGGGGTCGTCGTACAGCCGCCGCGCCCTCAACATGATCACCGGCAGGGTGCTGGCCCTGACGAACCGCTCCCACATGCACTCCCAGAACCGGTCGACGTCGTCCGCCCTGGTGACCACGGTCGCGGTCACCACCAGCCGGTACTTGGACGGCACCCGGTTGCCGAACTCGAAGTCCTCGCCGTCGCGCAGCCGCTCGTCCAGCCCGCCCGCCTCGCGGTAGACCGTACGCGGGATCAGCGAGTTGGACAGGAACGTCGACACCGCCCGCTGGCGGTCGAAGTGCTCGGAGAAGACGCGGTATCTCTCCACCAGGCCGTCGTCGTACAGCGGCTCCTTGTCGTAGATCCCCTGGACCATGCCGCAGTCGGGCGTCTCCCGGTATGCCTTGACCGCGTTCTGTATGGCGTCCGGGGCCAGCGCCGTGTCGGAGTCGACGAAGAACAGCAGGGGCGATTCGCTGGAGGCCACCCCGGTGTTGCGGGCCCCCGACGGCCCCTGGTTGGTCGGCAGCTCGACGATCGTGCACGGGAACTCCCGCGCGATGTCCAGCGAGCCGTCCGTGCTGCGGTCGTCGACCACGATCACCTCGGCCGGGGGGTACGTCTGCGCGTACACCGCCTCCAGGCAGGCACGGAGAGTCTTCTTCTTGTTGTAGTTGGGCACGATGACCGCGACATCCTCGGGTCGCGCGGTCGCCGGTTCCGTCATGTGAGTTCCTTCCACGGCTCAATGGCCAACCGATAGAACCGTTTGTTGAGGACGGTGGTCGGACAGTCCGGCGGCTCCGGGCATCTCGTAGCCGTGCACGACGACGTCCGGTGTGGTGAACACCCAGTCGATCCGCCAGAGCTCGGCGGCTCCGGCGAGGTAGGTGGCCGGATAGAGGGACGGCAGCGCCTCGGTGTGGCCGACCAGTTTCTCCGGCAGCAGCCGGAGCATCCCCATCGCCGGGGTGGTGTTCAGGTCACCGGCGAGCACCACCGGGTGGTCGTTGGCCTCGATGTCCGCGCGAATCGCCCGATAGCTCGCCTCCCGCCGGCTGTGGGCGTACTGGTTGGAGTCGCGGGTCTCACCGTCGTACAGCCGCCATCCGGCCGGGGGCTGGTTGACCTGCGTGTTGTAGAAGGAGGTGACCGTGCCGTTCACCTGGATGTCGGTGCGCAGCGTCTCGACCGTGTAGGAGGTCGGCCAGTCCCGCATCACCTCCGGCACCGTCTTCTGGGCCTCGGGCAGCCACCGGGTCATGTCGAGCCCGCGCTGCCCGACGATGGGAAGGCGGGAGAGCGTGATCAGCTCCCCGGAGGTCGCGATCTGGTATCCCGGGAACTCGCGTCGCAGCTCCTCCGTCTTGTCGATGCGGAGCGCCATGTCGGCGGTCCACTTCGACGTCATCATGTCCCCCACCGAGGTGTCGACGTACAGGTACTCAGCGAGCAGGTAGACGTCCGCATCCATCTCGCGTAGATAGTCATAGAAGTTGGGCGAATAGCGGTTTCCGTCGGAGGTGCGCCAATCCTGATCCCAGAACTCGGTGTTCCAGATGGCCACCTTGATGGCTCCGGGTGGCGCGGGCGGCGGGGTGTACCAGAGGGTCGCCACGTTGATCCCGCTCTGTCCCGCGCCGAGCACCAGGGTGAACACCAGCGTCGCGATGATCCGCCACCGGGCCGGACGCGCAAGCGGCGCCACCACCAGCAGCAGCACCGGCACCACCACGAACATGAACGGCGGCATGAGGTCGAGCGGGGCCCACAGCGAGGTGCGGCCGCTCACCAGCAGGTGCGTGACCAGGAACAGCAGCCACCCCGTGGTGGCGGTCACCACCAGCTTGGTGCCCAGGCACCACCGCCGCCGTGGCCGGATGAACCGGCCGAGGCGAGCTCGCCGGCTGTCCGGCCGCTCGGGCGGGACCTCCGTCGGCTGATCCTCGGTCATGATGTCCCGGTCGCCCATCAGCACACCACCTCGGCACGTAGGTCAGGCCGGCGACAGCCATTGACGATCCGCGATCACTTCCAGCGGTACCTCAACGTACTGACCGGTTCTTGTCGCTTCCTTGTCGTCCGGGCCGCGGACCGCACAAGCCGCACAGAATGCGAACCGTACGACATGCCGGATCACACGACAAGAATGAGACAAGCCATCGCGGCTAGCGTGGGCCGGAAGCAAGGCGGTCCGGGGCCGGGCGAGGAAGCACGGCCGGTTGACCGAAAACCCACCGGGGCAGACCGCCCTCATCATCAGCCAACATTCGGCGGTTCGGAAAGAGCGGCCCTCAGCCAATGGAGCGACCCATGAGTGGAGAACGCCCGCTAGTCTCGGTCATCATTCCCAGCTTCAACCGGTCCCACGTGTTACGTATGTGCCTACGCGCGCTGGAGAAGCAGACCTACTCGCCCATCGAGGTCATCGTGGTGGACGACTGCGGCACCGAGGACGCGGCGGAGGTGGCGAGGTCGATGGGCGTCACCGTGCTGCGCACCGAGGTCAACAGCGGGGCGTCGACCGCGCGCAACCTCGGCGCGGAGCACGCCCACGGCGAGATCCTGCTCTTCCAGGACGGCGACATCGCCCTCGACCCGGACAGCGTCGAGAACGCGGTGAACATCCTGCACGCCGAGCCCAAGCTGGGTGCCCTGGGAGGCATCCTTCATCCCGAGCCACTGGCGGCCCGAACCCTCCCCGCGCAGTATCGCGCGCTGCAGATGTATCACTGGTGGATGCCGACCGACCGGCCGACCCTTGAGCTGCACGCGGCCGTGCTCGCCGTGCCGACCGAGGTGTTCAAGGAGATCGGACCCTTCAACCCGCATCTGAGCGACACGGTGTCGGCGGACTACCGCTCCCGGCTGATGCGGAAAGGCTACGAGGTGCGCATCACCGACGCCGTCTGTGGCCGGGCCGACCACGACTCCACGATGAAGATGATCCTGAGCAAGGTGTTCCGGCGCGCACGGGTGAGCGCTCGGGAGTGGACCCGGGGCGAGACGCCGGGCGACTCCGTACCGCGCGCGTTCGGCGGTGTCCTGCTGGTCGCCGCCGTACCGGCGGCCTTGCTGCCACTGCTGGTCGGCCGGGCCGGCGCCGCCGTGTCACCGCTGCTCGTCGCCACCGCCATAGGCCTCGACGGCAGCACCTACCGCCGGGTGTTCGCCCGCCGGGGCCTCCCCTTCGGCCTCTACTTCAGCGCCGTCCACCTTCTGGTCACCTTCGTGGGAGCGACGGGAGCGGGGGTCGGCGTGCTCCAGCGTGTCCTGCAGCGAGGACAGCCGAATGTCGTCTGGGTCCCCCAGACCGGTGACCTGAAGAATCGGTGACGCACCGGCGGCCCCCCATCGGACCGGCCTCAGCGTGCCCGCGACAAGCGTCGGAGACGCGCGACGAGCGTCAGAAGCGCGCGGTGGGCGTCAGAGGCGCGCGGCGAGCCTCGGAGACGCGGCGAGCCTCGGAGACGCGCGGCGAGCGTCAGAGGCGCGCGGCGAGCGTCAGAGGCGCGGAGAGCTGAGCCGGGAAGCCGGGGCCGCCTCCCGTCGCCGGAGCCGGGAAGACCCCGGTCATCCGGTGACACGGGACCGTGAAGGACCGGCCGCCGCCTCGCGGCCGGGGCCGGGGCCGGGGCCGGGGCCGCCAGGATCCTCCAGCAGCGCGGCCATCGGGAGCAGCCAGGCCATCCGGGGAGTGCCCATCTCCCGGTCGAGCTCCTCGGGGCTGGGCATCCTGTCGTTGAGCACGTGGGGCGGGAGCAGATGGTGGATGGCGTGCGCGAGCAGGTTGGCCATCGAGTATCCGGGGTCGGCCTCGTGCGCCCGGGTGAGGGCGACGCCCGCCAGCGCGGAGTCTCCCCGCCGCCAGGCGACCAGGCCGAGTAGCGAGGCCACCGGCGGCACGAACCTCGGCTCCAGCCTCCGGGTGAGGTCGTGCCAGAGTTTGAGATGCGCGTCCTGGCTCTCGTCGGTGACCAGCGCCCACGCCTCGTCACGGATCCTGATCACCGCCAGGCCGAGCCCCAGCCTGACCGCCTGGTCCTCGCCGAGCCGCCCTCCCGAGGCGTAGGTGCCGATCGCCTCGCGAACCCTGGCCATGCCGTCCGCGACGAACTCCGCCGCGAACCCGTCGGCGTCGCGGCACCCGGCGAGCCTGCCGCGCAGCTCCGCCACGAGCCGGCCCGTCGCCTCACGCACGGCCTCCCGCGCGGACCCGGTGACCGGGTCGAGCGAGCGCTCCAGGGCCTGCCTGTCCGGCAGGGCGACCAGCCCGTGCAGGACCGCCTCGGCCGCGACCACGCCTGCCCGCCGCTCGTACGGCACGCCGTCGGCCGGGCAGCAGTCGATCCGTGAGCACCCGTACGACCAGTAGCGGCCGCCTTCCACCCGGAGCGCGTCGACGACGGTGAGCCCGCTCCGGCGGAACAGCGCCAGGGCCTCGTCGACGGCCGGGGTCACCAGCGGGCCGGAACCGTAACCGACCACGACGACCTGGGTGACGCCCTCCTTTCCGAAGAGCGGGACGATCTGGCCGAGACCGCCGGAGCCCAGGGGCAGGTCCCACCGGACGGTGACGTGCAGCCTGCTCCTGGGCGGGCTGCCCGTGAGCCCGATGACGACGAGGCTGTCGGCGGGGTGAAACCCCAGCAGATAGGGAACCGCGCCCAGGACGTCTTCTGTGGAACCGAGCAGGAGCCGGGGCGGCGAAGCCGACGGAGAAAGCGCGGTGAAGGGAGAAAGCGGGGCGGGCGGAGAGGGTGGGCACGGCGGCTCGGGCGAAACCCGGGATGGTGGAGACGGCGCTTCAGGCGAGGCCGGGGACCGAGGAAACGGCACTTCGGACGAGGCCCGGGGCGGAGAGGACGGCGCTTCGGGCGAGACCCGGGGAGTAAGGGACGGCGCCTCGGACGAGACCGGGGAACGAGGGAACGGCACCTCAGGCGAAGCCGGGGGCGGAGAGGGCGGTGTCTCAGGGGAGACCGGGGGCTCGGGCGAGACCCGGGGCGGAGAGGACGGTGCTTCGGGCGAAGCCGGGCACGGGAGGGATGGGGGCTCGGGCGAGGCCGGGTGGTCTGGCGTCATGCCCCGAAGCCTCGCCGAAACCGGACCACCCTTTCCGCACCGAATCCCCTTCTGTGGACAGAGCTCGCCGACTGTCCACAGCCGAACGGCCGAGGGGGCGTGTCCCCTGCCCCCGCGGGGACGGGCCGAAGTCGGCGGGAACCGCTCAGACGCCCCGGTCGACGCGCGGGCTCTCGCCCGTTCTTCCCGCCGGGAGGACGGGCGGCGCCAGGCGGGTGCGGACCATGATGGCCGCACCGGCCACGGCGGCGGGCATCGCGATCACCGCGACGAACGGGATGAGGAAGAGCAGGAAGAGCAGGACACCGAAGCCGAGCGCGGGGGCCTTGTTCTTCCTGAGCAGGCCGAAGCGGCTCCTGCGTGCCAGGCCCCTGCGCTCAAGGGCCAGCGTGGTCAGCTCGATCGTGAGGAAGAAACCCGAGACCAGGGCGCCCAGGACCGGCACCACCGTCTGCCCGATCACCGGCACGAAACCGAGGAAGAACAGCGGGATCGTGAACAGCAGCAGCCATCCGAGGGTGATCAGGCTGTCCCTGATGGATCGGGGGATCGACTTCCACAGCGGAAGGTCGTAGCCGGTCGGCACCTCCCCGTAGGTCTCCTCCACCCTCTCGGAGAGCTTCTCGTAGAAGGGGTCACCCAGGATGAGGGTGATCGCCGTGAAGGTCACCACCGACAGGATCAGCCCGGCGACGAAGAGCGCGAGCCCGACCACCGCCCGCAGCGCGGTCCGCGTCGCCTCGCTCCATCCGTCGGCGAACGGCGTGCCCCACGCGGCGATGTCCAGCGCGTTCGTGCCGAGGAAGTAGAGGCCGGTCGCGTAGAGGATGAACGCGATCAGAGCCGGGATCAACCCGAACAGCCACCAGCGCGGATATCGCGCGACCCAGCGCAGCCCCTGGAAGAAGAACCCGATGCCGTCCAGAAAGGAGCGGAAATGACCCATGGCGGAAGATTATCGGGATCGGACGGCACCCGGGAGGGTGCGCCCACGACGGCACTGGACACATCCCCGGACGTACGGGACAGGACCCGTCTTCCCGAAGCCCGGCGGCTTACGAGACGACGGACGTCAGGGGAACGCCTTCCCGGGGCCGACGACCTACACCGGTGACTCGCTTCCCGAAGACCGGCGGCCCACGAGACAGCGGACGTCAGGGGAACGGCTCTCCAAGGCCGGTGACCTACGAGGACCGCTGCCAGAGGCTGGGAACGGAGACCCCGAGGGCAACGAAGAGGCGGCGGAGCAGGGGCAGGGAGATGCCCAGGACATTGCCGTGGTCGCCGTCGATGCCGTCGACGAACCAGCCGCCGCGGCCGTCCAGTGTGAAGGCCCCGGCGACGTGGAGGGGCTCGCCGGTGGCGACATAGGCGGCGATCTCGTCGTCTCCGGGGGTGCCGAAGCGCACGACCGTCGCGCCCACCTCCGCCACCTCGCGCCCGTCCGCGGCGTCGATGACACAGTGGCCGGTGAGCAGGCGCCCATCACGTCCGCGCATGTCGCGCCAGCGGGCGACGGCCTCCTCGGGCGAGGACGGCTTGCCGTAGGCACGGCCGTCGAGTTCAAGCACCGAGTCGCAGCCGATGACCAGCCCGCCGGTCAGATTACCGGCGACCACGGTCGCCTTCGCGCGGGCCAGCGCGAGGCAGAGCTCGCTCGGGCTGTCGGCGGTGATGGCGTCCTCGTCCACACCGCTGACGATCACCTTGGGATCGAGTCCGGCGCTGCGGAGCAGGGCGAGGCGGGCGGGAGAGGCGGAGGCGAGGACGATCTGGGTCACGGCGACCGAGCCTAGCGCGGCTCCGCCCGCCCCCTCGCCACGGGTGAGCACGGCGAGCACGAGCGGGCACGGCGAGCACAAGGGGGCACGGCGAGCACGAGCGAGGACATCCGGCCACCAGGAGCGAGGACGTCCGGCCGCAGAGAGCAAGACCGGGAGCGAGCACGGGCGAGAAGGTCCGGCCGCGGAGAGCAAAGAGAGCAAGAGGGGACGCGCCGTGGGTCAGGGGTGGGGCGGCGGCGGGAGTTGTGGCGGCGGGTCCGAGGAGGGAAGCTCGGGGGCGGGCCGCGGCAGCCCCGCGGCGGCGTACGCCTCGGCCTCCCCCAGGGTCTCGTTCTCCAGGAGTGCCTCGGCGATACCGTCCAGACGGCTCCGGTTCTCCTCCAGGACGGTCTGGGCGATCTCGTAGCACTCGTCCACGATGCGCCGTACCTCCTGGTCCACCGCGGCGAGGGTGTCCGGGGCGGCGGCGGGCTGGCCGTCACCGGCGGCGGGCAGGACGGTGAGCGGGCCGATCCTGTCGGACATGCCCCAGCGGCCGACCATGCCCCGGGCGATCACGGTGATCTGTTCCAGGTCGTTCTCCGAGCCGGTGGTGACCACGCCGTAGACGACCTGCTCCGCCGCCATGCCGCCGAGGGATCCGATGATCCGGTCACGCAGGTACTGCTCGTCGTAGGCGTACCGGTCGGTGTCGGGGGTGGAGAGCGTGACTCCGAGCGCCCGCCCGCGCGGGATGATCGACACCTTCCTGACCGGGTCGGCGCCCGGCCGGAGCATGCCGAGCAGCGCGTGGCCCGCCTCGTGGTACGCGGTGCGCCTCCGCTCGTCCTGCGGGATCACGACGGCGCGGGCCGCACCGAGCAGGATCTTCTCCAGCGCGTCGGCGAAGTCGGGGGCCTGGACCCTGTCGTTGCCCCGCTTGGCGGCGAGCAGCGCGGCCTCGTTGACCAGGTTGGCCAGATCGGCTCCCGTCATGCCGGGGGTGGTCCTGGAAATCCGCTCCAGGTCCACGTCGTCGGAGAGCGGCACGCCCCGGCTGTGGACCCGCAGGATCGCCAGCCGCCCCTCGACGTCCGGCACGGACACCACGACGGTACGGTCGAAGCGGCCGGGACGCAGCAGCGCCGGGTCGAGGACCTCCGCCCGGTTGGAGGCGGCGATCACGATGACGCCCTCGGAGCCGGTGAAGCCGTCCATCTCGGTGAGGATCTGGTTCAGGGTCTGCTCGCGCTCGTCGTGGCCGCCGATGGTGCTGCCGCCCCTCACCCTGCCGATCGCGTCGATCTCGTCGATGAAGATGATCGACGGCGCGACCTTGCGGGCCTCCTCGAACAGCTCGCGCACCCGCGAGGCCCCGACCCCCACGATCATCTCGATGAACTCCGAGGCGCTCGCCGAGAAGAAGGGCACGTCGGCCTCCCCCGCCACGGCACGGGCGAGGAGGGTCTTGCCGGTGCCGGGCGGCCCGGCGAGCAGCACGCCCTTGGGCAGCTTCGCCCCCAGCCTCCGGTACTTCTCGGGATCCTTGAGGTAGTCGACCACCTCGGCGACCTCGTTCTCGACCTCGTCGATGCCCGCGACGTCGTCGAAGTCGACCCGGACCTTGGCCGGTTCGACCGGTGTGGCCGCCTTTGATCTGCCGAGGCCGCCGAGACCTCCGAGACCGCCCATCCCGCCGCCCATCGCGCTGGACGCCGCGCGCCGGACGAACCAGATCCACAGGCCGGCCAGCAGCAGGACCGGGAGCAGGGACATCAGGAGGTTCGACGTGAGGTCCCCGCCGACGGGCTCGGCCCTGATGTTCACGCCCGTCGAGAGAAGCTGCTGGTAGAGCCCGGACCTGTCGGCGAAGACCGGCAGCTCCGTGGAGAACTTCCCGTACGCGACGTTGCCGCTGTCGGGGTCGTGGGCGGTCTTCCTGAGGGTGCCCTCGATCGACGTGCCCGTGGCGTAGACCTCCTTGACGTTCCCCGTCCGGACCTGCTGGGTGAACTGGGTGTAGGAGATCGGCTCGGTGGTCTGGTTGAAGAACGAGGAGACGATGAAGAAACCGGCGTAGACGATGACCATGGTCATCAGGAAGCGCACCCAGTTGAACCTCGGGCGCTGCGGAGGGGACGTCCCGCCCTCGGGCAGGCCCTCGGACCGCCAGGGCTTGGGCCCGCTCTCCTTGTCGGACGCGTCGGGGCCGGACCCCTTGCGTTCCCGAGACGCCGGTCGGCTCACGACTCCCCCCTCGCGGCTCGGGGGAACCTGCCTGGACGGGCGTCCCGGAGGCGCGTCCGGGACGCCCGGCTCAGTCCGGGCCCTCGAACCGGGTCCGCCTCCGCAGGAGAGCCGAACCCCGCGCCCGGCGAGCGGGCGGGAGGTCGTCGCGCGTGCGGCGGCGGAGCGGCCGGCTGTGAAATTCCCCCGAGTTTCACCAGGTCACACGGACAAGGCGATTCCTGCCCAGGTGGGGGTTACTTCAATCGGAGGGAGGAGACCGCGGTGTTGATGGCGCGCCAGTACTTGTTCTGGGCGTCGGGAATCGTCGCGAAGAGCATCGCGGGCTTGGCGCCGGAGACCTCGGTCACGGCGACGGCGGCCATGGAGGAGCGCGCCTTGCCCTTCACCTTGTACTTCACCCGGTAGGCGAGCAGCCAGCCGTCCTTGATCGACTGCGAGGCGGTCCAGCTGATCTTGCTGCCCTTGGGGTGGTGGTTGAGCGTCCACCGGGCGGCCAGCAGCGCGGTGTCCTTGGCCTCCTTCTGCACCAGGATCGGCACCGGGCAGCTCACGAGCATCGCCCGGTGACCGGCTCCCTTCGCCTTCGGCAGCACCTGCTTGGTGGAGAACGGCGACGCGCCGAAGGCCTTCCAGGGCTTGCCCAGGCGGACCAGCGACACGCCCGACTTGCCGTCCTGGACGCGGCGCTTGCTCTTGTCCGCCTTGCCGGGGAGGCGGCCGAGCCGCTTGTCGCGCGGCAGGTCGGGCACCCGGGGGTCGGTGAGGGCCGCGATGACGGCGCTGCGGTCGGGCGCGGGCTCGGAGCCGTCGGGCGCGGAGGAGGGAGCGGCCGTCTCGGAGGGGCTCCCCGAGGGGGACGCCGACGCGGAGGGGGTCTCCGACGCGGACGGGGTCTCCGAGGGCGACACCGAGGCGGACGGCTCCGTCGCCGGGGTGGACGGCTCCGCCGAGCCTGAACCGGGCGAGGGTGGCGCGGCAGATGGCGCGGCGATCTGCCCCGTTTTCCCCTCGCCCGGTTGATCTGGGGAGCCCGAGGAGACGAAGCCGACCACCGTCGCGACAGCGGCCAGGATCACCGCGACGCCCACGGCCAGGATGCGGTAGATCACGCGCATCGGCAGGTCGCCGATGCGGGATCGCTTCACGGGGGAGTCCATCGGCTTCGGGGGGCTCTCGGCCATGATTTTCGGCATCTCCGACGTGGCCGCCTCGGCGGTCACGTATGTCGGCGCGGAACCCGTCTCCCGGGTCCCCTGAGTCCCACCCAACCCATCGAGCACGATCGGGAGCGTACGACAAATCCGGTTTTCCCGTGCGGGATCCCCATCACACTTCGGGAACGAGTACCTTCCTCACCCCGGTGGAAAACACCCCGCGACGGTGCCGGGATGTTCGTGGAACACCAGGTGGAGCTCAGGTTCGACGTCTCCTCGCGCGAGGCGAGGACGCGCACCAATCCGTCGGCCGTACGCACCGGCGGGTGACAAGACCGCCACCGTCGAATTCGCCGGTCACCCGATCACCCGATCACCATCGGCCGCCCCCGCGCAGCCACGGGGCGTCCGCGACGACCGTGCGGGAGCCGGGCTCGATCTCGGTGAACCCGGCGTCCCTGACCACCGGCAGGCCCGAGGCGACCAGCCCGGCCCACGCGGCGGGATCGGCGGTGCGTACGGAGACCGCCAGGCCCTTGTCCCGCCAGGCCCTCCTGGCGTCGTCCCCGCTCGCCTGCCAGGCGAGCTGGGCGGCGTGCCCGGCCTGGGCCATGGCCTTGCCCGCCGACATCGTCAGCCCCGGGTTGAGCCAGAGCACCACGTCCCCCGGCGGTCCCGGTTCGGAGGAGTCGGCGAGTTCGGTACCGGAGACCTGGAGCCTGGAGAGGTCCTTGGGCCAGCCGTCCAGCGGGACCGGCGGGTGGACGCGGACCTCGGCGGTGCCCGAGGTGACGGTGACACCGGGCAGGTCGAGCACCCTGCGCCACTCCGCCCCGCGTGCCCGCCGGACGACCTTCCTGAACCGGCTGCCGTCCCAGATCCGTACCGCCCCGGCCCACTCGCCGTCGTCGAGGGCGCGCGGGTCGTCGAGCAGCGCCAGCACGGCCAGGGCCGCCGCCTCCAGGGCGTCGGTCCGCTCGGGCGGCGCGGAGCGCTCGATCCGCACCACGAGCGGGAGGACCCTCCTGTCCAGATCGGCGTTCCCTCCCGTCGCCTCCGTCCCGGCACCGGCCGGGGCCGTCGTCCCGCGCGCCGCGTCCGGTCCCTGCCCGGCGATACCCGCCGTCCCGTACTCCGTCCCTGCCGCCCCGTCCCCGGCGCCGGTCATCCGGTCTCCCCCGTCCGCCGCGCGTCCGATCCGGTTTCGTGTGCCGCGGCTCGCCCGCCTCGTTCTCTCACGCCTTCAAGGATGCCCGCTCCTCCGGGGTGGCCTCCCCGTCGGACTTCCCGGCGGTGGACTTCCCCGTGACGGCCTTCCTGGTGATGACGACCGACATGACGGCGGCGGCGAGGCAGAGGAGGCCCGCGGCGTACCAGGCGAGGTCGTAGGCGCCGAAGTGGTCGCGGGTGACTCCCGCGGCGACCGCCGCGATCGCGGCGCCGACCTGGTGGGAGGCGAAGACCCAGCCGAACACCACGGCTCCGTCGGGGCCGTAGATCTGGCGGCACAGGGCGACAGTCGGCGGGACCGTGGCCACCCAGTCGAGGCCGTAGAAGATGATGAAGACGAGCATGCTGGGCTCGGCGGTGGCACCGAACAGGCTGGGCAGGGCCATCAGCGACAGGCCGCGCAGCCCGTAGTAGGCGCCGAGGAGGATGCGCGAGTCGACCCTGTCGCTCAGCCAGCCGGACGCGATGGTGCCGACCACGTCGAAGATCCCGACCAGGGCGAGCAGTCCCGCGGCGGTCGGCTCGGCCATGCCGTGGTCGTGGGCGGCGGGGATGAAGTGGGTGCCCACCAGGCCGTTGGTGCTCATCCCGCAGATCGCGAACCCCCCGGCGAGCAGCCAGAAGGGACGTGTGCGCGCCGCGCTCCACAGCACGCCGAGGGCGCGTGAGGCGGCGCCCCCCACCCGGGCCGGCCGGGCGGCCGGGGGCGCGGCGGGATCGGCGCCCAGAGCGGTGGTGCCCACCTCCTCCGGCCGGTCGCGCAGCAGGAACCAGACCAGGGGAACCACGGCGAGGGCGGCGACGGCGACCGTGACGGCGGCCGACCGCCACCCCCTGTCCGCCGCCAAGTGGGCGAGGACGGGCAGGAAGACGAGCTGCCCGGTGGCGCCGCCCGCCGTCAGCACGCCGGTGACGAGGCCGCGGTGGCGGACGAACCAGCGTTCGGTGAGGGTGGCGGCGAAGACCAGGGCCATCGACCCGGTGCCGAGACCGACCAGGACGCCCCAGCAGAGGACGAGCTGCCAGGGGGCGTTCATCAGGATGGTGAACCCGCTGCCCGCGGCGACCAGCAGCAGGGCGTACGTCACCACCCTGCGCATGCCGAAGCGGTCCATGAGGGCGGCGGCGAAGGGCGCGGTCAGCCCGTAGAGCATGAGGTTGACCGAGACGGCCAGTGAGATCGTGCCCCGGGACCAGCCGAACTCCTCCTGCAGCGGCGTGATCAGCACGCCGGGCGTCGCCCGGAAACCGGCCGCGCCGAGGATGGCCACGAACGCGACCCCGGCCACGATCCAGGCGCGGTGCAGCTTACGTTCGGGCGCCCGAGGAGTCGTTTTCATGCGCTCCATAATCCTGGTGCGGCGCGTTGCCCCACGAGCGGCCCGAGCGCCAATAACCGCAAGAATCAGGCCAGCGCCCCGAGGCGCCCGTGTCGCGAACTCGCGAGATCGCCATCTCACATATTGGGTGAATTCGCTCAAAGGTTATGTTTTTTCTATTCTCCTGATCTGAGGGTCTCGCGTCCGGCATGGTCACCAAGAGGCGCGATGTCCGTCCCGGGCTCCTCCGGGCGGCGAGAAGTGACGATGCCCGGCCGGTAGGGGGGCCGACCGGAGACCGGGCGATCGAAGGGGTGGTGCCGTGTTCCACGCACGAAGGCCGGGAGGGTTCCTGACGCTGCTCGCGACCGGCGCGCTCCTGCTGAGCGCCTGCGCGGACACCGGCCCGATGGACGATCCCGCCGCCTCCGGCGCGGAGTCGGCACCGCCGAGCGAGACCATCACCTACGCGTACGAGCAGGAGTTCCACTCCTACAACAACAACACCACCGCGGAGAACGCCACCCGCAACACCGGCCCGCTGCAGCGGGTGCTGACGGGCTTCTGGTTCTACGGCGACAAGGGCGCGATCACCCCCGACAAGGACTTCGGGACGTACGAGAAGGTCTCCGACGACCCGCTGAGCGTCAGGTACACCATCAACGACAGGGCGATCTGGTCGGACGGCGTCCCGATCGACTGCGACGACGTCATGCTGTGGTGGGCCTTCCGGTCCGGCAAGGTCAGGGGTTTCGCCTCCGCCGACACCACCGGTCTGCGCGACACCCGGGTCCCCGACTGCGAGAAGGGCGGCAGGGAGTTCACCCTGGTCTACGACAAGCCGTTCGCGGACTGGGTGGCCGGAGGTCCCGGCGCGACCGAGATGCTGCCCGCCCACGTGGTCGCCAAGCAGGACGGCCTGTCCGAGGAGGACTTCATCGCGGCGGTCAAGAGGGCCGACGCGAAGCGGATCGAGAAGGGCATCAGGTTCTTCAACGACGGCTGGGTCTCCGAGGGCAGGCTGCCCGACGCCGAGCTGATCCCGTCCTCGGGGCCGTACAAGCTCTCCAGACTGGACGCCGGGCAGCGGCTCACCCTGGTCGCCAACGACAGGTGGTGGGGCACTCCAGCCGCGACCCCGACGATCGTCGAACGCTTCATCACCCTCGACGAGCAGGCCCAGGCGCTGCAGAACCGCGAGGTCCAGATCGTCGAGCCGCAGCCGGGGCCCGACGTGCTCAAGCAGCTGCAGTCGCTGCGGGGCGTGGAGGTCGGTGTCTTCGAGAAGTACACCTACGAGCACCTGGACTTCAACTTCGACTCCAGCCCGTTCAGGGACAGGAGGCTGCGCGAGGCGTTCGCCAGGTGCGTGCCCAGGCAGCTCATCGTCGACACCCTGATCGGGCCCGTCTCACCCGCCGCCAAGCCCCTTGAGGTCCGTACCGTGGCCCCCTTCCAGGCCAACAGCGCCGCGGTCGTCGCGGCCAGCGGCAGCGCGGGCCTGTACGCGCGGCAGGACATCGAGGGCGCCAGGGCGCTGCTGCGCAAGGCGGGCAAGACGGGCCTGGAGATCAGCATCGGCTACCAGACCCCGAACCCGCGCCGTACCGCGGCGGTGCAGCTCATCATCGACGCCTGCAACAAGGCCGGCTTCAAGGTCGTCGACAAGGGTTCCGAGGACTTCCTCGACACCGTGATGCCGAGCAACGGCTACGACGTGGCCCTGTTCGCCTGGTCGGGCTCCACCCTGGTCAGCGGCTGGGCCTCCAACTTCATCTCGCCGGGAAAGTGCGACGCCCAGAACAAGGGCAACAACAACGGCTGCTACTCCAGCGCGCAGGTCGACCGCCTCATCGCGAAGCTGAACTCGACGGTGGACCTGGCGGCCCAGAACCCGATCATCGGCGCGATCGAGAAGAGACTCTGGAGCGACCTGGCCACCATCCCGCTGTTCCAGCACCCGGGTCTCAGCGCGTGGGACGAGACGCTCCAGAACGTCATCCCCAACCCCGCCCAGTCGACCATCACCTGGAACATGGACAAATGGAGCCTGTCGTAGCAGGTCCAGGCGGGCGCGTATCTGACACCAGGTGACAGGTACGGCCGCCAGGATGGGCGCGAAACCCGAAATTTCACCAGGGAGCCCCATATGCCGCGCGCCACAGGAACCTTCACCATCGACAGCTGGGAGCCGCAGCCCTACGACGAGGCCGAGGGGGCCACGCTCTCCCGCGTCCACATCACCAAGACCTTCGACGGCGACCTGGCCGGTACCAGCACCACCGACATCATCACCGCGATCCCCCGGGTCGAGACGTCGGCGGCCTACGTGGGCTTCGAGCGCTTCACCGGCACCCTCCACGGCCGCGAGGGCACCTTCGTGCTCCACCACACGGCCGGGGGCCACGCCGGGGAACAGACGCTGAGCTGGACGATCCTCCCCGACTCCGGAACCGGCGAGTTGCTGGGCATCCGGGGCGGCGGCCAGATCGTCAACGACGACGGCGCCCACTCCTTCCACCTCGACTACGAACTGGGCTGAGGACGACAGCCCCCGCGCGCCGGAGAACGGCGGGCGACGCGCGCGGGGGCGACCCGCCCCGCCGCCAGGCCGGTGAGCCGGCGGCCCCGGCGTTCAGGACCGGTATCCGCGCCCGGTGTCCACTCCCAGGTGCCCACGCCCCGGTGCCCGTACTCCCGCTGTCCGTACGCCCGGTGTCCGTACTCCCGGTGTCCGTACGCCCGGTGTCCACGCCCAGGCGTCCGCGAGCCGGTGTCCACTCCCGGCATCCACGGCCCGGCGTTCACGGCCGTTTTGACCCCTTGTCACATCTCGCGTCGAGTCAGTTGAGAAAGCTGCTTCCCAGCCGTTGACGTGCCCGTAGCACGTATGTAACATTTGGCCAACGCCATGCAAGAATATTGCAAACTACTGTTCATTTTCTTGCTATTCCTCGCAACTCTCCAGAGATGCACTGCGTCGTGCACCTGCCCCCCATTACGTGTGCGGTGAAGGCTCGCGCCTTCACGCCTCGGCCCTGCCGTGCCTGACGAGAGAAGAAGAGCGCGAATGAGAATGCTGTACAGACCGTTACGGCTGGTGGCGACCATGGTGGCCACCGCCGGTCTACTCCTCGTGGGGTCGGTCGTCCCGGCCTCCGCCGCAGCCGGACCCAATCTGTCGCCGGGCAAGGCGACCCTGGCCAGCAGTTCCACGGGCGGGCAACCGGTGTCCGCCCTCAACGACGGAAACCAGTCCACGTACTGGGAAAGCGCCAACAACAGCTTCCCGCAGTGGGCGCGGATCGACCTCGGCACCGCCACGAGCGTCGAGCAGATCGTCCTGAAGCTGCCCCCGCCGGCCGCCTGGCAGACTCGCACCCAGACGCTCTCGGTCCAGGGAAGCGCTGACGGCAACACCTTCAGCACGGTCGTACCCTCGGCCACGTACACGTTCAACCCGGCGACCGGCAACACGGTCACGATCAACTTCGGCGCCGTCTCCCACCGCTACTGGCGCGTGCACGTCACCGCCAACACCGGCTGGCCCGCCGCGCAGATCTCCGAGTTCGAGATCTACGGCGCCGCCGGCAGCGGCGGTGACACCCAGAACCCGTCGGCCCCGGGCAACCTCGCCTTCACCCAGCCGGCCACCGGCCAGATCAGGCTGGCCTGGACCGCCTCCACGGACAACGTGGGCGTCACCGGGTACGACATCTACGCCAACAACCAGCTGCGGGGCAGCGTCGGCAACGTGCTGACCTACACCGACACCCAGCCGGCGTCGGCGACCGTGACGTACTTCGTGCGGGCCAAGGACGCGGCGGGCAACCAGTCGGCCAACAGCAACTCCGTGACCCGCACCGGCACCGGCGGAGAGCCCGGTTCGAACCTGGCGATCGGCAAGGAGCTGGTCGCGTCCGGCCACGTGCACTCGTTCGTCGCCGCGAACGCGAACGACAACAACCTGGCCACCTACTGGGAGGCCAACTCCGGCGCGTTCCCGAACACGCTGACCGCCAAGCTCGGCGCCAACGCCAGCGTCAGCTCGGTCGTGGTGAAGCTCAACCCCGACTCCGCGTGGGGCACCCGTACGCAGAACATCCAGGTCCTGGGCCGTGAGCAGAACGCCACGGGCTACACCAACCTGGTGTCGGCGCAGAACTACACGTTCAACCCGGCCTCCGGCGGCAACTCGGTGACGATCAACCTCTCCGCCACCGTCGCCGACGTGCAGCTGAGGTTCACCAGCAACAGCGGCGCGCCCGGCGGGCAGGTCGCCGAGTTCCAGGTCTTCGGCGTCCCCGCGCCGAACCCCGACCTCACGGTCACCAACCTCTCGTGGACCCCGGCGTCCCCGAACGAGGCGAGCGCGATCACGCTGTCGGCCACGGTCAGGAACGCGGGCACCGCGGCCTCCCCCGCGGACAGCGTCAACTTCAACCTCGACGGCACGGTCGCCGGAACCGTCGCCATCCCCGCCCTGGCCCCCAACGCCACCGCCACGGTGACCCACAACATCGGCACCCGAGGCGAGGGCAGCTACACGGTCAGCGCCAGGGTGGACGCGGACAACACGGTCTTCGAGCAGAACGAGGGCAACAACGTCCTCACCGCGTCGTCGCCGCTGGTGGTCGCGCAGGCTCCCGGCCCCGACCTCCAGGTCCTCGGCGTCACCTCCAACCCGCCGAACCCGGCCGTCGGAGCGCCGGTCTCCTTCACCGTGTCGGTGAAGAACCGCGGCACCACCGCGACGGGCGCGACCACGGTCACCCGCGTGACGGTGGGCGGCACCACGCTCAACGGCAACACCGCGTCGATCGCCGCGGGCGCGACGGTCAACGTGGCCGTCAGCGGAACCTGGACCGCCACCAGCGGCGGCGCCACCATCACCGCGACCGCCGACGCGACCAACGTCGTCACCGAGACGAACGAGAACAACAACACGTTCACGCAGTCGATCGTGGTCGGGCGCGGCGCGGCCGTCCCGTACGTCGAGTACGAGGCCGAGTCCGCCAGCTACCAGGGCACCCTGCTGGAGACCGACCCGCTGCGCACCTTCGGGCACACCAACTTCGCCACCGAGTCCTCGGGCCGCAAGTCGGTGCGGCTGAACAGCACGGGCCAGTTCGTCGAGTTCACCTCGACCAACCCCTCCAACTCGATCGTGGTCCGCAACTCCATCCCCGACGCCGCCGGTGGCGGCGGCATCGAGGCCACCATCAGCCTCTACATCAACGGCACCTTCTCCAGGAAGCTGACCCTCTCATCGCGCCACAGCTGGCTGTACGGGAACACCGACGGCCCCGAGGCGCTGACGAACACCCCCCAGGGCGACGCCCGGAGGCTGTTCGACGAGTCGCACGCGCTGCTCTCGCAGAGCTACCCGGCCGGCACCAAGTTCAAGCTGCAGCGTGACGCGGGCGACACGGCCTCGTTCTACATCATCGACCTGATCGACCTGGAGCAGGTGGCGCCGCCGACCAGCCAGCCGGCCGGTTGCACCTCGATCACGAACTACGGCGCGGTGCCCAACGACGGGCTCGACGACACGGCCGCCATCCAGCGGGCGGTGACGGACGACCAGAACGGCGTCATCAGCTGCGTGTGGATCCCGGCGGGCCAGTGGCGCCAGGAGCAGAAGATCCTCACCGACGACCCGCTGAACCGGGGTCAGTTCAACCAGGTGGGCATCAGCAACGTCACGATCCGCGGCGCGGGCATGTGGCACTCCCAGCTGTACACCCTGACCGAGCCGCAGGACGTGGTGGGCGGCATCAACCACCCGCACGAGGGCAACTTCGGCTTCGACATCGACAGCAACACCCAGATCTCCGACATCGCCATCTTCGGCTCGGGCCGCATCCGAGGCGGAGACGGCAACGACGAGGGCGGGGTCGGCCTGAACGGCCGGTTCGGCCTGAACACCAAGATCACCAACGTGTGGATCGAGCACGCCAACGTGGGTGCCTGGGTCGGCCGTGACTACGACAACATTCCGGCCCTGTGGGGTCCCGGCGACAACCTGCTGTTCAGCGGGATGCGCATCCGCAACACCTACGCCGACGGCATCAACTTCACCAACGGCACGCGGAACTCGCGGGTGTTCAACTCCTCGTTCCGCAACACCGGCGACGACGCCCTCGCCATCTGGGCCAACCAGGCGGTGAAGGACAGGGTCGTCGACAACACGCACGACAACCACTTCGTCAACAACACCATCCAGCTGCCCTGGCGGGCGAACGGCATCGCGATCTACGGCGGCTACGACAACTCCGCCGAGAACAACCTGATCTACGACACCATGAACTACCCGGGCATCATGCTGGCGACCGACCACAGCCCCCTGCCCTTCTCGGGGACCACGCTGCTCGCCAACAACGGGCTGTACCGCACGGGTGGCGCCTTCTGGAACGAGGACCAGGAGTTCGGAGCGATCACGCTGTTCCCGCAGGGCAATGAGATTCCCGGGGTCACCATCCGTGACACCGACATCGTCGACTCGACCTACGACGGCATCCAGTTCAAGACCGGCGGCGGCAACATGCCGAACGTCGCGATCACCAATGTGAGGATCGACAAGTCCAACAACGGGGCCGGGATCCTGGCCATGAGCGGCGCCCGCGGCAACGCGATCCTGTCGAACGTGACCATCACGAACTCGGCCGACGGCAACATCGTGAGACAGCCGGGGACGAGCTTCGTGATCACCGGCCAGTAACCCTTCGGGCAGGTGCCCGGTCCTGACCCCCCTCCCGGGCCGGGCACCTGAGAAAACGACCGGCCATGTGGCGTGCTCCCCCGCGAAACCATCGGGGAGCACGCTCATGGCCGGTCTCGTCGTTCTCGGCGACTCGACCGGAGCGCTCCGGAAACGACGAGATCCCGCCCGATCATCGTGATCGGACGGGATCTCGCTGACGTCCCTCAGGCCGTTTCGAGAACGGCCCGGCGTGGAGCTATGGGGATTCGAACCCCAGACCTCCTCCATGCCATGGAGGCGCGCTACCAGCTGCGCCATAGCCCCTCGGGTGTCACCCCGAACGTCTCCGGGCCGAGCCCGGCGACCACGCCAGTGTATAGGAAATCACTCCGCACCCTGTAACCGCGGCGGCCCCGCCCAAGATCCGGTCACCGGACACAACGGAAGGCTTCCCGGCCCGCTCCGCCACCTCGCGCTCAAGATCCGGCCACCGGACCGAACCCGGCGGGCCGGTTCGCGGGAACCGGCCCGCCCGATCACGGCGCGTACGGGCGCCTACCGGAGCGACGCGGCCTTCTCGATCAGCCTGGCGAGCTCGGTCACCGCGGGGTCCTCGGTGGCCGCGGCCAGGCGGGTGGCGTGGGCGGCGAGGTCGCCGGGCGCGGCTCCGGCGATCCTCTCCCCGGTGCGGAGATACTCGGCGAAGCCCGCGGCCACCACGTCGACCTGGAACCTCGGCGTGGGCCCCTCCCACGGCGAGGCCGCCAGGTCGCTCGCCGCGAGGGAACGGGCGGCCTCCGCGGGATCGCGGGTGTCGGGGTCCTGCCAGCGCACGGTGGCGGTGGCCAGCTGGCCCGACGCCCCGCCGCGCAGCCGGACCTCGTACAGGGCCGTCACCGAGTGGCCGGGACCGATCTCGCCGCCGTCCTTGGTGTCGTCGCGGAAGTCCTCGGTCGCGATCCGCCGGTTCTCGTAGCCGATCAGGCGGTAGGACTCCACGACCGAGGGGTTGAACACGACCTGCGCCTTGGCGTCGCGGGCGCGCAGGTCGATGGTGGTGGCGAGCTGCTCGACGAAGACCTTGCGCGCGTCGTCGACGGAGCTGACGTAGACCGCGGCGCCGTCGCCGTTGTCGGCGAGCTGCTCCATCAGCTCGTCGCCGTAGTCGCGGCCGACGCCGACGCACAGCAGGGTGATCTTCTTGGCCGCCGCCTCCTCGACCCGGTCGAGGATGCCCTGCCAGGTGGTGTCGCCGACGTTGGCCAGGCCGTCGGAGAGCAGGATGACGCGGTTGACGGCCACCGGCCGGAAACTCGCCGCGGCCTCGGCGTAACCGCTGGTCAGTCCCGCCTCCAGGTTCGTCGACTGCTGGGTGGCGAGGCGTTCGACGGCGGCGTGGAGCTTCTCCCTGTCGGTCGCCGGGGTCATGGAGAGGACGACGTCCGCCTCGTCGCTGAAGGCCACGAGGGAGACCCGGTCGCCGGGCCCGAGCTGGTCGACGAGCTTGTGCAGGGCCTCCCTGACCAGGTCGAGCCTGCCGGGTTCGCCCATCGAGCCGGACACGTCCACCACGAAGGTGAGGTTCGCCGGGCGCCGGGCCTCCGCGTTCGCCCTCCTGGTCTGCAGGCCGACCCGGAGCAGCGCGGTGCCGTTCCCCGGCGTGCGGGAACCGTCCATGTGCACGGTGAAACCGTCGTCCTCGGGCTCCGCGTAGTCCTGCGCGAAGGAGTTGACGAACTCCTCCGGCCTGACCCGGTCCGCCTCCGGCAGCCTGCCCTCGGTGACGGTCCGTTTGCTGTAGCCGTAGGAGGCGGTGTCCACGTCGAGGGCGAAGGTGGAGATCTGTTCGGCGGAGGTGTCGCGTCGCCGGGTGGCCTCGGCCCGGGGATCCTCGGCCTCGGTGGTGGCGCGGGCCTCGGACCCGGCCTCGGCGGAGGCGTCCGAGGGCTCTGAGGGCTCTGAGGGCTCTGAGGGCTCTGAGGGCATGGCCGGGACCGCGTTCCCGGATTCGTGCATCGGCCGGCTGTTGGGGGCGCTGTCGCCCGAACCCCCGCAGGCGGCGGCGAACATCAGGGCGAGCAGGGCGAGCACCGCGAGAACGATGGCGAGCGGACGTGACTTCATGTCGCCTCCTAGGGATGCGTGTCCTCCCCTATGACGACTCCTCCCTACGGTCCGCCGAGAGCTTGACCCAAGCGAGCGCAAACCGTGTTCGGCACGTGATCGGGTTTCAGCGTCCCCACGCCGGGTCCCGCCCGCTGAGCCCGAGCGCCCGGTCGAACGGCGAGGCGTCCTCCGCCACGGGCACCTCCTCCCCGAAGACCCCCATCCGCCGTCCCCGCGGCGCCATCCCCGCGACGAAGGCGGCCACGGCCTCGCCGGTGGCGGCGTCCACCTCGTAGTCCTGGCCGGTGGCCCTGGCCAGGTCCCAGCCGTGGATCGCCATGTCGCCCAGCACCATCTGGCGCACCACGGTCATGGGCATCCCCAGCGTGGGGCTGGTCCCCTCGGTCACCCCGGGTTCGGACCAGGCGGCGAGCACCGCGGCGGCCCGCTCCTCGAAGGGGGCGTGGTCGGCGTCCTGCGGCGGCGGCTGCTCGCGGCGGGCCAGCGCCTCGAACATCGCGGCGGTCCAGGCCAGGTGGCCGAGCAGTTCCCGTACGTCGAAGCCGTCGCAGGGGGTGGGCAGGTCCAGCTGGTCGTCGCGGACACCGCGGGCGACGGCCGCCGCGCCGGTGACGGCGCGTGACAGCATCTCGTTCATGACGGCCATGCTGCCGAGCCGGATTCCCAGCTGTCTTGAAAAAACGCGACATAGGATCCTGCACCATGCGCGTGTACCTCGGCCTCGCGGCCAAACACCAGGGAGCCGGTATACCGGAGGCGATGCTGCACACCGTGAGGGGCGCGATCGACAGCGCCTTCCCCGTACCGCCCGAGGTCATCAGATCCCGGGAGTGGCACCGTCCCGGCATCGCCGTGTTCGCCTGGACCAACGAGCCGGACGACTCGCGGCGGCCTCCCCTGCTGGAGACCGGGCACGACCGGGTGACCGGGGTGAACGGTTACCTGGCCGCGCCGGACGACGTGAACCGGCTGGCGGCCATGCCGAGCCTGGACACCGAGGCGGTCGGCGGGTGCTTCTCCGCGTTCCGGGCGACCGAGGACGAGCTGTCGGCCGCCACCGCGATCCACCGGGTCTGCCCGGTCTACTACGCCGAGACCCCCGACGTGCACGTGATCGGCAGCCGGGCGCTGCTGGTCCACCTCGCGGGCGGCGGCGACCGGGTCGAGTGGGACGTGCTCGCGCTGCAGTCGATGATCAGGCAGGGGTACTTCCTGTCGGACGAGACGCCCTACCGCGGGGTGAGCGCGCTGCCGCCGTCCTCGTCGGTGACCGTCAGGGGCGGCCACCGTACGGTCACCACGACCCCGCTCCCCTCGGCCGTGCCCGCGCCCACGTCGCGCAGGGGGAAGAAGGAGCTGGTCGGCGAGCTGGCGAGCGCGCTGCTGGCCACGGTGGAGCCGCTGCGCGCGGCCGGGGAGCCGGTGAACCTCGCCCTCACCGGCGGCAGGGACAGCCGCCTGATCGCCGCGACACTGCACGCGGCCGGTATCCCGCTGCGCGCGACCACCAACGGCCTGGACACCCATCCCGACGTGATCATCGCCGGTCGGATCGCCCGCGCGCTCCGCGTCGAGCACACCGTCATCCCCCCGGCCCGCGCCAAGGAGGCCGAGAAGAAGGACGCGATCGTCGTCGAGCACCCCCTCGCGCGGGCCTACGAGACGTTGCGCGCCTGCGAGGGCATGACGTCGGCGTACGAGTCGATCGTCGGCTACCTCCCCTACAGCGCCAAGCCCACCATGTCGGGGCAGAGCGGGGAGATCCTGCGGGCCGGAGGTCTGCTGCTGCTCCAGACCGACCTGACGGAGAAGGCGCTGCGCCGCCGGGTGGACGTGACCTTCCTGCGGGACCCGGCGCTGTTCACCGAGGAGGCCAACGAGCACGCCCGCGAGCTGGCCGGGCCCTGGCGGGAGCGGGCTCCGCTGGAGGCGCTCGACCACATGTACATCTCCTACAAGGTCGGCCGCTGGCACGCGAGCGCGCGGGCGGGCTCGCTGCGCAGGGGCGACCAGATCTGGCCGTTCCTCGACAACCGGGTGGTCCGCGCCGCGCTGGGCCTCGACCAGACCTGGCGGCTGTCGGAGGAGGTCATCTACGAGCTGCTCGGTGTCCTGGCGCCTTCGCTCAGGGACATCCCGGTCGAGGGCAAGCCGTGGCGGTTCACCGCGGGGAGACGCTACTACCCCTGGCAGCGCAGGCCGCAGGCGCCGCTCACCGCGCCGAAGACCGGCGGGGGCGGCTGGAACTGGCGGACCAGCCCCGGCGTGGAGCTGACCGGCCTGATGCGCGACCACGTCCTCGGCCGCCTGGACCTGCTGGCGCCCATCGTCAGGCCCGACGAGGTCCGCAAGCTGTTCGCCGAACCCGTCCTGAAGAAGCCCAACCAGGCCTGGCACCTCTACACCGTGGCCACCATGCTGGGGGGCGAGTATCCGGGCAAGGAACCGGAGGGCCTGCCGGGGGTCCACATCCCCATCCCGTCGTGACGGGTCCGCCCGGTCCCGGGCTCTCCCGAGCCGGTACGGCGGGCGCGCCCGCCGACGACACCCGGGGCATCCTGAACTTCGGGGCGGCCCGGTTCCGCTACGGGCGCCACGCGTGCCACCCGGCCCTGGCGCCCTTCGTCGAGCACCACTGGATCGTCCGCTGGGAGCTGGACGAACCGTACGAGCAGCGGATCGTGTCCCACCCGTCGGTGAACCTGGTCTTCGACGAGCACGGTTCCCGCGTGGCCGGGGTCATCACCGGTGACTACCTGGAGGTCCTGACCGGTAGCGGGGTGGTGGTCGGCAGCCGCTTCCGGCCCGCCGGTTTCCGTCCCTTCCTCAGTGCCCCGCTCTCCACGATCACCGATCGCCTCGTTCCGGCCTCCCGGATCCTCGGTCCGGACGCCGACGCGGTGGCCCCGGCCGTACTCGCCGCCTCCTCGGTCTCCGACGAGGAGGCCCTGCGGGCGGTGGAGGGATTCCTGCTCGCGCGGCTCCCCGCCCGCGACCCCGTCGCCGAGCGGGCGGCGGACCTCGTCGCGAGCGTGCTCGCCGACCCGTCCATCGTCCGCGTCGGCGATCTGGCCGCCCTGCACGGGCTGAGCGTCCGGCACCTGCAGCGGCTGTTCAGCGACTATGTCGGGGTCTCCCCCAAGTGGGTGATCCGCCGCTACCGCGTCCACGAGGCCGCCGAGCGGGCCGGGCCGGCCACCGACTGGTCGCGGCTGGCCGCCGATCTCGGCTACAGCGACCAGTCCCACTTCACCCGCGACTTCACCGCCGTCATCGGCGTGTCCCCCACCGCGTACGCCCGCCGCCTGGCGGGGTGACGTCAGCAGGCGCAGGCGATGCCGGAGACCGGTGCGGTCAGGGCGTCGACGGGGCGACGGGACACGCCCTCGGCGGTCTCGACGGGGAAGCCCTCCCTGGCCCAGTACTCGAAGCCGCCGAGCATCTCCTTGACCGGGTAGCCGAGCCCGGCGAACTCCAGCGCGGCCCGGGTGGCGCCGTTGCACCCCGGTCCCCAGCAGTAGGTCACCACGGTCGTCCCCGCGGGGACGACCGAGCGGGCGCGGTCGGCGATCAGCGCGGTGGGCAGGTGGACAGCTCCCTGGACGTGGCCCTGATCCCAGCTCTCCCGGCTCCGGGAGTCGACCACGACGATGTCCGTGACCCCGGCGGCCAGGTCGGCGGCGACGTCGGACACGTCGGTCTCGAACGCCAGCCTGGCGGCGAAGTGCGCCAGCGCGTCGGCGTTCCCCGCGGCCGGTATCGCGGTGACGGCGGAGGAGGAAGGAGCGGTGACAGACATGAGTGGCCTTTCAGACGACGATGACGGTGGTGGCTGCGTGACGACGATCGCGACGACGACGGTGATGGCTGCATAACGGCGGTGGCTGCATGACGGCGATCGCGACGACGGCGGTGGCTGCATGACGGCGGTGGCTGCGAGGTCGGCGGGGGACGATGGTGCCGGTCGCGGTGCCCGGCTTGTGGGTGACGCCGGTCGTGATACCCGGCACGTGTGGTGGCGCCGGTCGTGATACCCGGCACGAGCAATGGTGCCGGGCGACATATCGGGCCCGACAGTGGCATGAATGCCGCTTATCGTTAATATCTCGCCATGCTCCTCCCGCCGCCGATGCCCCGCGCCACACGCCCCACCGTCTCCGTACTCGCCTTCGACGGCATGTCCCCCTTCGAGCTGGGCTGCGTGGTCGAGATCTTCGGCATCGCCCGCCCCGAGCTGGAGGTGCCCTGGTACGAGCTGTCGGTCTGCGCCGAGAGCCCCGCCGACCTGCGGATCACGGGCGGGTTCACGATGCGGGCGGAACACGGCCTCGACACGCTGGTGGCCGCGGACACGGTGATCGTGCCCGGGGTGGCGGACGTCCGCGGCGAGGTGTCCCGCGAGGTGGTCGCGGCACTGCGGCGGGCCCGCGACCGGGGGGCGCGGGTCGTGTCGATCTGCTCGGGGGCGTTCGCGCTGGCCGCCGCCGGACTGCTGGACGGCAGGGAGGCGACGACCCACTGGAGGTACGCCGGACTGCTCCAGCGAAGGTTCCCACGGGTCAAGGTCGATCCGGACGTGCTCTACGTGGACGGTGAGGACGTGCTGACCAGCGCGGGCAGCGCGGCGGGGCTGGACCTGCTGATCCATCTGGTGCGCAAGGACTACGGGCCGGGCGTGGCCAACGAGGTCGCGCGACGGCTCGTCATCCCCCCGCACCGGGAGGGCGGGCAGGCACAGTTCATCCAGGCCGCGGTCACGCCGGTGGAGGACGGCGCCGCCGTGGCGACCGCGATGGCCTGGGCGCTGGAACACCTCGCGGAGCCCATCACGATCGCCGCCCTGGCGGAGGCCGCGCACATGTCCCGGCGTACGTTCATCAGGCACTTCGGGCGGCAGACCGGGACGAGCCCGCTGCGCTGGGTGATCTCCCAGCGGGTCACGGCCAGCCTGGCCATGCTGGAGTCCACCTCCGCTCCGGTGGAGGAGATCGCGTCCGCGGTGGGCTTCGACAGCGCGGCGACCTTCCGCCACCACTTCACCCGGACGATGCGCACCTCCCCCTCGGCCTACCGGCGGGCTTTCCGCGCCCCGGCGCCGTCCGGCCACGCGAGCTCGCACGGGGCCGGGCATCAGGCCGGGCATCGACCCCGGTAACTGGACCCGGCTACGACCACGGAACCTTAGTGCGAAACAATCCGATGGCCTAATTTACGTTTTATCTCACATGGTTCACTTATACGACTAATCACGACAACAGTGATATTAGGGTTTTATATAGAGACCCAAATGCGCAGAGCGCAAAGAAACGCGCGCCCTCCATCAAGCTTCCATTCCAGGTTCGGGTCGCACCTCTCCTGCCTATCTCCCGGACGCCCCAAGAATGGCTGCGCGGCGTTTTCTCTTAATAGGAGGGGAGAGACAACGCACGTGTCTACTTTCATGAAACGGACCCTTGCGGGCGGCGCGCTCGCCGGGGCCGTCCTTCTTTTGCACTCCCCTGTCCCAGTTTCAGCCGATTCGCAACTTCAGATATCGGCACAGGCTCGCCACGACGAAATCCGATCCACCGAGAACACACAGGGCGACCCCTGCCCTGTCCTGCTTTCCAGCATTTGCACGAACTTCATAGCCCTGCCCGCTGTGATCCGCAGCAGGGACTCCGTAACCACCGAAACGATCATCCACAAGGGGCTGAAGCCCACCGCGAGCGATGCGGTTTACATCCCGTTGTGCAGGTGGCTCGGTCTGCCGTCCTTCCTCTGCCGCATCCCTGACGGGATCCAGGGCCCACCGGGCCCCGCAGGCCCCAGGGGCCCGGCTGGCCCCCGAGGCCCAGCAGGACCCCGAGGCCCAGCAGGACCGGTCGGACCGGAAGGACCCGCAGGCACCGACGGCGCACCCGGACCCGCAGGCCCAGCAGGACCCGCAGGACCGGAAGGACCAGCCGGACCGGAAGGACCGGCCGGACCTGAGGGACCAGCCGGACCAGCAGGCGCTGACGGCGCACCCGGACCCGAAGGACCAGCAGGCCCAGCCGGACCGGAAGGACCCGCAGGCGCCGATGGCGCACCCGGACCCGAAGGACCAGCCGGACCTGAGGGACCCGCAGGACCAGCAGGCGCTGACGGCGCACCTGGACCCGAAGGCCCAGCAGGACCCGAGGGACCCGCAGGACCGGAAGGCCCAGCCGGACCAGCAGGCGCTGACGGCGCACCCGGCCCCGCAGGACCGGAGGGACCCGCAGGACCAGCAGGCGCCGATGGCGCACCTGGACCCGAAGGCCCAGCAGGACCCGAGGGACCCGCAGGACCGGAAGGCCCAGCCGGACCAGCAGGCGCTGACGGCGCACCCGGCCCCGCAGGACCGGAGGGACCCGCAGGACCAGCAGGCGCCGATGGCGCGCCTGGACCCGAAGGCCCAGCAGGACCCGAGGGACCCGCAGGACCGGAAGGCCCAGCAGGCACCGACGGCGCACCCGGACCAGAGGGACCAGCAGGACCAGCCGGACCGGAGGGACCCGCAGGCGCTGAAGGCCCAGCCGGACCCGCAGGCGCCGATGGCGCACCCGGACCCGAAGGACCAGCAGGACCGGAAGGCCCAGCAGGACCAGAAGGACCCGAGGGACCAGCCGGACCGGAAGGACCCGCTGGCGCTGACGGACCCGAAGGACCCGAAGGACCCGAAGGACCCGAAGGACCCGAAGGACCGGAAGGACCCGCAGGGCCCGAAGGACCCGAAGGACCAGCCGGATCCGAAGGACCAGCAGGACCCGAGGGACCAGCCGGACCCGCAGGCGCCGATGGCGCACCCGGACCCGAAGGACCAGCAGGCCCAGCCGGACCCGAGGGACCCGAAGGACCAGCAGGACCGGCAGGACCGGCAGGGGCTGACGGCGCACCCGGGCCCGCAGGCGCTGACGGCGCACCTGGGCCAGCAGGACCCGAGGGACCAGCCGGACCCGCAGGCACCGACGGCGCACCCGGACCGGAGGGACCCGCAGGACCCGCAGGACCCGCAGGACCCGAAGGACCCGAAGGACCCGCAGGACCAGCAGGACCAGAAGGACCTCAGGGCCCCCCTGGACCAGCCGGACCGGAAGGACCTCAGGGTCCCCCCGGACCGCCCGGATCGACGTCAACCAGCGGCTCGGTCACCAGTCAGCCGATAACCGGTGCTCACATCGTCAGGGCGCCGATTATCACCGCCCACATCGTCAGGGCGCCGATTGTCTGGGCCACTCCTGTGGCCACCGTCTGCGCGCCCCTGAGGATCTGCTGAGGTTTTCCAGGGGCCTCATGGAAACAGGTCGATTGACGTGCCCCGGCCCGGTGGTTCACTTCGAAGGTTCCTAGGACCGGGGAAGTGAGACCCGGGAACGGCCGCACGAGGCGGGTGGCCGTCAACTGAAATACGGAGAGGTGCGGGCGTCACACCCCGCACCTCTCCGCCTGTTCGAAACCCTGTTGAGAAACCCTGTTTCGAAACCCTGTGCCGCGAGTCTCTGAAGCCTCTGTCGAAAACCTCCGCCGAAACCCTCCACCGACCGCCTCCATCGTCGGAAGATCCCGCGACCACGCGGGCCGTCTCCCGCGTTCACCGGCCCGCGAGCCGGGAGGACCGACCGGCCGGCCAACCGGCCACGCACCTTCCGTCCAGGCCGGTCACGCAATATCACCTCTGGACAATAGACAGTTTTCCTACAAGATTAGTTGGGTACCGGTTCCGGCTACGAGTTCAGGAGTCCGCCGTGGCGCTCATTCAGCCCGATCCCACCTTCTACCCGTCAGCCCGCGAGGCCATGACGGCCCCGAGGGAGGAGCTCGCCTACGTCGCGCTGCTCGCCACGACCGGTGACGACCGGCCCGACGGGCTCGCCACGATCGACCTGTCGACCGGGGCGATCGCCGACGTGCACGACATGTCCGTCCCCGGGGACGAGCTTCACCACTTCGGCTGGAACGTGTGCAGCGCGGCCCTGTGCCCGTACGCGCCACATCCGCACGTGGAGCGGCGTTACCTGGTCCTTCCCGGCCTGAGGTCCAGCAGGATCTACATTTTCGACGTCAAGGACGATCCCCGGCGCCCCAAGCTCGTCAAGACGATCGAGCCGGAGACGATCTTCGAGAAGACCGGCTACAGCCGTCCGCACACCGTCCACTGCGGCACCGACGCCATCTACGTCAGCGCGCTCGGCAACGTGGACGGCGACGCGCCCGGCGGGGTGTTCACGCTCGACCACGACACCTTCGAGCCCAAGGGCCGCTGGGAGATCGACCGGGGGCCGCAGCGGCTGCACTACGACTTCTGGTGGCACCTCGGCCACGACACGATGATCTCCAGCGAGTGGGGGACACCCAACCAGATCGAGCCGGGGCCCTCGCTGGAGCTGCTGGTCGGCCGGCAGTACGGCCACAGGCTGCACGTCTGGGACCTGGTCAAGCGCAGGCACCTCCAGGAGATCGACCTGGGCGACGAGCACCAGATGGCCCTGGAGCTCCGGCCGGCCCACGACCCGACCAAGACCTACGGTTTCGTCAACACCGTGATCAACGTCGAGGACCTGTCGGCCAACATCTTCACCTGGTACCTGGAGAACGGCGTCTGGAAGGCCCGCAAGACGATCACGATCCCGGCCGAACCCGCCGACCCCGACCTGCTGCCCGAGCCGCTCAAGCAGTTCGGCGCGGTGCCACCGCTGGTCAGCGACATCTCGCTCACCCTCGACGACCGGATCCTGCTCGTCTCCGCCTGGGGCACCGGCGAGCTCAAGGCGTACGACGTCTCCGACCCGTTCGCGCCGCGCGAGACCGGCTCGGTCCGGATCGGCGGGATCGCCAGGCGCGACGGCCACCCGGCGGCGCCGGGCCGGGCGCTGAACGGGGGGCCGCAGATGGTCGAGGCCAGCAGGGACGGGCGGCGGGTCTACTTCACCAACTCGCTCTACCGCTCCTGGGACGACGTCTTCTACCCCGACGGCATCTCCAGCTGGATGGCGAAGGTGGACATCGCCGACGACGGTTCGATCGCCCTCGACCCGGGCTTCTTCGTCGACTTCGCCTCCGACGGCCGCCGCGCGCACCAGGTCCGCCTGCAAGGTGGCGACTCCTCCTCCGACTCCTACTGCTTCCCGTGATCCGGGTCACCCGCCCACCGGGCGCCGCCTTCGCGCTCTCCGCGAGGCGCGGCCGATGGATCTGACATCCCTGTTCGTCCTGGCCGGGCTCGGCGCCTTCCACGGCCTGAACCCGGCCATGGGCTGGCTCTTCGCGGTCGCGCTCGGACTGCAGGAACGCTCGCGCGACGGGGTGCTGCGCGCGCTGCCGCCCATCGTGCTCGGCCACGCGGGCTCGGTGCTGATCACGCTCGGGCTGGTGTCGGCGGCCCGGCTGGCCGCCCCGCCGAGAGCGGTCTCGTACGGCGTGGCGGCCGTGGTGTGCGGGTTCGGTCTCTGGCGGCTGCTGAGGCGGCGCCATCCCCGCTGGGTCGGGATGAAGGTGACGAAGTGGCAGCTGGCCGGGTGGTCGTTCCTGATGGCCACCGCCCACGGGGCCGGGCTGATGGTGCTCCCGGTCACCCTGAACGGCGGGCACGGGGGCCACGAGGGGCACGACGCCGCCACGCTGGCCTCGCAGAGCCTGCTGGCGACCGGGGTGCACACGATGTCCATGCTGGTGACGACCACCGTCCTGGCCCTGGTCGTCTACGAGCGGCTGGGCGTGGCGGTGCTCCGCAAGGCGTGGTTCAACCTCGACCTCGCCTGGGCCGTCGCCCTCATCGGGGCGGGCGCCTTCGCCGCGCTCACCTGATGCCCCCCGGCGCGAACCGGCCGTCGTACGAACCAAACACCGCGCGAACCGAAGGCCGAGCGAATCGGGTGAACCGCCCGATGGCGGCGTACGTTTCAGGAGTATGCGCCGACTGTTACCCGCCCTGCTGGCCGTCGCCGCCCTCTCGGCGTGTGCCATGACCGACTCCAGCGCGGTCACCGCGAAGGGGGTGAAGCGGGAGACCCCCAAAGACCCTCCGGTCGCGGAGACCGTACGCGGTCTCACCTCCTTCGGACACGCCCTGTTCGCCGCGACCGCGAGCCCAGGGGCCAACACCGTCCTGTCGCCCCTGAGCATCGGCTACGCCTTCGGCCTCGCGAGGGCGGGAGCCGCCGGAACCACCGCCACCGAGCTCGACGCGCTCTTCGGCTTCCCCTCCGGGGGGCCGCACACCTCTTTCAACGCGCTCACCCGGCAGATCGTCACGACCGACGAGCCTCCTCCCCTCCCCGACCCGGACGCGGAGCGGGACGCCCAGGCGGGCGCACCCGAGCCGCCGATCGTGGGCATCGCCAACGCGTTGTTCACCCAGGAGGGGCTGAGCGTCAAACCCGGGTTCCTGCGTACGCTCGCGGCGCAGTACGGCACGGGCGTGCGCCAGGTCGACTTCGCAGGAGACGCCGCGGGGGTCATCAACGCCTGGGCCGAGGAGCGGACCGCCGGGCGGATCAGGAAGGTGTTCGACAACCTGCCCGCGAGGACCAGGCTGGTCCTCGCCAACGCCGTCTACCTCAAGGCCGACTGGACGATACCGTTCACCGACGCGCCGGAGGAGGGTGCCACCTTCACCCGCGCGGACGGTACGACGACCCGCACGACCCTGATGCGCCGCGACGGCTTCCTCCCGTACGCGTCGGGGTCCGGCTGGCAGGCGGTGGAGCTGCGCTATGCCGGGGACGAGCTGGCCATGTGGGTCCTCGTGCCGCGAGCGGGCGGCTCCCCCGGCGACCTGCTCTCCCCCGCCGTGATGGCGGAGGTGGCCGCCGGGCTCGGGGAGCGGCCGGTGCGGCTCGCCCTGCCCCGGTGGGACTTCTCCACGAGCCTGGACCTGGCGGAACCGCTCGCGAAGCTGGGGCTGCGGGGGAACGACTACTCGGGGATCGTCGACGGGGCCCTCCTCGACCAGGCGATCCACCGCGCCAACATCGCCGTGGACGAGTGGGGTACCGAGGCCGCCGCCGTCACCGGTCTCATGTTCGCCGTGTCCGCGCCTGCCCCGCCGGAGGCCGAGGTCCGCGCCGACCACCCGTTCGCCTTCGCGATCGTCCACCGGCCGACGCTGACCCCGCTGTTCATCGGCCAGGTCGGCGACCCATCGGCGAGCAACTGACCCGCCCTCCTCCGGCGGGCTCAGCCGGAGAGGGTGAGCGGGCCGTTGTCCACCACGCGGCCCGGCCGAAGACGCGGGCCGGTTCGTCGGCGGCGGGCGCGGCGTACGCGGTCCTCGAACGGAACGGCCTGCGGCCCGGGTTTCCGGCCTCGCGCCGGGCGCGGCCGACGTCTCCTCCGCACCGACCCGGTGGCCGTCAGCGGCGGCGCACCACGAAGACCCCCCAGCCGAGGTGTCGCCTGCCGTACTCGACGTACGAGCGGCGCGAGCGCTCCAGGAAGTCACGCACTCCCCCGGCCTCGGGGTCGTCGGGATTGTCGCGCAGCCAGTCGCTCAGCGTCCACCACTGGCTCGCCGCGTAACGGTCCCAGCTGTCCTGGTCGGCGAGGACCATCTCCAGCACCTCGACCCCCGCCGCCTCGAACCGGTCGAACGTCCCCGCCAGCGAGGTGAAGTCGTCCGGGCCGAAGCCGAACGACTCGTACGCCCCGGCGGGCGGCTCGGAGTCCCAGTACGGCTCGCCGACGAGGAGGATCCCGCCGTCCCTCAGCGCGGGGAGCATCAGCTTGACCGTGCCCTCCAGCCCGCCGCCGATCCAGGTCGCCCCGAGGCAGGACACGACGTCGAACGTGCCCGCCTCCGCCGGATAGGCCCCGGCGTCGCCCTTCTCCAGGCGGACGCGATCGGCCACCCCGAGCTCCTCGGCCCTGGCACGCGCCGCGTTGAGGAAGACGTCGCTGATGTCGACGCCGACCCCCTCGATCCCGTGGCCGAGAGACCACTGGCAGAGCATCTCCGCCTTGCCGCAGCACAGGTCCAGCAGGCGCGCTCCCGGCCGGAGCCTGGCGACCTCACCGAGCAGCGCCAGCTTGTCGTGGGTGAACGGGTTGAGGATGCGATGACCGCCCTCGGCGATCTCGTGGAAGCGCAGTGACATGGCTGCCATGTTCACCCGGCGCGGAGCAGGCGGACAACCGGTTATCGCCGGACGCGGCCTCACTCCCGCCAGGTCACGCGGGGACCCGGCACGGGTGAAGACCATCCGCTTTGGTCGGCCCCCCGAAGCCCGGGGCCTTCGATAAACGATCGTTTCTTGGAGGTCCCGAGCGCTCTTCGTGGTCACCGCGGTCGCGCGGACCACGGCACTACCGCCAAATCCGGTAGTAATCCTCCTCGCCCCCGGTAGCACCGCCCACCCGCCGGCGCGGCGCAGGACACGCGGCCCCGATGCTGTTTCGCTGTAGGGGCTGCCAACCACCATCGGGAACCGGACTCATCCGTCGAGGAAGCGCACCAGCTCCGCAGTGACGAACCGAGGGTTCTCCTCGACGAGCCAGTGCCCTGCGTGCGGCACGTCCACCGCGCGCACGATCTTGGTCATGCTCGGGGCCACTGTGGCTCGGATCGCGTCGAGCTGCCCCTGGGCGGTCATGAGCAGGGTCGGTACCTGTACTGGCGCCGAAGCCACGGTGTCACGGACGTCCTTGTCAAGGGTGCGGTAGAGCTCGAAGCCGCCCGACAGGGCCTCTGGCCGGTTGTAGGTCCGTGCGTACTCGTTGATCTCGGTGTCGGTGAACGGGGATCGATCGGAGGTGCCACCGAACGCCGTTCCGCCGAACGAGACCTGGGGGTAGAACAATGCCAGGTATTCGCGGACGTCGTCGCCCACGACCGCTTCGGGGACCCGTCGCTGGGAGTGGAAGGCGATGTGCCAGCTCAGTGAGCGGTATGTGGCCGCATCCACGGCGGGCCCGGGCAGCGGCAGATCGAAGTAGCCGAGGCGTGCGGTGTCGTCGGGGAATTGGCTGGCGTACTGGAATGCTACCGCGGCGCCGAAATCGTGGCCGACAACGGCGGCGTCCCGGATCTTGAGCCGGTCGGCGATCAACGTGTGCACGTACCGCGCCAGGGTGGCTTTGTCGTAGCCGGTCGGTGAGCCGGTGCTGTCACCCAGTCCCGGAAGGTCGACAGCGTAGACGGTGTGACCCTTGGCGAGTGCCGGCATGATCGGCCACCAGCCGTACCAGGTCTGGGGCCAGCCGTGGATCAGCACCACCGGTGTGCCGCTACCGCCGGTCACGTAGTGCATGCGGACGCCGTCGACATCGGCGAACTCGTGCCGGAAGGTGTTCTCGAACTCCGGGTCGTCCTGGGTGGCGACGGCGTAGGGGGGAACGTTGCCGGCTGCCGGCGTGGAACAGGCTGCGGTGCCGGTCGTGAGGAGGAGGGTGAGCATGACGGTCGCCAGCGTGCGCGCGGATCGAAGGACGCGGCGCGACAACGGCCGGGTTGCGGTGATCATGTGTTCCTGTCCTGGAGAAGGTGGTGGGGTCAGCGTCCGGTCGTGCCGTCGATCAGCTCGCGCAGGATGTCCGCATGGCCCGCGTGGCGGCTGGTTTCCTCGATCATGTGGGTGAGTGCCCAGCGGATGCTGGGAGCGGGGCGATTCGGCCGCGATCGAGGGAGCGGTACGCCGAGATCGGTGCACCTGTCGAGCACGTCGTTCGCGCGCTCGACCGTCTCGTGGTAGCCGGCGACGACATCGGCCACGCTGTCGGCTGGTGCGGCCTGGAACGTCGTCTGCCAGTCGGTGACGTCGTCCCCGAGGAAGATCGAGCGTTCGACGAAAGTCAGGTGGTTGAGCAGGCCGAGCAGGTTCGTGCCTGATGGCACCGCAGCCGTTCGCACCTGCGGTTCGGGGGCACCGTCGACCTTTGCGACGATCGAGGCCCGGAGGTAGTCGAGGAATCCGCGCAGGACCTCGGCCTCGCTGTTCCCGGTCCGGGGCGGCGGAGTGTCGCGGCGGCGGCGCACGATGTCAGGCATGGTGGTCCTCTCTTCGTGGGGTGGGGCGGCGCTGTTCGCCGTGTCAGGCGCCACGGCGGATGAGGAGGACATGGTCGGTGACTTCGGCGGTGCGCCCGCCCGGTCCGGTCGCGATCCTGCGGGGTGCGTCAGCCCGCTCGACCGTCCACGTCGCCGGGTTCAGATCGATCCCCGCCGCGACCTCTCCCGGACTCGGGTACCGGACGTCGGGATCCTGGTTCCACGACCACGGCGCGGTCGAGCCGTGGTCGACGATCAGCAACCGCCCATCCCGGCGCAGCGCGTGCGCGGCCGAGCGCAGGACGGTCGCCCTGTCCAGGTCGAAGGGAGTGTGCAGGTAGTGGGCGCAGATCAGGTCGAACTCGCCGTGCGGGAAAGACCTGCGCAGGTCGTGCCGCACGGCGGTGACGCGATCGCCCAAGCCGTGTGAGCGGGCGAGTTCGGTGAGCCGCTCGATCGCCACGGCCGAGATGTCGGCGGCGGTGACGTGCCACCCCTGTCCGGCGAGCCACAGCGCGTCACCGCCGGCGCCGCAGCCGAGGTCCAGCGCGTCGCCGGGCGGCAGGCTCGCGACCACTTCGGTGAGGCGGGCGTTCGGCCGCGGATCGGTGGCCGCCGGTCGTGCCGCGTACACGCCGTCCCAGAACATGACCGCATCGGTGGCGTTCAATCAAGGCTCCTTCCATCGGTGTCCGCTCAGTCTCGCCAGGCGCGCATCGATTTGGCACGAAAACTTGCTGTTATGGCAAGCTGGCCGTCATGGACCACGAAATGGACAAGGTGCTCGACGCGGTGGGGCCGCGACTTCGTGCGATGCGTCGTCACCGCGGCATCACCCTCGCCGACCTCGCGACGACAACCGGTGTGTCGGAGAGCACTCTGTCCCGGCTGGAGAGCGGGCAGCGCCGGGCGACCCTGGAGTTGCTGCTGCCGCTGGCCCGCACTTACAACGTTCCGCTGGACGACCTTGTCGGCGCCCCGCGCACCGGCGACCCCCGGATCCACCTCACGCCGATCCGGAGGTTCGGGATGACCTTCGTGCCGTTGTCCCGGCGGCCGGGCGGGATACAAGCGTTCAAAATGATCATCCCCGCGCAGCCCGAACCGCTCGTACCGACCCCGCAGACCCACGACGGCTTCGAATGGCTGTACGTGCTCACCGGACGCCTGCGGCTCATCCTCGGCGAGCGCGACCTGACGTTGCCGCCCGGTGAGGCGGCCGAGTTCGACACGTCCTTGCCACACTGGCTGGGCAGTGCCGACGGCGGCGCGGTCGAGCTACTTATCCTGTTCGACCCGCAAGGGATGCGTACGCACATACACGCCGACCCACATCGGCCGTCGTACGGCGGGAGCCGGCGGTGAACTCAGCGAGAGATTCCAGTGTTCCTGATTCAGGGAGGTCTACCGTCAAAGCGGGCAGAGGCAAAATCTGGTGACCGCCAGCAGGTGGGGAGGCTCTCATCGCGAGCTTGCCAGGGTGGGGAAGACATGGACGCGGTACCGCATTCCATCCGTGGACGACGTCACGCGTCCGTGGTGACCAGGTCGCCGAGACGCCGGACGTTCTGCTGGAGCCTGCGCCTGAGCATGCGTTCGAGAAAAGGAGCGCGCAGACGTAGCAGGCCGGGGAGCCTGACCCGGAACCACATGGTCACCAGGCATCGGTCGTCATCCAGGGGCACGACCGACCTGCCGCCCTCGACGTCGATCCCCGACGTCCCCCGCCAGACGAACTCCCTGCCGGGCACCACCGAGGTCACCACGCCGCTGATGTAGTAGAGGCGCCCGGCGAAACGCATCATCTCGTCGGTGGTGGTGCCCGGGACGACGAGTCCCGGCGGGTCGGGCGCCATCGTGGTCACGCCCGCGCGCCACCGTGGGTCCTGGCCGAAGTCGGCGACGATCCGCCATATGTCGGCTGCGGGGTGGGCCATCTCCATCGACACCCTCAGCTCGATCACAGCTCGTACACGGTCCCCGTCGGCCGCTCGGACCCCGCCCGCGAGCGGGCCTGGGCGGCGGCGTCACGCGCGGCGGAATCGGAACGAACGGGCTCGGGGGCGTCGGCCTCCGTCCAGCGACTACCGGTCATCGACCCGCTCTTTTCCACTAAGCGAAATTAATCGACAACCATACCGAATCTGCATTTGTCATGAATGCTAACTAAAAGGGGGATTTTCGAGGCCTCCCCCTGGCCGTACCTCGTACCCCGAACACCGCGCACCGGCACCGGCCGCGCGACGACCGGCGATCACCGTCGGCCGGAGCCGGTGCCCGCGATCACGAGCTGCCGGGTTCGGTGGACTCGGGCACGCGGATGGTGATGCCACCGGGCACGACCTTGGCCTTGAGCTCGGTGACGGTGCCCTTGGCGCCGCCGTCCAGCTCGTAGGTCATGGGAGTGGCGAACGTGGCGGTCACCTTGCGCGCCCGGGTCATCCGGACGAACGGCGACTCGTCGGACCGCCCCACGCTCATCCGGCCGAGCACGCGGGCCCACTGGATCGGCCCCTCCGCGGTGGTCACGCCGAGCTCCAGCCATCCGTCGTCGGGACGCGCGTCGTCGAACGCCTCGATGCCACCGGTGATGGTGCCGACGTTGCCCAGCAGCAGGCAGCTCGCCTCCCCCTCGAACCACGTCACATCGTCGATCTTGACCTTCATCCGCACGAGCTCCCCCCGGACGTGGCGCAGCCCCGTCCAGACGTACGCCGCGCGCCCCAGACGGTCCTTCAGCCCCCGGTCGGCGTCCTCGATCATCGCCGCGTCGAAGCCGACCCCGGCCATCACGGCGAAGTGCTCCCCGTTGACCTTCCCGAGGTCCAGCTTCCTGCTCTCGCCGTGGAAGGCGATGTGCAGGGCCTTGGGCAGGTCCTCGGGGATGCCCAGGTTCTGCGCGAAGAGGTTGGCCGTCCCCGCGGGGAGGATGCCGACCGTGACGCCGGAGCCCGCGAGCGCGTCCACGCAGCGCTGCACCATGCCGTCGCCACCCCACACCAGGACCAGGTCGGCCCCTTCCTTCAGCGCCTTCTTCGCCTTCTTCGGCGCCTTCTTGCTCTTGGGAACCTCGTACCAGAGCAGCTCGTCGACCCTCTCGTCGGCGAGGAGCCTGCGCAGCTCGTCCAGCCCTCCGCCGAACGTCTTCTTCTGGTGGGCGATCACCGCGACCGTGCCGACCTTCTGCTTCCGGGGCAGCATCTGACCTCCTGTAACGCCACGTCGGATACGCCAACGGCTGCCCTCACCCCGAAACGGCAAACGTCTCCACGCGCCACGGGAACGGGTATCCGCCCCCCAGCGAAACCGCCCAGCCCCGCGAGGCGGCCCCGAGCGAAGCGAGGAAAGGGGGGCGCGGGGGCGGAGCCCTCGCACCGGGGGGCTCGGGGGTCGTCCCCCGAAGAAACGACGAAGGGGCCCGCGGGAAGCAGGCTTTCTGCCTGCGAACAGCGGACCCCGGTCACCGAAACTCGCCACGGGAACGGGTACCCGCCCCCCAGCGAAACCGCCCAGCCCCGCGAGGCGGCCCCGAGCGAAGCGAGGAAAGGGGGGCGCGGGGGCGGAGCCCCCGCACCGGAGGGCTCGGGGGGTCGTCCCCCCGAAGAAACGACGAAGGGGCCCGCCGGAAGCAGGCTTTCTGCCTGCGAACAGCGGACCCCGGTCACCGAAACTCGCCACGGGAACGGGTACCCGCCCCCCAGCGAAACCGCCCAGCCCCGCGAGGCGGCCCCGAGCGAAGCGAGGAAAGGGGGGCGCGGGGGCGGAGCCCCCGCACCGGAGGGCTCGGGGGGTCGTCCCCCCGAAGAAACGACGAAGGGGCCCGCCGGAAGCAGGCTTTCTGCCTGCGAACAGCGGACCCCGGTCACCGAAGTGGAGCTATGGGGATTCGAACCCCAGACCTCCTCCATGCCATGGAGGCGCGCTACCAGCTGCGCCATAGCCCCTTGCGATGCAGATGAAATCCTAGCCGATTCGGGACAGTCCTCGCGCCCGCATTCCGGTGGCCAGCGCGACGGCCGCGGAGCCCACGGCGCTCGCGGTGATGATCCCGAAGGAGATCACGTACGCGTCGCGGGAGGGGACGGAGGTTCCGGCGATGGTGATCGAGGTGAGGAGGGCGGAGGTCGCGGCGCCGGAGACGCTGCCGCCGATGGAGCGGACCAGGGAGTTGATACCGCTGGCGATGCCGCTCTGGTCCGTGGGCACGTGCTGCACGGCGAGCGCCCCCAGCGCGGCGAAGCCGATGCCGAACCCCAGTCCCTGTACGGCGTTGGAACCGATCAGATGGAGCACCGAGTCGTTGAGGAAGGTGAACCAGCCGAAGCCGGCCGCGCACAGGCCCGCGCCGAGGGCGAGGGAGTAGGCGGGGCCGAGCCGGGTGGAGAGGCGGCCCGCCATGAAGGAGGAGAGCAGCATGGTCACGGTGCTGGGCAGGGCGTAGAGGCCGACGTCGAGGACCGAGCCGCCGAAGCCGTACCCGGCGGACGGGGGCGTCTGGATGAAGCTGGAGATCAGGGTGAAGGAGCCGAACATGGCGAAGCCCAGGAGCATCGAGGCCAGGTTCGCCGGCAGGGACTGCGGACCGACGAGCAGGTGCAGCCGAATCATCGGCGCCCGGAGCCTCATCTGGCTGAAGACCCACACGACGCAGAACACGGCCGCGCCCGCGAACAGCCCGACGACGGTGCCCGAGCCCCAGCCCCAGTCGTTGCCCTTGGAGATCGCCAGCAGCAGGCAGACGAGCCAGGCGGACAGCAGCGCCGCGCCGACGAGGTCGGGGCGGCCCCCGGCACCGGCCCCGCTGTCGCGGGCACTGAGCGCGATGAGGACGACCGCGGCCACGCCGAGTCCCGCGGTGATCCAGAAGATCAGGTTGTGGCTGGGGGTGCGGTCGGCGATCAGGCCGGTGACGATCATGCCGAGGCTGCCGCCGACGCCCATGGTGGCGCTGACCACCCCGATGGCCGTCATGACCCTGGCGGGCGGGAAGCTGTCCTTGATCATGCCGATGGCCAGCGGGATGAGCGCGGACGACGCGCCCTGCAGGGCCCGTCCGGCGATCAGCACGGGGAGGGTGTCGGACAGGGCGCAGACCACCGAGCCCAGGACGAGCAGGCCGACGGTGAACAGGATCATCCGCTTCTTGCCGTACATGTCGCCGAGGCGTGTCAGCAGCGGTGTGGCCACCGCGGCGGCGAGCAGCGAGGCGGTGAAGACCCAGGTGACCTCGGCCACCGACACGTCGAAGGTGACCATCAGCCGGGGCAGCAGCGGGATGACCACGGTCTGCTGGACGGACGCGACCATCCCGGCCATGGAGAGCGCCACCAGGGTCAGCCAGAGATGTCTGCCCTGCCGCCTGGCGCCCGGTTCGGCGAGGATCGTTCCCGTCACTGCCCGCTCCCTCACTGTCGACTTCCGCCCTCGCATGGTAGAGGATCACTGTAAACAGTCGTTTACCAGGTCATGTCACATCCGGGCCCCGTGATACGTCTGATCCCTATGGCCGTTGAGCGTTTCGAGGAGCATCGCGACCTGCTGACCGGGGTCGCCTACCGGATCCTGGGCAGCGTGACCGACGCCGAGGACGTCGTCCAGGAGGCGTGGCTGCGCTGGTCGGGCATCGACGTCTCCCGGGTGGAGGACGACCGGGCGTACCTGGTCAAGGTGGTGACGCGGCTCTCCATCGACCGGCTGCGGCGGGTGAAGGCCCAGCGTGAGGCGTACGTCGGGTCGTGGCTGCCGGAGTTGGTCGTCACCCCGGACGTGGCCGAGCAGGCCGAGCTGGCCGACTCGGTGGAGCTGGCGCTGCTCGTGGTGCTGGAGACCCTCTCCCCGCTGGAGCGCGCGGTGTTCGTGCTGCGGGAGGCGTTCGGCATGCCGTACGCGGAGATCGGCGAGCTGATCGGGCGCAGCGAGGCGGCGACCCGGCAGCTCGCCCGGCGCGGCAGGGAGCACGTCCAGGAGGGCAGGCCGAGGTTCGCGGTGGACCGGGGGCTGCGGCGCAGGCTCACCGAGCGGTTCGCCGAGGCGGCCGTGGGCGGCGACCTGGAAGCGCTGACCGCGATGCTCGCCGAGGACGCGTCGCTGGTCAGCGACGGCGGCGGCAAGGCCAAGGCACCGCTACGGGTCATCACGGGCGCGGGCAGGGTGGCGCGTTTCCTGTCCTCGATCGCGTCCGGGGAGCGCGTGCGGGCCTTCCTGGGGAGCATCGGCGCCGAACCGGTCTCCGCCCTCGACGTTGAGATCGCGGAGGTGAACGGCGGCCCGGCCATGGTGGTGACGGCGGAGGGACGGCCGGTCACGGTGTTCTCCCTGGTCATCGAGGACGGCCTGATCAGGACCGTCTTCCTGGTGGCGAATCCGGAGAAGCTCTCCCGGCTCTGACCTCCCGCCCGCGGAAACCGGGCGGGGATGTCACGAAAGGTGTCCTTCGATCCGTCGTACGGGCATGACACCAGAGACGCGAGACATCAGCGACGGCAGCGACATCACCATCGTCGGCGGCGGGCTCGCCGGCCTCACCGCGGCCATCGCGTGCGCCGAGGGCGGCGCGCGGGTCACCCTCCACGAGGCCCACCGGGAGCCGGGCGGCCGGGCCCGCAGCACCACCGCGCCGTACGTCGCCAACGACGGCACCCACGTCTTCTACTCCGACGGCGAGCCGTGGCGCTGGCTGGCGGCCAGGGGGCTGGTCCGGCCGCACACCGGGCTCACGCCGGGCATGCTCGCCAGGGGCAGGTTCCGCCACGGCGGCCGGCTGTCGGGCATGCCGCCCCGGTCGCTGCTGAAGGCGCTCACCAGGCGGCGCCTGCGGGCACCGGTGGACGAGACCTTCGGGACCTGGGCCACCCGCCACTTCGGTGAGGAGGGCATGCGGGCCGTCACCGGGCTGGTCGGTGTGATCACCTATGACGCGGCCCCCGGGCGGCTGTCGGCGGCGTTCGTCTGGGAGCGGGTGCTGCGGGCGACCGCGCCGAAGTACCCGGCGCCGCGCTACGTCATCGGCGGCTGGGGGCGGGTGATCGACCGGATGGCCGCCCACGCGCGCCGCCTGGGCGTGCGAATCGAGACCGGCTCGCGGGTGGACCGCCTGCCCGAGGACACCCCGGTGATCGTGGCGACCTCACTGGACGCCGCCAGGACACTGCTCGGCGACGAGTCGCTGCGCTGGGAGAGCGGGAAGGCCGTCCTGCTCGACCTCGGCCTCCGCGAGAGCCCCGGTGACCTCTTCCTCGTCTCCGACCTGGACGAGGGGGGCTTCATGGAGCGCTACAGCCTGCCGGACCCCTCGCTCGCCCCGGACGGGCACAGCCTCTGCCAGTTGCAGATGCCGGTCAGGCCGGGTGAGACGAAGGCGGAGGCGATCTCCAGGGTGGAGCGGGTGGCCGATCTCGGGCTCCCCGGCTGGCGGGAGCGGACGACCTGGCGGCGGGAAGCGACGTGCAACGGCCGCACCGGCGCCCTGGACCTGCCGGGGACCACCTGGCGGGATCGGCCCGCGATCGACCGGGGGGACGGCGTCTGGCTGATCGGCGACGCGGTGGCGGCTCCCGGCCTGCTTAGCGAAGTCTCCTCGCACAGTGCCCTGATCGCGGCGGAGGCCGCCCTGCGAGCCGTCTCCGGGGCGGGCCGCCCGGCGTCTCGCCTGACCGCGTGACCGCCCAAGGGTCCTTCCGGTGCGGCCCGCGCCGCCCCCTCGACGGGACGCGAGCCGTACCGGCACGGTGGATCAGCGCGCGAGGGCCCGCTCGTCCTCCAGGTAGCCCGGACGGCCGGCGTACCAGCCCGTCATGAGCTGGACGGCGACCACCGCGAACAGCAGCAGGAACGGCAGCGTCCAGCCACCGGTCGACTCGTGCATGACGCCGACGACCAGGGGTCCGGCGCCCGCGATGAGGTATCCGGTGCTCTGCCCGAAGGCCGACAGCGCGGCCGTCGCCTCGGGGGTGCGGGTACGCATGGCGAGCATGGTCAGCGCGAGCGGGAACGACCCCATGCCGACGCCGACCAGGCTCGCGAAGACCCAGGCCAGACCGGAGGGCCCGAGCCAGAGTCCGAGGAAGCCCGCGGTGTAGAAGGCGACGAAGGCGGCCACCACCGGCCGCTGGTCGGAGAACCGCGACGCGATCGAGGGCACGACGAGCGAGACGGGGATGCCGATCGCGGTGAAGACGCCCAGCACAAGGCCCGCCTGCGCGGTGGTGTGGCCGCCGTCGGTGAGGATCTTCGGCAGGAAGCCGAACATGATGTAGGCGACCATGCTCTGGGTGCCGAAGTAGGCGGCGACCGCCCAGGCCAGCCTGCTGCGGAGCAGGGCACGGGCACCCGTTCCCCCGCCCGCGCCGCGCCGCTCCGGCTCACTGCGCGAGAGCGCAAGCCACGGAATGGCGGCGACGGCGGCGAGCGCCCCCCACACCCCCAGGGCAACGTGCCAGTTGCCGTCGGTGGCCCGCTGGATGGGCACGGTCGCGGCAGCCGCGAGCATCGTGCCCACCGCGAGGGCGGTGGTGTAGACGGTGGTCATGGTCCCGGCCCGGCCGGGGAAGTGCCGCTTGATCAGGCTGGGGATGAGCACGTTGCCCACCGCGCCGCCCGACAGCGCCAGGGCGCTGCTGTAGAGGAACACCTCGGCCGAACCCACCATCGAGCGGATGAGCAGGCCCGCGCCGAGGGTGATGAGGGAGAGGAGCAGAAGGCGGTGCTCCCCGACCTTCCCGGCGAGGGCGGGCGTCAGCGCGCCGACCGAGGCGAAGATGAGCACGGGGAGCGTGGTGAGCAGCCCGGCTCCGACGGCGGTCATGCCGAGACCGGAGGTTATCTGGTCGAGAACCGGTCCGACGCTCGTGACGGCGGTACGCAGGTTCAGCGCCGCGAGAACGATCCCCAGCACGAGCAACCAGGCGAGGGAGCCTGTGGTTCCACCGGTGCGGCCCCTGGTCTGATGGGTGAGCACGCTCATGCTGGTTTCAGTCCTCCTCAGTGGTTTCATCCAATCGTAGGATGATTGGCTGACCCCGACTCTAACGGGAGCGAAACCCTGCTTTGTTCCTGACCGGACACGCCGGTTCCGGATGGGCGCGAATCACTGACAACGTGAAAGCCGGGCCACGTTCCTCTTTACAGAACGTGACCCGGCTCTCTCACGCACCGGCGCGGCTCCCCGGCCTCCGGATGCCCGGAATCCCGGACGGTTCGGGCATCGGACGCCTGGCCGGCACCGGGCGAGCCCGCGCCGGACGCGCGTCCCGGGGCCGGGCGGCCCCGGGCACGCGTCTCGGACGAGGATCCGCCACCTGATCCGGGCGGCGAGCTTCGGGAACGCGGTGCCGGTGGACGAGCGTCAGATACGCGGTCCCGGGCTGAGCGGCGGCTCCTCGGGCCCGCGACCGGCCGGGGGCAGCGGTGTGCCACCGGGCGGAGGAAGCGACGGGTCCGGCGGATAGGGCTGGCCCACCGTACGCGGGGGGGCGGGCTCATCGAGACCGTGACCACCTCCCGTGCCGGTGTGGTGCTCGCCCGGCGTCCGATCACCGGCGTCGCCGCGCTCGTGCGGGCCGGGGACCTCGCCGCGCCACGCACCGGTCTCGTCGCCGCGCGACTCGATGAAGGTCTTGAAACGCTCCATGTCGCCGCGGACGCGCAGCCGGACGATCTGCAGCCAGTCACCGACGGTCTCGACGAGCCCCTCGGGGTCGTACTCCATCTGCAACGTGACCCGGGTGGTGTCCGGGCCGAGATGGTGGAAGGTCACCACGCCCGCCTGGTGCGGTCGCTCGACCGACTTCCAGGCCACCCGCTCGTCGGGGTGCTGCTCGGTGATCTCCGCTTCGAACTCCCTGCGGACCCCGGCGATCTCGACGACCCACGCCGTACGCGTGGCGCTCAACTGCTTGATCGACTCGACGCCCTCCATGAACTCGGGAAAGCTCTCGAACTGGGTCCACTGGTTGTACGCGGTCCGGATCGGGACGTTGACGTCGACGGACTGTTCAATCGAGCTCATGACCGTGCCTCCCTCGTGGTTTGGTCGGTTCGAGAGGCACCCATGCCCGGTGAGCTGCGAGCCTAACTAGCGGCGCCGCAAAAGCCAGTAAAGCCCCAGGACAGGAAGCACAAGCGGGATGAACAGGTATCCGCTCCCGTAACCCGACCAGACCGTGGCACGCGGGAAGGCCTCGGAGTCGGCCATGCTGAGCGTGCCCACGATGAGCACCCCGGCCAGCTCGACACCACAGGCGGCCAGCGCCAGGGTCCTGTTCCCCCTGGCCAGCGCCACGGTGAGCACGATGTAGACGGCGGCGGCGAACGCCGACAGCGAGTAGGCCAGCGGCGCCTCCTGGAACCGGGTGGCGATCTGCACGGCGGCACGCGCCCCCGCGGCGAGGGCGAACACCCCGTAGAGCGCCACCAGCGCGCGTCCGGGCCCGGTACCGATCGCCGGCTCGCTCACGGCAGTCCCTGCCAGACCTGGAGCATCCGCCCCACCATGCCGGGGATCGCGAAACCCGCCACCGCGATCACCGCGGGGCCCCAGCGCGAGCGCTCGCCGACCCCCCAGAACGCCGCCGCGGGCGGGATCACCAGGCTGCCCGCCAGGTAGCCGATGAGCGTGGCCGTCTCCGCGGGCCCCTCCCCTCTCACCAGGGCGGCGATCACGAACCCGGCCTGGACGAGCAGGCCGAGTTCCAGCACCCCGAGCGCGACGAGGAGCGTTCTTCCCATCGGCCTGTTCCTGGCCGTGGTGACGAGGCTGAGGATCCCGATCAGCAGGGAAAACAGGATCAGGCCGGTCGCGAGCGGGCCGATCATCGAGACCTCACGGGATCGAAGAGCATGGGCAGCAGGGTACTGCCCGGCCCCCTCGCCCTCCGCGCCGCGCCACGTACTCTGGGGCCGTGGAGAGGATCCTGGTCAGCGCCTGCCTGATGGGGCGGAAGGTCCGTTACGACGGGGCCGCCAAGACGAGCGGCGACGCGCTGCTGGCCGCGTGGTGGCGGGAGGGGCGGCTCGTCCCGTTCTGCCCCGAGGTCGAGGGCGGCCTGCCCGTCCCGCGTCCGGCCGCGGAGATCGAGGGCGGCGCCGGGGGCGAGGCGGTGCTGTCCGGGGCGGCCCGGGTGCTGACCGCCGGGGGCGCCGACGTCACGGAAGCCTTCCTCGCCGGTGCGCGGGCGGCGCTCGCCACCGCGCGGGCCCATGGCGTGCGAGTGGCGATCCTGAAGGAGGGCAGTCCCTCCTGCGGCAGCCTGACCGTCTACGACGGCGCCTTCGGTGGGCGGCGCGTGCCCGGCCACGGGGTGACCACCGCCCTGCTCGAACTGCACGGCGTCGCGGTCTTCGGCGAGGAGCGCGTCGCCGAGGCCGCCGCGCGACTGCGCGCCCTCGACGACCCTGAAAGCCGGTCCTAGTGCGACGTTCCTCAAAGCAGGTCACGAACGGGCGGCCAAGAACCCAAGGTCGCTGCGGTGATCCTTCCCGGCTATAACCTCCTGGGCCGGTGGGATCTGTACTTCCAGTGAGGAACGCAGCACTAGTACTCCCACAGGTCGGTGCGGTTCTCCGCGCCGATACAGAAGACCGCCGAGCCGTGCTGTCCCTGGACGAGATCGACCCGGATCCAGCCGGTGGCCGAGGCCACCTTGGCCTCGTAGCCCGCGTTGGGCGCGGCGGCGATCAGGCGGCACACGCCGTCCTCGATGGCGAACGAGACCGACCCGCCCTTGACATTCACCACGCGCAGGTTCTCGGTGGAGACCGACCGCGTCCTGGTGGCCGTCGCCTTGGGGGCGGCGGACGACGAGGGGGCGGCTCGGGCCGCGTCCGGCCTGGACGGAGAGCCGGACGGGGACCTGGCCGGAGACCTGGACGGTGAGGAGGACGGCCCGGGGCGGGAGAGCCCGCTGTCGCGCGTACGGACCGGCGCCGCGGCGCTCCTCGACGAGGAGGGGGCCGTACGCGGCCGGGCGGTGTCCCGCGCGGACGGGGTGAGGCGGGGCGCCGAGGTCCGGTCCGGCGTGGGGGAGGAATCGGCGGTCGGCGTGCCGATGGCCTGCGGTCCCGTGGGCGCTCCCCGTGGGAGCCCCGCGTCTCCCGTACGGCCGATGGCGGCGTTGATGGGTTCGATGCTCGCGTCGTCGAAGACCTCGCTGCGGAGCACGTCGCGGACGCCGAACCAGGCGACCGAGATCGCCAGGACGGTGGCCCCGCACCACACCGCGATGAACCCCAGCGTCTGCCGCATGTCGTGAATTATTACGCCATATGTCTCATTGTTCACTACCGTTACATGGCATGGCGACGGTTCTGGTGGTCGAAGACGACGAGTACGTGCGATCCGCGATCATCCAGGAACTCAGCAGGCGCCAGCACGCCGTGCGCAGCGCGGGGCGGGCGCTCGACGCCCTGAGGGAGATCACCCAGAACCCCCCGGACGCGGTGGTCCTCGACCTCGGGCTGCCCGACCTGGACGGGGCGGAGGCGCTCAAGATGGTCCGCAGCGTCTCCAGCGTCCCGGTCATCGTGGCCACCGCCAGGGACAACGAGGCGGAGATCGTCCGCCTCCTCCAGGCGGGGGCCGACGACTACCTGGTCAAACCGTTCTCCGGCGACCACCTGAACGCCCGCCTGGACGCCGTGCTGCGCCGGGCGCGGAGCGCGACCCCGTCCCCGGTGCTGTGCGTCGGCGCGCTGTCGGTGGACCTCAACCGGCGCGAGGCCGGGCTGGACGGTGTCCCGCTCACCCTCACCAGGCGCGAGTTCGACCTCCTCGCCTACCTCGCCGCCCGCGCCGACCGGGTGGTCTCCCGCAAGGAACTGCTCGCCGAGGTCTGGCAGCAGTCCTACGGGGACGACCAGACGATCGACGTCCACCTGTCGTGGCTGCGGCGCAAGCTCGGCGAGAGCGCGTCCTCCCCCCGCTACCTGCACACCGTACGCGGCGTGGGGGTCATGCTGATCACACCGCCGTGAGGCGGACCCTCGCCCTGCTCACCGTCGCGGGAACCTCGATGGTCGCCCTGGCCTTCCTGATCCCGCTCGGGCTCATCGTCAGGGAGATCGCCCACGGCCGGGCCATGGCCGAGGCGGAGCGGCAGGCGTCGGCCCTGGTCCCGGTGCTGGCCATCACCGTCGATCCCGACCGGCTGACCCACGCGCTGCTCAGCACCGGCGCGCGGGACCGGATCGCGGTCCACCTGCCCGGTGGCGGCTCGGCCGGTACCGTCAGGGCCCCCGCCGAGACCGTGGCCGCGGCCTCCCGGCTGACCCGGGCCATCACCGCGGAGATGGACACCGGCTACCTCCTGCTGCGCCCGGTCGCCCTGGACGGCGGCAGGACCGTGGTCATCGAGATCTTCATCCCCTCTGACGACCTCACCCGGGGCGTCGCCTCGTCCTGGGCGGTGCTGAGCGGGGTGGCGGCGGCGCTCGTCGCCGGGTCGCTGCTGGTCGGCGACCGGCTGGGCGTGCGCGTGGTGCGCTCGGCCCGGCGGCTGGGCCGGGCGGCGAGCGCCCTGGGCGCCGGGGACCTCAGCGTCCGCATCGAGCCCGAGGGCCCGCCCGAGCTGGTCGCGGCCGGTGAGGCGTTCAACAGCATGGCCGACCGCGTGGTCCAGTTGCTGGCCGCCGAACGGGAGATGGCCGCGGACCTGTCGCACCGCCTGCGCACCCCGCTCACCGCGCTCCGGCTCAGCCTGGACCACCTGGGTCCCGAGGCCGAGCAGAGCAGGAGCGCGCTGAGCCGCCTGGAGGCCGAGGTGGACCAGATCATCGCGGCGGCCAGGCAGCCATCCCGCGCGCCGGAACTCGTCCACTGCGACGCCGCCGGGGTGCTGCGCGAGCGGCTGACCTTCTGGTCCGCGCTGGCCGAGGACCAGCAGCGCCCCTGGGAGCTGATCGGCGCCTCGGCGCCCGCGCGGGTACCGGTCGCGGCCACCGAGCTCAGCGCCGTGGTGGACGCCCTGCTCGGCAACGTCTTCCGGCACACCCCCGAGGGCACGGCGTTCACGGTGACCCTGCACCAGGGCTCGGGCACCGTCGGCATGCTGATCGCCGACGCCGGTCCCGGCATCCCCGACCCCGAGGCGGCGCTGCGGCGCGGGAGCAGCGGGGCGGGCTCCACCGGGCTCGGCCTGGACATCGCCCGCAGGCTCGCCGAGTCCTCCGGCGGCACGCTGCGGATCGACGCCTCCTCCCTCGGCGGCGCCAGGGTCCAGCTCTGGCTCCGCACCGACCGGCACGACCGTCCCCCGCGTACCGCCCGGCGCCTGGTCGGCGACCGCTGGCCCCGCAGGAACGCGGCGCGCTGAAAGACGCGCGGGCGCCGGTACGGGTGACCCGCGGAAGCCCTCTCCGGGCGCTGATTAGGTCACGTGTAAAACCACCTTAAGTAAGGCTAAAACCCGCTCTTTCCCCGTTCCGACTGATCGATCATGAAGGGGAACGCGGGCGCCGCCCCGCGTTCGCGGTTCCCGGTTCGCCCTACCGTGCCGGCCTCGCGTCCAGACGGAGGAGGCGCGGCCGGCGCGGCAGGGTGGGCCGGGAACCCTCTTCTACCACCTCGCCGGATAATTCCTGACATGCGGGCGAGTCGTCTCATCTCCCCGCCGATGCTCGTACAGACTCGTGCGGATTCGCCGCAGGATGACCATGGCCGTTCCCCGGTCCCCGCACGCAAGGCCCGCGCGGCGTGCGGGACGGCCGTGAAGGAGGATCGGGCCGGGCATCCCGGCCCGAAAACGCGACAATCCCGCCCGATCGAGGTGATCGGACGGGATCTCGGCGACGCCCTTCGGGCCGTTTCGAGAACGGCCCCGTGTGGAGCTATGGGGATTCGAACCCCAGACCTCCTCCATGCCATGGAGGCGCGCTACCAGCTGCGCCATAGCCCCTGGTCACCGCTTCGAGTTCTCTCGTCGCGGCGCTCGGGAAGCATATAAGGACACCGGCGTGTTCACCTAATCGACGGCCACCCGGCCCGCGCCCGCCACCGGGGCGCAAGCCGCGCCGCCCACGGCTCACTCCTGGGTGGCGGGGCTGTCGTCGCTGCTGACCGGCTTGGGGAGGGTCCCGGCGTTGTGCTCCAGCAGGCGCCAGCCCTTGCGCGCCTCCTCCAGCACCGACCATGAGCAGTTTCCGAGACCGCCCAGGGCGGGCCAGAGCTCCTGCGGCAGGTTCATGAGCTTGGCGATGCCGAGCCGGATCGCCGCCCCGTGGGAGACGACGACCAGCAGGCCGTCGGAGTCGACCTCCGCCGCCCAGCGGCGCACCGCCGAGGAGACCCGGTCGGCGACGTCTCCGACCGCCTCACCGCCCGGCGCCTCCCAGTTGGCGAACTCCCTGGGCCACCCCTGGGAGATCTCCTGCCGGGTGAGCCCCTCCCACTGGCCTCCGCCCCGCTCGCGCAGGTCCTTGTCGGCGGTGACGTCCAGGCCGGTGAGGCGGCCCAGCGCCGAGGCGGTGTCGAAGGCCCGCTGGAGATCCGAGGAAACGATCATGCTGGGTCGGAGCGCGGCGAGCAGCGAGGCCGCGCGGGCGGCCTGCGCGACCCCGGTCTCGTCAAGGGGGATGTCGCTGTGACCCTGGAAGCGGTGCTCGACGTTCCACAGCGTCTGGCCATGCCTGAGGCAGACGACGCGACGACTCACTCAGCTACCGCCCCGCGGGCGCGCTGGGCGGCGACCTGGGTCACGCTGTCCGGCAGCGAGATGGAGGGGCAGTCCTTCCACAGGCGCTCCAGGGCGTAGAAGGTGCGGTCCTCCTCGTGCTGGACGTGCACGACGATGTCGATGTAGTCCAGCAGGACCCAGCGGCCCTCGCGCTCGCCCTCGCGGCGGACGGGCTTGGCGTCGGCCTCGATCCGCAGCCGGTCCTCGATCTCGTCGACGATGGCGCGGACCTGGCGGTCGTTGGTGGCGGAGCAGAGCACGAACGCGTCGGTGATGACGAGCTGGTCGCTCACGTCGTAGGCAAGAATGTCATCGGCCAGTTTGTCCGCCGCCGCCTCGGCGGCGAGCCTGACGAGCTGGATGGATCTGTCGGTTGCTGTCACGGTGTGGGTCAGTCCTCCTGCTAGTCGGCGCTGTCACCTATCAGGGTGCCCGATTCGGCGCTTGTTGAAGAGCCACCTGTTGAACAACGCCTATCGTGTGCCACCCGATTCCGCGCCGCAAACGAATTGGCGGCCTGATCAGGGGCGTCCTCCGCGGTCGGGGCCGCGCTTGCCGATCTCGGGCGGGACGGGCACCGCCCGTGCCGTTCGGCGATCATGCCGGGTGAACTGCGGATACTCGTCCCACGCAAACTTCTCGAATCATAGCGAATTCCATCGGAACACGGTCTAAATCGGGCCCCGCCCGCCGGGGACCGGAAGATCAGGAGGACGTGTCACCGTAAAGGCCGCGCTTGTTGATGTACTGGACGATGCCGTCGGGGACGAGGTACCAGATGGGCTTCCCCGAGGCCACCCGCTGACGGCACTCCGACGACGAGATGGCCAGCGCGGGGATCTCCACCAGGCTGACCTTGCCCTCCGGCAGACCCGGGTCGTGCAGCACGTGGCCGGGCCTGGTGGCCCCCACGAAGTGCGCGATGGTGAACAGCTCGTCGACGTCGCGCCAGCTCAGGATCTGGGCGAGGGCGTCGGCGCCGGTGATGAAGTAGAGGTCCACGTCGGGCCCCCAGGCGGCGGAGATCTCCCGGAGCGTGTCGATGGTGAAGGTGGGCCCCGGACGGTCGATGTCGACGCGGCTCACCGAGAACCGGGGGTTGGAGGCCGTGGCGATGACCGTCATGAGATAACGGTCCTCGGCGGCTGAGACGATCTTGTCGGCCTTCTGCCACGGCTGTCCCGTGGGCACGAAGACCACCTCGTCGAGATCGAAATGGTGGGCGACCTCACTGGCCGCGACCAGGTGGCCGTGGTGGATCGGGTCGAAGGTCCCGCCCATCACGCCCAGACGTCGCTTTCCCGTGCCGGTAGGCGCGTTCATCATGAAACGGACCATACGTGTAAGCCGTGCACAGCTTTTAACCACCCCCCGCGCGTGGCAGGCGGACCCGACGTAGCATGCCGGACATGACCACCACCCCGGATCGCCACCGCGTGCAGCTTCCCGGCATCAGTTCACGCGCCTACGAACATCCCGCCGATCGGTCCGCGCTGGTCGCCCTCCGGTCGCTCAGTGGGTTCGACACGGTGCTCAAGCAGATGTCCGGCCTGGTCAGCGAGCGCCGCCTGCGCCTGATCTACCTCGCCTCGGCCGTGCGCACCGGCGACACCCAGTTCCGAGCGCTGTACGACATGGGCCGCGACGCGGCCTACACGCTCGACCTCCATCGCATTCCCGAGGTCTACGTGCAGCAGAGCCCGCTGGTGCAGGCGAAGGCGATCGGCTTCGACGACCCGTTCATCGTCGTCACGACCGGCCTCCTCGACCTGATGGACGAGGAGGAGCAGCGCTTCGTCATCGGCCACGAGACCGCCCACATCCTGTCGGGTCACGCGGTCTACCGCACCATGCTCGACATCCTGACCCGCCTCGCCACCCGCGTGGCCTGGATCCCGCTCGGCTACATCGGCCTGCGCGCGATCGTGGCCGGCCTGGAGGAGTGGCACCGCAAGTCCGAGCTCTCCGCCGACCGTGGCGGCCTGCTCTGCGGCCAGGACTCCGACGCGGCGCTGCGCGCCCTGATGAAGCTCGCCGGCGGCTCGCGCCTGCACGAGATGAACATCGAGGCCTTCCTCGACCAGGCCCGGGAGTACGACACGGCGGGCGACGTCCGCGACGGCCTGCTCAAGGTCCTCAACCTGCTGGGCACCACCCACCCGTTCGCCGTCTCACGCGTCGCCGAGCTCGACAAGTGGCGTCGCGGCGGCGAGTACGAGACGATCCTCGCCGGCGATTACCCCCGCCGCGCCGACGACGCCAACGCGAAGGTCTCCGAGGAGATCAGGGCCGCCGCCCGCTCCTACCGCGACTCCTGGTCACAGTCCCAGGACCCGTTCATCGGCGTCCTGCGCGACGTGGCCGAAGGCGCCGTCAACGCCGGAGAGCGCATCTTCAACCGCTTCTCCCGTCGCGATGGAAATTAACGAAGCGTTCCACCAAAAGGGCCCGGTGACTGTTTCCGGGCCCTTTTCCATATAAGTCACATATAAGCGGGCATTGCCCTAATATCGTGCCCCATGAGAATTCGAATGATCATCGCTATGGCCGGTGCGGCCGGATTGTTTCTCACGGGTACGGCGAACGCCTACCCGGTCAAGGACCCGACCCTGACGAAGAACGCCCTCTACGACACCGGCAGGCTCGCCGCGTCCAAGTGCGCCGAACCGCCGATCAGGAACAACGACAGGACGCTGGCCAAGCGATACATCGCCGCCGTCACCAACTGCCTGAACACCTCGTGGGGAGCGCATTTCAAGGCCGCGGGACTGCCGTTCGGCAAGCCGAGGCTCCAGATCGTCAACAAGGTGCCCGCGGGTTACTGCGACAGCGAGGTGAGCAAGGAGCAGTCACAGGCTTACTACTGCCCCGCGTCGCGGACGATAATGATCCAGATCGGCAACGACTGGCTCGCCGACGCCGACGACCTCTGGCTGCTCCACGTGACGGGCATGCTGTACGGCGCGCATCTGGCGAACCTCACCGGCATCGAGAAGGCGTTCGAAAAGGCCCCGTACGCCAACAAGAGCGAGCTGAACGAGCAGCTTCGCCGCCTCAACCTGCAGGATGACTGCATGGGCGGTGTGTTCATCCGGAGCGTCTGGTCCTCCTTCGGCGGGAAGACCGGGGAATGGAACGAGCTACTGCGCACCCTGAGGGACAGTGGTGACGCCAAGGGGCAGCCCCGGACGTTCGGGAAGGGCACCAGCCGCGCCGCCTGGACGAAGCTCGGCTTCAGCACCGGCGACCCGGCCTCCTGCAACACCTGGACCGCCACCCCGGCCAGGGTCGCCTAACCTCCGCGAATCCCCCGGCGGCGCCTCGCGAGCCAGGAGAATCCGAGGCGCTCCCGGGACGGGGAGCCCCTACACCAGGAGGGCGATCGCGCGGACGGCCGCGGAGCACAGGGCGACGAACCCGCCCAGCACGGCCAGCGCGCGCAGGCCCTCCTTGCGGAGCTCGACGAGCTCGGTGCCGATCCGCTCGATCTCGCGGCCGAGGATGCCTCCGCAGACGACGCCGAACACGACGCCGGCGACGGCGACCGGGGCGGGATGCATCCACCAGTCGGGCGGCAGCGAGCCGCCGAGGGTGAGCCAGAGCGTGCAACCGGCGAGGGCCGCCGCCGGCAGCCCCGGCCACGCGAGGGCGGTGAGCAGCGAGACGACGAAGGTCAGCGGGAAGCCCAGCACGCGCAGGATCACCCGGGTCCTGGCCGACTTGCGCTTCCTGACCAGCCAGTGCCCGGCCCATAGCGTACGGGCCAGCGTGGCGAACAACCCGGTGACGGCGAAGGTGGCCGGCGGCCAGATGGCCGTGGCCACGACGCACGGTACGGCCAGCACCGCCAGCAGGAGCAGCGCCGCGTTGCCCGCGGGCAGCGGCCCCGCCCTGCCCCCCTCCCGGGGCTCTCCGGCCGCCCCGCCCCTCCCCTGGCCTGATCCACGCCGGACGGCCCTGCCGGCGGCGGAGGCGGGACGGCCGCCCCGCGACGTCTCGGCGGCGGGGGACCGGCCGGTCCTGGACACCTCGCCGGCCGGGGAGGCGGAACGCCCCCCGCGAGGCGTCTCGCCGGTCGCGGCGGCCGACCGGCCACCGCGGGGCACCTCGCCGACCGCGGCGGCCGGGCGTCCGCCACGGGACGTCTCACCCGCCGGGAGCGCCCGCGCCGCACGGCCCGCCTCACCGGCGGGCACCGCCCGCCCGCCACGCGGCGCGCCGTCCCCGGCCGGGGACCGGGAGGCCCGCACCGCTCCGTCCACCGGGGCGGACGACCTCCCCCTGCCGGTCTCCGCCCTGGCCGCCCGGCCGCCCTTGGCGGGCTCCTCGCCCTTGGCACCGGGCTTGGACCGGCCCTCCTGCTTCCTGGCCGGACCGGGTTTCTCCCCCGTGGCGGCGCCCGGCTTCCTCGCCGTCCCCGCCTCGGACGGGATCACCCGGGCCAGGCGGCCCAGGCGGCCGGTGAGGAGGGCCGCGGTGGGGCGCTTGGCCGGCTCGCGGTGCAGGGCGGCGCGGATCAGGGGCAGCAGGGCGGCCGGGACGCCCTCGAGGTCGGCCTGGCCGTTGAGGATCGCGTACATCTGCGCCTCGACGGTGCCCCCGCCGAAGGTGGGGCGGCCGGTCGCGGCGAAGGCCACGGTGGCCGCCCAGGCGTGCACGTCCGCGGGCTCGCCCACGTGCTCGTCGGCGAACAGCTCGGGGGCGGCGTAGCCGGGGGTGCCCAGGAAGGTGCCGGTCAGGGTGAGCCGGGTGGCGTCCAGGACGTGGGCGATGCCGAAGTCGATGAGGACGGGCTCGTCGTCCCCGTTGACCACCACGTTGGCGGGTTTGAGGTCGCGGTGCACGACACCGGCCGCGTGGATGATCGACAGAGCGATGGCCAGGCCCTGCGCGACGCTGAGCAGGCCGCCGCCCTCCAGGGGACCGTCTCGGCGCACCCGATCCAGGAGGGTGTCGCCCTCGATGTGCTCCATGACCAGGTAGGGCCGGTCGCCGTCGAGATCGGCGTCGACGACGCGGGCGACGTAGGGGCTCTCGACCCTGCGGAGGGCGCGGACCTCCCGCTCCAGGCGCACCCGGGCCTCGGAGGAGGCGTCGTGGACGTCGTGGAGCACCTTGAGCGCGACGTTGTCACCCCGGCGGCTGGAGGCGAGGTAGACCTCGCCCATTCCCCCCCGGCCGAGACGCTCCAGCAACGTGTAGGGACCGACCCGCCCGAGACGACCCACGTGACCTCCTGCGTCGGCCACATGGGTCAGGGACCGCCGCGCCTATCGGGTCGCTCACTCCCGCTCGCTTCCCTGCTCTCCAGCCATAGGAGACCACACCATAGCGGGCGAGTGTGACGTTTTCCCGGCGGCACGCCGGACTCCCCGAAAGATCCGGGACAGCGGGACGCCCCGTGGCCACGGGCCCGCCGGGTCCGGGTGGCTCGCCTCAGGCCCGGTGGACGGGCTCGCGGGCCGCGTCTTCCAGCAGGCTGTCGAGTCTCGCGGTGGGTTCGGCCGACAGGTCGCGACGCCCGGTGCGGCGCCAGTTGACGTGCCCTCGGCCCTCCAGCAGCAACAGCAGCCGATCAGCACCAAAAAGAACAAGAGCTATAAAAAGGAACGAAACGGCGATTTCCATGGAATCCAGTCAGACCATTGACTACCTCGACTACATTGAGTGACACACCCTAACACTCGGCGACCGTACGGGGCGCCGAACGAGATCCCCGGCGAACCCGCGGGCGGGCGCTCCCCCTCACCCTGGATCCTGGATCCCGGCAGGACCGGTGCCCGGGTGCCGTGGGACCGCGGCACCCGGAACTCCGAGGGAGAACTATCGGGAGGTGGCCTCGGGCGAGGCGAGGACCGTGCCCTCACCGGTGCGCAGATGGCCCTCGCCGATGTAGACCCACTTGGTCGAGGTCAGCTCCGGCAGGCCCATGGGACCGCGAGCGTGCAGCTTCTGGGTGGAGATGCCGATCTCCGCGCCGAAGCCGAACTCTCCGCCGTCGGTGAACCTGGTCGAGGCGTTGACCGCCACGGCCGCGGAGTCGACCAGCGCGACGAACCTGCGGGAGGCGCTCACCGAGCGCGTGACGATCGCGTCGGTGTGGGCCGAGCCGTACTTCCTGATGTGCGCGACCGCGTCCTCCAGCGAGTCGACCACGGCGGCGGCGATGTCCAGCGAGAGGTACTCCATCCGGAAGTCCTCCTCCCCGGCGGGCACCACGTCGCCGTACGCCGCGACGCGCTCGTCACCGTGCACCGTGACGCCCTCGGCCGCCAGCGCGGCCAGCGCGCGCGGGACGAAGACGTCGGCCACCGCCGCGTGCACCAGGAGCGTCTCGGCGGAGTTGCACACCGAGGGCCGCTGGACCTTGGCGTTGATCAGGATCTGGATCGCGAGGTCCTGGTCGGCGTCGGCGTCGACGTAGACGTGGCAGTTGCCCACGCCGGTCTCGATCACCGGGACGGTGGACTCCTCCACCACCGAGTTGATCAGCGAGGCGCCGCCGCGCGGGATCAGCACGTCGACCAGGCCGCGGGCCCTCATGAGCTCCTTGACCGAGTCGCGGCTCTGCCCGGGGACCAGCTGGACGGCCCCCGGGGGCACCTGGGTGCCCGCCAGCGCCTCCTGCATGATCCTGACGAGCACCGTGTTCGACTCGTACGCGCTGGACGAGCCGCGCAGCAGGGTGGCGTTGCCGCTCTTGAGGCAGAGCGCCGCGGCGTCCACGGTCACGTTGGGACGGCCCTCGTAGATGATGCCGATCACGCCGAGCGGGACCCGCAGCTGGCGCAGCTCCAGCCCGTTGGGCAGCGTGTTGCCCCGGATCACCTCGCCGACGGGGTCGGGAAGGTCGGCGACCTGGCGGACCGCCTCGGCGATCGCCCCGATCCTGCCCTCGTCGAGACGGAGGCGGTCGATCATGTATTCGGAGATCCCGCTCTCCTTCGCCCTCTCCACGTCGAGCGCGTTGGCCGCGACGATCTCGGCGGAGGCGGCCACGAGCGCGTCGGCCATCACCCGGAGCGCGGCGTCCTTCGGCGCCCTCGGCAGCGGGGCCAGCTCGGCGGCGGCCTCTTTGGCCGCCAAGGCCACCTTCAGGAAGTCCTCGGACATCTCGCGCTCCAAAAAGAACTAGTTGTGGGATTCCAGTATGACGATGTCGTCGCGGTGAATCAGCTCTCGTTCGTACTCGGGCCCCAGGCTGGCCGCCAGCTCCCGGGTGGAGCGGCCGAGCAGCTCGGGGATCTCCCCCGCGTCGAAGTTGACCAGGCCGCGCGCGACCACCCGGCCGAGCGGCCCGCACAGGTCCACCGGATCGCCCGCCGCGAACTCGCCCTCGACGGAGGTGACCCCCGCCGGGAGCAGCGACTTGCGGCGGCTCACCACCGCCTCGACGGCGCCGGGGTCCAGGTGGAGACGGCCTCGGCCCGTGGTCGCGTGGGCGAGCCAGAGCAGGCGGGTGCCCGGGTGGCGCCCGCCGGGGTGGAAGTAGGTGCCGACGTCGGTTCCGGCGAGGGCCTGGGCGGCGTGCGCGGCGGCGGTCAGCACCACGGGCACGCCCGCCCCTGTGGCGATCTTGGCGGCCTGGACCTTGGTGATCATGCCTCCGGTGCCGACCGCCCCGCCCTTGCCGAGCTCGACCCCGACGAGGTCCTCGGGCCCGCGGACGTCGGCGAGCCTGCGGGCACCGGGACGGCGGGGGTCGCCGTCGTAGAGGGCGTCCACGTCCGACAGCAGCACCAGCGCGTCGGCCCGGGTCAGGTGGGCGACCAGCGCGGCGAGCCGGTCGTTGTCACCGAAGCGGATCTCGTCGGTGGCCACGGTGTCGTTCTCGTTGACCACCGGGACGATGCCCAGCTCCAGCAGCCGGGCCAGCGTGCGCTCGGCGTTGACGTGGTGCGATCGGCGCATCATGTCGTCGGCGGTGAGCAGCACCTGGCCGACCCGCAGGCCGTACCGGGCGAAGGAGGAGGTGTAGCGGGCCACCAGCACGCCCTGACCGACCGAGGCGGCGGCCTGCTGGGTGGCGAGGTCGCGCGGCCTGGCGGGCAGGCCCAGCGGGCCCAGACCCGCCGCGATCGCGCCGGAGGAGACCAGCACGATCTGGGTGCCCGCCTGCCGCCGGGCGCTGAGCACGTCGACCAGGGCGTCCACCCGGTCGACGTCGATCGTTCCCCGCGGGGTGGTGAGCGAGGACGAACCCACCTTCACGACGAGGCGCGAAGCCGTACGGATCCGTTCGCGCGCAGAGTCCACGACACGCACCTCTCAAAGATGATCACTTGGAAGACCAGGTTATCCGAGCGGCCCTGCCGGAGCGGTGACCGGAAAGGCGCACCGGGCCCGGGACGGTCGCCGGACGCCACCCCGGCGACGGTCTCCGGTCACGGCACTAGCCGAGCCGGTTGTCGGAGCCGCGCGGCCCCTGGCGCACGGCCTCGGCGTTGAGCGTCGGCTGCCAGTCGAAGATGTGACCGCTCTCCATGGAACCGATGATCACCTCGGCACCGGCCTTCGCACCGGCCTTGGTGAGCTCCTCCTCGACGCCGAGCCGCTCCAGCCGGTCGGCCAGGTAGCCGACGGCCTCGTCGTTGGTGAAGTCGGTCTGGCGGATCCACCGCTCCGGCTTGACCCCGGTGACCTGGAAGGTACGCTCGTCGACCCTGCGGACGGCGAATCCCGCGTCGCCGTGCTGCTTGGGCCTGATCACCAGGCGGGTCGGCTCCGGGACGGGAGCGGCGGCCCTCGCGGCGGCGACCATCTCCCCCATGGCGTAGGTCAGCTCCTTGAGCCCGTCGTGGGTGGCCGCGGAGATCGTGAAGACCCGCAGGCCCCGCTCCTGGAGCATCGGCCCCACGATGTCGGACAGCTCGCGGGCGTCGGGCACGTCGGACTTGTTGAGCACCGCCAGCCTCGGCCGGTCCTCCAGCTTGCCGTACGCGGCCAGCTCGGCCTCGATGGCCTCGTAGTCGCTGATCGGGTCGCGTCCCGGCTCCATCGTGGCGCAGTCGATCACGTGCACGAGCGTGCTGCAGCGCTCGACGTGGCGCAGGAACTCGTGCCCCAGCCCCTTGCCCTGCGAGGCGCCGGGGATGAGACCGGGCACGTCGGCGACGGTGAAGATCGTCTCGCCCGCGGTGACCACCCCGAGGTTGGGGACCAGGGTGGTGAACGGGTAGTCGGCGATCTTCGGGCGGGCGGCGGAGAGCGCGGCGATGAGGGAGGACTTGCCCGCGCTGGGGAAGCCGACGAGCGCCACGTCGGCGACGCTCTTCATCTCCAGCATGACGTCGACCTCGTCGCCGGGCTCGCCGAGCAGCGCGAAACCGGGGGCCTTGCGCTTGGCGGAGGCCAGGGCGGCGTTGCCGAGCCCGCCGTGCCCGCCCTCGGCGATCACGTAGCGGGTGCCCGCGCCGATCAGGTCGATCAGGACCTCGCCGGTGTCGGCGTTCTTGACCACGGTGCCGTCGGGCACCGGGATGATGATGTCGCCGCCGTTGGCGCCGTCGCGGTTGGCGCCCTGCCCCTGCTTGCCGTTGTCGGCCTTGCGGTGCGGGCGGCGGTGGTACTCCAGGAGGGTCGCCGTGTTGGCGTCGACCTCCAGGATCACGTCACCGCCCCGTCCGCCGTTGCCTCCGTCGGGGCCACCCAGTGGCTTGAACTTCTCCCGATGGACAGAGGCGCAGCCGTTTCCCCCGTCACCGGCCTTGATGTGCAGGACCACCTGGTCCACAAAGTCCGGCATCTCTACTTTCCTACCTCTATCTACGGGAACTTCTGGTGAAAACGCGAACAGGGGTGGACCGCCGAATGCGATCCACCCCTGCCGTCAACGTCTGTCGGTGCGAATCTACTCCGCGACCGGAACGATGCTCACCGCGCGGCGCCCGCGCTTGACACCGAACAGAACGTGGCCCGCGGCCAGCGCGAACAGCGTGTCGTCACTGCCACGGCCGACGTTGTCGCCGGGGTGGAAGTGGGTGCCGCGCTGACGCACGATGATCTCGCCGGCGTTGACCAGCTGACCGCCGAAGCGCTTCACACCGAGCCGCTGGGCGTTGGAGTCGCGGCCGTTCCGAGTGGACGACGCGCCCTTCTTGTGTGCCATCTCGCAAAACTCCCGAAACTCAGGCCTGGTCGATGCCGGTGATCTTCACCTGGGTGTACCGCTGGCGGTGACCCTGGCGCTTCTTGTACCCCGACTTGTTCTTGTACTTCAGAATCCGGATCTTCGGACCCTTGGTCTCACCGAGAATCTCGGCGGCAACCGTGAACTTGCCCGCCTCGGTGGTCACGTCGCCGTCGTTGACGACGAGGACCGTCGGCAGCGAAACCGTGGAACCGACCTCGCCGGCGACCTTGTCCACTTCAAGGACGTCACCGACGGAGACCTTCTGCTGCCTGCCGCCGCAACGAACGATCGCGTACACCGCGGAACCCTTCTTCTGACTGCTTGCTCGCTGGATGCTGCGCCCCGCATCCGGCTGTGGTCATTGATGACGTACCGGGTAGGCGCGCGAACAGGGCGCGCCATGAGCGCACCGGTTCACCAGAGTACCGGATTGACGGCGTCCTGGTCGAACCGGGCGGAACGTCGGGGGTGCCGGTCTTCGGCCCCGTCCCAGCGCGGGACGGGGTCTAATCGACCGGCCTGGCCTTGCGGGAGCGTCTCCGCCCCCGGCCAGAAGCCTGTGCTGCCTGACCGTCCTCGTGCTGGACTCCGTCAAGCGCATCGGTCACCGTATCACGGCCGGACTGGTCACCGGCCGCCACCGCGTGGTTACCGTCCTTGCCGAGCTTCTCCGCGACGGCCTTCTCCACGGCCATCTTGCCCTGGGTGCCGCGCGGCTCGGGCTTGCCCTCGACCGGCTCGGACGAGACGTGCAGGCCACGGCCGTTGCAGCACTCACAGACGGTGGAGAAGGCCTCCAGGAGCCCCTGGCCGACCCGCTTGCGCGTCATCTGGACCAGGCCCAGGGAGGTCACCTCGGCCACCTGGTGCTTGGTACGGTCGCGGGCCAGGCACTCCAGCAGCCGTCGCAGCACCAGGTCCCGGTTGTTCTCCAGCACCATGTCGATGAAGTCGATGACGATGATGCCGCCGATGTCGCGCAACCTGAGCTGGCGGACGATCTCCTCGGCCGCCTCCAGGTTGTTGCGGGTGACGGTCTCCTCCAGGTTGCCGCCCTGGCCGGTGAACTTGCCGGTGTTGACGTCGACCACGGTCATGGCCTCGGTCCTGTCGATCACCAGCGAGCCGCCGCTGGGCAGCCAGACCTTGCGCTCCATCGCCTTGGCGATCTGCTCGTCGATCCGGTACGCGGCGAAGACGTCGCCGCTCTCCTCCCACCTGCTGAGGCGGTCGGCCAGGTGCGGAGCGACATAGCGGACGTACTCATCGACCGTGTCCCACACGTCGCCCGCGACGACCAGCGAGGCGAAGTCCTCGTTGAAGACGTCACGGACCACCCGGACGGTCAGGTCGGGCTCGGAGGAGAGCAGCTCGGGCGCGCTGGCCGACTTGGCCTTGCGCTGGATGTTCTCCCACTGCGCCGACAGCCTGGCCACGTCGCGAGCCAGCTCGTCCTCCGACGCGCCCTCGGCGGCCGTACGGACGATGACCCCCGCGTTCTCCGGCATGACCTTCTTCAGGATGCTCTTGAGACGGGTGCGCTCCTTGTCGGGGAGCTTGCGGCTGATGCCGGTCATCGAGCCGTCGGGCACGTAGACCAGGTAACGGCCCGGCAGGCTGATCTGGCTCGTCAGGCGGGCGCCCTTGTGACCCATCGGGTCCTTGGTGACCTGCACCAGCACCGACTGGCCCGACTTCAGCGCCACCTCGATCCGCTTGGGCTGTCCCTCCAGCCCGGCGGTGTCGAAGTTGACCTCGCCGGCGTACAGGACCGCGTTGCGGCCCTTGCCGATGTCGACGAACGCGGCCTCCATGCTCGGCAGGACGTTCTGCACCTTGCCGAGATAGACGTTGCCCACGTACGACTGGCTCGCCTCGCGGTTGACGTAGTGCTCGACGAGGACGCCGTCCTCCAGCACCGCGATCTGGGTGCGCCCGCCGGTGCGGCGGACCACCATCACGCGCTCGACGGACTCCCTGCGCGCCAGGAACTCCGACTCGGTGATGATCGGCGGACGCCTGCGGCCGAGTTCGCGGCCCTCGCGGCGGCGCTGCTTCTTGGCCTCCAGGCGGGTCGAGCCGCGCACGCTCTGCACCTCGTCCACCGAGGTGCTGCGCCCGGCGCGGGGCGCGCGGATGCGCACCACCGTGTTCGGCGGGTCGTCCGGGACGTCACCCGGCTCGTCGGTGCCCCTGCGCCGCCTGCGGCGACGGCGGCGCGAGCTGCCGCTCTCGGCGTCGTCGTCCTGCTCGGCCTCGGGCTGCTCCTCCTCGTCCTGCTCGGCCTCGGTCTCCTCGGCCTCGTCGAGGTCGCGGGCCTTGCCCCGGCCCCGGCCGCCCCTGCGGCGCCGGCGCCGGCGACCGCTGGCGTCGTCGTCGCCGTCGGAGTCGTCGTCCTCGGGCTCCTCCACGAGCTCGGCCTTGTCGGCCTTGTCAGTCTTCTCGGCCCTGTCGGCCCGATCGGCCTTCGTCTCGACGGGCTCGGCCTCGGGCGCGGCGGGCTGGACCGGCGCGGGACGCGTGACGGGCTGTGCGGCCCGCTGCGGGTCGGGGGCCTGGAACAGCGGCTGGAACACCGCCGCGGGCGCCTGGAAGGTCACCGAGGGCACTTCGGAACGTTCCTGGGCGGCCAGCCCGAAGGGGTCGGCGAACAGGCCGGGCCGCTCCTCGATGATGTCCTCGCCCGCGGGCTCGTCGTCGAGCGGCTCGTCGGCCGGCAGGTCGAGCAGCAGCTCCGCCTCGGCCTCCTCCGCCTCGGCGGCGGCCGCCTCGCGGGCGTCCTGCTCGGCCTCGACCGGCGGCGCCTCGCGCGGGACGGCCTTCTTGCGCGTGCGGGTGCGCTTGGCGGGGGCGGCGGCGGGCGCCTCCTGGGGCGCGGGCTCGGCCTCGGCCTCGCCGAAAGTCCCGGGAAGGGCGAAGGGGTCCGGCACGACCGGCGTCGCCGGGGACACCGAGGACACCGGGGACGCCGGGGACGCCGTCACGGGCGCCACGGTCTCCGCGACCGGCGCGGGCCCCGTCTCGGTCGGTCCGGCCGGCTCGGCGGTCTCCGCGACCGGCTCGGCCGGCGGCTTCTTCGCACGGCTACGCCGCGTGGTGGTGACCGTACCGTCCACCGCCGCCGCCTTGCGCCTGGTGGCACGCTTGGGAGCCGCCGCGGCGGGCTCCGCCACGGGCTCTGTCACGGACTCCGCCACGGGTTCCGGCGCTCCGGCCGGAGAATCCACCGTGGATGCCACAGGCGTCACGGGCGCCATAGGCGCCACGTTCTCCGCGACCGGCGCGGGTGGTGCCGTGATCACGGGGTCCGGCTCCGGCGGCTCCGGCGGAGGTCCGGCGGGCCGGCTCGCGGCCCTGCGGCGGATCGCCGGCGGCCGGGTCTCTTCTGTTGTCGTGTCCCCGCCAGGGCTGTTGACCCCGGCGTTGGGCTCGTTGTCGAGCATGCGGGCGCTCTCCCGTTCAGCTCCCGGGCGCGTCTCCGCGCCGCGCGGGAGCTCTCGTCTCTCACTGTCCGCCAGGCCCAGGGCCCGGCGCCAAGTCCTATATGTCGCCGCCGACGTGCCTGCCCACCGGTTCCGCTTCGCCGCCGCGCGTGATGTCGCGGTCCGGGCCGAACGGGTCGGCGGGCTCACCGGTGTGAACGTCCAGCGGGCCCTGCGCCAGCCTGGTCACCTCGGGGGGCACCGGCGGCGCGAAGTCAGCCACAAGACGCAGTCCAGTGAGAACGTCGTCGGGTCGAACGGCAGGAGTTTCGTGCCGTACAACCATGCGAAGTATGACACATGGCTGACTGGAGGCCTGACCTGCTGTTGTCTCGGTTGCCTCAAATACCGTGAGGTTCAGCACCGCTTCACGTGCGTCGAAGCGTCGCATCCCCTTCTTCGTAAGGCGTTCGACCTCGACGTGGTCCGTGGCGACGAATTTCTCGACCGCGGCCCCGGCGAGGGCGGGATCGGCTCCCGGCAACCGCAGCTCCCACGCCGAGCACTCCATCCGGTCGGCCAGGCTCGCGGAGCCCGCCTCGACGGCGTCGAGCACGTCGAGACCGGGCGGCAGCGAGGCGTCCAGAGCGGCTCGCAGCCGCTCGGGATCGCACTCGCGCGTCACGCTGATCTCGAAGTACTCGGCCTCGCTGGCGACCCCGGTGGGGGCGGCCGCTCCCACGTAGGAGATCTTCGGGTGGGGTGAGAAGCCCGCGCTGAACGCCACCGGGACGTCGGCTCGCCGGACCGCCCGTTCGAGGGCCCGGGTGATGTCGCGGTGACTGGTGAAGCGCAGGCGGCCGCGCTTGGCGTAGCGCACGCGCAGGCGCTGCGCCACGGGCGCGGGCGGCGGCCCGTCGGGAGCGGGTTTCAGGGTGGTGTCGTCCTTCCCAAGTCGTGGTCGTCGTTTCCGGGGGCGGTGCTCACGTACCGCCTACCTCAGACAACCGTCAGTGGAAGCAGCTTCTTCCCGGTGGGCCCGATCTGGATCTCGGTCCCCATCGTGGGGCAGACGCCGCAGTCGTAGCACGGGGTCCAGCGGCAGTCCTCGACCTCGACGTCGTTGACCGCGTCCTGCCAGTCCTGCCAGAGCCACTCGCGGTCGAGACCGGCGTCGAGGTGGTCCCAGGGCAGGACCTCGTTCTCCTGGCGCTCGCGCGTGGTGTACCAGTCGACGTCGACGCCGGCCTTGGCGGCGGCGTCCATCCAGCGCTGGTAGGAGAAGTGCTCGCTCCAGCCGTCGAACCGGCCCCCCTCCGCCCACACCGCGCGGATGACCTCGCCGACCCGGCGGTCCCCCCGGGAGAGCAGGCCCTCCACGATCGAGGGCTTGCCGTCGTGGTAGCGCAGGCCGATGGCGCGGCCGTACTCCCTGTCGCCGCGCAAAGCCTCCTTCAGGGCCCGCAGCCTGCGATCGACCGTCTCGTGGTCGGCCTGGCCGGCCCACTGGAACGGGGTGTGCGGCTTGGGAACGAAACCGCCGATGGAGACCGTGCAGCGGACGTCACGCGACCCGGTGGCCTCGCGGCCCGCCTTGATGACCTTCTTGGCCAGGTCGGCGATGCCCTGGACGTCGGCGTCCTCCTCGGTGGGCAGGCCGCACATGAAGTAGAGCTTCACCTGCCGCCAGCCCTGGGTGTACGCGGTGGTAACGGTCCTGATCAGGTCTTCCTCGGTGACCATCTTGTTGATCACCTTGCGCATCCGCTCCGAGCCGCCCTCGGGGGCGAACGTCAGGCCGGAGCGGCGGCCGTTGCGGGAGAACTCGTTGGCCAGGTCGATGTTGAAGGCGTCGACCCGGGTCGAGGGCAGCGACAGGGAGGTGTTGGTGCCCTCGTAGCGGTCGGCCAGCCCCTTGGCGACCTCGCCGATCTCGGAGTGGTCGGCCGAGGAGAGCGACAGCAGGCCGACCTCGTTGAAACCGGACGCCCTGACGCCCGCCTCGACCATGTCGCCGATCGTGGTGATCGAGCGCTCGCGCACCGGGCGGGTGATCATGCCGGCCTGGCAGAACCGGCACCCGCGGGTGCAGCCGCGGAAGATCTCCACGCTGAACCGCTCGTGCACGGTCTCGGCCAGCGGGACCAGCGGCTTCTTGGGGTACGGCCACTCGTCCAGGTCCATGACGGTGTGCTTGTGGATCCGCCACGGCACGCCCGACCTGTTGGGCGCGACACGCTGGATCCGGCCGTCGGCGTGGTAGTCGACGTCGTAGAACTTCGGCACGTAGACCCCGCCGGACTCGGCCAGCCGCATCAGCAGCCCGTCGCGCCCGCCGGGCGAGCCCTCGGCCTTCCACTCGCGGATGACCTCGGTGATCGCGATGGCGATCTGCTCCCCGTCGCCCAGCACCGCGGCGTCGAGGAAGTCGGCGATCGGCTCGGGGTTGAACGCCGCGTGCCCACCGGCCAGCACGATCGGGTCGTCCTCACCCCGGTCGGCCGCCTCCAGCGGGATGCCCGCCAGATCCAGCGCGGTCAGCATGTTGGTGTAGCCGAGCTCGGTGGAGAAGGAGAGCCCGAGCACGTCGAACGCCCGTACGGGCCGGTGCGCGTCGACCGTGAACTGGGGCACGCCCTCGGAGCGCATGAGCGCCTCAAGATCGGGCCAGACCGCGTAGGTCCGCTCGGCCAGCGTCTCCGGCAGCTCGTTGAGGATCTCGTAGAGGATCTGGACGCCCTGGTTGGGCAGCCCGACCTCGTAGGCGTCCGGATACATCAGCGCCCAGCGGACCGTGGTCTCGTCCCAGTCCTTGACGGTCGAGTTGAGCTCACCTCCGACGTACTGGATCGGCTTCTGCACCCTGGGCAGGAGCGCTTCCAGGCGGGGAAACAGCGACTCGACAGACATGGCACCAAGAATATCCGCCTACAGGGGGTGCCACAGGCGGTCGTCGCCCGCTCGCAGCGAGTCGAGCCGGTGCCGAAGCTCCTCACGGGCGGTGCGATCACGGTGCGCGTTGCGCAGCACGGCCGTGAGAGTCTGCAGTTCGCGCATGTCGCGCAGCACCGGATAGCCCTCCCAGCCGGTCGCGTCGTAGCCGTAGGTCTCGCTGAAATTGGCCCGCTGACGTTCGGTCAGCCCGAACCTGCCGCCCTGGAGTGTCGGGATCAGATCGATCTCCCTGGGCCCCGCGCACACCCCGTCCCAGTCGCACAGCAGGAAACCGCCGGGCGTGCGGATCAGGTTGCCCCGGTGGGCGTCCGCGTGGACGAGCCCGTACGGCAGGACGAACTCCACCCGCTCGTAGTAGGCCTCGGCCAGCGCCTCGCAGCGGCCGATCAGCCAGTCGCGGTCGTCGCGGGCCAGCGCGACGCTCGCGTCGATCGCCCGGCGCACCCCCCCGAACGGGTCGTGGGTCGGCAGGTCGAACGGGACGGGCGGCAGATCGTGCAGCCGTCGCAGCAGCGGCCCCAGCTGCGCCGGGTCGGGGGGCGGCCCGATGTGCTCCTCGTGGTGCCAGAACGTCGCCAGGAAGCCCTCCGCGACGACCGGCTGCTTGATCTCCAGCGGCCTGACCGAGGGGAATCCCCGCTCGGCGAGCCACCGGGTGACCTTGATCGAGGTCACCAGCCGGTCGTACCTGCCCGGTGTGGTCGCCTCCGTCAGCCGCACCACCACCTTCTCGCCCGCCAGGTGGTAGACGGCGTTGGCGAAGTCGCGCATCAGCGTCGCGCCCCCGGTGTCGAGCCCGGTCTGCCGGCCCGACTCCGCGAGCGCCACGACGGCGCGTGAGAGGAGTGAACCCTCCGCGGCGATGGTCATCGTCCACTCCTCCCGTCCGAGATGGCGCCCCTGGCCCGCTTCGGCAGGTCGACGGCGCAGAAACTCTCGATCTGCCCGGCCATCCGCTCCCCGCCGGGCCGCGCGGCCAGCAGCGCGCGGCTCGCGCCGAGGGTGGCGCCCAGGCTGCCGATGCGCCGCTCCGGCGGGAGGGCGAGGATCGGCGCCATGGCGTCCTCGGCGCCCGCGGTGTCGTCCTCCATCAGGTGGGCGATCGCCAGGTGGGCGCTGGCCATGGCCTCGCACCCGTAGGAGCGGTTCTCCGGCTCCCCCGACGCGTACAGGGACAGCGACTCGCGCGCCGACTCGATGGCCGGGGCGGAGGCGCCGAGCTGCAGCTGGGCGACCGCCGCGTAGTAGCGCTCCTTGGCCGGGCGGAACGCGAACTCCCCGGCGATCTCGTCGTGCAGCTCGTCCCCCCCGCCCCCGGCCACCCGGGCGTCGGCCGCCTCGCGCAGCGCCTCGAAGGCCTCCCCGCGACGCCCGAGGAGCGCGTACGAGCGGGCCCTCAGCATGTGCAGGCGGGTGGCTCCCGAGCCGGTGCGGACGTGGGTCAGGCCCTCCTCCGCGTAGCGGGCCGCGTCACCGTGACGGCGGTCCCACAGCGCCACCGACGACTGCATGCCGCGCGCCCACCCCATCAGCGCCGCGTGCCCGGCCACCTTGCCGTACGTCCAGGCGGCTCGGGCGAGGGTGTCGGCGGGGACCCGGCGGTCCATGTCCATGCTGGCGTTGGCCATCAGCCCGCACAGCGCGCCGGTGAGGAAGTACAGCTCCCCGGCCTGCCGGGGGTGGATGCGCCGCTCCAGCGCCTTGCGGGTGCGCTCCTGCAACTCGCGCATCTCCACGAAGAGCGGCAGCGGGGCCTCAAACACGTAGCGCCTGCCGACCCAGATCACCTGGGTGCGCAGCCGCTCCAGCGCCCCGGCGCCCAGCTCGCTCTCCTCGGCCCGCTCGGCGTGCGCGCCGGCCTCGTCGGCCGCCACCGTGATCACGTCGAGGACCGGCGGCGCGGGCGGCGCCGAACGCAGCTCCTCGGGCGTGTAGTCCTGGGCGAAGCCGAGCTGGACCGGGCCGGTCTGGAAAAGCCTGCACAGCAGGTCCGTGTAGTCGCGGTCGGGCCTCGCCCCCGCCTCCCACTCCCGCCAGGAGCGCTCGCTGAGCCCGCGCCGCTTGATCCCCTCCCTGTCGCACATGGCGTGGAAGTGGTCGATGGCCTCCTCCACGGTCCAGCCGTGGGCGAGCCTGCGGCACTTGAACCTGGTCTGCTGGGGGCAGCAGACGTGGATCTCGTCCACCATCTGCTGGATGACCGCGGCGGACGGCGGGCCGACCACACCGGCCAGCGTACGGTTGCGGATGATCGTCGCGCACGCCAGCGCGGCGCGGTCGCCGCCGCGTGAGACCGGGGTCATCGGCGCTCCGGGGGGTGTCCTGGCGCCTCTGTCACGAGCCGCTGCCCTGGAAGGGCACGACCGTGCCGCCGTTGCGGAGCTGCGCCTGGAAGAGCTGCCCGCACAGGCTGCTCGGGGTCTCGGCGAACCACACCGCCGGCGGGCTGCCCGCCGACACCGCGGCCCAGCGCCCCTTGCTGAACACGATCCGGTAATCGGGAAACGCGGTTCGCAGCAGTTCGAGGGCCCGTTGCCGCTCGGCGAGCTCAGAGATCACGGTTCCTCCGTCATCGCGAGTTCCGTCTTCGTTCCCAGAATGTTCGCTTGACGAACGCCATGCCAGTGAGAATCGGAGGTTTCCTACATGCGGGCCGCTCTCATGTAGGTGCTGAAAAAAGCGGCAAAACAGGCACCAAACCAGTTACTGGAACGGCTGCCGACGCATGTGGATCGCCTGGAGCAGACCAAAAGCGATCATATTGGCGAAGGTGGCGGTACCGCCATAGGAGACGAACGGCAGGGGAAGACCGGTGATCGGCATGATCCCGATCGTCATCCCGATGTTGACGAACGACTGGAAGGCCAGCCAGCACACGATCGAACCGGCCATCAGCGCGCCGAACCTGTCGTCGCACTCGCGCGCGATCCGCGCCCCCCGCACCAGGATCACCCCGAGCAGCGCCACCACGGTGACCGCGCCGAGGAAACCGAACTCCTCCCCCGCCACCGTGAAGATGAAGTCGGTGTGCTGCTCGGGCACGAAACGGCCGGTGGTCTGGCCACCCCCGAACAGCCCCTTGCCGAACACCTCCCCCGACCCGATCGCGATCAGCGACTGGGTGCTGTTGTAGCCGACGCCGCGCGGATCGCTGGCCGGGTTGAGGAACGCGGTGAACCGGGCGATCTGGTACGGCTCCAGCACGTTGAGGAACCACGCGGCCACCCCCGCGCCGATCACGCTGAGGGTGAGCCCGGCGATCCAGCGCTTGCGGACCCCCGCCACGACGATCGTGCCGGCCGTGATCACCCCGATGACCATCGTGGTGCCCAGGTCGGGCTGGAGCATCACCAGCCCCATGGTGAAGGCGGACACCACCAGCGCGATCACGACGTCGAAACCGCGCGGCCGGTCGGTGCCCCGGGTGGGGTGGGCCATCAGCATGGCGAGCATCAGCACCAGGCCGAGCTTGGCGAACTCCGACGGCTGGAACGCGAACCCGCCGCCCAGCATGATCCACGAGTGGGCGCCGTTCACGGTGCTGCCGAGCGGCGTGATCACCAGGATCAGCCCGACCAGCGTCGCGCCGTAGATCAGCGGCGCGAACATCCGCAGCGACCGGTGGTCCACCATCGCGGCCGTACCGGCGAGCACGGCCCCGATGACGAGGTTGAGGATGTGCTTCTTGACCAGCCCGGTGGAACCGGCCGCCCACGTCCTGGTCGACGACCAGACCAGCATCGTGCCGATCACCGCCAGCGCGGCGACGGCGACCAGCATCACCCCGTCCATCCGGTTCACCGTGGAGGCCGCCGCCACCGTCCGCCCGGCCAGGGACGTCCTCGGTGGCGCGGCAGCCCGGTTCACGCCGCCTCCCCTGCGGACGTCACCGTCGGCACCGTCGCGGCGGTCACCGCCGATGCCGCCATGAGCCCCACCGCGAACGCCGTACCGGACACCGTCACCGGCACCGGCGTCGCGAGCGTCGTCGCGGGTGTCATCGCGACACCGTCCCGTCCTTGGCGATCACCGGGAGCGCCCTCGCCGGGCGCCCGTCCGGCAGGGCCGAGGCGGACGGCTTCCCGTCCGACTTGAACCCGTAGATGCCCTCGTAGATCTTCCGTACCGCCGGGGCCGCGGTCTGACCGCCCATCCCGCCCTGGGACACCATGGCGACGATCACGAACCGCGGCTTGTCCGTCGGAGCGAACGACGCGAACCACGACGTGTCGGTCTTGCCGTAGACCTCGGCGGTGCCGGTCTTCCCGCCGATCTTGACCTTGTCCATGGGGAACCCCGAGAAGGCCCCGGCCGCGGTGCCGTCGGAGGCGACCTCGCTCAGCGCCCCCTTGATGTAGGCCCGCTCCTCCCGCGAGATCGGCAGCCTGCCCACCACCGGCACCTTGATCTTCTTGACCTTGGTGCCGTCGGGACGCACCAGTGCCCAGCCCACCCTGGGACTGCGCAGTTTGCCGTCCCCGACCAGCGCCGCGTAGGCCGCCGCCAGCTGCAGCGGCGTCACCAGCACGTCGCCCTGCCCGATGGAGAAGTTGGCGGCGTCACCCGGCCGCCACTGGAACCCCTCCAGGCAGTTCTCGTACGCCAGCCGCTTGAGGAAGGCGGCCCTGCTGGGACTGCTCTTGGCCACCTCCGGATAGCCGGTCTTGGCCCGCTTGCAGTTGTCCTCCTTGGTCACCGCCCACAGCGCCTTCTTCCACGCCCGGTCGGGGATCCTGCCCGGTGACTCGCCCGGCAGGTCGATGCCCGTGGGACGGCCGAACCCGTAGGCGCGCGCCATGTTCGCCATCGGCTCTTTCGTCCTCCCCTTGGGATTGAGCCCGCCGTCGCGCAGCCACTGCTCGTACGCCGCCCGGTAGAAGATCGTGTCGCAGGACTTCACCAGCGCCGTGTGCAGGTCGAGGACACCCAGCCCGATGCCGCGGAAGTTGTTGAACGGCCGGTCGCCCACCATGAAGGACCCCGGGCAGTCGTACTTGCCGTGCAGCGGGTAGCCGTCCCTGAGCATCGCCGCCACCGACGACACCTTGAACGTCGAACCGGGCGCGAACTCACCCTTGATCGCCCGCGACACCAGCGGCTTACCCGTCTTGCCGGACAGCAGCCGCTGGTACTCCGCCTCGGAGATGCCCCCGCTCCAGACCGCCGGATCGTACGTCGGCGCGCTGGCCAGCGCGATCACCCTGCTGGTCCTCACGTCCAGCACCACCGCCGCCGCCCCGTCGGCCTTGGGCGCGCCCTTCATCGCCTCGGCCAGCGCCTTCTCCGCCAGGGTCTGCACCCTGGCGTCGATGCTGGTGATGAGCGTGTCACCCGGGATCGGCGACACGTGCCGCTCCACCCCGATGACCTTGCCGAGCCGGTCGACCTGCACCCGCCGCATCCCGGGCGTCCCCCGCAGCGGCACGTCGTAGACCGCCTCCAGGCCGTCCCTGCCCACCAGGTCGACCCCGGAGAACGCCGCCCTGAGCCCGTCGCGCCTGTCCAGCTCCTCCTGCGTGATCGGCTGCAGGTAGCCGAGCGCCTGCGCGCCCGCGCTCTTGCGCGGATACTCCCGCACGGCCTGCACCTCGGCCGTGACCCCGGGAAACTCCTCCTGCCGCTCCAGGATCTGCAGGGCCTCACGCGTGGTGACGTCGACGTCGATGGGAATCGGCTGGTACGGGGACCCCGGCCAGCAGGGGCGGGCGACCCCCGGCCCGCACGCCCTGATCCGCTCCCGCAGCTCGGTGGGACGGCGGCCGAGCACGGTGGCGAGCCTCTGGAGCACCTCCTGGCCGTTGCCCGCCATCCGGTTCAGGCGCGTACGGTCGACCGAGACCACCAGCGTGGTCCGGTTGCGCACCAGCGGACGGCCCGTCGCGTCGAGGATCTGCCCGCGCACCGCGGGGACGACGACGTCACGCGTACGCGTCTCGGTCGCGGCCTCCACGTACTCCCTGCCGCGCACCACCTGCACCTGCCAGAGCCGCACCGCGAGCAACGCCAGCATCGACACCACCAGCACCTGCACCATGACCAGACGCCCCCGCATCAGGCCCATGTCCGCACCTCCCCGCACACCCCGCAGAAACCCCCTGCCCACGCCCCGCTCCCCTCGCGGCGAGGCCGCGCATGTGGCCTCATCCGCGACTCCGCAGGGCGGACCTGGGCACCTGGATGAGGCGCGGCTCCGGCCCCCGCACGATCCTTCGCACCATCCACACCACGGGGGGCGCGGCGAGCAGGTTGTAGACCATCGACTGCGGCAGCACCGTCGTGAGCATGGACACAGCGGTCCGCGGATCCCCCACCAGGGCACCGGTCACCAGGGCGACCACGGGACCGATGACCGCGCAGACCAGCGCCACGAGCGGCCCCGCGCCCGGCTGGCTCTCCACCGCCCGTCCCGCCATGAAACCGATGAGGCAGAACACGAGCGCGTTGTGCCCGAACAGGTGCGCCGCCGGCGGCAGCAGGTCGCTGACAAGACCGGCGGCGAAGCCCATGACAGCCCCCGCGGCGGCCCCGCGCGCCAGCGCGTACCCCACCACGGCGAGCAGCACCAGATCCGGCGCGGCCTGCCCCGGCAGCGGCAGCCTGTTGACGACGGTCACCTGGACGATCATGATCCCCAGGAGCAGCACCACGAAGATCGCGTTGCGGCCCATCCCGTCAGGCCCCTTCTCGCCGGCCGCGAGGAGCCTCCGCCTCACGCGAGCCGCGCTCGGAGTCGGCCCCGGAGTCGGCGCCAGGCCCGGATCTGGGCCTGGATCTGGACTCGGCAGTGGGCTCGGAACCGGCGCCAGGTCTGGACCTGGGCCTGGATCTGGACTCGCCATTGGGCTCGGAGCCGGAGTCAGCCCCGGACCTGGACCTGGGCTCGGCGTCGGGCTCGAAGTCGGTGTCAGCCCTGGCTCCGGACCTGGATCTGGGCCTGGTGTTGGGCTCGGACCCCGAGTCTGCGTCAGACCCGGACCTCGACCTCGACCGGGACCTGGAGCCGGGCCCGGAGCCGGAGTCAGCCCTGGACCTGGAGTCAGCCCTGGACCTGGGCCTGGCGTTGGGCTCGGCGTTGAACTCGGAGTCGGAGTCGGCACCGGACCGGGAACCGGGCTCGGCGTCGGGCTCGGACTCCGCGTCCGCCTCGGACTCGGATACGCGTGGCGTGGACCGCCCCGGCGTCGAAACCTTCGTCTTGCGCGGCCCCGGAGGGAGCACCGCGTCCCGCGGATCGCGGCGCGGCGCCTGCACCACGACCCCGACCACGTCCAGCGCGGTGAGATCGGCGGACGGCCGCGCGTACGCGATCCGGGTCAGCTCACCCGGCGTGGCCTCCACCCGCTCCACCACCCCGATCGGCACCCCCGCCACGTACGGCGCGCCGCCCTGGGAACCGAAGCTCACGATGCGGTGGCCGGGGGTGATCGGCGCGGTCGAGTCGAGCAGCCGGAAGCGGACCAGGCGGCCATTCTCCCCCACGCCGTGCACCACGCCGATCTCGTTACTGCCCTCCAGCCTGGCCCCGGCCGCCGAGGCGGGATCACTGAGCAGGACCACCGTCGACGTGGACGGGCCCACCTGGACCACCCTGCCGACCAGGCCGTCGGCGTTCAGCACGGTCATCTCCGGGCGCACCCCGTCGGCGCGCCCCACGTCGAGCTCGACGGCCTCCTCGAACCCGGGAGCGCCACGCCGGGCGATCACCTGGGCAGTCAGGATCCTGTATCCGCCGACCCCCGCCACACCGAGCAGCCTGCGAAGCTCCCTGGACCGCCCACGGTCGAGGCTCTGCGCCGCCAGGTCGTGCCTGAGCCGCTGGTTCTCCGCGCGCAGCTTCTCGAGACGGCCGCGCACCGAGGGAGCCTCGGCCATCGTCTCGAAGAACTCGCCGACCGGTCGCACGAACCCCGCCCCGGCGCTCTCCGCGGCACCGAACAGCGTCGTACCGGCCGTCCTGAGCGGACCGAACGGCGATTCCGTGACCGAGCGGTGGTCGATGGTCACGAGCACGAGCGCGGCGGCCAGCAGCAGCCCCAGGTTGACCCGTGCCCTGCGGGTGTCCTTCATCAGTGCCGCGGCTCGGGGACCAGGACCTGCTGCAGAGCGTCGAAGTCCTCGACGCACTTGCCCGAGCCGAGGGCGACGGAGTCGAGGGCGTTGTCGACGAGGTGGATCGGCATGCCGGTCTCGGCCTTCAGCCGCTCGTCCATGCCCTTGAGGAGCGCCCCACCCCCGGTGAGAGCGATCCCGCGGTCCATCAGGTCTCCGGAAAGCTCGGGCGGGCACCTGTCGAGCGTGGTCTTGACCGCGTCGACGATCGCGTTCAGCGGCTCCTCGATGGCCTTGCGGATCTCCGCGGCCGACACCACGATCGTCTTGGGCAGGCCGCTGACCAGGTCACGGCCCCGAATCTCGGCGTGGCTCTCCTCGGGAAGCATGCACGCGGAACCGATGGCCATCTTGATCTCCTCGGAGGTGCGCTCGCCGAGCATCAGCGAGTGCTCCTTCTTGGCGAAGGCGATGATCGCCTGGTCGAGCTCGTCACCACCCACCCTGATCGACTGGCTGGTGACCACACCGCCCATCGAGATGATCGCCACCTCGGTGGTGCCACCCCCTATGTCGATCACCATGTTGCCGGTGGGCTCGTGCACGGGGAGCCCGGCGCCGATCGCGGCGGCCATGGGCTCCTCGACGATGTAGACCCTGCGCGCGCCCGCCTGGTAACCGGCCTCCTTGACCGCGCGCTGCTCGACCCCGGTGATCCCGCTCGGCACGGCGATGATGATGCGCGGCTTGGCGAAGTGGCGGCGCTTGTGCACCCGCTGGATGAAATAGCGCAGCATGCGCTCGGTGACGTCGAAGTCGGCGATGACACCGTCCTTGAGCGGGCGAATGGCCACGATGTTGCCAGGCGTACGGCCTATCATCCGCTTGGCCTCGATACCAACGGCCACGATCTTCCCCGTCGCGGTGTTGATCGCTACGACGGACGGCTCGTTGAGCACGATCCCGCGGCCCCGTACGTACACCAGGGTGTTCGCGGTGCCGAGGTCGACCGCCATGTCACGGCCCAGAAAAGCGAGATTGCTGCCCATGAGGAAGGCCGGCCTCCTTCCGTCAGGTCGTCGGCGAAAACTACGGAACGCACTCGAATCGTAACGTGACGTACCCACCATTGAGCGCAATGAGGCGGCCTGCCGCAGCAAAATCTTGGGTTAGCCGAACAGGGCGGGCCTCGCCGTCCACAAGGACGGCGAGGCCCGGCAAACACGGCGAAAGCGCGCGTCCTAGAAGCGATCCGGGAAGAAGATCTTGATCTCCCTCGCGGCGGACTCGGGGGAGTCGGAGCCGTGGACGACGTTCTCGCCGATCTCCAGAGCGTGGTCGCCGCGGATGGTGCCGGGTGCGGACTTGACGGGGTCGGTGAGACCGGCGAGACCCCGGAAGGCCTCGATGGCGCGCGGCCCCTCGAGCACCAGCGCGACCAGCGGGCCGGAGGTGATGAAGTCCACCAGCTCGCCGAAGAACGGCCGCTCGGAGTGCTCGGCGTAGTGCACCTTGGCGGTGTCGACGTCCAGGGTGCGCAGCTCCAGCGCCACGACCTTCAGACCCTTGCGCTCGACACGGGCGATCACATCGCCGATGAGACCACGCGCCACACCGTCGGGCTTGATCAGGACAAGGGTGCGCTCGGACACTGAAGTTCTCCTTTGAACATGTATGGGTCGCTGACTGCGGTAAACGCGCGAAGTTTACCGTCCTTCGCGCGTTTCCCCGTGGTCGGCGAGGTCACTGGAGCGCGGGCCCGTTCCCCGGGCCGTCCTCGGGCGAGGGCGCGGGCGGCGGCACCACCACGGGCGGCGCGACGACCTTCTCCGGCTCGGTCTCCGTCTCCGGCTCGGGGTCACGCTCGGGGACGTGACCGGGCTCGTGCCGGGGCCTGGGCCTCCCGCCCTTGCCCGCCCCCTGCCCGCCCCCGGTGGCGGCCATGGACCCGCTCATGGACCCGGTCGCGGCCATGGGCCCGGCCTCGGGATTCGGGCGGACCCGCGACTGCGGACCGGCCTCGGACCGAGGCCGCACCACCGAATGTCCGGTCTGCCCGTCCCGGTCGTCCCGGTCGGCTCGCCCGAACCGCCCGGAGGGTCCGGCCTGCTTGGGAGGTCCCGACGCCGTGGCGGCCGGCCACGCGCCACCGGCGAGATCGACCTCCCCGGCGGGAGGGGGCACCAGCCCGGAGCCGGAAACCGCCCCGGGCGAGACGCCGTCCGTACCGGTCCGGGCATCCCGCGTGTCCCAGGTGTCCCGCGCGCTCGCCGGGGTGCCGGGCAGGAAGCGGGCCAGGACGGCACCGAGCACGATCACCACGAGCACCAGGCCGCCCCCGATCAGCGCCCACAGGTGCAGGGCGTCCACGAACCCGTCGACCAGCGCCTGCGGGGTCGTGGCATCCTCCAGGCGGGTGACCTGGACGCCACTGCCCAGCAGGAAGCCCACGAGCACCGCGGGGAAGAACAGCGACAGCGCCAGGAGCGCGGCCCCCTCGCCGCAGGAGCGCAGCGCGCCGGTGAGCGCCACCGAGGCGCCACCCGCGAGCAGGACGAACGGGAGGATCAGCGGGAGCCCTCCAGGGGCGGGAAGGAACAGCCGGACGGCACACAGGCCCGCGACCATCACCACGAGCCCGCCCGCGGTGACCATGGGCATGGCCGCGACGCCCAGCCGGTTCACCAGCGCGGCGGACAGCAGGCCCACCAGCGCGGCGATCGCGAAGGCCGGCCACAGGCCGGACAGACCCGGACCTCCCAGCCCGCCGAGCTCGACATAGGTGATCTGGGCGGCGGTCGGCAGGGCGACGACGCCGACCGCGACCATCGCGTAGGCCGGCGCCCGGCCGACGCCTCCCTTCGAGGCGCTGGAGGAGGCCAGGGCGAGCAGGACGAGGACGGACACCAGCGCCGCCCGGATCACCAGATCCGGCGACCAGTCGAACGTGCTGCCCAGAGCGAGGGCCGCGACGCCCGCGGCGGGCACGACCACCCACAGCGTGCGCCCGCGTTCCGCGACGACCGGCACGGGGCCGGAGCCGCCGTCTCCCTCCTTCAGCCACAGCACCAGATAGAGCGCGGCGAGCGCGAGCGCGACCCCGGTGAGCATCGGGTACGGCTGGAGGGTGACGCGCCAGGAGTCGACCTGGTCAAGGGGCCACAGCGCGAGCGCCTGAGCGGCCAGGAGGCTCGCCGTCAGCGCGGCCGCCCACACGGCCCTGAGGAGCACCGAACGCCCCCAGACGGCCATCAGGGTGGCGGGAACCAGCAGGCCCGCCCCGACCCCGTGCAGGACCCGCAGGACCGCTACCAGCGCCGTGGACCCGGCGTACCCACCGGCGGCGTCGGCGAAGGCGAGGAGGGTCAGCCCCACGACCATCATCGGGGCCGCCCTCATCCGGTGCACGGCCACCGCCGCCACCGGCACGGTCAGGACCATCGCGGGAAGCGCCAGCCCGTGCGCCCTGATCATCTCTATCTGCGAGATGTCCGGCGGCAGGAGGGCGGCGACCACCGAGATGGTGTTGGGAATGGCGACGATCGCCAGCGGCAGCACTACCGCGACGAGCAGTCCGAGGACGACGTCGAGCATCAGGGAGACCCGGAGTGCGCGCACCAGGCCCGTGGGCCTGGCGGACACCGCCCGAGTCGGCTGGATGGGAGGGACGGCCATGTTGGCCGACTTTAGCGAGAAGTCACGCCCTCGACACGGCGAGCGACGAATATCGCCGTGATCCACAGCGCGGCGAAGACCGCACCGAGGAAGAACATGGTCGGAACCATGAGGCCGGAGGCGATGGCGAGCACCTGGATCACGCTTCCCACGACGTAGGCGAAAGGCCGCTTGAGCAGGCCGATCACCACCACGCAGAGGAGCGCCAGGCCGAGGCCGACGGTGGCCGCGACGGCCGGTTCGACACCCTGCGTGTTGATGGCCACCGGCGTGAACAGACCAACGACTATGGCCTCCATGCCGAGCACGCTCGCGCAGAGACGCCTCATCCCCGGAGTGACCGTGATCATTTTCCGCTCCTCCAGAGTCGCCTCGGCCATGCCCCACCCGCCGTACCCGGCCGGCTCGTTTCGTCCTGTCCGCTCACTGTGTTCTGTCTACTCACCGCGTCTTGTCCGCTCGATCTGTCCGCTCGGCACGTCCTGCCCTTGTTCACCGCGCCTCGTCCGCCTTGAGGCACCACTCGCTTCTCGCCGCCCTGAGGCAACCACATGCCTCACCGCCTTGAGTCACCGTGCCTCGTCCGCCTTGAGCAGGAGACGCGCGTCACCGGCGGTCACCACCGACCCGGTGATCAGCACCCCGGCCCCGCTGAACTCGCCCAGGGCGTCGGCCATGCCGATCGCCCGGTCGATCGCGCTGTCCAGCCTCTCGACCTGGTGCACCCGGTCAAGCCCGAAGATCTCCTCTGCCAGCGCGGCGAGATCGTCCACGTCCATGGACCTCGGCGAGGAGTTCCTGGTCACCACGATCTCGTCCATCATCGGTTCCAGCAGCTCCAGGATGCCCTGGACATCCTTGTCCCCGGCGACCGCCACCACGCCGATGAGCTTCGCGAAGTCGAAGGACTCCTGTACGGCGTCCAGGCTGGCCTGCATCCCCGCCGGGTTGTGCGCGGCGTCGACGACCACCGTGGGCCCCCTGCGGACCACCTCGAGCCTGCCGGGCGAGCGCACCTCCAGGAACGCCTGCCGCACCAGCTCCGCGTCGAGAGGCTCGTCCCCGCCGGTCAGCGCCTCCACCGCGGCCAGCGCGCAGGCCGCGTTACCCGCCTGGTGCGCGCCGTACAGGGGGAGCAGGATGTCCTCGTACGTCCCCTTGAGCCCCTTGAGCCGGATCAACTGCCCGCCGATGGCGAGCTCCCTGCTCAGGACGCCGAACTCCAGCCCCTCGCGTGCCACCGCGGCGCCGACGTCGGCCGCCCGCCTCATCAGCACCGAGGCCGCGGGAAGCTCCTGCTGCGCGAGCACCGCGGTCGCCCCGGGCTTGATGATGCCGGCCTTCTCCCCTGCGATCGTCTCGACGTCAGGTCCGAGATAGTCGACATGGTCGAGGGAGATGGGCGTGATGACCGCCACGGCACCGTCGGCGACATTGGTGGCGTCGGTGATGCCTCCCATCCCCGTCTCGATGACCGCGACGTCCACGGGAGCGTCGGCGAAGGCGGCGAACGCCATCGCGGTGAGGGTCTCGAAAAAGGAGAGCCGCCGCCCCTGGGCGTCGATCATCCCCAGATAGGGCGCGATGTCCTCGTACACCTCGACGAAGCGCTCCTCGCTGAGCGGGGCGCCGTCCACACTGATGCGCTCGCACATGGAGACGAGGTGGGGGCTGGTGAACCGGCCGACACGCAGGTTGCGCTCACGCAGGAGTGCTTCGATCATCCGGGTCGTGCTCGACTTGCCGTTCGTACCGGCCACGTGCACGACGGGATAGGAGTGCTGCGGAGAGCCGAGCAGATCCACGAGCGCGGCAATTCTGTCGAGCTTGGGCTCGAAGTTCCACTCGACACCACGCTGCATGATCGCTTGTTCAACCGCTCGATAGTCCACGTCTCCAGCCTACTGACGTCCTGGGCGGGTCCCAGACAGGCCCGTAAAGGCTGGTGCAACGCGGACCCCGTAACACATAAAACTCCACAGACCGAGAAACCCAAACACGCCAGCCATACTGGGGCGGAACCTTGAAGGCAGGTCCCACAACCACGGAAAAACCCTCCGGAAAGCCTGGGGGTCGGAGGCCCTGGAGTCCTAGAACGCCGCAGGAGGGGGTTCGGGAGCACGCCAAAGGCCCGGAAACAGGGGCGCCCGGGACAGCGCGAAAAGCCCGGAACAGGGCCCTGGGAAGAGGGGACCGGTCCCAGGAAGAACCCAGGACCCACGGCAGGGGCCGGGGCAACAGGTCCGGGAAAGCACGAAGGGCCCCCACCAACGGTGGAGGCCCTTCACGAAAGATTGTCCGGCGGTGACCTACTCTCCCACACCGTCCCCGGTGCAGTACCATCGGCGCTGAAGAGCTTAACTTCCGGGTTCGGAATGTAACCGGGTGTTTCCCCTTCGCCATAACCGCCGTAACCCTA